>JANNQI010000058.1:0-11006 GCA_031400695.1 Sphingomonadales bacterium | reverse complement strand
GCCATGCCCCCTCGCAACGGCAGCGAGGCCAGGGCGGCGATGGATCATGAGATGGAAAACGCCATTCACCTCTACCTCACCAATCGCGGCATCCTGCTCGCACCGTTCCACAATATGATGCTGCTCAGTCCTATGACGCGGCCTAGTCAAGTTGATCGCCTCTTGCAGGAAATGGGCAACTGTGTAGCAGAGCTTTTGGAGGCAAAAGCATGATCAAACGGGCAAAATCATCGGCAATCGTCGCAGCGCGGAGCGAGGCCGAGGCGTTTTTCGCCGCCAATCCGAATGTTGATTCGGTCGAGATGATTTACACCGATTTCGGCGGCGTTCCGCGCGGCAAACGCTTGCGCCAGCATGAGGTGCTATCGGTCTACGAGATCGGTCGCTTTTTCCCGGGTTCGATTACGATAGTCGACATTACAGGCCAAGACACCGTGGAAACCGGCCTTGTGTGGGAGGATGGCGACGCTGACCGGTCGATGAAGCCGATCCCCGGAACATTGGTCAAAACCCCGTGGGCGGGTGAAAATGCAGCGCAATTCATGGTCGATTTCTACGAACTCGATGGCCAGCCGCATGACCTCGACCCGCGCCATGTGCTTGGACTTGTCGTGGACCGCTTTGCCGAAGCGGGCATGACCCCGGCGCTTGCTGTTGAACTAGAATTTTATCTCCTTGACCCGAAACGCGCCCGCGACGGTTCGATACGTCCCGCTCGCCCAGCCTATAGTGGCACAACGCCGCAAATGGTCGAGGTCTATGGCTTGCGCGAACTCGACGACTTCCGGCCATTTTACGACGCATTATATGCTGCATGCGACGCGCAAGACATTCCGCTCGAATCTGCGATATCCGAATTTGCGCCAGGGCAATGCGAACTCACCCTGCGATACAAACCCGATGTGCTCCGTGCATGCGACGATGCGATCATGTACAAGCGTATCGTGAAAGCGGTAGCGCAGGCGCACGGACTGGAGGCTACATTCATGGCCAAACCGTTCGCCGATCAGGCTGGTAGCGGGATGCACATCCATGTTTCGATGAACGACGCCGACGGTAAAAACCTTTTCGCCAGCGACGACCCCGAAGGCACGCCGATGCTGCGTCACGCCATCGGCGGGATGATCGCCACGGTCGGCGATTGCTTCGCCCTATTCGCGCCGCACGCCAACAGTTACCGCCGGTTCAAGGCCAATAGCTATGCGCCAGTCGCGCCGACTTGGGGCGTCAACAACCGCACCGTCAGCTTCCGTATTCCGGCAGGGCCGCCGTCAAGCCGTCACGTCGAACACCGCGCTTGCGGTGCCGATGCCAATCCCTATCTTGCAGTCGCCGGCGTCTTGGCGGGAATTCACCACGGCATCGTCAACCAGATCGACCCGGGTGAGGCGGTGGTCGGCAATGGCTATGACCGCGATAGCTCGAGCGACGATAAGCCGCCGAGCAACTGGTTCGCCGCGGTGGACCGCTTCCACGGGTCATCATTGATGCGTGAATATCTTGGGGAGCGATTTGTCGACATGTTCAGTATCGTCAAACGCGTCGAGCAGGACCGTTATTTCGGCCATGTGCCTTCAATCGACTATGACTGGTATCTGCGTAACGCCTAGGCTTTTATAGGAAAGCGAGCGAGGACGTTTTCCATGACGGCAACGTTCAACAACGTGTCGAATTCACAGCCGACAATCGTACCGTCGTTCCAGACGATCTTGGCCTGAAGCGCGGCAAGACCGGGCAGGGTCAACCACACGCGCGTTCCGGCTGACATTCCTGTCAGTGCCTCGCAGGCAACTCCGGACAGTGATAGATCGCGTACGATCACTGCAAACGCAGGCGAACCCGATGGGCGCATTGACGCCGGAATCTTCAATCGAATGCGTGGCGCGCTGCGGTCTTCCTGCGCGGCATCTTCGTAACGCATGAAATTTTGCCCCATAGAATGCGAGATGGTCATCGTCGCGTCTCCCACTGTGAATAATTTGCGATAACAAATCAGGGTCAACGGATCGTTCGCAGGCAGGGTAAAGATACCGTTTACCTTCTATAACGCCGTGCTCTTGCATTTCGCGCTCTTCGCAGCCATATGCGCGTCGGGAGTCGGATGGACGTGGCACTCGCCAACCTGGTCAGATCCTGACGGAAGCAGCCACAACGAATTCGCTGCGGGTCATTCGGCTCCTATTTCTTACTTATCGCTTGAGAAGCCTTCGACAATATTCGAAGAGCGGCCTAACGTGATGATGATGCCCGATTCCAATAATCCCGATTTCGCCGAGCGCGACCCGGACATGCCCGACGATGCTTTGGGTCTGGGCCTGGATATGCCGCCTCAGGCCAAGCCAGTGCCTGCAGGTGGCGCGGCTTACCGCGTTCTGGCGCGCAAATATCGACCGCAGACTTTTGCCGAATTGATCGGGCAAGATGCAATGGTGCAGACGCTGGGTAACGCTATCAAGCGCGACCGTTTGGCCCATGCGTTCTTGATGACCGGCGTGCGCGGGGTGGGCAAGACATCGACGGCACGACTGATTGCCAAGGCTTTGAACTGCATCGGTCCCGGCGGGCAGGGTGGTCCGACCATCGATCCGTGCGGCATGTGCGAGCCGTGCGTAGCGATTGCCGAGGGCCGGCATATCGACGTGATCGAAATGGACGCCGCGAGCCATACTGGCGTCGACGATGTGCGTGAGATTATCGAGGCCGTGCGCTATTCGGCGGTGTCTGCGCGCTACAAGATTTACATTATCGACGAAGTCCACATGCTGTCGAAAAACGCGTTCAACGCGTTGCTGAAAACGCTCGAAGAACCGCCGGGGCATGTAAAATTCCTGTTTGCGACGACCGAGGTCAACAAGGTGCCGATTACGGTGCTGTCACGGTGCCAGCGGTTCGATTTGAAGCGCATTCCGACCGAAATGCTCGCGAGTCATTTTGCTGAAATTGCTGCCAAAGAGGCGGTTGAGGCCGAGCCTGAAGCTCTTATTTTGGTCGCGCAAGCCGCCGAAGGCTCGGTCCGCGACGGCCTTTCGATCCTCGACCAGGCGATTGCCCATGCCGATATGGAAGGTGATGGGAAGGTCACTGCGGCGCAAGTGCGCGACATGCTCGGATTGTCGGACCGAGGCGCAATTCGGCGATTGTTTGCGCTGATTCTCGCAGGCGATGCGCAGGCGATGCTGGCCGAGGCGAAGAACCAATATGTGCTGGGCGTCGAACCGCAGGCAATGTTCGCCGGATTGTTGTCCGAAGTCCACCGATTGACGCTGGCAAAGGTCGGTGCGCCGCGCGACGGAGCCCTTGATGCCGAGGCGGTGGCGCTGGTCGAGGAACAGGCCGACCGATTGTCGTTCCCCAATCTGCACCGCCTCTGGCAATTGCTGCTGAAGGGGCAGGAGGAAGTAGCGCGCGCATCGGTACCGCTTGATGCGTCGGACATGGCGTTGCTGCGCGTTATCCACGCCGCGACGCTGCCTGATCCAGGCGAGCTGGCAAAAATGCTGGCCGAACGGAATTTTTCCGCTTCACCTCCCGCTTCGGCGCCAACAGCGCTCGATATTCCAGCGTCTGCCACCGTGCAGATACTCATGCCCCCCAATTTCGAGGCATTGCTCGATCGGCTCGCGCGTGAAGGCTATGTGAGCCTTGAAATGACCATGCGCGACGTAGTGCGCCTTGTCGAATTCGCGCCGCCAATGCTCGCTTACCAATTGGCTGGACCGGTTTCTCCCGATTTTGTTGCCGAACTGCGCGACGCGTTGGCAAAAGTGACCGGCACGCGCTGGGACATCGAGGAACGCGAAGGCGAGGCCCAGCCCAGCCTGCTCGAAACGGAACGTGCCGCTGCTGAAGCCGACCGCCGCGCAGTCATGGAATCCCCGCTGGTGAAGGCTGCTTTTGCGGCATTTCCCGAGGCGGAATTGCTGGATAGCGACGAAGACGAAACCCCCTGGAGTAAAAGTGCATGAAGAGCATGGAAGAGATGATAAAGGCAGCGCAAGAGGCGGCCCAGAACATCCAGAAGCAGATGGAAACCGCGCAAGCGACGCTTGATACAATTGAAGTTGAAGGCGTGTCGGGTGGAGGCCTTGTCAAGGTTCGCGCGACCGCAAAGGGGCGCATTCTTGGCGTTGCTATCGATGACAGCCTGGTCGTGCCGTCGGACAAGGGCATGCTTGAAGATCTCATCACCGCCGCTTTCAACGATGCGCGCGAGAAGGCCGATGCCGCCAGCAACGCCGAGATGAGCAAGATGTCGAGCGGATTGCCATTGCCGGCGGGGTTCAAGCTGCCGTTTTGAGCGGCTTTTCCCCAACAAATCGCGCACGTTCAACGCAAATTCATTGAAAGCTCTCCAAAAGCACACATATTGATGCGGAACAGGCTGGTTGCCGCTTGAGGGACCGCCAATTGGAGTATCTATGGAATTGAACCTTCCTTTATTGCCGCTGCGCGATATCGTCGTATTTCCCGGCATGATTGTGCCGCTTTTCGTTGGTCGTGATAAATCGGTCGTTGCGCTTGAAAAGGCGATGGCCGCTGACAAAGAAATTTTCCTCGTCGCCCAACTCGACCCAGCCGAGGACGATCCCGATAAGGACGATCTTTACGATATCGGCGTGACCGCAACGATTATGCAGTTGTTGAAACTGCCCGATGGAACGGTACGCGTGCTGGTTGAGGGCAAACAGCGCGGCGAACTCGTCGATCTGGTCGAACGCGGCAGCGACTATGTCGAGGCCGGCATCCGTATGATCGAAGAACAGGTGGCAGAAGGACCCGAGGCCACCGCGCTGATGCGTTCAGTCGCCGAGCAGTTCGAGAACTATTCGAAGCTCAACAAGAAAATGCCCGCCGAAACGGCTGTGCAGTTAAGCGAAATCGAAACACCGGCGGCGCTTGCAGATGCGGTGGCAGCCAACATCCAGCTAAAGGTTTCGGACAAGCAGTCGCTGCTGGTGGAATCGAACCCGCTGCGCCGTCTCGAAATGGCGTTCGCCTTCATGGAAGGCGAGCTTGGCGTTTTGCAGGTCGAAAAGAAAATCCGTGGCCGCGTCAAGCGCCAGATGGAGAAGACACAGCGCGAATATTATCTGAACGAACAGATGAAAGCGATCCAGCGCGAATTGGGCAATGACGATGGCGAGGGCGGCGACGAAATCGCCGAGCTGCAAACCAAGATTGATACCACCAAGCTGTCCAAGGAAGCCAAGGCGAAAGCCAATGCCGAACTGAAAAAGCTGCGCGGCATGGCGCCGATGTCGGCCGAAGCCACTGTCGTTCGCAACTATCTCGATACGTTGCTCGGTATTCCGTGGGGCAAGAAATCAAAGTTGAAGCGTGATATTGCCAAGGCGCAAGAGGTGCTCGATGCGGATCACTTCGCTTTGGAAAAGGTCAAGGACCGGATCGTCGAATATCTGGCGGTTCAGGCGCGCACCAACAAATTGAAGGGTCCGATTCTGTGCCTCGTTGGTCCTCCCGGTGTTGGCAAGACCTCGCTCGGTAAGTCGATTGCCAAGGCGACAGGTCGCGAATTCATTCGCCAGTCATTGGGCGGTGTGCGCGACGAGGCCGAAATACGTGGTCATCGCCGAACCTATATCGGCTCAATGCCGGGCAAGGTCGCAGCGAACCTCAAAAAAGCCGGGACGATGAACCCTTTGTTCCTGCTCGATGAGATCGACAAGCTAGGTCAGGATTTCCGGGGCGATCCGGCGTCGGCGCTGTTGGAAGTGCTCGACCCCGAACAGAACAACAAGTTTAACGACCATTATCTCGAAATCGATCTCGATTTGTCGGATATTATGTTCGTGACCACCGCTAACAGCATGAACCTGCCGCGGGCATTGCTAGACCGGATGGAGATCATCCGGCTCGAAGGCTATACCGAGGACGAAAAACTTGAAATTGCCAAGCGCCATCTGCTCGAGAAGCAGGTTGAGGCGCATGGATTGAAGCCCGAAGAGTTTGTGTTCACCGATGCCGCATTGATGGACCTGATCCGCTATTATACCCGCGAAGCAGGCGTCCGTACACTCGAACGCGAAATCGCCAAGGTTGCGCGTAAAGCATTGCGCCGCATTCTCGAGGGCAAGGCGGAGAAGATCGAAATTACCCCGGAAAATCTCGCTGATTTCTCGGGTGTCCGCAAATATCGCCACGATATGGGCGAGGAAGAAAACCAGATCGGCGCGGTCACCGGGCTTGCCTGGACCGAGGTCGGCGGCGAATTGCTTACCATCGAAGCCGTTACCGTTCCCGGTAAAGGCAATATCAGAACGACCGGCAAGCTCGGCGAAGTGATGAGTGAGTCGATCCAGGCAGCATTAAGCTATGTCAAGGCGCGCGCGCCGAGCTATGGTATCAAGCCAAGTCTCTTCGGGCGCAAGGATGTCCACATTCACTTGCCCGAAGGCGCAGTTCCCAAGGACGGCCCATCGGCGGGCATCGGCATGGTTACCTGCATCGTATCGACGCTGACTGGCATTGCGGTCCACCGTGACGTTGCGATGACCGGCGAGGTTACGTTGCGTGGCCGGGTATTGCCGATCGGCGGTTTGAAGGAAAAACTGCTCGCGGCGTTACGCGGTGGCATCAAGACCGTGCTCATCCCGCAGGAGAATGAGAAAGACCTTGCCGAGATACCTGAGAACATCAAGGCGGGTCTCGAAATCATTCCGGTCAGCCATGTGGATCAGGTGCTGGCACGTGCGCTGGTATCACCGCTGACGCCGGTAGAATGGACCGAAGCGGATGAACTGGCAGCCGCGATTCCGCCCACAATCAGCGGCGAAAATAGCACTTCTGTGACACATTAAGTGGTGCCGGCGGGGTGATTCATCCCGCCGCTTTGCAATTGGACGTGTTTTTCACAGAAAATGACGGTTTTACGCCAATATTTCCTTTGACAGTGCGCGCATTCTCATCATTATCCCGCCACCGGCCTAAGCCGCGACTCAATTAATTCATAAATGAGTCTCATAACATTCTTTGAGAGGGGGGTTCCCAATATGAACAAGCAAGATCTCGTTAGCGCAGTGGCCGATGCAAGTGGCTTGACCAAAGCCGACGCTGCCAAGGCAGTTGAAGCAACCTTTGACGCAATCACCGGTGCCTTGAAAAAGGGCGGCGAAGTCCGTCTGGTTGGCTTTGGCACTTTTGCCGTTGCAAAGCGCAAGGCATCGACCGGCCGCAACCCGCGTACCGGCGAGCCAATGACTATCAAGGCTTCGACCCAGCCCAAGTTCAAGGCTGGCAAGGCGCTGAAAGACGCCGTCAACTGATATTGGTATACTAAGGGATATGGGGAAGGGCGGGACGAAAGCTTCCGCCCTTTTTCTTTTGGCCTTTCGCCCGCACAACAAAAAAGCGCCCGAAGGCGCTTCCATGTTTACCGAACTATACGGCGTTTAGGCGGCGAGGCGATAACCCGCATCACAGGTGCGCTTACGCGGAAAGGCGATGACCTTTGCCGCCTGCACTGGCTTTAGGCGCTTAACCTCGCCGAAAACAATGCGTCGTTCGGTCTGAACCGCAGGGGCAAATTCCATCTCAATCACTTGCGCTATCCGCGGCATCGCGTTGCCGATCGTCAGAACGATAACGGAAACAGAGGCTGCTAGGGCGATTGCAAAAAGTAGGGAAGCAATGAGGGTCATGACACTGGTCCTTTCTGTCCCCCAAATCGGCCATTAGCGGGGGTTAGCTTGCTGTTATATGAACAACTTAAATGTAATGTTCACTATATGTTCCATCATGTCAAGTAGGAATTTGCTCTCGGAATTCCGTTGAAATGCTTTGGGATTACCTGTGGATAACAATCGGTGTGGCAAAAGGTTCAATTCGACCGCAATTTGCCGCGCCGTTCTGCAAACCATGTTTGCAACAATTTCTGCGTGCAGCCAGTAAAGCCAGCCGACCCATTCACCGAGCAACTGTTCGGACGAAGATCGCGCGCGAAAGAATCGAGCGTCTCGACCGCCGAGGACCATGAACGGTCAGTAATGACGGTTTCTTTTTTCCGCAGCGCGACCGGAATACGGTAGCGTTCGTTTTCCGGTACCGTTGCGCAGACAACGATTTCGTCGCCGAGCGGCTCGCGGCATTTTTCTTCGCCGAACGCGACAAGGAACGAAATTCGTTCGGGCATTTCGGCTGGGGTCGGTGGAGGGTTGTCCTGCGCAGACAGCGCGCCGGATGCACCAAGTAAACCGGCCATGAGAACATATTTATATATGGCCATTGCGTTTCTCCCGAAGTCTGTCGTGCCGGATTAGCCGGTTGCGGTGAACCTGCTGTTAATTGTGGCTACTCCCACGACGTCTTACTGCTCCATTTCAGCGCTGCTTCGGCACTACCTGCTTTTTGGCTATTTTCCGTCCCGAAAATGAACATCTTATCATTAGCCATATGGTAACCAGAATGATTTAGTGTCTATTTCCTATGGACCGGATTTCGACACTCCCTCTCGGCGCGTGGTGACGACTATGGCTGTCTCACGTCTTTTCAGGAATTTCCCCGGCATGGCCGGTGGCGATAATACTGGTTATGGCTCGGTTGCGGTTATTACGGCTGACGATACTGCCCGCCGGCTCGAAGTGCTCGATGATTTCGAACAGGCGGGAATTGGTTGGCTTTGGGCAACCGATGCCGATGGGCGGCTGATATATGTTTCGGAAAACGCGGCCAAAAAGCTGGACCATCCGATTGAGCAATTGCTGGCCCAGCCGCTCATAAAATTATTCGAAGCCGATGCCGACAATCCCGGCGAACGATCGGACCGATCGCTGAATTTTCAGCTTAAGGCGCATAACAAGATTGTCGACCAAACCGTGCGATTTGCGCTGCAACCCGCGCAGGATGGCGGACGGCAGAAATGGTGGTCGATTTCGGGGCATCCCAAGTTCGACAAATCCGGCACTTTCCAAGGCTATCGCGGCAGCGCGAAAGACATCACGGTCGAATATGAGCGTAAGCTTATAGACTCGCGGCTCGCCGAATTCGATTCGCTCACTGGTCTTGCCAACCGTCACCGTATGGACAAGCGGTTAGAGGGCATTCTCGCGGCCTATAAATCGGCGAAGCGAAGCTGCACTTTGGTCATGCTCGACCTCGATCGGTTCAAGCATGTCAACGACACGCTGGGCCATCCGGCGGGCGATGATTTGCTGCAACAGGTCGCACGGCGGCTTGAACGGGTGGTTGGTGGTCGCGGTGAAATAGGACGGCTTGGCGGCGATGAATTCCAGATAATCCTCCCGGACCTCGACGACCGCGGCAAGTTGGGCGAACTGGCGAACAAGATCATCCAGATCGTATCGCAGCCCTATACCATCGACGACAAGCGCGCGACCATCGGTACCTCGATCGGCATCGCCATTGCGCCATATGACGGTATCGAAAAGCATGACATCATCCACAACGCCGACCTAGCACTTTATGCTGCAAAAAATGGCGGGCGAGGGCAGTTCCGCTTCTATTCCGCTGACTTGAAGGATGAAGCCGAAGAGCGCCGCATCCTTGAGGAAGGTCTGCGCGATGCGCTCGCGGGCGAACTGTTAGAACTGCATTACCAGCCAGTCGTGCGCACCGCCGACAATATGGTCGTGACCTTTGAGGCGCTCATCCGCTGGGAACACCCCGAGCGCGGTACCATTAGCCCCGATGTGTTCATTCCGATTGCAGAGGAATCAGACCTCATCAATCAACTCGGTGCCTGGGCCCTGAACAAGGCCTGCCAAGACGCGATGGCCTGGCCCAAATCGGTGCGCGTAGCTGTCAACGTCTCGGCCGCGCAGTTTGCGCATTCAGACCTGATATCGATCGTCACCGACGCGCTCGACCGCTCGGGACTCGAAGCCGACCGCCTAGAACTCGAGCTCACCGAAAGCGTGTTCATGGGTGATGGCGACACCATCGACGATATTTTCCGCGCACTGAAAGACCTTGGTGTTCGCCTTGCGCTTGATGATTTCGGAACCGGCTATTCGTCGTTGAGCTATCTGCGCTCTGCCCCGTTCGACAAGATCAAGGTGGATCGTACCTTTGTCGACAGCTGCACGCAAAAGGATCATAATAGCGCGAAAATCATCGCTGCCATTATTGGGCTTTCCGATGCGTTAGGCATGGAAACCACGGTCGAGGGTGTCGAGGCATTCGACCAGCTTGACGTCGTGGTTTCAAAGGGCGCGCGATATATTCAGGGCTGGATCTATTCGAAGGCGCTGACGCAGGAAACCGCGCTTGAACGCATGAAATCGGGCGAATTCCGTATCGAACCCGACGGGCCGCAAACGCACCGCCAAGAACGCCGTTCGATGTTCCGCCGGGTCGGCGTGATCCACGACGATCACCGTTATGACGCGCTGATGCGCAACATGTCGAAGACCGGTGCGTTGATCGACGGCTTGCTTGGCGTTCCCGAAGGCACCGGGCTGGTGCTGGACCTGAGTGGCGGGCAACTCGCGATTTGTACGGTAACCCGGGTCGAAGGCGCATTGATCGCCGTTGAATTCGAAACGCCTTTGGTCAGCGACGGCGCCGGAGGCCTCTGTACGCGCCACCGTGTTTCGCCTTACGCGCTCGCCGCCGCAGGTGTCCCGTTGGAAGCCTTGCCAAAAGGCAATTATCCGATGCTGGTCGGGGGCGATGGGCCAAAAAGCAAACCGGCATTCATGCAAGTCGCCGCGACCTCAGGCGGGCTGATGGACCTAGCAGGCTGAGAACTGCTGGCGTTACCGAAGGCAGGTAACGGTATCTTTCATTCCCGAATAGGGTTGACGAATCCCCGCCTGCACTCTAACGGCGCGCTCATTCCACATGGGAAACGCACATACCGGTGCGGATCGCTGTCTTCCAGGCATGCGTGACGTTCTTGTTTCCCAGAGGCTCAACCGGAAGGAGAAGTACCATGGCGGCACCTGTCGTTACCATGCAGCAATTGCTTGAAGCTGGGGCCCATTTCGGCCACCAAACCCACCGTTGGAACCCGCGTATGAAGCCGTATA
>JANNQI010000057.1:0-2532 GCA_031400695.1 Sphingomonadales bacterium | reverse complement strand
TCGGGGTTTGTGCCAGCGCAGTCGACGACAGCAGCATAGCCACACAAACAATTGCAGATTTGGCAAATGGTGATTTCGTGGACATCCGGCTTCCTCTCTCCGATTGAACGCGTTGCAACCTACGCCGCTCGGGTTACCCATGCAATGCCGCTTGCGTGAGGGTGCAAAGCGCGGCACATCAACGAAAAATACGTAATGAGGATGTTATTGATGCGCGCTTCACTGCCCTTGATGTTCGCCGCCAGCCTGTTGGCAGTCGCCGTTCCGGCCAATGCCCAGCTGTCGAAACCCGAGGCGAAAATGACCTCGACGGTCGATGCCGAATATGAACGCTCGGTGAGCTTGCTCGAGAAGCTCGTCAACCAGAATAGCGGCACGATGAATTTTGAAGGCGTAAAGGCGGTATCCGAAATGATGCGCGCCGAACTTGAGCCTTTGGGGTTCAAGGTCGTCTGGGAGCCGATGGCGTCGGCGAAACGCGCCGGGCATCTTGTGGCAACAAAGTCGGGCAGAAAGGGCAACAAGAAGCTGCTGCTGATCGCGCATCTCGATACGGTTTTCGAGAAAGACTCACCGTTCCAGAAATTCGTCCGGAGAGGGGATTTCGCCGAGGGCCCTGGCGCAGGTGACGACAAGGGCGGGATGGTCGTCATCGTCGCAGCACTGCGCGCAATGCAGACTGCGGGGACATTAAAAGATGCAGCTATCGAAATACATATGACAGGTGACGAAGAAGATTCGGGTGACCCGATTGAAACGGCCCGAGCGTCGCTGGTCGCGGCGGGCAAGCGCGCCGATGCCGCGCTCGATTTCGAGGGGCTGGTGGTAGATGGCGGCAAGGATATGGGGTCGGTGGCGCGCAGGTCTTCGAATAGCTGGAAGCTGGTAACGAATGGTAAGACCGGTCACAGCTCGCTGATCTTTGGACCCGAATATGGCGATGGCGCCGTTTTTGAGCTGGCCCGGATCATCCACCGTTTCCGCACCGAATTGCCAGAGACCAACCTGACTTTCAATGTCGGTCTAGTCGCTGGCGGTCAGGAGGCCGAACTCGACAAGGACGGCGTCCGTGCCAATGCGAAAGGCAAGACCAACATTATCCCCGGCATTGCGGTGGCTCGTGGCGATTTTCGCACATTGTCCGAGGAACAGACTGCACGAGTAAAGTCGAAAATGGCGGCGATTGTTGCCGACCATGCCGCCTTGACCGGGGCCGAACTCAGCTTTGACCCCGGTGCCTATCCGGCGATGGCGCCAAGCGACGGGAATAGCGCTCTGCTGGCGAAGCTGAACGGCGTAAACCGAGATTTAGGGCTTGCTGAAATGGCGGCGCTCGATCCATTAAAGCGCGGTGCGGGGGACATTAGTTTCGTGGCGAATGATGTCGATGGCCTGGCCGGCCTCGGCCCGTCGAGCAGGGGCGACCACGCACCCGGCGAAACCGTCGATCTTGCCAGCATCAAACGGCAAGCAAAACGCGCAGCGATATTGATGACTCGACTATCGCGCGAAAAGGCGAATTAAGGGCACGCGCATGACGCTGTTCGACGGACTGTCCTTCGGATGGCGGACAGCTATACTCTTGGTTATTTTCGTACAGTTACTGCTATTGGCATCGGCATTGCTCCGGATTATCCAGAATCGGATCGCTAACCGGACTATGGCGGCGTTGCTGTTAGTGCTCGCAGGAATCATCACGCCGTGGCTAATCGGCTTCGCAGGCTTTTACGATAAATGGATGTGGTTGACCTTTGCGCCATTGCAGATCAGCCTGGCAGTCGCGCCTTTATTCTATCTCTACGCCCATGCACTCGTCACCGGTGGTTGGCCCGCGAATGGTAAATGGCACCTCGCCCCGGCGATTGTGCAGCTTTTGTTTTATCTCGTCAGCTTCCTGTTGCCGTTCGATACCAAGATGCAATGGGCGGAGATGGCGTCGCCTGCAGTTGGATGGATTACGGGTGCCGGTGTCATCGTAGGCCTCGTCTATTATTGCTTCGCCAGCCTTCGCCTGTTGCGCGAATACAGGATAGCGCTGTCGGCAGCTCGCTCGGACGACCACCGTTATGCTGCACGCTGGCTGGGAGCAGCGATTGGCGCGCTTGGGGTGCTGCTGCTGATATGGACGAGCTTCATCGTCTGGGACTTGGTGCTACCACTCGGTTATCGCGGGCTGATGGGGCTTTATGTCGCCATCGGAGCCTTCGCGCTTTATCTTGGGATCGAAGCCTGGCGGCACGCAGCATTGCCGTTCCCGCCACTTGCCAGCCTTCAGGCTGTAGCAGACACCCTGCCGCCGCCGCGCGACTGGCAGATGTTGGGCAAGACCTGGGCCGAGAAGGTAAGGGCCGAAGGGTGGGCGGCCGATCCCGAATTGTCGCTAGCCGTCCTCGCCCGCAGGTTGGGTACCAACACAGGTCATTTGTCACGCGCGCTGAACGAGGGATTGGGTATCGGCTTTTCCCAATTCGTGAACGATTTGCGTGCGCGCATTGTCGCCGATATGCTGGCCGAGGGCCGTAATGATGATTT
>JANNQI010000056.1:0-7756 GCA_031400695.1 Sphingomonadales bacterium | reverse complement strand
ACTTGCATGTGTTAAGCATGCCGCCAGCGTTCGTTCTGAGCCAGGATCAAACTCTCAAGTTTGATTCAAAAACCAGACTGGCACGGATAAATCCGCAAACCAGCAAGGCTCGAACTTTCAGGCGTTGTTCCTGCACAAATTACTATACATGGTGTATAGGACATATGTGCTGAACGACGTAATTTTTAACCAAGCACCCGGGGCCTAAAAACCCCCGGACCTGGCGCCGTCGCCCACATGTCCCTTCATCTAAATATCACAATGTCAAAGAGCCAAACCGACAAAAAAGCGGACACCTATGGTTCCCTGATATTGCTACCAGAGGACTAGGTGACCTATTTGTTGGCGACCAGACCGCAGAAACGCTTGCTTCCCGTCCGGTGAGAGGGCCTCTAAAGGGGCCTTCCGATTCAGTCAACAGCCATTTGCAATTTTATTACAAAAAAAATGCACCCCCGCAGAAATGCGAGGCTTTGGTAAGTTTTTCGAATTAAGAGGCCGCTTATGGATATGCGTACCCTTAATGACGAGCTTGGTCCCGAGGATTTCGGAAAGCGCGTAAAATCCGCCGTTTTCTGGCGTTCGGGTACCCAAATTCTGTCACAGATCATCAGCTGGGGTGCGACACTGGCGGTCATCAGAATCCTCGAGCCGAGCGATTATGGCCTATTCGCTATGACCTCGGTTGTGCTGATCTTTCTTAATTTTCTTAACGGCTATGGCATCGTTTCCGCGCTCATTCGGTCAGAATCGGTCGAACCGATTCGGATCAGGCAAGCATTTGGCATGTTGATTTTACTTAACGGCGCGCTCGCAGCGATCCAGTTCTTCGCCGTCGCGCCACTTGCTGCGGCATATTATAGCGAACCCCTCGTTGCCGAACTGCTGCGCTGGCAATCGCTAATATATCTATCCACACCCTTCGTCATTCTGCCCGAAGCGATGCTGACGCGAAACCTCGATTTCAAGAAGCCGGCGATAATCAACCTGACCGGTGCAATTGTCGGTGCGACGACATCGCTCACTTTGGCGTTGAGCGATTTCGGTGTGTGGACCTTGGTCTTCGCACCAATCACGATATTCTGGGCGCGGGCGATTTCGCTGATGATTGCCACTAGGTTCTGGGTACGCCCGTCGTTCAACTTCAAGGGCGCCGGCCATGTGTTCGCCTTCGGCGTGACAATGCTGGTCAGTCAGGGCTTTTACATCGTTCAGACCCAGTCGGACATCTTCATCGCTGCGCGGCATGTGGATGCGCACACGCTAGGCGTATATGCCGAGGCATTATTCATCGCCGCGCTGTTCGCCACCAAGTTCGTCCCGCCGTTGAATGAAGTCGCTTTCCCGGCCTATGCCAGGATGCAACATGACAAACGCGTGATGAGTTACAGCTTCCTGAAAGCGGTGCGGCTCATCATGCTGGTTGCCTGCCCGCTTTATTTTGGCATGGCGATATCTGCTGGCCCATTTGTCGAAACACTTATGGGCGAAAAGTGGACCGAAGCAGTACCGATTGTCGCGACGCTCGCGCTAGCGATGCCGGTTATGACCCTGCAAATCATATTCCATCCTGCTATCAACGTGCTTGGTGTCCGCAAAATCATATTGCGCAACGCTATTGCCGGAGCAGTAATCATGCCGATCACTTATCTTGTTGCAGTGCGTTACGGCATTCAGGGGCTTGCCTGGAGCTGGCTGGTGTGCATGCCGCTGCTGCTCGCAATCACGATTTACCAGACGAAGGCGCTTATCGGTTTTAGTTTGGGCCAGCTCGTTGCAGCCATATTGCCCGGCCTAGGCGCGGCTTTGATTATGTCGGCGGCGGTATGGATCGTCGACCATCTTGTCATGGCCTATATCTGGCGTGATATCCCCGCTCCATTGCATCTCGCAGCGTTGACCGTCAGCGGCGCGCTGACATATGGCGCGTTGCTCTACTTCGGAGCGCGCAAGACCTTTGAAGAAGTGCTGGGGCTGGTCATAGGCAGGAAACAAGCCAAGGACGCTTTAGCCTGATAACCGCCGCTATGCGACGCAGCAGCCAAACCAGAAAAACGAGTTAGGCCTTGAGCAGACCGATCTCTATCAATCGTTGTCGCAAATAGTCATCCGCCAGAATCGGTTCAGGATAGCGGTTCGGGTTTACAGCGCTCACACATTGCGGCAGTGTTTCAATTTCATAATCCGAATTCAGATGCAGGAAAAATGGCATCGAATAGCGGCTGAATTTCGACCGTTCGCCCGTGGGATTGACCACGCGGTGTGTTGTCGAGGGCAGGACATGGTTGCACAGGCGCTGCAACATATCGCCGACATTGACCGCCAACCCGCCCTCGGGCGGCGCGACTTCCATCCAGCTGCCGTCGGGGCGAAGAATTTGCAGGCCAGCCTCTTCGGCGCCGAGCAATAAGGTAATGAGATTGATATCCTCATGCGCACCCGCTCGGATGCAACCGTCAGCATCGCCTTGGATGGGCGGATAATGTAGCAGGCGAAGAATCGAATTGCCGTTCTCGATCTTGTCGCCAAACCAGTCGACTGGCAGTCGGAGATATAATGCAATGGACGACAATATCTGTGCGCCGACCCTGTCCATTTCGGAAAATAGCGTCTGGAAGGTCTGCTTGAACTCCGGCAAATCGGGCCAGATATTGGGCAGCATTGTTTCGGAGTCACGACCGACATGCCAGAATTCCTTCAGGTCATGATGGTCCGCGCCCTTAGCAATTTCTGTCTTAAATGGCGTGTAACCACGCTGTCCGGCGATGGCATTGTCGAAACCTTTCATTTTCTCGGCTTCCGACTGGTCGAACAATTCCTTGGTCAGCGCCCATGCTTTGGCAACCAGCGCCTGGTCGAGGCCATGGTCGACCACGGTAGCGAAGCCATAGGTTTTGAAAGAATCGCCAAGCTGCTGGCCGAGCGCGTCGGCATCGCCGGTCGCTAACGAAATTACGGGCATCTGTGTCATGGACATCCAGATAGTGGCTGCCTTAAAGCGGCGCTAGTGAAAAACAGGAGCAGACGGTGCCGAAACAATATTGGCTGATGAAATCCGAACCCGACGCCTACAGCTGGGACGATCTGGTCGCACAGAAAGAGGGCATGTGGGACGGCGTGCGGAACCACTCCGCTGCGATAAACCTGCGCGCGATGAAGGTCGGCGACGAGGCGTTTTTCTATCACAGCAACATCGGGCTGGAGATTGTCGGCATCATGACGATCAGTCAGGAGCATTTCATCGACCCGACCGACGAGAAGGCCCGTTTTGTTGCAGTAAAGGTCAAACCTGTGCGCAAAATCGGGAATCCGGTGACGCTCAAGGCAATCAAGGCCAACCCCAAGCTCGTCGGGATGGAACTGATCCGTCAGTCCCGACTGTCAGTCGCGCCCGTGCGCGCTGCCGAATGGAAAGCGATATTGAAGATGGCGGGCGAATGACCGCGATGCGCTTAGCGATTCTCAGTCCTGTTCCTGAATATGAAGAGGACTGGTCGCACATCAAGGCCGATTATGTCGGGCTGTTCGGGGAAGATATGGCCTTTGTCGACTGGACGAAAGCAGGCGATTTAGCCTCCTTTAATTTGGTCACACCTTTATTGGCATGGGGCTATCCGCGCGATACTGCGACTTGGTTCGCCTTGCTCGACCGGATCGAGGCCGAAGGCGTAAACGCCGCCAATCCGGTCAAAGTGCTGCGCTGGAATAGCGATAAAGCCTATCTGGCCGAAATGGGTGCAGCGGGTATTGCGACCGTGCCGACGCAAATGATCGAATCGCTGGATCAGGCGGCACTCGATGATGCGCGAACCGCGTTCGGGTGCGATACGCTGGTGATCAAGCCGCCGATCTCCGGCGGTGCAGACGGCACGTTCCGCCTGGCAAAGACTGACGCGGTCCCCCAATCGGTGGCAGGACGCCGGATGATGATCCAACCCTTCTTGACCAGCATCGCGACGGAGGGCGAATATTCGCTTTTCTATTTTGACGGTTTCTTTAGTCATTCGATCATCAAACGCCCCGCCGCCGGAGACTTTCGTGTGCAGGACCAGTTTGGGGGATATGAAGAAGCCATCGAAGCGCCCGTCGCAGCATTACTGTTGGCCCAAGAAGCACTGGCTGCGACAGCAGACATCACGCGAACCGACATGCTTGCTTACGCCCGGGTCGATATGCTGCGCGACGGTGAGGGCCGGTTCCGGCTGATGGAACTTGAACTAATCGAGCCGTCCTTATTCCTGCGCTTTGCTCCTGATGGTGGCGCGGCCTTTGCCTCGTCCTTGTTATCCAAGATGCGGTAAGCCGTGGAACCTTAATCCTTGCCGTCGATTAAATCGAAGTACCGACCCGCAAATTCCGCGAGGCCGGATTACGCAGAAAGGATTGCGTCATGGGCGAATTGAAAGACAAAGCCAAAGGACTTGGCAATGAAATCGCAGGCAACATCAAGCAGGCTACTGGCAAAGCAACCGACAAGCCGCATCTGGAAGCAGAAGGCATTGCGCAAGAGCGCAAGGGCGAAGTCCAAAATCTAACAGGTAAAATCAAAGGCGCTTTGGGCGATAAAGTCTGAAGCCGAATTGGCTCATTAAAAAGGTCGCCGCTCTGGCGGCCTCTTTATGCCTGGCGAAAGTCTGCGATCACCTCGCCGCAGGCGCGCAATTCTTCCTCATGCCCGACCTCACGCCAGCTTTCCTTGAGCGCATCGCTCTCCCAGCCAAGCATCGCCGGTAAGGTCAACATATTGTGCACCCATTCCTGACCGGCATGACCAACATCCAGCCCGTAAGTCCGGACGCGGAACGCAACCGGCGCGAAGAACGCATCAACGGCGGTGAATTCTGGCCCGGCTAAAAACGGCCCGCCAAAACTGTCCAGCCCCTGCGCCCATAATTCAGTAATCCGTGCGACGTCACGTTGAAGGGCTTCGGACATCGGTTTTGGTTTAACCCGCACCCCGACATTCATCGTGCAGTCGTTGCGCAGTGCCGAAAAGCCGCCATGCATTTCGCAAACCGCGCACATCGCCCAAGCGCGCGCGGCTTCCTCGGTCGGCCAGACACCTTCATGTCGGTCGGCTAAATAAAGCGTGATGCCGAGTGAGTCCCCGATCGTCCGCCCCTGCCCTTCTTTGGTGCCGTCGATCAACACAGGCACCTGCCCGGTCGGAGAAAATGCCCGGAAATCATTATAATTTGCAGGTTTCGTAAATGGCTCCAGCCGGTCCTCAAACGGAATTCCGAGAATGGTCATGAGCACCCATGGCCGCAGGCTCCAGCTTGAATAATTGCGGTTCGCCGTGATGAGTGTGTAGGTCATTTCTTACCTTTCTTTCGCCCCGTCAAATCAGGACGCCGGAATATCGCTCAGGTCCAACCAGCGCGAGTCTAACCGTTTATCGTAAGCATCAAACACGGCGAACGGAATACGAAAGGGTGTGCCCCAATTGCTGTTCCACATCGCAACAACCCCTGTCCGGGTCGCTGGTTCAAAGATCAAGGTCGTCCGATAACCGTCGACCGCGCCCGAATGGCCGACGAGGGCATGCTCGCCATATTTGAAGCTGCGCCAGCCAAGGCCATAATGGGCGTCGCTGTTTGCCTGACGCAGCGCGCCGCCATATAATCTCGCCGTTTCGACCCGCGGCATCTGCGCGACGCGCAATACCGATGATGGCAACACATCTGGCCGCTCCCCCATCGCCGCCTCCATCCAGCGGGCAAAATCGACAATATTGCTTTCGACCCCGGCAGCCGTAGGAACACGCCAATAGGTATCCTTCAACGTCCGCACCTGCGAACCATTATGTGGCCGTGCCCAATCCTTTGCGCCGGTCAGTCCGGCCATGCCGTACGATGCGCTCTTCATGCCAAGCGGCAGGAAAAACCGTTCACTCACCGAATCGGCAAATGGACGTTTCGATGCCTGCGCCAATATTTCGCTGGCAGCATCGAAAGCGACATTCTGATAAGTATGGCACGTCCCTGGATCGCATTGAAGCGGAGCAGCGGCGAGTTCGGTGCGCACTTTTTGCGGACTTTCGCCGTCTTCCAATTTCTCGTCATAGGCGTTTTTCGTAAGGCCCGTCCGTTGCGCGAGTAGCTGTGCCAGAGTAACCCGCGATTCAGCGCCATCGGGCAAACGAAGCGACGTCTGCCAGCTTCCGACCGGTCGATCGAGATCGAGCGCGCCTTCGCTGGCAAGGGTGGCTGCGAGCGTCCCCGTTACGGTCTTGGAAACCGATGCCCAGCGAAATACGGTCGCGGGCGTGACCGGGACTCGGGTAGATTTATCGACAGTGCCGTAAGTATGGACGAAGCTCAGCTTGCCATCTTCAACCACGGCCACCGCCAAACCTGCCATCTCAGGGCGCGCTGTCAATTCGATCAACTGCCGGTCGAGCGTGGTATAATCGATCCTTCCACGCCATTCGTCAGGCGAATCGGGAATATCCTCTTCGGCTGCGAAAGATTTTCCGAATGCAACGGAGATGTCTTTATCGACCCCCAATGCCGAGAGGCCATACCAGCTAGCTGATGCTAATATTCCAACCGCGACGAGCGCTTTGACAATCCACTTCATCTCTCGGTTAAACCGCCACCTCGTAATTAGCTGTCGTTTTCGCAGCGACCTCTTCGGCGGTCACCCCCGGCGCCACCTCAATAAGTTTGAATAACGACGAATGGTCGGTCCGTTGGAACACCGCAAGGTCGGTAATAATCATATCGACTGCATTCTTGCCCGTAAGCGGTAGGGTGCAGGCGGGAATGAATTTCGGGCTGCCGTCCTTCGCATTATGCTCCATCACGACGATGATTTTCTTGACACCCGCAACCAGATCCATCGCGCCGCCCATGCCCTTGATCATCTTGCCGGGAATCATCCAGTTGGCAAGATCGCCCCGTTCGCTCACCTGCATGGCGCCCAGGATCGCGAGATTGATGTGTCCGCCCCTGATCATGGCAAAACTCGCAGCACTATCGAATACCGCTGCCCCCGGCAGCAGCGTCACGGTTTCCTTGCCGGCATTGATGAGATCGGCATCCACCGCTGCTTCGACCGGGTATGGCCCGACACCGAGCAACCCATTCTCACTCTGCAGCACAACCTCCACACCGGGTGGCACATAGTTCGCGACCAGCGTCGGAATACCGATACCGAGGTTCACGTAGAAACCGTCACGCAGTTCCTGCGCCGCGCGCATCGCCATCTGTTCCCGTGTCAGCATGTCAGGCACTCACCGTGCGCCGTTCAATGCGCTTTTCATGAGAGCCGACGATCACGTGTTGCACGTAGATACCGGGCGTATCCACCCGCTCGGGATCGATCTGCCCGACCTCCACCAGCTCCTCAACCTCGGCGATCGTGACCTCGGCTGCCGCTGCGCAGAGCGGATTGAAATTGCGGGCCGCATAGCGGTACTGGAGATTGCCAAAGCGATCACCGCGCCAGGCTTTCACAATGGCAAAGTCGGCACGGATGCCCTGCTCGAGAATGTATTCCCGGCCAGCGAACAGCCGTGACTCCTTGCCCTCCGCCACGAGCGTGCCGGCGCCCGTAGGCGTGAAGAATGCCGGGATGCCCGCGCCACCCGCACGCAGTCTTTCAGCCAGCGTGCCCTGCGGTACCAGTTCGACCTCAAGCTGGCCGGACAACAGCTGCCGCTCGAACTCCTTGTTCTCGCCGACATAGCTCGACACCATCTTGCGGATCTGCCGGCTGGCAAGCAGTACGCCGAGACCAAAGTCATCGACGC
>JANNQI010000055.1:0-65391 GCA_031400695.1 Sphingomonadales bacterium | reverse complement strand
CTGCTTCATTGCTTGGTGACCATAGCGTTTGTGACCCACCCGATCCCATCCCGAACTCGGCCGTGAAACCAAACTGCGCCGATGGTACTACCGCTTAAGCGTTGGAAGAGTAGGGCGTCGCCAGGCATTGCAGCCGGCGCTTGCTGATAAAGTGCATTGGAAGAACCCATTCATAATTCAAAAGGCGGACCGCTGTCGTTCATTCGACGGATGTCCGCCTTTTTTAGTTTCTGCCCTTTTGAAATAGAGGGCATTTGGTGGCGCGGGATGGAGCAGCCCGGTAGCTCGTCAGGCTCATAACCTGAAGGTCGTAGGTTCAAATCCTACTCCCGCAACCAAACAAAACAGGCCCCCTTGTGGGGCCTTTTTTGTTGGTCGTGGTGAGGACTGGATTAGAAGCTTGTTCAGCCGGAGCAATGGCAAAGCCATTGCGGAGACCACGGCGCAGCCGTGAAATCCTACTCCTGCAAGCAACATACTCAAAGACTTAGATGGCAGGCGGCAGGAGGCCTGTTTCGCCGTGTCCGCACTGTGTCCGCATTGGCCCGGTGTATGCTCAGTCGTGCACCGCTTTCAAAACCGACGTCTAATTATCCAATCGGCATTTTCTATTGAGCAATGCTTCCCGATGCAAAGATCGCGCTTTCCCAGTCCGGTGCGTCAGATGATGTGTTGAGGTGTACTAAAGCTTTGCGGATGCCGTCTCTGAGTATCGGTTTGATAACAGACGTCGATTCCGCGAGTTTCTCCAGAGTTGCCGCTGAACCATGCACTACTTTGCTGCGAAGTTCGTACGCACTCTTGAAGGCATCAAAAATTTGTCGCCGATCTGCATCATCTACGTCCGCCCATAATGCAGCGTTGAGCGACATGCGGTAGCTCAGTTCATTTTTGTCAGAGTTTAGATAGAGGGATTCAGCTGCGATCATCAGGTCAACTAAAACATCTTCTAGCTTGGCTCGTGTCTCGGCATAAAATAATCGCCTAGCTGCATTTCCTACACGCTTCTGGAAGCTTCCTTTCTTGCTTCCACGAATAAATGCCCACACTTTGCAAAGTTTCTCGGCACTTTCGGTAGTCAATCTTGCGCTTTCATCGATGAACATAAACCGGAAATCGTTTGAAACGCCTACAGATCGACCGGTAGTACCGAACGAAAGAGCATTCCCGTGTTCAAAATGTGGTGCTGCGGAAATGCCCCCGGCATGGAAAGCAACGCGGTCGTTCGTCAAAGGGACCGAGACCAGAAAATCTTCCAGCAGCTGATCCAAGTCTGTAAATCGCTTGGTTATCAGATCGGAATTGGCGGAATTGTCGTGTCCGAATAGCTTCCTGTCTTTCGTAGTTCTGCAAAGACCGAACCAGCATGAGCGCTCAGCTAATATTTCTTGCTGCATCATCGGTCTGATAATTTCGAAATTTAGACAATGCAGCTTTTCTTGCACAGTAAGCTCTCGGAATTGCGTAAACTCGTCGAGTATAATCGGGCTTGCTGTTGCCAAACCTTGGATCGGCCAAACCGTTGTATGATCGATAGATTCAGAGTTTATTGCTTCCAAAAAAGTTCGAACCCTGAGCGTAACATCAGAATCTGTGTCAGCATAGATGGACTGCTCTCCAAATAAATGAAGTTTTGGCAGCATTGTCTTACACAATTCTCGGAGGGAGTAAGCTCTACCGCTCCCACTCGTTGAACTAACAAACTCAACGCAATGTCGCATTAAATTATGGTGCTTCTGCGCTAATCGCTCAACCTCACACCAGTTTTCACTGCGCTCGAATATTGCGGTATCGAGTACCGAATATTTGTATATTGCGTCGAAGGGATAATGTTTGAAACTTCCTGACGGTAACGCATGCCAGCGCGGCAGACCGATAAGTTGGACCAAACTGTTAAAATGTTCCGCAATCGTTGCGTTGGCTTCTCTCAGCCAACGCTCAAGAGCCATGATGATTTTATCGTCCATGCACCGATTTTAACTCATTTTGCGGAAGGCGTCTGGTCTAATAATAGCTTAAGATAATACCGATCAAAATTATCTCATTCTATGTTCCGTCGTATCGAACCGTCTCATGAATTCAAAGCACCGTTCGGGCTGAATCGGAAACAAACCTTCGCAGGAATATCATTGCCGTTTCATCATACAAAAATGGGCAGACCATAATGAAAAGACCACCCATCCTAAACTGGGCAACCCCCACCGACACTGACGACCTCGCCGACATCGTCTTCGACGCCGTCCGCAATGGCCCCAGCAAATATACGGAAAGCCAACGCGCGGCCTGGGTTCCGGTGCGTAGAGGCGGGCAGGAGTGGGCTGCGCGCTTGGCCGGGCAGGTCATTGCCATCGCCCGCGACGAAACCCGCTTTGTCGGCTTTATGAGCCTCGCGCCCGAAGGCTATATCGACTTCGCCTTTATCCGGCCCGAAGCCCAAGGCAGCGGCCTGTTCCGGCGGCTGTTCGCTATGATCGAAGATAAAGCCCGTTCGCAAAATGAACCCCGCCTGTGGACCCATGCCAGCCTGATGGCGCAGCCCGCCTTTGCCGCGGTCGGCTTTGCGGTGGTCGAGCACGAGGTTGTTCAAATCGGCGATCAACGCTTTGAACGGGCAAAGATGGAGAAGTTTTCGACCGTTTGAATGGTTCACGCAGAGGCGCGGAGATCGCAGAGTGGAATGTGCTGCTCTGCGAACTCCGCGCCTCTGCGTGAACTTTTGAATCCTTGCAATGTAGGATTTGGACTGTCAGCATACTGTCCGAAATCGTGATATGCCCAGAGGCTGTAAGGGCACGCAACCAGCCACCGTCCGTACTTACCCTTAAAGCCACAAAGGATACAGTTTGGGGGTACCCTATCGGTTTCCTTTGTATCTTTAGCGCGAAGCAATGCCCTTTACGCATGACCTTACTGTAGAATTTCTGCGTCAAACCCGCCCGCCTGCAACCGTTTGTCGCACTGTCGGCTCGCCACATCCTCACCTGCCCTATCCTGACCGCATCCGTTCATCAGCCAGCAAGGTCGGTTTGACCACGCAGAGCTCGCATAACGTTCAGGTGCGGCTTTACGGCCGCGTGACAATTAAACGAGATGAAGGGGGCTTCCGGCAGCCGGGCACGCCATTACAGGGGGGTGGTCCGATTTGGGCTTGCGAAAAGGCAGGTTCTGGCTGTTATATTGTAATTGGAGGACCGTGATAATGATTTCCAGAAAACCGAAAACGCTTGCGCTGCTTGCAGTGCTTACTCTCCCCGCCTGGGGCAGCCTCTATGCGCAGGATCAGGACGCGGCTCAGCCCGAAGTCGGCACCGTCGTAACCGGAATGCCGCCCGCCGATCTCGCTGGCCTTGCGGCTGGACCCGAGATCAAAGGCATGATCTCTGCCCGCAAGGACGACAAGGTGCAGGTCACTCTGCCCGATGGTTCCAAGACTGTGCTGTACATCACCGAAGGGACTCAGGTCCGTTCGAGCTCCGGCCTTTTAGGCATTGGCCGCAGCAAGCTTGCGACCGAGCAGTTGCTCAACGGCCTGCCGGTCACCGCCAAGACCGTGGTTTGGGGCGGCGGCCTCATCGCCAGCCAGATCAGGGTGCAGAGCAAGGATCTGAAAACCGCCAGCATGATCCGTACCGGCACAGAGCAGGGCTTTTCGGAGCAAACTGCAGCCACCGAAGCGCTGCGCAGCCGCGTTGCCGATATCGACCAGTATAATGTCAAGGGCACGACCAACGTCTATTTCGACACCGGCAAATGGAACCTGTCGCAACAGGCACAGGCCGATCTGTGCGCTGCGGCATCGCAGGCCAATGCCACCGATAACGCGTTGATGCTGGTGGTTGGATACACCGACTCAGTCGGCGATTATGACTACAACCAGACGCTGAGCGAAAAGCGCGCGTCGAGGGTCGTCAACCATCTGCAGCAGGCCTGTGGCTGGAAACCCTATCGTATGTTGACCCCGACCGGTATGGCCGAAGCCGACCCGACTGCGGACAACAGCACCGAGGAAGGCAAGGCGCAGAATCGCCGCGTTGCCGTGAATATCCTCGTCAGCAAGAGCGTCGACGGACTGTAAGTTGCACGGGGTGGGTTTTGCGCCCACCCCGATACATTGCGCGAAGGCGCTGAGCGAGTGTCGTTCGCCGAAAATATCCTCCTCCCTATCGAAGCCGCGCGCTTGGGCTTGCTCTTGTCAGCTAGGCATGACAGCAAAGCAGTCAATGCTAGGATAGGGGAGCTTTCCGATGAAGTTGTTGATCAAAACTGCGCTGCTGGCGGGCGTTTCGTGCATTTCCGCCGCCGCAATGGCGCAAGACAAACCTTCGGATGAAAAGCCCAAATGGGACGTCGCCGCCCCCCCGGGGCTGACCATTCGGCAAATCGAGATCAACACCAGCGAAGGTTCGTGGATGAACCTAGACGTCAGCCCGGATGGCGGCACGCTGGCCTTTGATTTGCTTGGAGATATCTACACGATGCCGGTAAGTGGTGGCACGCCGACACGCATATCAGAAGGGCTCCCTTTCGAAACCCAGCCGCGCTTTTCGCCCGATGGACGGCGGATTGCCTTCACCTCGGATCGCGGCGGCGGCGACAATATCTGGATCATGAATACGGACGGTAGCGACAAGCGTCAGCTGTCCAAGGAAGATTTTCGCCTACTGAACCAACCAAGCTGGAGCCCCGACGGTCGCTTCATCGCTGCGAAGAAGCATTTCACCACTGGCCGATCGCTCGGTACGGGCGAGGTCTGGCTTTATCACGTCTCCGGCGGTGGCGGCGTGCAGCTGGTCAAGAAACCGAACGAGCAGCACCAGAAGGAACTCGGCGAGCCGACCTACGCCCCTGACGGCAAGCATATCTATTATACCCGCAACATTACGCCGGGACCGATCTTCGAATATGCGCAAGACTCCAATGGCCGCCTGTTCGATATCGAACAATACGACATCGATACCGGCGAGACTGATACTGCAGTTGGTGGCGTTGGTGGCGTTGGTGGCTCGGTACGGCCAACCCCTTCGCCCGACGGCAAGAAAATCGCCTTCGTCCGACGCGAGGGCACAAAATCCAAGCTTTACGTGAAGGACTTCTCGACCGGCGATGAGCGCAAAATTTATGACGCACTCGACCAGGACGTTCAGGAAACCTGGGCAGTTACCGGTGTTTACCCCAATATGGACTGGTCGCCCGACAGCAAGAGTATCTATTTCTGGGCGGGCGGCAAGATCCGCAAAGTCGACAGGCAATCCGGCGATGTGAGCGAGGTTCCGTTCCGCATCTCCGACACGCGTGGCGTCATCGATCCACCGCGTCCGCCGATCGAAGTCGCGCCTGCCAACTTTAACACCAGCATGCCGCGTGGCGTTGTTACCTCGCCCGATGGCCGGACTGTGCTGTTCGAAACGATGGGCAAGCTATGGACTAAGCCGGCTACCGGCGGCCCGGCGAAACGTCTGACTTCCGCAACCGACGAGATGGAGGCCTATCCCACATGGTCGCGAGACGGGCGGACGATTGCCTATGTTGCATGGACCGACAAGGGTTTGGGCGAAATCCGTACCGTCTCGGCATCGGGCGGCGGCTCGAAAAAAGTGACGCAAATGGCTGGCCATTACGCACGCCCGCGCTTCTCGCCTGACGGGCAAACCATCGTGTTCGAGAAAGGCGAAGGCGGCGGCCTGACGTCGCCGCGGCTGTCCGACCAGCCGGGCATCTATCGCGTTGCTGCGGCTGGCGGCGCGATGGAGCGCATTGCGAAGGGCGGAACCGCACCTCATTTCGGCAACAGCAACGAGCGGGTGTTTTACACCGAATCCGGCCAGAATAAGCGGTTGCTCGTCAGCACGGATCTGGGCGGTGAGGCGAAACGGACCCACGCCAGCGGCGAGCTGACCACAATTTACGAAGTCTCGCCCGACGGCACCAACTTCGCATTCCGCCAGAATTACGAAGCGTTCGTCATGCCGCTGATGCCCGGTACGCAGGAAGTAAGTGCTTCACCGTCCGGTGGTCCGCTTCCGGTGACCAAGGTCAGCAGCGGCGGCGCGGACTATATTCACTGGAGCAATGACGGCAGCGCGCTGCACTGGGCGCTTGGACCGACGCTCTATTCGTCGCAGACCAACGCCTTTTTCCCCAATGCACCGCTGGCCAAGGATGCCAAGCCCGCCAAATTCGAGCCGCCAAAGACCGGTGTATCGCTTTCCATGCCGGTAAAGGCAGATCGCCCAGCCGGTCTCGTCGCCTATACCGGCGCGCGCATTGTTACCATGGTGGACAAGAGCGGCGGCATTATCGACAATGGTGTGGTCTTGGTCGAGAACGATCGCATCAAAGCTGTCGGTCGCGCAGGTGAACTGGCGATCCCTGCGGGTGCGAAGACGGTAGATGTGACCGGAAAGACCATCATTCCGGGCTTGGTCGATGCCCACGCGCACGGTCCACACGGCGTCGATGAATTCGCCCCACAGCAAAATTGGGTGAACATGCTCAACCTCGCCATGGGCGTCACGACTCGGCATGACCCGTCTAGCAGCGCGGCGACGGTATTCCCTGCGCTCGAAATGCAGCGCGCCGGGCTCATCATTGGCCCGCGTAGCTTCTCGACGGGCGAGATTGTCTACGGGGCGAAGGCTGCGGACGTCTATGCCGAGATCAACAGTCTCGATGATGCTCTCGCCCATGTCCGCCGCTTGAAGGCGCAGGGCGCTCATAGCGTCAAAAACTACAACCAGCCGCGCCGGGAGCAGCGCCAACAGGTTGTGGCGGCGGCGCTTGCCGAAAATATGCGGTCAGTCGCCGAGGGTGGGTCGCTGTTTGGGATGGACATGAACCTGATCGCCGATGGCAACACCACGGTCGAGCATAATGTGCCGCTTGGCGTCTTCTACGACGATGTGCTGCAATTCTTCTCGAAGTCGAAGGTCGGCTACACGCCGACTTTGGTCGTGACCTATGGCGGGCCTGCGGGCGATCCTTACTGGCGCTCGCATACCGATGTGTTTGCGCACCCGTTGATGGCGAAACATTATCCGCCCGACCAGCTCAAGGAAAACAATTCGCGCCGCGCGATCGCGCCGGAGGGCGACTATGTCGACGACGACAGTGCCCGGGAGGCGCATAAGCTGGCGAAACTCGGCGTGCCGGTTGCCATCGGCGCGCATGGGCAAGAGGCCGGTATTGCCGCACATTGGGAGCTATGGTCGTTCGTGCGCGGCGGCATGACACCGGTCGAGGCGCTGGCTGCAGGGACAATCGAATCGGCTCGATCATTGGGCTATGACAAGGACGTAGGCTCGATTGAGGTGGGTAAGCTTGCCGATCTTGTCGTATTGGATGCCGACCCTAGCACCGACATTCGGAATTCGGACAAGGTAGCCAAGGTGATGATCGGCGGACGGCTTTACGATGCTGCGACTCTGAATGAGGAAGTCACCGGCACCCGCAAGCGCCTGCCTTATTATTGGGAGTAAGGTGGGGTTCTTAGCTTCGTCGATATCTATATGTCAGCGCAAAAGCGTTTCATGAGTCTCCGGGATAGAGTTTTGGTTGGTATGTCTGGGATGTTGTGGGCAGCAGACGCGAATGCCGAAAGATTATGCCTGAAATGTCGCTGTCCGACTGAGTTGGGATAGCAAAAGTCCTTTAGCCTTATCGGTTCATTGCCCTGTGTGGTAGCGACTTTGAATCTGGAAAATCCGAATCGCCGTGCCTTTGGGAGCGTCAAAATGACCGAGAGTTTTGCTCATCAAATTAACTCCCTTCGGCTTACGCCCGATGCGGCGGCGCGGGCTGCGCGGTCGGCGCACAACCTTCAGGACTGGCGCGCGGCGGTCGAGGAAATCCATAGCTGGCCTGAATATGCGCCGCTGCCCCTGCATGTGCTCGACGCGGCAGCGGCACGGCTCGGTATCGCCAAGATATTCTATAAGGATGAAAGCCAACGCTTCGGTCGCGATCTGGGTAGCTTTAAGGCGCTCGGGGCACCTTACACTGTGGCCGTGCTATTGGCCGATGAGGTCGAGCGGGTGACTGGGACGCGCCCGACGCATGAGCAACTACGTTCCGGCGCGTTTCGGTCGATCACCGAACGGGTGACGGTGTGCGTCGCGACAGACGGCAATCAGGGGCGCGGACTGGCCTATGGTGCTAAGATTTTTGGCTGCCGCTGCGTTGATTACATTCACGACCATGTCAGCCCGGCGCGAAAGGAAGCGATGGAACGCTACGGAGCCATCGTCATCCGTATCGATGGCGAATATGAGGCCTCGGTGGCCCGCGCCAAGGAAGATGCACGGATGAATGGCTGGCATTTCGTCAGCAGCACGTCGTGGGACGATTTCCAGTCGCCGATACCGCGCAATGTCATGGCGGCATATATGGTGATGGTCGAGGAAGCGCTCGACCAGATACCCGACCTCGACAGCGTCACGCATGTTTTCATGCAAGGTGGTGTCGGCAGTATTGCAGCGGCGGTGTTTCTTGGGTTCAACTCGCGCCTCAAAACCGCTGTTCCGCGCTTCGTCATGATCGAGCCGAACGAGGCCGATTGCCTGTTCCAGAGTGCGGTAAACAACTGCCCCACCCCATCGTCCGGATCGCTGCGGACGATCATGGCCGGGCTTGCCTGCCGCGAGGTTTCACCGGCGGCATGGGCAGTATTAGAGTGGCTTGGCAGCGACTTCTTGCGGATTCCGGACGGCTGGGTTGAGGAGGCAATGCGGGCGCTGGCGGCGGGCAACGGCGACACCCCCATCGTCAGCGGCGAATCCGCTGCTGGTGGCATGGGCGTATTGATCCGCGCAGCTGATGATGCCGGTCTGCGGGCGGCGCTGTCACTCGATGCGAACAGCAAGGTCGTTCTGTTCGGCTGCGAAGGCGCGACCGATCCTGACATTTATCAAAAGATTGTTGGAGAAACCGCGGAGTTAGTTTTTTCGCGCCAAGATTCTTTCAGCTAGGGCGATCGATGTCGGTGATCCGTTGTGGGGTCGTATCCGGGCATACCCAAAAAGCTGACTCCACATCGCTGAAAAATGCGATATAGAACAAATCATGAACAATGAGGTGATTCTACCCGATGTTGCATCGCCATTGCTCGCGCGCGGCAATTGGCGGGAATATCAGCCGGACAAGCAGGACTTGCTGCCGATAGGCGCGCCTGCAGTCGATGACCGTTTGCAGGGCGGCATAGCCCGTAACGGGTTGCATGAATTTTTCGGGGCGGAACGGGGCGATGCGATGGCTGCTGCTGCCTTTGCCTTGTTGCTGGCGCTCCGCTTGACCGAGCTTGGTGCACGCATTTTCTGGATATCGGGCGACAAGGAGCGGCAGGTATCGGGATGTCTTTATCCGCCGGGTTTGGCCGAGTTGGGGGGTAATCCGGCAAACATGCTTTTGGTGCAGGCGGTGGATTTGCGCGATGCCTTGCGCGCGGCGGCGGACAGCATCCGGTCAAAGGCAGCGGGTGCTGTGATATTGGAGGCGCAGGGCAACGCGAAGCTGATCGATCTTACATCGACGCGGCGGCTGGCGCTGGCGGCGGCAGAGGCAGGGGTGCTGGCGTTATTGGTCAGGGGCGATGCCGTACCGATGCCGAGCGCGGCGAGTACGCGTTGGCAGGTTAAGTCCGCGCCTTCTGTCCCTTTGCCGGGCAATGCCCCCGGCCTTGCGACATTCGACATCAGCCTGCTGCGGCATCGCGGCGGAATAGCGCCCTTTGCGGCGAGAGTGACTTGGGACCATGCAACACGAAGCTTTCACGACACGCCGCTATCTGGCGGTCTTCCTACCGCTGTTACCGGCGGAGAGACTGATCCGGACACGCGGTTGCAAGCCTGACACGCCCTTCGCGCTGGTCGAAAAAGAGCGGGGCGCAATGCGACTGGTTGCGTGCGATGTGGAGGCGCTTGGGCTTGGCCTGACACCGGGGACGGTGCTCGCCGACGCGCGGGCGCGCGTGCCCGAGCTTGCAGTGTTTGACCATGATCCGGCGGCGGACCTGAAGCTGCTCGGTTGGCTGGCCGATGGCTGCGAGCGTTATACGCCAGCCTGCATGCTCGACCCGCCGCAGGGTTTGTTGCTGGACATTACCGGCTGCGCGCATTTGTTCGGCGAGGACGAGGCCTCGCTGGCAATGGACCTGAAAACGCGATTGCGGCGTCATGGCTTCACCTGCCGCATCGCCTTGGGGGTAACCCCCGACAGCGCGCGGGCAAAGGCGAAATATGCGAAGGCTGTCATCGCCGACCTTCCGGTGGAGGCGCTGGACGGCGGCGGCAAGGTGCATCAGGCGCTCCGGCGTGCAGGGCTGAAGACGATAGCCGACCTCGCCATCCGCCCACGTACACCTCTGGCGGCGCGTTTTGGCAAGGTTGTCGTCGTCAAGCTCGCGCGATTGCTGGAGGAAGAAGACCCGCACATCATCCCGCGCCGCAGCCTGCCGATTATCCATGTGGTACAAAATTTTGCCGAGCCTGTGTCGCGGACCAACGATGTGCTGGCGACTATTGAGCAACTTGCGGGCGAGGCAGCTGCGCTTTTGCGCGAGCGTGGGCAGGGTGGACGGCGGTTCGAGGTCAGCCTGTTTCGAAGCGACGGCCATGTCGCGCGGATGGGCATCGATACCGGCGTGCCGACGCGCGATGCGGGCTTGCTGATGCGGCTGATCCGCGAGCGAATCGACGGGCTTGCCGACCCGCTAGATCCGGGCTTCGGTTACGACCTTATCCGGTTGGCGGTGCCGCTGGCTGAAGCACTCAAGAGCATACAGGTTGGATTGGAGACAAAGGTCGACACCGACGCCGAAGCCGCCGCGCTGATAGATAGGCTGAGCGTGCGGTTGGGGGCCGACCGGGTAAGGCATTTCCATGCGCGTGACAGCCATATCCCCGAGCGCGCGGCGATGGAGCGCGCGGCGCAGCGCGGACCGTCAAACGGTAATTGGCTTACAGCCGAGGCAGGCGAACCGGCAATGCGCCCCTTCCGCCTGTTCGAAACCCCGCAACGCGTGGAGGTGATGGCCTCAATCCCCGATGGCCCGCCGCGGCAATTCCGCTGGCGGCGACAGCTTCACCAGATTGTCGCCTATGAAGGACCCGAGCGCATTGCGCCTGAATGGTGGCGGCGCAAAGGCGGACACGAACGCGGCAAAGGCGGACTGACCCGCGATTATTACCGCGTCGAGGACAGCGAAGGCCGCCGTTTCTGGCTGTTCCGGCACGGCATGTACGAAGAAACACCCAACCCGCCCTGGTATCTACATGGGCTGTTCGCATGACTGGCTATGCCGAACTGGTTGCGGCGACCAATTACTCATTCTTGCGCGGCGCATCGCATCCGGCAGCGATGGTGGTCGAAGCGGTCGGGCTGGGTCTGGCGGGCATCGGCATCGCCGACCGTAACAGCGTCGCAGGCGTAGTCCGGGCCAAGGTCGCGCTTGAGGAACTGCAAGAGGAAGGACTGGCCCCATCCGATTTTCGCTTGCTGAGTGGCGCACGGCTGGTGTTCGACGACGGGACCACTGATATCGTCGCTTATCCCGCGACCCGTAAGGGCTGGGGCCGGCTAACCCGATTGCTGACGGTCGGCAACATGCGCTCGGTCAAGGGCGGCTGTATCCTGAATTTCAGCGATCTGCTCGAATATAGCGAAGATTTATTGTTTATTGTGCTGACAAAATCGACCGCCGGAGACGCCGATTGGCACAAGGCGCCGCCTGCCTACGCGTTCGGCGATCCGGGCAAACCCGTCCCTCATCTACAACTGGTTCCGCCACCGCCGCCGGAGGATTTAGAGAAAACATTGCACCAGCTTGTGCGCCGTGCCCCGGGGAGGGTCTGGCTCGGGCTGTCGATTGACCGCAGCGGCAAGGACGCTCGCCGCCTCGCCAATCTGCATCGGTTGGCAAAGGCAGCAGGCATTCCCCTACTTGCGGTCAATGATGCGCTCTACACATCCCCTACCGCCCGCCCGCTGCATGATGTCCTGACCTGCATTCGGGTGGGGAGCACCTTACCCAATGCCGGGAAACGGCTTGAGGCGAATGCCGAACGTCACCTGAAACCGGCGAAAGAAATGGAGTGGCTTTTTTCCGGCCATCCGCAAGCTGTGGCAGAAACCTTGTCCTTCATCGATCGCGTCGATTTTACGCTCGACGATCTGCGCTACGAATATCCGCACGAACCGGTTCCGGATGGCTGGCAATCGGATGACTGGCTGGCGTATCTGGTGTGGGAAGCGGCGCGCAAGCGGCATGGCGAGATTCCTGAAAAGCTACGTAAGATGGTGCAGAAGGAACTCGATTTCATCCGCACGCATAAATTCGCTTATTATTTCCTGACCGTCCACGACCTCGTCAAATTCGCACGTGACCAGAAGCCGCCGATATTATGCCAGGGCCGCGGCTCTGCCGCCAATTCGGCGGTATGCTTCCTGCTGGGGGTAACCTCGGTCGATCCGATGAAGCACGACCTGCTTTTCTCGCGCTTCATTTCGGCGGACCGGAAAGAGCCACCCGATATCGATGTCGATTTCGAGCATGAACGCCGCGAGGAGGTCATGCAGCATGTTTTTAGGCGCTATGGTCGTCACCGCGCCGCCATCGCTGCGACTGTCATCCATTATCGCCCACGGAGCGCGGCGCGAGAGGTGGGCAAGGCGCTTGGCATGAGCGAGGACATGACTGCACGCATCGTCAGCACCGTTTGGGGAAGCTTCGGCAGCGGGCCCGATGAGCAACGCTTGCGCGAAGCGGGGTTCGATCCCGAAAACCCCGACATTGCGCGCCTCAAATCACTGTCCGAGCAGCTGCTGAAATTTCCACGCCACCTGTCGCAGCATGTCGGTGGGTTCGTTTTGACCGAGGATCGCCTCGACGAAACCGTTCCCATCCACAACGGCGCGATGAAGGACCGTACTTTCATCGAATGGGACAAGGACGATATCGACGCATTGGGACTGATGAAGGTCGATGTGCTGGCGCTGGGGATGTTGACCTGCATCCGCAAGGCTTATGATATGATGCGCGAGCAGGGGATCGGCGATTATGACCTGAAGGTCGATATCGATTCCGACGACCCCGCCGTTTATGACATGCTGTGCCGGGGCGAGAGCCTTGGCGTCTTCCAAGTCGAGAGCCGGGCGCAGATGAACATGCTCCCGCGGATGAAACCGCGAAATCTGTATGACCTCACTATTCAGGTTGCGATTGTCCGGCCAGGGCCGATCCAGGGCGATATGGTTCATCCTTATTTACGACGGCGCAACGGGGAGGAGAAGGTCGACTATCCATCGCCCGCCCCGCCTTATCCCCCCGACGAACTTGAAGGCGTTCTGGGCAAGACGTTGGGCGTGCCGCTGTTTCAGGAACAGGCAATGCAGTTGGCGATTACGGCAGCTGAATTCAGCGATGCCGATGCCAACCGCTTGCGCAAGGCGATGGCGACATTTCGCAATGCCGGCGGCATGGAGCATTTCGAGGCTATGATGGTCGAGGGCATGGTTCGGCGCGGATATAAACGCGAATTTGCCCAGCGCTGTTTTGGCCAGATTCAGGGTTTTGGCAGCTACGGTTTTCCCGAAAGCCATGCCTTGTCTTTTGCGCGGCTAGTCTATGTGTCGTCGTGGATCAAGCATTACCACCCGGCGATTTTTGCAGCGGCTCTCCTAAATTCCCAACCAATGGGCTTTTACGCACCAGCGCAGATCGTTCGCGATGCGCAGGAAAACGGGGTGGAGGTGAGGCCGGTCGATATCAATGCCAGCGGCTGGAATAACAGCATCGAAGAGGGTGCTTTGCGCCTGGGAATGCGACAGATCGACGGGTTTCGGGAAGTATGGGCACAGGCCATAGTCGAACACCGGCCCTTTGCCTCGATTGAGGATCTGGCGCGCCGTGCGTCGCTGCTATCGCCTGCTGTGCATTTGCTTGCCGATGCCGATGCAGTGCGCTCGCTCGGTTTCGACCGGCGCGAAGGCGCTTGGGAGGCGAGACGCACACCATCGGATGAGCTTCCGCTTTTCGCTGCGGCCAATGCGCGGGAACTCGCCGAAGAGGAGGACGCAATGCTCCCTATTATGCCGCTCGGCGAGCATGTTGCGGCGGATTATCAGATGACGCGGCTGTCACTCAAAGGCCACCCCATGCAATTTTTGCGCGCGCTTTTTGCCAGCGAAGGTGTGTTCAGTTGCGCGCAGACCAGCGCAACTAAAAATGGCGCACGGGTAAAGACAGCGGGCGTCGTGCTGACGCGGCAACGGCCAGGTAAGGGTAATGCGATCTTCATCACCATCGAGGATGAGACCGGCGTCACCAATGCGCTATTATGGTCGCGCTTGTTCGAGCGGCAACGGCGCGCAGTGATGGCGTCGCGGCTGATGGTTATCGAGGGCGAAGTGCAGCGGAGCAAGGAAGGCGTCGTTCATCTGATGGCAACCACGGTGACCGACCGGACGCATGAATTGCAGCGGCTATCCGAAGAGCATGACGCCAATGTGCCGACACCGCGCAACGATGAATTTGCCCGCCCGGTCTACCCCCGCCACGGCCATCCGCGTGATGTGCGGATATTGCCGAAGTCGCGCGATTTTCATTAGGTCAGGCAGCGTCCTTTGCCGCTCTCCGGGCGGCGAGCTCCTCGATCGACGCGGCACGCATGAACGGATTGGTGGCGCGTTCCAAAGCGATGCTGGTCGGTACTGTCGGTTCGCCGCGTTCGCGCATCGCGGTGACTTTGGCCATCCGCCCGACCAACGCTTCATTATCCGGCTCAACCGTCAACGCAAAGCGACCGTTGCTGAGCGTATATTCATGCGCACAATATACCGCCGTGTCATCGCCGAGCGCCTCCAGCTTGCGCATATTCGAATACATCTGGTCAGCGGTGCCTTCAAACAGGCGCCCGCAGCCCATCGCGAACAAAGTATCGCCGACAAAGGCAGCGTGGTCATCGGCGAAGTGAAAGGCGATATGTCCAGATGTGTGTGCGGGGACATCGATGACCTTGGCCGAAGCCGCGCCAAGCATCACAGTGTCGCCGCCTTTGACTTGAATATCGAGCGTCGGGATGCGGGCAAATTCCGCGGCTGGTCCAGTTATGATACAACCGGTCGCTGCCTTGATCTCGGCATTGCCGCCGGTGTGATCGGGATGCCAATGGGTATTCCAGATCTGGGTGATTTTCCAGCCAAGTTCTTCGGCTTTGGCCAGTACCGGCGGCGCGACCGCAGGGTCGACAACCATCGTCTCACCGCTTTTTCGTTCATGCACCAGCCAGACATAATTGTCCGACAAGACTGGAATGCGGACGACCTCGATGCTCATCCTACCAATGACCCGTATTGGGCATCGAAGCCCAAGGTTCGGCGGGTTCGAGGTGACCGTCCTGAAGCAGCTCGACGGAAATATTATCCGGCGACCGCACAAATGCCATATGGCCGTCGCGCGGCGGGCGATTGATGGTTACACCGGCATCCATCAGCCGTTGGCAGGTTTCATAAATATTCTCGACGCGATAGGCCAGATGCCCGAAATTGCGGCCTTCGCCGTAACCGCTCTCGTCCCAATTATGGGTAAGCTCAACTTGAGCATCCTCATCGCCGGGGGCCGCCAAGAAGATCAGGGTGAACCGGCCTGCTTCATTATCGAAACGGCGTAATTCCTTCAGGCCGATCAGCCCAAAAAACTTAATGGTCGAATCCGGGTCGCTAACTCGGATCATCGTGTGGAGGTATTTCATCGCTCTTATTGCTCCATTCATCGCTATTCAGGCACGGTTCATCGTACGAAATGCAGAGGGGAATTCAGGTTCGCTCCGGATATGGGCCGGGCAAGGCGACAAGACAAGGGCGCTCCAGCGCGCTAATTTCAAGGGACGGGCAAGATGGAAAGTGACACGCAGAACAACAGTTGGCTAACTCGGGTTACTGCCAATCAGGGCAAGGCATGGCTGGCGGGTTCGGCTTTATTAGCGACAGGGCTCATTGTTGGCGGCTATCTGATGGGCGACGGGCTAGTCCGCATGAAGCAATCGGACCGCGCCGTGACCGTTCGTGGATTGGCCGAGCGCGATGTCACGGCTGACTTGGCCACCTGGACTATCGCTTATTCTTCCAAGCGCAGCGATTTGCAAAGTGCCCAGGCCAAGGTTGATGGCGATACAAAGGCCATCCGCGCATTTTTCAACAGCCTAGGTTTTGATGCGGACGCTCTGCAACCCACAGGCGCCAATGTGTCGCAGTATAACGAGAACGGCATTCCGGTTTACACCGTCAAGCAACGCTTGAGCCTGCGCACCACCGACATCAAGAAAGCCGAAGCGGCGGTGAAACGGCAATTCGATCTCGTGAAAAGCGGCGTTGAGTTGGAGGAAGGTTCGGGCATGGCCTACACCTTCACCAAGCTTAATGCGATTAAACCTGAGATGATTGCGCAAGCTACCAAAGACGCGCGCAAGTCCGCCGAACAATTCGCCAAGGACAGCGGCACCGGGGTCGGCAGCATCAAATCTGCGACTCAGGGCTATTTCGAAGTGACTGCGCGCGACGGCGACAGCAGCGGTGGCTGGGGCGTATCCGACTCACCCTACAAGAAGGTGCGCGTAGTAACGACGGTCGAATATTATCTGGATTGAGCTTCGGCAGGCGGTGTAGGCGTGGGGCTCAGCGCCGCCAGTTGTGCCTGCGCTGTGTTCGCCTGGCGGCTGGACGGGGCGATTGCAATGACCTGCTCCCACTGTTTGCGTGCCGCAGCTTCGTCGCCCGCGGCAATCGCGATATTGCCTGCCTCCAACGCAACTGCGGGCTCGCGGGGGAGCAAAGCCGCGGCGGTCTGGATATAAGTCAGTGCATCGGGCAATTTGTTCACCCGGCGCGCCAGCGTGGCCGATAGCAGCCATGCAGTACCATTTTCCGGGCCGAACGTGCGGGCATTGGCAAGCGCCGTCACAGCTTCATCGGACCGGTTCAACGCCACTAATGCACGGGCGCGGTCGACTTCGATATCGGCTTTCTCGGTATTGGCTGCAGCGACAATCAATGCGTTGTCGAGTGCGGTCAAAGCGTCGGTGGGCTTGTCATCGGCAATTGCGGCGTTACCCGCCTGGGCCCAGAAACGTGCGGCGCGCGGGTCTTTCTTTTCCTCTGCACCTTTTGCTGCCTCTATCAGCACAGGGACTGCGAGGTCGAATTTGAAATCGCTCGCATAGGCAAAACCTTGGCAGGCGCGCGCAAGATAGCCGCCGCCTTGCTGCGCCCACAGGCTAGCTTCGGTCACAGCTGAAGGCGCATCCTTGCGCGCAAGGTCTAGGCATTCGGTGAATTGCACCTCGTTCAGCGTCGGAAGCGGTTGCGCGGATGTCGGTGTGGCAGCTTGGAGGAGAAGGAAAGCGACAGAAAGCATGGAAGTCCTCGGATCGGAATCAGGAAACCAGCTTCGAAACAACATCGATCAGCAAGGCAATATCCTGATCACGCGACAGCCGGTGGTTGCCATCCTTTATCAATATCGTCTGCACGTCGGATGAACGTAAGCATTTCGCCAGCTGCATCGATATGTCCCAAGGTACATCGGGGTCATTTTGGCCGTGGATAAGGCGCACCGGGCAATCAATAGCGATTTCGCCGCGTATTTGAAGGTTATCCTGTCCAGAGTTCCAGAAGCCATGAGTGATGACCATCGGGTCATAGCCATAGTCGCTTGGCCGTTCGATACGGCCGTTCGCTTCAATTCCAGCCTTGTCGGCCTCGTTAAAATCCCAGTCGGTGAAGTCCGGCGCGGCGGCAATGCCGACCAGCGCCGTGACGCGACTGCCTAACTCTTGCGCCAACAGCAACATCAGCCACCCGCCCATTGAGGAGCCGATCAATATGAACGGGCCAGTTACCACGCGCCTAATGACTGCAAGCACATCGTCGCGCCAAATGTCGAGCGTGCCGTCTTTGAACCTGCCCTCGCTTTCTCCGCAACCCGAATAATCGAGGCGCAGCATGGCGCGGCCTTCGCCTTCCGCCCAAGCCACCAGAGCCTGGGCCTTGCCGCCCTGCATATCGGACATATAGCCGGGGAGGAAAACCAGGGCCGGCCCTTCGCCGGGCAAATACCGGTACGCCAGCCGAACACCGTCGGCGCGTGTCACGAACTCCGGCTGCTTTTCGATCAGCGTCAAATCACCCAATCGACGGTCAGCATCTGGGTCACATCCTGCCCCTTCGCGCGGCGCTGTTCGACCATGATATGGTTCAGCCTTTTTACGGTATCGCTGCCCGAGGTAATACACATGCCCGGAACGACTGCGTGCACCAGTGCTTTCATCCCACCCCAGATCATCGCAAAACCGAAACGGCTGGCGACACCGAAATGCTCAACATAATTTTCATCGACGCTTTTGGGGTGATCGATAAACAGGCGGCGGAACATGGGCTGGTTACTCCTTTACGCCGCCATAACGCCGCGTTTAGTCAAAATCAAAGCCGAAGCCGGATTTTGCCTTGCGGTCCTGTGTGCACATGGTTTTCAGTTCGGTCCATTCGGTCGAGGTCAGCGCGGGTTTGTAATTCTTCCCTTTGACGATGCTCTTTTCGAACGCTTTCTTGCGTTCGCGCGACAGCGGATGGCTCGACATATAGCCTGTTATGCTCTGGCTCTCATCGCCACCACGCGCGCTGCCATCGAGCTGTGATAGCCGCTCGAAGAATGAGGCTGTCGCGACAGGCGAAATCGCCGCGTTGCCGAGCACTTTCATCGAATGCGCGTCGGCCTCGGCTTCGGATTCACGGCTGTAGCTCATCGCCAGCATATTGTTGACCAACGCACCGCTATTGCCGTCGACCCCGCCCAGCACCACTGCCAAGCCCATCTGTCGCAGCAGCGCCTGCATCACATGCTTTTCGCGGACATGGCCGATTTCATGCGCCAGTACGCCAGCAACCTCATCGGGCGAACGCGCCTGTTTGACCAAGCCGTCGAACAATATGACTTTCCCGCCGGGGAGCGCGACCGCGTTGATCATGTCGATCTTGGCGACTTCGACTTGAAGGTCACCTGCGTTCGGGTCGAGCGAGGCGACGAGTTTCTTAAGTGCTGCGTCGCCGGCGGGTGTGCTGCAGAAGCGACCACCGAAATCGCCGACCAACGCATCACCCAGTTTCTTGTCCACGCTCGATGGGATCAGCGGTGCCAGCCATTGCGGACTGAACAAAACGACCGCGACCGCTGCGGCGCTGGCGATGGTGAAGGCAATCGTCGCCTTGCCCAGACCAAGCCGGTCAACCCAGCCACCATAACGACGCCGAGAAGGGAGCATGGATGCGAGTTCGGCTGGTACCGGCCCTGACAGCATGAGCCTCCACCCATCTTCGCCGTTTAGCCCGTAGACATCCACATCACCTTTGTGCTGCACATATCCGACATCGGAAAAGGCAAACGGCCCATGCCGCCTTTCGGTTTCGAGCAGGAAGAACTGCTGGCCGATGGTTTGCACCTCGACCTTGCGCCGCACCGCGCTCTTGCCGTCATAATGCCAAGCGTCGAAGAAGGTCGGCGTCGTCATATCGCGCCGACATCAAACGCATCGAGCAAGCCCTCACCATGTTTCGAGGCAATCGTCTCCGACTGGGTCAACTCGTCGATATTGATCTCGCCAAAGGCTTCCATATGGTCAACGAAGAATTTCCAGCTGCGATACGGCATGAAGATATAGCCGATGCCCAATGTGCAGACGATAATCGCCATGTTCGCTAGGAAGAATAATATCCAGTCGGGTGCACGGGCGCGGAAATCGAATTCGAGATTGTGGAGCCGGAGCCCCCCGACAGCGAGCCGGAAATATTTGCTGTAAAAAGCCAAGGCGGCCAATGGCAGGATGATGTACATCGCCAGCACCGCAAAAATCAGCAGGATGCCGCCAATTGCCATGCCGGTGCCGCCAAGCGCATCCGGCTGGCCTCCCGATGCGGCAACAGCGACCCCGAACGCAATCGCGCCGACAAAGATCAGGAACGGCACCAGATAAAAAAGCAAATAGCGCTTCATCAGCGGTTTCCATTCGGCGGTGGCGACAAAGCGGTGCGGGCCAAAGCTCATCGCGTTCCAACGTTCGTTCCACAGCGAAATCATCGACCACGGGACCATCAGGAAAATCGGCAGCCAGCCGACAAAGCTTTTCCACATATAGGACAGGCCATATTGGAAACCCGGGTCATCGCTGCCGCCGCGAATGCCGCGCCAATAAGTGCGGCTAAGGCGGTACCGTAGCGCACGAAAATAGGCGACGCCGGTGAGATAGAAAATCAGCGCGAACAGCAGCACATTGATCGCGATAACCAGATACACCTCGCCCCGAAAAATCAGGCCATTGTTTACGAGTTGGATCAGGATTAGCGGCACGCCGAGCAACAGGAAAACCATGACAAAGCCGATAAACAGCTCGATCCCCCGCCCCGTCCATTCCAGCCGCTCATCAATGAAATCGGTCTTGCCCCACAGATACTCGCGCTCGCGTGTGGTTGCCCAGAAACGGTAGATGCCCAGCGTTACGATGGTCAGCAGCAGGTTGGGAAAGGCGATCTTGGCAAATTCCTGCCACGTCCCGTGGAACCGGAAGGCGCTATGCCGCTGTGTCAGATCCTCGCTCATTTATGTGTTGCCCCCAATCGTTGACGGCTTTGATGCGCGGAAGGGGCGGGTGCTGTCAAGAATTGCAGGGCGAATTGGCGACGCAGTTCGACAAAACCGCGTCGCCCAAAGGATTACTGAACCGTCACCGTCACAGCACGACGGTTTTGCGCCCATGACTGCTCGTCTGAACCAAGCGCCTGCGGGCGTTCCTTGCCATAGCTGACAGTCTGGACGCGGCTTGCATCGACGCCCAATGACGCGAGATAGTTTTTCGCTGAATTGGCCCGGCGCTCACCCAATGCGAGGTTATATTCGCGCGTGCCGCGCTCGTCGGCATGGCCTTCGACGGTCACGCGTGCATTGGGATATTGTGCCAGCCATTGCGCTTGCCGCTGCAAGGTGGCCTGATCCTCGGCATCGACATTGAATTTGTCGGTATCGAAGAAGATGCGGTCGCCATATTGGCCGACGGATTGAAGGAAGTCCTCCTGGCTGCCGGGCACAATCTGGCCGACGCCCGCATTGGGATCGGTTGGCGTCTGGCCCTCAGTGCCTTCAGCGACGGGCGGCAGGTCTTCGACCTTCTTCTTACCGCAACCGGCAACGAGAGCGGTCGAGGCCAGCAATATCGCGGCCATTTTGATGCTGTTTTTCATGGCGATTCTCCTTAGGTCTAGCCCCACATTAACGGATAAACTTGGTTACGGCAAAATCGGTCCCCATGCCGGGTCCGACCCGTCGACCGGAGTCGCGAGCTTGCGCTCATTCGCGCCGGTCAGGTCGACTTGCCAGATGCTGGTCTTGCCGCTGCCTTTGGCGGTCCGGAAGAATTGGATGACGCGGCCATTGGGGGCCCACGTCGGCGCTTCATCCTGCCAGCTATCGGTTAGCAGGCGTTCGCCCGAACCGTCGGGGCGCATCGTGCCGACGCGGAAATCTCCCGCGATGCGGGTATAAGCGATCAGGTCGTTGCGTGGGCTCCATTCGGGTGTCGCATAGCGGCCCGAGCCGAAGCTGATCCGCCGCTGGTTGCTGCCATCGGCGTCCATCACGTAAATCTGCTGGCTGCCCGACCGGTCGCTTTCGAACACAATCTGCCGCCCATCAGGGGAGAAGCTTCCCCCGATATCGATGCTGGGCGAACTGGTTAGTTTGACCGGCGTGCCGGTGCCAGTGGTGGAAATTTTGTAGATGTCGGTGTTACCAGCAATCGCCATCGAATAGAGGATTGTCTGCCCGTCTGGCGACCAGCGCGGGGCAAAGGTCGGATTGCGCGACTGCGTTATCAACCGCTGCCGTCCGGCATCGATGTCATAGACATAAATGCGCGGATTGCCGTCGACATAGGACAGATACAATATCGACTTGTAGTTCGGCGAGAAACGTGGGGTGAGCGCGGTCGATTGGCCGTTGGTGATGAAGCGGTGGTTCGCACCGTCCGAATCCATGATCGCGAGGCGCTTGACCCGTTTGCCCTTGGGGCCCGTCTCTGCGATGTATGCGATGCGGCTGTCGAAGAAGGGCAGCTCACCGGTAAGTTTCGAATAGATCGCATCCGCACATTTATGCGCAGCGCGGCGCCACTCGCGCGGCGGTACATTGAAGCCGAGACGCGTGGTTTCGTTGCCGAAGCCGACATCGTAGAGATAGCAACCGACGGTCAGATTGCCGTCACCGCCGACACGGACGAAGCCCTGCACCAGTTGCTCCACAGGGCGGGCCTTCCATTCGGCAAATGCCGGGGCGGTCACTTCGCCGATGCTGATCGCGCGCAGGCCGTTTGGCCCTTGCGTTTCAAACACGCCCGAGGCGCGTAAATCGGAGGAAATGACCTCGGCAATCTGGCGGCCAAGCGCGGTGCTGTTTCCGGCGGGTGTGTCGGCGGGGGAGGGGGCGACTAAGGCGGGGACCGCGATAGACCGCGTCTTGGCGGTGTCGAATTCGACGAGCTCCGGCTCGTCGGCCTCTGGGATTGGCGGCGGGGCGACTGACTGTGCCTGTGCTGCCAATGGCAACAAAAGCGTAACAAAAGCAGCAATTTTTCGGGTCAGATTTTTGAGGTTCATAATATTTATCCTTATCCCCTAGCCTTAATACGCATCGCATGAGACTTCCAAACGTCGTGATACTCAGGGTCTAAATTGCTATACGGTGAAGCAGCGCGCACGGCCTGCAATATGCACTGCTTGAGGGGATCGGCTTGCGGCCGGTTACTGTCGGTGATGCCCGTCTGGCCGCCATAACTAACGCTTATCAACTTACCGGATGTATCGAGGCTTAAGGTGACTGTTGTGATAATTTTGTTCAATTCAATGCCGGTTGGTGAGCAAGCCTCCACCCTTCGTTGAATTTGAGGGCCGAGCAATGCTGTAACAGAGCGACGAACCTCGGCGGCGGATTTTGCAGCGGGGGTACCAACGGCCTTGCCTGCGCCGGGGGCCTTGCCGATGTTGCTGATGCTGTCTTCGAAGCTCTTGCTCAGTCCGCCGGCTTTGGCGGGCGTCGAGCCTTTGCCTGATTTGGCAGGCGGCTGCTTAACTGCTACCTTCTTAGGCGCAGTCTTTGCTGGTGGCGGGGTTTCGCGCGCTAGCGGCTTTGGCACCGGCTTGGCCTGTTGTTTCTCCACCGGACGTTCGACTTTCATCACCGGCGCTGGCGGCGGTTCGGCGGGTTCAGCCTCGGCAGGCGCAGGTGGCGCCGATTCTTCCTGGATGGCGTCAGGTGCAGTCGAGACTTCGGCGATTTCGCCAACCAGCGACACAGAAATCGCTTCGGGCTTTTTCAACGGTTCGTCGGATATCAACAGCCCAAGCGCCATTGCGCCCAGCAACACGACATGGCCGCCGACCGCAGCGCCCAGTCCCAGTTTTTCTGTCCGGTCCATCGCCATTTGGTTAGTTTTCGTTCCCTGAACCTGTGGTGACCAGACTGACGCTGTTCAGGCCCGCGCGGTTCAGCTCACCCATCACGCGCATCATCTGGCCATAGCTGATCGCAGTATCACCGCGCAGCATGATCTGGCGGGGATTGTCCGCGTCCTGCGCGGCTGCAATCTCTTCGAGGCGCGCGGGAAGCTCGCTCTGCGGCACCTCGGTGCCATCGATGAAGGTCGCGCCGCCTTTATCGATGGCAATCTCCACCGGCTCGTCTTTCTGATCGAGCGCATTGGCGCGGCTCTCAGGCAGCTCGACTGGAACGCCGGTCACCAGCAACGGCGCGGTGACCATGAAGATGATGAGCAGTACCAGCATGACATCGACCAATGGCGTGACGTTGATGTCGGCCATCGGCGCGCGGCGTGACCCGCGACCGCGCTGGCGTCTACCGCCCGAAGAGAGGTTCATCGCCATGGCTTAGCTTTCTCGCTCCAGCTCGCGGCTTAGCGTGCCGTGGAAGCCATCGGCAAAGCGGCCCATGCGTGCTTCATACTGGTTCAGTCGGTGCGAAAAGCGGTTGTAGGCGATGACGGCGGGGATCGCTGCAAACAGGCCGATGGCGGTTGCAAAAAGCGCCTCGGCAATGCCGGGAGCTACAACCGCCAGCGATGAGTTCTGTTCGGCGGCAATCGCTGCGAAACTGCGCATGATACCCCAGACCGTACCGAACAGCCCGACGAACGGTGCGACCGATCCAGTGGTGGCAAGGAAGTTCAATCGGTTGGCGAGCTTGTCGGTTTCGGCCGCAATTGTTGCGTCCATCGCCGTCGCCAGCCGTTCGCGTGTGCCTGCGCGGTCAATGCTCTTGCCATTGGTCGACCGCCGCCATTCAGCCACGCCTGCGGAAAAGACTTTGGCAACCGGTAGCTCGCTTTTGCCATAGCCACCGTAAAAGCCGTCGATGTCGCTGCTCGCCCAAAATTCCTTCTCAAACTTGTCGCTCTCGCGATTGATTTTCGACATTTTGAGCATGAAGCTGAAAATGATGGTCCACGCCCAGATGCTGGCGATCGCGAGCCCGATGATAACCGCTTTCACGACCAAATCAGCCTGCAGAAATAGTTCGATAGGAGAAAAGCTCGCACCTTGAGCCAAGATGAGAAAATTCATGTGCGTGCCTTTTCTGCGGTTCGATTAATGATCGGCTGGAACGCGGCAACCCAATGCGCGGGCTGGCGACGCGGCTTGCCGTCGGGGGAGACGAAGGCGGCGGTGACCCGTGCCTCTGTTAGTATTTCTTCACCGCGCATGACTGTTTGATGAATGTCGCAACTTGCGGCGCGGACGGCTTCAACGGTGCTGACAACGAGCAGCGCATCGTCAAACTTCGCTGGGCGGCGATATTTGATGTTCATCTCGGTCACCGCATAAGCGCCTTGGCCTTGCTCTTGCACCACGCGCTGGTCGATGCCGACCCGCGCCAGCATGTCTGACCGCGCGCGCTCCATGAAATGCAGATAGCGCGCATGGTATACCACGCCCGAAAAGTCGGTGTCCTCGAAATAGACACGCACTGCAAACAAATGCTGCGTGCCGTCGAAATGGCCTTGATAGGGGGTGGGGACCGACATCGGTTGACGGCTTACCGCAAGGATTCCACGACCGAAAGGGGGCACCGCGAATAAAAACTCGGTTCGTCGCAGCTATTTGTCGAACAGTCCGTCTTGTGAGCCCGCAGGCGGGTTCAGTCCCAGATGCTTCCAGCCCGGTGCGTTGAGACAGCGGCCACGTCCGGTGCGGGCAATGAGGCCCAGTTGAAGCAGATAGGGCTCGACGACATCCTCGATGGTATCGCGCGGTTCGGATAGGCCCGCCGCGAGCGCCTCCACGCCCACCGGCCCGCCGCGATAGATGTCGGCGATCATGTGAAGGTAACGCCGGTCCATTGCGTCAAGGCCAAGCGCATCGACCTCAAGCCGGTTGAGCGCGCTGTCGGCGATTTTGGCGGTAACAGTCGGCTCGCCCGCGACATTGGCAAAGTCGCGTACGCGGCGCAGCAGACGTCCGGCGATGCGCGGGGTGCCGCGTGCGCGTTTTGCGATCTCGTTCGCTCCATCCGGAGCGATGCCCAGATCGAGCAATCTTGCCGCGCGGGTCACGACCAACTCCAGTTCGGCATGCGTATAGAAATTCAGCCGCACCGGAATGCCGAAACGATCACGCAGCGGCGTCGTCAACAATCCCTGACGCGTGGTCGCACCAACCAACGTGAACGCAGGCAAATCGATCCGCACTGACCGCGCCGACGGACCTTCGCCGATCATGATATCGAGCGCGCGGTCCTCCATCGCGGGGTAGAGGATTTCCTCGACCACGGGGCTCAACCGGTGAATTTCGTCAATGAACAGAACGTCGCCGTCTTCGAGGTTGGTGAGCAGTGCTGCAAGGTCTCCCGACTTGGCGATAACTGGTCCGGACGTCGCGCGGAAGCCGACACCCATTTCCTTGGCGACAATTTGCGCCAGCGTGGTCTTGCCAAGCCCCGGCGGGCCGAAGAACAGCACATGGTCGAGCGGCTGGCCACGACCCTTGGCGGCCTCGATAAACACCCGCAGATTATCCCGCGCCGCCGCCTGTCCGATAAATTCGCCGAGTGTCTTTGGCCGTAACGCAGCATCGACATCCTCGGGCCTTTTATCCGGCGTGGTCAGGCGGTCGTCGTCTGTCACCCGCTAATCTCGTCATAGCTGCCGATATAATTCTCGCGTGTGGCAAGCCCGCCCAGATCCTCGTCCATGTCATTATAGCGCTCGGCAAAAAGCCGCTTGAATTCTTCATAAGCCTCGCGGCTTTCCCAACGGTCGTGGCTCAGATATTTACCGACATGCTCCTTGTCGCGCAGCAGCCATGTGCCAAGGAACCCGTCGGCTTCCCTGAACAGATCGACCCACGGCCCTTCGCTGCCATAAGCGCGCTCGAACGCCGCGCGATTACCTTCTGGCACGTTGAATTCCCAGACCACTGAAAAGCTCATCGCCTCACCCTAATCATAATGCTCGATATCATCGCCATGGATTGCCGCCCAACGATGCTTGTGCCCCTCCCATACCGAGTAATGCGGTGCGGGAAAGTCCTTGTCGGCAAACGCGCCCATTGGGATGGCGAAAAGTTCGAAATAGGGAGTATTTAATAACCCAAGTTTACGCATCACCGCGAAGCCCTCTTCAACGCCAGCCGCACCAGCGCATCCAGCGACGCATCCGGCCCCAGTTCCTCGACCGCCTGCGCCACTGCACTTCCCGCCTCGCCGGGTTTGAAACCCAGATTGGCGAGCGCCGACATTGCATCGCTGGCGTGGTTGCCGCTGGCTGCGCCCGCAATCAATTTCGCCCCCCCGCCGATGCCGGCCAGCGCGCCGACCTTGTCTTTCAGTTCGTTGACGATGCGGCTCGCCAGTTTCGGCCCGACGCCGTTCGCGCGCGCGACCATCGCCGCGTCGCCGCTGCCGATGGCGAGTGCCAGATCAGCCGGCTCAATCGCTGAGAGGATGGCAAGCCCGACCTTGCCGCCAACACCCTGCACGCCAGTGAGCAGGCGGAACCAGTCGCGCTCTTCTTTGGTCGCAAAGCCGATGAGGCGCATGTCGTTTTCGCTGACCTGCATTTCTGTGAACACCGTCGCGAAATCGTCGGTCTTACCAAGCGCCGCCAAAGTCCGCGCGCTCGCCTGCACCAGATAGCCGATGCCCGAGACATCGATGACCAGATGGTCGGCGCCGGTTTCGTCAATGCGGCCGTAAAGCTTTGCGATCATGTCCGCCCCTTCATATTCGACGGTTAGCGCGCGGCGGACTCAAGGGCAAGTAAAACGGGAACATCGAGAGAACAGGCGGAAGATTCACGCAGAGGCGCAGAGAACGCAGAGGTTCGACCCCAATATTTTTCTCTGCGGTCTCTGCGCCTCTGCGTGAACCAATCAACCGCGAATATGGTGGGCATGGGTAATCGCCACCGCGAGCGCATCCGCCGCATCCTCGCCCGCCAGTTTCAGGCCCGGAAGCAGCACACGGAGCATTGCGGCAATCTGTGCCTTGTCGGCCTTGCCGGTGCCGACTACCGACTTTTTGACCAGCCGCGCGGCATATTCGGTGACAACCACGCGCGCTTTAGCGGCGCCGAGCAGCACCACGCCACGTGCCTGTCCGAGCTTGAGCGTCGATTGCGGGTTCTTGTTTACGAACACTTCCTCGACCGCGACGGCGTCAGGACGAAACTCGTCAATCACCGCACTCAGCTTCGCATCGAGCAGCAGCAACCGGTTGGCAAGTGGCAGTTTCGCATCGGTTGCAATCTCGCCATTGTCGATATGGCTCAGCCGGTTGCCTTCCTTGCGGATGACGCCCCAGCCTGTCGTGCCAAGGCCGGGGTCCAAACCGAGAATGATCATCCCAGCTTCGCCATCACCTCGTCGGACACATCATAATTGCCCCAGACGGTCTGGACATCATCGTCGTCTTCAAGCGCGTCGATCATCTTGAGCAAGGTCGCCGCGTTGGCCTCGTCGACTTCGACGAGAACCTGCGGCTTCCACGCGAGCTTGGCGCTTTCGGCTTCGCCCAACGAGGCTTCGAGCGCCTTGGCGACTTCATGCAGGCTGTCCATCGCTGTCCAGATGCTGTGTTCGTCTTCGCTGGATTCGACGTCTTCGGCTCCAGCCTCAAGAGCAGCTTCGAAAACCTTGTCGGCATCCCCGGCACTTGCGGGATAGGTGATCAGACCCATCCGGTCGAATCCATGGCTCACGGCGCCAGAAGCGCCAAGATTGCCGCCGTTTTTCGAAAAAGCGGTACGGACATTGGTTGCGGTGCGGTTGCGGTTGTCGGTCAGCGCCTCGACAATGATCGCCACGCCGCCCGGGCCATAGCCTTCATAGCGCATTTCGTCGTAATTTTCGGCATCGCCGCCGCTCGCTTTGTCGATGGCGCGCTGGATATTGTCCTTCGGCATAGACTGCGCCTTGGCCGCATTGACCGCCAACCGCAGACGCGGGTTCATGTCCACGTCGGGCATACCCATTTTGGCGGCTACGGTGATTTCGCGAGACAGCTTGGAAAACTGCGCCGAACGCTTCTTGTCCTGCGCGCCTTTGCGGTGCTGGATATTCTTGAATTTACTATGGCCCGCCATGGCTCTTTTCTTTTCTTTAGCTGGAAACGAAGGCGCGCCCTTACATCACGACAGCGCCCTTCGGCAAGATGTCTGCTTCAACCAAGCTTCACTGCCGTGCCTGAGGCGGTGACCATAAGCATTGAGCCTTCTTTGCCCAGCACTTCGTAATCAAGGTCGATGCCGATCACGCCATCCGCGCCCAAATTGCGCGCTTCGGCAGAAAGTTCGGCCAACGCAGTCTGACGCGCATCGCGCAGCGAGTTCTCATACGCGCCCGACCGGCCGCCAACGATGTCGCGAATACCAGCGAACAAATCTTTGAAAATATTCGCGCCGACAATGACTTCGCCGGTGACGACGCCCAGATATTCGCGGACGGGCTGGCCTTCAACGGTCGATGTGGTGGTCATCAACATATTGCTCTCCTTTTCAGACGCAATTATGCCAGACCCAACGCCGATTTGTAAGTATCCAAAATCGCTTCCATCTCTTGGCGGTCGTCATTGCTCATCTTACGCAAACGGACAATCTGGCGCATGATTTTTGCGTCATAGCCCTGGCTCTTGGCCTCGCTGTAAACGTCGCGGATATCGTCGGCGATGCCCTTTTTCTCTTCTTCCAGACGCTCGATGCGTTCGATGAAAAGACGCAGTTGATCGGCGGCGATATTGCCCTCGGCCATGATATTCTCCTGTTATGTTGGGTGGGGCGGCCAAAGACTTGTTCCGACCCGAATCAGATTTGCACCCGCTTAGTGGCTGGCCGCATTCTTCGCCACGCTTTCCTTCATGCGTTGTAATTGTTCGGGTGTCGCCTCGCTCTGGTATTTCGCTTTCCACTCGGACGCAGGCATACCGTGAATAAGTTCAAGCGCGTCTTCCTTGTTGAGCGAACCGTCCGCCTCCATCACCCAATCGGCGAGGCAGTTGCGGCAAAATCCGGCAAGGCCCATCAGGTCGATATTCTCGGCATCATGGCGGTGTTGTAGATGCGCGACTAACCGGCGAAATGCGGCTGCGGCGGCAACGTCTGAAATCTGTTTGTCATTATGCATAGCTATGCGCCCTTTCGATATGCGGCTGTCCTCGTTATGGGGAGGCCACGACAAGAAATCCAGAGAGCGGAGCCGTACCCGATGCAATATCACAAGCCGCGCATGCGCAAGGTTCGTATTCTCGCCACGCTTGGTCCTGCAAGCGATACGCCGGAGATGATCGAGAAACTGTTCCGGGCAGGCGCGGATGCGTTTCGCGTCAACATGAGCCACGGCGAACAGGCCGATAAGGTGAAACTTATCGCCAATATCCGAGCGCTGGAAAAGGTGTATAACCGACCGACAACCATATTGGTCGACCTGCAAGGACCCAAGCTGCGTGTCGGCACGTTTGCAGATGGTAAGGTTGAACTCAAAACCGGCGCTGCTTTCCGGCTCGATACAAACAAAAAAGCGGGCGATGCGAAACGCGTGCATCTGCCGCATCCCGAAATTTTTGCAGCACTCGAAATCAATGCCCGGTTGCTGCTCGATGATGGCAAACTGGTGCTGCGTGTTACCGAAATCGGCCCCGACCATATCGACACCAAGGTCGAGGTCGGCGGGATGCTGTCAGACCGCAAAGGGCTGAATGTTCCCGATGTCGTGGTGCCGATTGCCGCGCTGACCGAAAAGGATCGTTCCGACCTTGCTTTCGCGCTCGAACAAAAGGTCGACTGGATTGCCATGTCCTTCGTGCAGCGGCCCGAAGATGTTGCAGAGGGCAAGAAATTGATTGGTAATAAGGCCGCGTTGCTCGCCAAGATCGAAAAGCCGGCGGCAATCGGGCGGCTCGAAGAGATCCTCGAACTCGCGGACGGGGTTATGGTCGCACGCGGCGATCTGGGTGTTGAACTGCCACCCGAAAAAGTGCCACCGCTCCAAAAGAAGATCGTCTCGACCGCGCGGCGGATGGGCAAGCCTGTTGTGGTGGCAACGCAAATGCTCGAATCGATGATTACCTCGCCATCGCCGACACGCGCCGAGGTTTCAGACGTGGCGACCGCGATCTATGATGGCGCCGACGCAGTGATGCTGTCGGCCGAAACCGCCGCCGGTGCATGGCCGATTGAGGCGGTGTCGATCATGGACCGGATTGCGCAGCAGGTCGAAAGCGACCCCGATTTCTACAAACGCATCCACTTCACCGAGACGCCTGCCGATGCCACGACTGCTGATGCGCTCGCCGAGGCAAGCGGGCGGATCGTCGACACCGTCGATACCAGCGCAATAGTATGCTTCACATCCTCTGGCTCGACGGCACGGCGCATCTCGCGTGAGCGCCCGTCGGTGCCGTTGCTGGTGCTGACTGCGAGTATGGAAACCGCGCGGCGTTTAGGGCTGCTTTGGGGCGCTTTTTCGGTGCGCACCAGGGACATCGGTTCGTTCGAAGAAATGGTTGCGAAAGGCAAACGTATGGCGCTGCGCTATCATCTCGGGCAGGCTGGCGGGCGGATCATCATCATGGCGGGTGTGCCGTTCGGGACGCCGGGTTCGACCAATGTGTTGCACGTCGTCCGATTGACCGGTGATGAGCTCAAAGGGCATTAAGGAAGCAGCAGGCTGCTATCGCCGTAACTATAAAAGCGATACTTGTTCGCAATCGCATGGGCATAGGCCGCCTGCATGACGTCGCGGCCCATCAGCGCACTTACGAGCATGAACAGCGTGCTTTTCGGCAGATGGAAATTGGTCATCAGGCCGCCAATCGCCTTGAAGCGGTAGCCGGGGGTGATGAAGATGTCGGTGTCGCCTTCGAATGGGCGAATAATGCTGTCCTCGCCCGCCGCGCTTTCGATCAGGCGAAGCGATGTCGTGCCCACCGCAATCAACCGCCCGCCTGCGGCCTTTATACCGTTAAGCCGGTCGGCAGTGACTGCTTCGATCTGCCCCCATTCGCTGTGCATTTTGTGGTCAGAGGTGTCGTCGGCTTTCACCGGTAGGAAGGTACCAGCGCCGACGTGCAGGGTAAGTGTGGCGGTTTCAATACCCGCTGCCGTCACCGCCGCCATCAAATCTGGCGTGAAGTGCAGCGAGGCGGTGGGCGTTGCGACCGCGCCATCCTTTTGCGCAAACATGGTCTGGTAATCGCTGCGGTCCTGCGCGTCGGTTTGGCGTTTGCCAGCAATATAAGGCGGCAATGGCATGGTGCCTGCGCGTTCCAGCAAAACCTCGACCGGCTCTTCGCCTTCAAAGAACAAATTGAAGCTGCCATCTTCGTGCCGCGCCTCGGCAATGGCTGTCACGCCAGCACCAAAATCGACCTGCTCGCCTACCCGAAGCCGTTTCGCATTGCGGACAAAAGCCTGCCAACGGCGCAGATCGATGCGTTTGTGTAGCGTTGCGCCGATGCTCGCTTCTCCGCGCCGGCCTTCAAGCTGCGCCGGTATGACGCGGGTATCGTTGAAGATCAGGCAGTCGCCTTTGCGCAACAGCTGCGGCAGGTCGCGAACATACCGGTCGTCAAGGCTACTACCGCCCGAAACACACAGCATCCGCGCCGCATCGCGCGGGGCGACCGGGCGCAGCGCAATCCGCTCCGGCGGCAGGTCGAAGTCGAACAGGTCTACGCGCATGGCGATGCGGCGCGGCGATCAGTTTCCGTTGAGCTGATTGACCGTAATCGGCGTTTCGGCAACAGGCGCAGCGGGCAGAGTGAAAGCGGGCGGCGGAACATTGTCGGCGGCAATCGACGCCTGCAACACTTTGCTAGGGCTGGCAGGGGGCTCGCCGCGTTCGATGGCATCGACAAACTGCATGCCCGACGTCACCCGGCCAAGTACCGTGTATTTGTTGTCGAGGCTGAAGCGCGGCTGAAAGCAGATGAAGAACTGGCTGTTTGCCGTATCGGGCTCATTGGTCCGTGCCATCGAAACGGTTCCACGCAAATGCGGCGTTTTGTTAAATTCCGCCTTAAGGTCGGGCAAATCAGAACCGCCTTGTCCGGTGCCTTTGGGGTCTCCGGTTTGCGCCATGAAACCTTCGATCACGCGATGGAAGACGACACCATTGTAAAAGCCCTGGCGGGTTAGCGTCTTTATCCGTTCGACATGCGCGGGCGCGAGCTCGGGATAAAGCTGGATCGTGACGCGTCCACCAGTCGACAAATCGAGATTGAGGATGTTCTCGGGCAATGCAGCGGACGGGGCAACAGGAACTGCCGCAGGTGCCGCTGCGGCTTCCTGCGCGAGCGTGCTGCTTGGAGCGAAGGCAAAGGCTGCAAGCGCGATTGGGACACAGGCACGGGCAAGAAAATCAAAGACGCGCATCGGAACAGGCAACTCCACTGAAAGAATGGTAGTCTATTAGCGGGGCACACTGTCGCTGTCATGAATGAAATGCAGTTGACCCTGCATGGCTAGACGAAAGCAGTGTAACAAAACTGTTGCATAAAGGTAACAGCCGTAAGCTTTTCATGTCGAAACACAGCAATTTCTTTGCGCAACTAACGCTTTTCGGCCAAAGCAGGCACAACCCGGAGGGAATGCCTCTGCCTGCGCGCATGCCTGTCATGCGCAAAAGGCAAGGAAATACTGGGGAACTTAAACTGGGTTGCGGCGACCATTTTTGGCGTCGCGATCGACATAGATAAGGGGCTATACTGTGAAAAAAGCACGTATCAGCAATTTCAAATACACCGCCGCGCCACTCGCGCTCAGCCTTGCGTTAATCTCGACGCCATCTTTCGCGCAGGACGAAGCTGCCGCTGATGAAGATACCAGCGAATCCATCGTCGTGACCGGTTCGCGCATCGCGCGTCCAAATCTTGATTCGAACAGCCCGGTTACGATGGTAACTGGTGAGCAGACTACTGCAAATGCCGACATTACGCTCGACACCTATCTGAACACGCTGCCCGGTGTTAACCCGGCTGGTACGACCACGTCGAACAACCCTGGGAATAGCGGTCAGTCGAATATCAATCTTCGCGGCCTTGGTTCAAACCGTAACCTGGTTCTGATCAACGGCCGTCGTCCGATGGTTTCGGCCACCGATCAGACCGTCGATCTAAACACCATCCCACAGGGCCTTATTGACCGTATCGATGTAACCACCGGCGGTGCAGGCGCGGCTTATGGTGCCGACGCTATTGCAGGCGTTGTCAACATATTCCTCAAAGACGATTTCGAAGGTCTCGACCTTCGCGCGAATTATTCGAACACGATTCCCGAAACCGATGCACGGGAATTCCAGGTCAGCGGCGTAATGGGCGGTAATTTTGCCGATGGCCGGGGTAACATCGCCATTTCGGCTGAATATTCGAAACGCCAAGGCTTGATTAAGGCGCAGCGTCCGTTCTCGGATCAGGCGACCTCGACCACGGGTACTTTCCCGACAGGCCGTTACACAGCGTCACCTGCGAACCCAGGAACGGTTGGCGGCAACCCCATACCGCAAGCTGCAATCGACGCATTGTTCGCTAGCTATGGTTCGCTGGCGAGGGACTACCCAACACAAACCTTGCTCGGCTTCAACTCCGATGGCTCGCTCTTTGGCGTTGGTACTTTTAACAACCCACGAAATGTCACGAACTATCGTTACGCCCCAGGTTCAGCGGCGAATGAAAATCTCAATTACTTCCCGGATTTTTACACCTACAACTTTGACATCGTGAACATCCTCGTACTGCCGCTGGAACGTCGTTCGGCATTCCTTACTGGTAATTACAAGATCAACGATTCTTTCGATTTCTTCGTACAGGGCGGGTACACAAATTATACATCGTCTACTGCGCTGGCTCCAACACCGCTTGGCGTGAATATTCGTGCGCCTGGGCAGAATTCTGTCCTGCAAGCTAGCTCCCCGCTGATATCATCAACCGGTTGTTTGACGAGCGCCGGCACCGCCACTGCTTGTTCGGTCACTGGTATCGTCGTGCCTACGACCAATCCCTTCATCCCAACTGATCTACGCACGTTGCTCAACGCTCGTACCGGCGACAGCCCCCGGTTCGTCGGTTCGGGTGCTAGCGAAGCGTTCGCGATGGGCTATCGTTTCCTTGGAACCGGTTTGCGTGAACAGGCTTTTGAAAATGAAGTCTTGCAAGGTCTTGCGGGTCTGCGCGGCGAAATTGCTCCCGGCTGGCGTTACGAGGCTTATTATTCATGGGGTGAAACCACGATTGATCAGGAAGCGCGCGGTAACGTGAACGTTCAGCGCGTGCTGGAACTACTTGCATCACCCACTGGTGGTACAGAACTCTGTGCAGGCGGTTTCAACCCATTCGGCATTCAGCCGCTATCGGCAGAGTGCGTCGCCTTTGTGGACGAAGTAGGCAAAACTAAAACCACCTTCACGCAAAAAGTCGCTCAGGCATATGTATCTGGTGAGTTGGCAGAACTTCCCGGTGGTCCCCTCGGCGTTGTATTCGGGGTGGAATCGCGTAAGTTCAAATACAGCTTCGATCCCGGTGCACTGTTCGGCCCAATCGCCGGATTTAACACAGCGACTCCCGATTTGGGCACCAACACATTCCTCGACTTCTTCGGCGAATTGCGCGCGCCGATCATGGACACTCTCGAAGTTTCGTTGACCGCACGTAGCTCAAAGAGCGACTTCAATGACATCCAGAACGGCGTCGACGGAGCGCCTTCAACCGATTGGGCTTATGGTGGTACGGTCACATGGTCGCCAATCGATGAACTTCGTCTGCGTGGTAGCTACCAGCGTTCGGTGCGTGCGCCTAACTTTGGTGAATTGTTCTCGGGTGGCGGCAGCTTCCCGCAAATTTTCGATCCTTGCTCGGCCACCACGAACTTCCGGACAACTGGAGGAGCAGCCGCTTCGACGCTCTGCTCCAACACCGGTCTCGGAGCGCCTGCAACTTTTGCAGCTACACCGGGCGCTCAGGCATTCCTTACGGTCACGGGCAATCCTAACCTGAAGCCAGAAAAGTCGGACACGTTCACCGTTGGTGCGGTATTCAATGCCTTGGGCTTCACGGGGTCGATCGATTATTATAACATCAAGATCACCGACACGATTTTCTCGCCTGACGTCAACGAGATCATTGCAACCTGCTATGGCTACAATGATATCAACACTTTAGGCGCGGCGAGTCCGTATTGCGCGGGTCTGTCGCGTGGCGGCGGTTCGGATATTACTGCAATCTATCTGCCACCGGCACTTGGCGGCGATCCGGCAACCGGTTATTTCCAAGCTGTCAATCTGGGTTCGATCAAGACCTCGGGTATTGACTTCCAGCTTGGCTACAAGATCCCGACAACCTTCATCTCTGAAGAGTCGGCATTGAGTCTGAACCTTGGCGTCAACTATCTGATCGATTTCGTGAATGTTGGCTTGGGCGGTCTGAAAACCGACTATTCGGGCACCGCTTCTTACTTCGGCGCAGGTCTTGGTACCAGCTTCCCGAAATGGAAGGGCAATTTGGACGCAAATCTCAAATTCGATGACAATTTGAGTTTCCATAGCCGCGTTCGTTACATCGACTCGATGAAGAACCGCGCTGCGGCCCAGTTCCCCGGTGAAACCTTCACCGGCCCTGGTAGTGCATGGTATTTCGACTTTGCCCTGCAGGCAGAGGTTGAGGCACTGACGTTCCGCATCGGTCTGAACAACGCGTTCGACCGCCAGCCGGAAACTTATGCGCCAAACGTACAGTCGGGTACCGATCCGTCGCTTTATGATGTTCTTGGTCGCCGTGCTTACGCATCGGTCCGCTTGAGGTTCTAAGCTTCAAACGCACAAATTTAGAAAGGGCGGGACTGGTTTCCCGCCCTTTTCTTATGTAGGTGGGCGGTATGAATTCGATTACCCAACAGATGAATACAGCGGTCGCCGCCTACCAGCGTGGCGATTTCACTCTCGCACGCAAGCAAGGCGAAATCGCGCTGCGGCAGCAGCCTAACAACGTGTCGATATTGCAATTTTTGGGTGTCGTTTGCTGTCAGGCAGGTGACATGGCGAAGGGCACGTCCTACTTGCACAACGCCATCGCAAAGGGTGGCGATACGACCGACAACCGGCTAAATCTGGCCAAGGCCTATGTCGATATGGGTAAGCCTGAAAAGGCTGCCGAGCTGTGCGAAGGTCCGGTCGCCGAAAAATCACCCGAACTGCAACGCCTGCGAGCCGATTTGTTGAAGGCCGAAGGGCGGGGGCAGGAAGCGATCTGGCAATATGAGGACCTTGTCCTTGCCCACCCTGACGATTTCGAAAGCTGGAACAATCTTGGCAATGCCCGCCACGGGCAGGGTGATTTTGATGGTGCCACGATTGCTCTTCAGCGTGCGCGCGAGATCAATCCGAAATCTTCGCTGGTGCACACTAATATCGGTAGGCTGCTGACGTCCATGGACCGGCATGAAGAGGCCTGTTTGATGCTGGAAAAGGCGGCGCTGCTAGCTCCGCAAGATCCCCAGCCGCTGCTGGAACTGGGGCGTGCGCTAACTGGAATCGACCACGCCGCAAACGCGCTCAAGGCGCTCGGGACAGCGGCGCGTCTGAACCCCAAAGATCCGAAGATATTCATCGCCATCGGCATAGCCTTTACCGACCTGTCCGATCAGTTGCAGGCCGAAAGGGCTTTTCGCTTCGCTATTCAGGCCGACCCTGATTTTTCTCCCGGCTATCTCAATCTGGGCATATTGTTCGAAAAGGCGAACCGCGTTGATGATCTGGAAAAGCTAGTCGCCAGCGCGCGGGCACGCAATCTGAAGGGGGACGACATAGATTATCTGGACGCGCTGCTGCTCAGCCGGAAGGGTGATAGAAACCGGGCGCTTGATCTTGCGCGTGCGGTCCGCCCGGGTGCGGTCCATTCGGCAACGCTGTACCAGTTCATCGGGCAGCTTGCCGACAAGGTCGGCGATATTGATGCTGCCTATACCGCCTATGAAGATATGAACCGGTCGATGGCCGAAAGCCCGATGGGTGTAACGGTCGACCGCAGCGCCTATCAGCGGGCAATTGCTGGCCTCACGGCAAAGGTGACGCCCGATTGGTATGCAGGCTGGCCAAAGACCGAAACTATCCAAGAACCTGCGTCGCCTGCGTTTCTGGTCGGCTTCCCGCGGTCGGGTACAACGCTAATGGATACGATATTGATGGGCCACAGCGCGACACATGTGCTCGAGGAAATTCCGATTATCGAGACAATTTCGAACAAGGTTGGCGATCTCGCCAATATAGCGACGCTCGGCGAGGGCCAGATCGCGGACCTGCGCGCGCTCTATTTCGAAGAGCTGCAAAAGGCATCGCCAGCGCCGCACGGGAAAATGGTTATCGACAAAAACCCGCTGTCAATGATCCGCATGCCGTTGATCCACCGTCTGTTTCCCGACGCGAAAATCATTTTGGCGATGCGTCATCCCTGCGATGTCGTGCTCAGCAACTACATGCAGAATTTCAAACCGACCGAGGCGATGGCGAGCTTTCTGGACCTACCCAATGCAAGCCGCACCTACGACCGGATATTTGCCTATTGGGAGCAATGTCGCGACGTGCTGCCGCTCGACGTTCACATGATCCGCTACGAAGCGATGGTCGAAGATGTCGAAGCCTCCGCCCGGCCGTTATTCGATTTCCTTGGCCTGCCGTGGGAAGAAAAGGTTCTCGACACCCAGAAAACCGCCGTAGATCGTGGCTATATCCGCACGCCCAGCTATGCGCAGGTTACCGAGAAGATATATTCTTCGGCCAGTGGACGGTGGCAGCGTTATCGCGAATATTTGAACGAGGTTCTACCAATTCTGGAACCGTGGATTACCCGCTACGGCTATAGTCTAGACTGACCTTTCAGGACCGGGTCCGAAGCCATCCCGTTACAGAAAGGCGCGGTTCCGGCGCCATCGGCGTGACGTAACTTACGCTGTGTAGCGCAGGCACCGAAAATAGCCGTAATGCACCCATTGCCGGGGCAAATGCTTCCGAGATATTGCCGCCCTCACCGTGAAACATTAATAAACCGCCCCATTCGGCGCGCCATTGAGGTGCCAGACCGAGAACATAGGCCGCATGCCGTCCCTTGCCTGCTACGTCGTCATCGTGGCTGGTTAGAAAATGCCCAGGCGAATAAGCTGTCGCCTGACCATCCGCAAAATCAATGCCGTTCCGGTCAATGATGCGCGCCAATAATTCTAGAACGGGTTGCGATGACATGAACCGGATGAACTGGTCCAGAATCGTCCCGTTGCTTTGACGATCGGCATCGTCGTCGGCTACGCGGATACTCTCATAGCGATACTGAAACCCTTCGCGAGCTGCAGATAATACTCGCCGGTCAAGCTCACGGCGACGCGCTGCATCAAATTGCTCAAATTGTGACCTCGGTATCTCGTAAACCTTGTCCCCGGCATTAAGGACCAACGTCCAATCGGACCTTTCCAGTAAATGCGCACGTAGCATTTCCGCTTCACCGGCCCCAAGAAAGTTCCGGATTTCTACCCGGCCATCCGATTTGAATGAATTGGCAATCCTTGCGACATCAATCGAGTGCGCCAATGAAAACAAATTTGTCATAATGTATTAGTCTATCCCTGCAGCCTTGCATTTATTGACAATGCCTGCGCGGCTTGGGTAAAGTAAGCCTATAAATTCGGAGTTTGCTATGCGTATTCTGCTACCTGCCATTGCCTTGGTTTTGAGCACGTCCTATGCTCCATTAGTCCATGCTTATGATGGAGAAGCTGCTCAATCCGAAGACCGTTTGATTTGCAAGCACCGAAAGATGACAGGGACCCGTTTCACGACCAAGACCTGTAAAACGGCGGCGCAATGGGAGCGGATTGCGGAAGAAAGCCGTGCTGCAGCGAATGAAATGATAAACAGACCGATTATCAATACCGAACGCGGAAACTGAATTCATGAAACTCGATGTGCCGCTGCTGAAATTGCCGCGGCAATATTGCGCGGAGACGCTTGCGGCCGAGGTGTCGGCTTTACCGCGCAGCGCGTGGATCGCGCATCCGGGAAAATTGGCGGGCAATGACGCCGTACCGCTTGTTACGCCTGGTGGCGCCATCACCAATGGTTTTGCGGGGCCGATGGCACCTACCGAGCATTTGCTTGCGTGCCCCTACATTATGGAAATCATGGCCGATCTGGGAGCAGTCTGGGGACGCAGCCGCCTGATGGGTTTGGCGCCAGCATCCGACGTTCCTGAACATGTCGATGTCGGCTATTATTGGCGCACGCATCTGCGGCTGCATATTCCGGTTATAACCAACCCAAAGGTCGAGTTCACCTGCGACGGGCAGACCGAGCATATGAAGGCCGGTGAGTGCTGGGCATTCGATTCTTTTTGCCTGCACAATGTGCGCAACCTTGGCACCGAAAAACGCGTACATTTGGTGCTCGATACCGTCGGCGGCGAAAAATTGTGGGATATGATGGTCGAAACGCGCCGCGCCCAGGGCCAGGAACTACCATTGGAATTTGTTACACCGGGGACGACATCTGTCGACCAGTTGGCATTCGAGCGAATCAACACGCCTGAAATCATGTCCGCATGGGAAGTGCGCTGCCACATCGATTTTCTGGTGCGACAGGCGCCGCAGGCTCCCCAGCTGGCGGCAGTGATTGACACGCTCGACCGCTTCGCAACCGCTTGGGCAGCGGCATGGGCGCAATATGGACCGTCGCTTGATGGGCTCCCCCGTTATCAGCAATTGCTTGCCGAAATCAGGGTCGACCTGAAGCGTGTGGGTGCGGACCGGATATTGCTGCATAACGCGGTACCGCTCGACCGGACGCTGAACGAGCTGATTTTCATGGTCGCAACGCCCGCCGCGCCTGCAAGAGCGTTGACGCCGGGTAGTATGTACGCCGCCAACGTCTGATCCATGATCGTTTCGCGCAAACACCGCTTCATCTTCGTTGCCGTCCCTAAAACCGGCACCCACTCGGTCCGGCAAGCGCTGCGCTCGCATATGGGACAAGACGATATGGAACAGGCGCGGCTGTTCGTGGAAAAGGAACTCCCAATCCCTGAATTGGCGGCGCTCAAACACGGCCATTTGAGTTTCGAGCAGGTCCGTCCTTTTCTGGGCGAAGAGGATTTTGGCAACTATCTCAAATTTGCCTTCGTCCGCAATCCGTTTGACCGGTTCATATCCTATTGCTCGTTCGCGACCAGCAGGCAGGGCAGTTTTGATCGCGATCCCAAGGGCGTGATGCGGCATTTCCTGTTTGAGCAACCACCGCACAACCACATCATTTTCCGGCCCCAGCATAGTTTCCTCACCGGCCCCGACGGTGAATTGCAGACCGACATATTAGGCAAGGTCGAAACAATGCAGGCATCTTACGATGCCATCGCGGAACATTTGGGTATTGCGACGACGCCGCTGGACCATGCCAATCGATCACGGAGGGGCGACTATCGCGAATATTATGATCAGGAAATGATCGATGGCGTTGCGAAAATTTATTCGCGCGATCTCGAACTTTTCGGTTATGATTTCTGATGGCCGTCATGGTGCAACCCAATCCGCGCAAAACGCACAGCTTCCGCCATCTGGGGCAGGTGGATATCACTGACTTGAAGCAAGCGGTGCTGGCTATCCCTGAAGACCTTTGGAACGCCGAAAATGCCGACAAGCCCAATCGCTTCGAGGCACTGGATGTTACCCGCCATATTGTGTTCCGGTTCGTCTCCAATTTCCGGGACTGGCGCGACAGTTATGACCGGCCATTATGGGCCGAGTGGAAACATCTGCTGCTGCCGGTAATGCAGGCGGCCTCCGTCGATTATGGTTATGCGCGGGGGGTCTATCCGCGTGTTATGCTTGCCAGAATGGCGGCTAGTGGCGTTATCCAGCCGCACCGCGATGCCAATCCAGCGGCGAAATGGCCGCACAAAATCCATGTGCCGATCGTCACCAACGACCAGGTCGTATTTCGCGTCGAAGGCGCACAATATGTGATGCCCGAAGGCGAGGGGGTCGAGGTCAACAATATGGGCACGCATGCGGTCGAGAACCGCGGCGATACCGACCGTATCCACCTGATCTTCGAATATTACGACCCCGATCAACCTGAACCGGATTGGCTTGGGGCAATATTGGAAGCAGCGCGCTAAGTCTTATTTGCCGAGCTTCAGTTTCAGCTCGCCGTCGCCTTCCTCGACTTTCACCGTCGACCCATCCGGCACATCGCCGCGTAGCAGCATATCGGCCAGCGGGTCTTGCAAATAACGCTGGATCGCGCGTTTGAGCGGGCGGGCTCCATAAACCGGGTCATAACCCACGCGGCCCAGCCAAGCCTTCGCTTTTTCTGACAAGGCCAGTTCAATTTTCCGGTCCTTTAGCAGTTTCTGAACGCGTTTGACTTGGATATCGACAATCGGCGCCATATGCTCCACGCCAAGGCGGTGGAACAATATGATCTCGTCGAGGCGGTTCAGGAATTCGGGCCGGAAATGATTGCGGACGATTTCCATCACTTGCGGTTCGACTTCCTTCACATCCTGCCCGTCGTCGAGGCCTGCCAGATACTGGCTACCGAGGTTTGAGGTGAGGATGATGAGCGTGTTCGAGAAATCTACTGTGCGGCCTTGGCCATCGGTAAGGCGGCCGTCGTCGAGCACTTGCAGCAGTATGTTGAAGACGTCGCTATGTGCCTTTTCAACCTCGTCGAATAACACGACCTGATAGGGGCGCCGACGCACTGCTTCGGTAAGTACGCCGCCTTCTTCATAGCCAACATAGCCGGGAGGCGCCCCGACCAAGCGGGAGACGCTATGCTTCTCCATGAATTCGGACATGTCGATGCGGACCATCGCGTTGTCGTCGTCGAACAGGAAAGACGCGAGTGCTTTGGTGAGCTCAGTCTTGCCTACGCCGGTCGGGCCGAGAAACAGAAAGCTGCCTAGCGGACGGTTGGGGTCTTGGAGACCAGCGCGGCTCCTGCGTACCGCTTTGGATACAGCCTCAACCGCGTCCTTTTGTCCGATAACGCGCGCGCCGATGAGCTGCTCCATGTTCAGGAGCTTGTCGCGTTCACCTTCGAGCATCTTGTCGACCGGAATGCCAGTCCAGCGGCTAACCACCGATGCGATATCCTGAGGCGTGACTTCCTCGCGCAGCATGGCATTGCCCGCTGCCGCCTGAGCATCGGCCAATTGCTTTTCAAGGCCCGGAATTGTGCCATATTGCAGTTCGCCTGCCTTGGCCAGATCACCGCCGCGTTGCGCCTGGTCAAGCTCGATGCGCGCAGTGTCGAGCTGTTCCATGATCTTCGCTTCGGCGGAAATCTTTTCTTTTTCCGCCTGCCACTTTTGCGTCAGCTCGGATGATTGCTGTTCCAGATTGGCAAGTTCATTTTCGAGAGTCGCCAGCCGGTCCTTCGACGCGGTGTCGGTTTCCTTGCCAAGTGCCTCGCGTTCGATCTTTAACTGGATGATCCTCCGGTCGAGATTTTCGATTTCCTCCGGCTTCGATTCCACTTCCATGCGGAGCCGAGAAGCGGCCTCGTCCATCAGATCGATCGCTTTGTCCGGTAGAAAGCGATCAGCGATATAGCGGTGCGACAGCGTCGCGGCACTCACCAGCGCGGCGTCGGTAATCCGGACACCGTGGTGGAGTTCGTACTTTTCCTTGAGTCCGCGCAGGATCGAGATCGTGTCTTCAACCGTCGGTTCGCCAACGAACACCGGCTGGAACCGGCGTTGCAGCGCCGGGTCTTTTTCGACATGTTTCTGATATTCATCAAGCGTGGTTGCGCCAATGCAATGCAGTTCGCCGCGCGACAATGCGGGTTTGATGAGGTTGGCCGCATCCATCGCGCCCTCGCCCTTGCCCGCGCCGACCAGCGTATGCATTTCGTCGATGAACAGAATGATATCGCCCTCGGCCTGTTTGACCTCGTCAAGCACACCCTTCAGCCGTTCCTCGAATTCGCCGCGATATTTCGCGCCAGCGATCAGAGCGCCCATATCAAGCGACAGCAGTTTGCGGTCTTTCAGACTATCGGGCACGTCGCCGTTCGCAATACGGAGCGCTAAGCCCTCCGCGATTGCGGTCTTACCTACGCCGGGTTCGCCAATAAGGACGGGGTTATTCTTGGTCCGACGCGCAAGGATCTGGATCGTCCGGCGAATTTCCTCATCGCGGCCGATGACTGGATCAAGCTTGCCCGCACGCGCGACTTCGGTGAGGTCGCGCGCGAATTTCTTCAGCGCGTCATAGCGATCCTCGGCACCTGCCGTATCGGCTGTCCGCCCACCCGTGAGTTCCTTTATTGCCGCGTTCAACGCTTCGGGTTTTACGCCTGCTGCCGCAAGCGCCTTACCCGCCGCGGTGGCAGACGCGAGTGTCAGTGTAAGCAATATCGTTTGCACGCTGACGTAACTGTCGTCAGACTTTTGCGCAATCTGCTCGGCAGAATCGAGTACGCGAACCGCATCGTTATCGAGACCCGGCGTCTGTTGCGCCCCTCCGCCCGAAACGGCAGGCACCTTGGCAAGCGCCGCATCGGTCTCGCGCAGCGCCGTCGCGGCGTCGCCCCCCGCTGCCTTGATCAGGCCTGATGCCATTCCCTGTTCGTCCTCAAGCAATGCCTTGAGCAAATGCTCGGTGCTGATTCGCTGATGGCTCATGCGGATAGCGACGGTCTGGGCGCTTTGCAGAAAGCCTTTGGCGCGGTCGGTGAATTTTTCGAGGTTCATGGGGATGTCCTGTTCTGCTTGCCTAACACAGGTAGTGTGGCTTTTTGACAACACAAGAGGGTCGGCACAAAAATGGCTTGCACAAAAGATGCACTTTGCCATTCAGGGATTTGAGGAGAGTTTGTATATGACATGGATCAAACGCATCGGTGTGGCGCTGTTCGCGATTATTGCCTTTGCCGCTGTTGGCCTGGCTTTCTGGGAACCGATGGCCGCCACGCTGCAAGCCGCTCCGGCCAAGCGCGCTTATGATGTTGAAATTGCCCGCGATGAATTCGGTGTGCCCCACATCAATGGCAAGACTGACGCCGATGTCGCTTATGGCCTTGCGTACGCTCACTCGGAAGATGATTTCACGACCATTCAAGAGGTGGTCGCGATGACCCGTGGGCGGGCTGGCGCAATGCTCGGCAGCGACGGCGCTCCGATCGACTATGTCGAGCAACTGCTTGGCGTGCGCGACACCATATCCAAGCATTATATTAGTATTCCAGCCGACGTCCGCGCGGTGATGGACGCCTATGCGGCGGGCTTGAACCATTATGCCGACAAGCATCCTTCCGAAGTGCGTCTGTCCAAGCTCTTTCCAGTGACCGGAAGCGATGTTGCGGCGGGCTTCGTACTGCGGTCGCCCTTTTTCTATGGGCTGGATGATACTATCAAAAAGCTCAGTGCTGATGAAATGCCGACCAACGATCCTGTTGCGAAACTGACACCGGCGGGACGAGACCCGTCTATGAATGGTTCCAACGCCTTTGCTATTGCGCCAAAACGCATGGCCGATGGCAAAACCTGGCTGATTTCCAATTCGCACCAGCCCTATGAGGGCAGCGTCGCATGGTATGAAGCAGTCGTCCATTCGGGCGAAGGCCTCGATATGGCAGGGGCGTTATTCCCCGGGTCGCCTTTCATCCTGCTCGGGCATAATCGCAATCTGGGCTGGACGAACACGGTCAATCAGCCCGATCTGATCGACGTCTACAAGCTCGTCACCAACGCCGACAAGACTCAGTACCGCATCGATGGAAAATGGAAGCCGTTGGTGCAAAAACGCATCTGGCTTCCGGTCAAATTCGGGCCGTTCAACTTGCCTGTGCTCAAGACGGTTTATCGTTCCGAGCATGGGCCGGTTATCATCAACAAGAACGGTGCATTCGCGATACGCTATGCGGGAATCGACGACGTGAAGCTGCTCGAACAATATTTCCGTATCCAGAAGGCGCAGGATTACGACCAGTGGATTGCGGCGATGAGTTTGCGGGGGATACCCGCGACCAACTTCATTTACGCCGACAAGACTGGGCGCATTGGCTATTATTACAACGCGATTTTCCCGGACCGCAAACCCGGGTTCGATTACACCAAGATTTTGCCGGGAGATGTCAGCGCAAGCTTGCCCAACGACGTTCTCCCCTGGAGTGCGACGCCGATGATCGTAAATCCGGCATCGGGTTTTGTGACCAACGCCAACAACACGCCGTTTTTGGCGGCGGGCAAAGGGTCGGAACTGGACCTGACGAAATTCTCGCCATTGCTTGGCATCGAAGCACGCAAAACCAACCGGATTGTCCGCGCCCTCGAATTGCTCGAAGCCGATGCGTCGTTGACACCTGAGGAGCTGCTCGCAATCAAATTCGATACATCCTACAGCCGAGACAGTTTTGCCGGGCCGTGGATTGCAAAGCTGCTGACGGCTGATCTGAAGGATGAGCCCGACCTGGTCGCGGCGCAGAAGCTGCTCATGCAATGGGATTTCAATAGCGATGGCAACGGCCGCGCTGACGCGCTGGGTGAGGCAATGATGCATATGGCCAATGGCGACAATTATCATGGCCGTCCACTGCCGGATGCCCGATTGAAAATGCGCGAGGTTGTCGATGCATTGATGAAGGGCTTTGGCCGCATTGACCCGCCGCTGAGCGAAGTCCAGCGCCTCGTTCGCGGCAAGGTTGACTTGCCAGCCAATGGCGGAACCGACACCCTACGCGCCGCAACGGTTTGGGAGCCACAAGAAAATGGCAAAATGCGTGTGAAGCATGGCGACAGCTTCATCATGCTGGTCAATTGGGATAAGGCCGGTAAAGTATCGAGCCAGTCGATCCAGCCTTACGGCGCTGCAACCAACCGATCTGAATCACCGCACTATACTGACCAGATGAAGCTGTTCCTCGACCGCAAGTTCAAGCCGGTGCATTTCGAATGGGCGGATGCGATCAAGCGCGCGAAACGCCGTTATCGCCCTTGAACGCCGTTTGTCGAAAATCTTGAACGATTACATTGTTTTTGCCCCGCGCGGCTTTATCTACTGCGCCAATATCTGCCTTTCGGAGCTTTGAATATGATACGTAAACTGACTCTTTCTCTGCTTGGCGCGACCATGCTGGTGTCGCCAGCGCTGGCAGCCGATCCTGCACCGGTACCAGCCTCCGCGCTGGTCAAGGAAATCAACATTCCGCATGAGCAATTCACGCTGAAAAACGGATTGCGTGTCATCGTCCATACCGACCGCAAGGCTCCCGTAGTGGCAGTGTCGATCTGGTATGATATTGGCTCGAAGCATGAGCCTAAGGGCAAAACCGGATTTGCCCATTTGTTCGAGCATTTGATGTTCAACGGCTCGGAAAACGCGCCTGGTGATTTTTTCCAGCCGCTCCAGAATATGGGTGCGACCGACTATAATGGTACCACCTGGTTCGACCGTACCAATTATTTCCAGACCGTCCCAACAAGCGCGCTTGACCGGATGCTGTATCTTGAAGCCGACCGTATGGGTTATCTGCTCGGCGCAGTGACGCAGGAGAATCTGACCAACCAGATTGGCGTGGTGCAGAACGAAAAAAGGCAGGGCGATACACAGCCATATGGCTTAGTCGAATATGCCCAGATCAAGGGCATGGTTCCCGAAGGCCATCCTTATGGTCATTCTACGATAGGTTCGATGACCGATTTAGATAGCGCCAGTATGGAAGATGTCCGTGCCTGGTTCCGCCAGCATTACGGGCCCAACAATGCCGTGCTGGTGCTCGCTGGTGATATCGATGTGCCGACCGCGAAGAAACTCGTCGAAAAGAATTTCGGTGCGATCAAGGCTGGCCCCAAGCAGAAGCCCTTGAAAGTCGATGTGCCGTCGCTTGCGGCCCCGAAATCCGAGGTGATGAAGGACAAGGTCGCAACGACGCGCATTTACCGCAACTGGACGGTGCCAGGTATCGACAGCGCCGATTCGGTGCCGCTCGAAGTTGGCGCATCCGTGCTTGGCGGCCTTGCCAGCTCGCGGCTCGACAACATTCTGGTGCGCGAAGAGAAGCTCGCTGTGAATGTAACCGCAGGATATCAGGGCTTTGCCCAATTGGGTGGCATTGAGATAACCGCTGACGTTAAGCCGGGTGTCGATCCGGCAACCGTCGCCAAGCGGCTCGACGAAATCATTGCGGATTTCGTTAAAACCGGGCCAACCGCCGATGAGGTGCAGCGCGTGCAGATGCGTACGGTGTCCAGCCGACTCGCCGGACTTGAGCAAGTCGGCGGTTTCGGTGGCAAGGCGGTCGCGCTGGCCGAAGGCGCTTTGTATCGCAACGACAGCGATTTTTATAAGAAGCAATTGGCTGAACTCGCCAAGGTAACACCTACACAAGTGACCGCTGCGATGGGCCGCTGGCTCACGCGTCCGGTTTATGCACTGACCGTCGAACCGGGCGAGCGTGCGCCTTATGAAGAGGCGAAAGGTGCGTCGGTTCCCAAGACGGCTACTGCGATTACGCCGGTGAAACGCGAACCTGCGCCAGCACTCGGGGTCATTTCCGACCTCGCATTCCCCAAGGTCGAGCGTACCAAGCTGTCTAACGGAATCGAGATTGTTTACGCGCAACGCAACGCCGTGCCGATGACTCAGGTGTCGTTGAGCTTCGATGCCGGCAATACCGCCGATCCGCGTGATCGGTCAGGTACGCAATCGCTAATGCTGGCCCTGCTCGACGAGGGTGCGGGCGGTATGAATTCAACCCAAATCGCCGAAGCGCAGGAGCGGCTGGGGGCGAACATCAGCAGCAATGCCAGTATGGATCGCACCAGTGTCAATGTGACTTCGCTGTCCGCCAATCTCGCGCCGTCGTTGAAGTTGTTTTCAGACATTGTCCTGAAACCCGACTTCGTGCCGGGTGAGGTGGAGCGACTGCGCGGGCAGCAACTGGCGCGTATCCAGTCCGAGCTGACTAGCCCGCAAGGCATCGCCTTCCGCACCTTGCCGCCGATCCTGTTCGGCAAGGACCATCCTTACGGCATTTCATTCACCGGCACCGGCGATGTTGCGACCGTCAGCAAAGTGTCGCGTGACGAAATCCTCGATTTCCACCACAAATGGTTCCGTCCTGAAAAAGCGACGTTCTTCGTCGTCAGCGACAAGCCGTTGGCAGAGATAAAGGGTGCGCTTGAGGGTAGCTTTGGCGGCTGGAAGGCAACCGGACCTGCTGGCGTCAAGGATATGTCGGCGGCTCCTGCCGCCGCCAATCCGCGCATCGTCTTGATCAACCGCCCTGGTGCGCCCCAGTCGCTGATTTTGGGTGGGCAGGTTCTGGCGACCAAAGGCACGGCCGATCTCGAAACCGCTATCACCGCCAACGAGGCATTGGGTGCGGGCTTCCTGTCGCGGATCAACATGGATCTGCGCGAAACCAAGGGCTGGTCATACGGCGTGCGCGGCAGCATCAACCGCGTCGAGGGCGATGTACCTTACCTTATTTCCGCTCCGGTGCAGGCCGACAAGACCGGCGAATCGATTGCTGCGTTGATGTCCAACTACAAGGCGTTTTTGAGCGACAAGGGCATCACCACCGAAGAACGCGATCGCATAATCGGTGGTAACATTCGCGAGCTGCCAGGCAGCTTTGAAACGTCGGGTGATGTGCTCGGTGCGATGCAGCGTAATGTGCTCTACAAGCGGCCAGACGATTTTTACGCTACGGTCGCAAGCGAGTATCGCGGCATGACTCAGGAAAAGCTCGACACCTCGATCCGTGCTTTGGTCAATCCGGATCGCTTCACATGGGTCGTAGTTGGCGACGCTGTTAAGGTCAAACCACAGCTGGAAGCGCTTGGATTGCCAATTGAAATGGTCGGCGAAGCTGCTAACACCAGTGCAAACAACACCGCTAAATAAGGAGCAGGAATATGGCAGCAGTTGATGGTGATTGGGACGTAACAATCAAAAGCCCGATGGGTGACCAGAAGGCAGTTTTGACCGTCAACAGCGACGGCGGCAGCTTTTCGGGCAAGATGTCCGGCGGGCTCGGCACGATGGATATCGCTTCCGGCACAGTCGACGGCGATACGCTGAGCTGGGGCATGGACATCACCGTGCCGATGCCGATGCACCTTGATGCGACCGCAACCGTCGATGGCGACGCGATGGCCGGCGAAGTGAAGGCTGGCGCCTTCGGTTCGATGGGGCTTTCGGGCACACGCAAGTAAATTTCGTCCTTCGGGGCCACATTGAAACAATGGCCGCTTGCCCTTATGGGTAGGCGGCCTTGTTGTATCTGTAAGGGATGCTAAGGAATTGAACGACTGGCGTTTCCCCCGAATCGCCCGATAAGCTCGGAGAACTCCTTTGAACCAGCTTGCATCCGCATCGCAGCTTCGCATGTCGCTTTTGCGCTGGGCTTTGTTTGTAATCCCTGTGGTGATGTTTCTTGGCTTTCTATCGGGGACAATTTCCGGATCCGCTGAGGAAAATGGCTGGTATCAGACGCTAATCAAGCCAGATGTACAGCCGCCGGGCTGGGCGTTCGGTGTCGTTTGGCCGACGCTTTACTTTTTGATAGGGCTGGCTTTCGCAATGGTGTTGCATGCCAGAGGTGCGCGCAGTCGTGGTCTTGCCATCGGCCTGTTCGTCACCCAGTTTTTGGTGAATCTCAGCTGGTCACCAGTTTTTTTCGGCCAGCATAAGGTGACCACTGCCTTTTACATCATTCTCGTGATGATCGTTCTTGGCATTGCAACAACGGTTGCTTTTGCTCAGGTTCGCAAGGCTGCAGCCTGGCTGATGGTGCCTTATCTGATCTGGATCAGCTTTGCGTCAATCCTGAATTTCCAGATCGATCGTCTCAATCCCGACGCAGAAAGCCTTTACGTTCCGGCTGCGACTTCCCAAATAGGGAAGGGCGGTTAACCCCCTGACCGCAATGGAGTGAATGACATGCAAAGCGAAAAGCGGATTTTTGACGATTTGGCCAAGGTTTTGAACGGCGTTGCCGGAACCGTGGCCGGTATGGGCCGCGAGGCCGAAGCGAGCATGCGCGAGCGTGCGCGCGAATGGGCTGGCGGCCTTGACCTTGTTACCCGCGAGGAATTCGACGCGGTGAAAAGTCTCGCAGCCAATGCCCGTGCAGAGGCCGATGCGTTGGGCAAACGCGTAGCCGCACTTGAAGCTGCGGCTGGACTGAAAGCCGCACCAGCGGCCAAAACAGCACCCAAAGCGAAGCCCGCGCCAAAGAAACCCGCCGCGAAGAAGTAAAACTTTTCCACAACCGGCCCACAGACTTGTGCCGCAAGGTGGTGCAAGTCCCTTGCGTGCGAGTCATAGGCAAGGCAGAATCCCCGGATAATAATGGGCGCATCACAACATGCACGACGCAGACGAGCAATATGAACATTTCGAACGCGATGAATCCGCGCCCGTAGACATGCTCGCGGCGCTGTTCGAAGCGCGCGGATGGTCGTTCGAACTTGACGGCGAAGACGAGATTACCGCCGAATATAAAGGCAGCTGGACCAGCTACCAGATCCGCGCGATCTGGCGCGAAGAGGATAACGCGCTGCAACTAATCGTTTTGCCTGATGTCACGGTACCTAACGATAAACGCGAGAGCGTCTACATCGCACTTGGCCTGATTAACGAGCAACTATGGCTCGGGCATTTCGACATGTGGTCGGCGAACGGCATATTGCTGTTCCGCCACGGCAGCCTGATGCCGTCCAATGGCCTGCTTGGGGTCGATCATGCGCAGACCATCATTGATGTAGCCATTGACGAATGCGAGCGTTTTTACCCTGTTTTCCAGTTTATCATCTGGGGTGACAAGACGCCCGCAGAGGCAATCGCCAGCGCGCTTATCGAAACCCACGGCGAGGCTTAAGCTTCTCGCTTAGACTTAATCAGATAGTGCATATAGCCCATTGCGATGGGCTTATCGCGGGCCTCCTGCCAGGCACGCGCCTCGACATTAGCCATAGTCCGGCCCAGCCGTGTGACCTCGCCGACGGCGTAGGTCATCTGCCCTAGGCCGCCGCGCATGAAATCGATGGTGACGTTGACTTGCTTAATTGCGCTATCGCTGCCGTTCGCCTGCAAGGCGCGGTGAATGGCTGCGACGGCCGCCATTTCTAGCAGGCCCGAGATAGCACCGCCGTGCAGGAAACCCGGCCGGCCCTGTACCTTGTCGGCAAATGGCATGCCGATAACCGGAACGCCATCGCGTTCATCGACCACCGCCATGTCGAGTGCGAGGGCATAGGGCGGCAGGCCAGTGATTTTGGTATCGCTCATCCGACGCGGTTCCCGACACGAATGAAGGTTCCACTTGCGTGGGCAAGCGGGTCGTCAGGATTGCCGTTGTGCGCAAAGCCACGGACAAAGCCGATGCTGTGCGAAAGATGATAACAGATACCGCGTCCGTAAACGCGTTCGCCGGAGGGCGAGGGACGCAGATAATCGATGCGCAAGTCCATCGTCACCTGCGGTCGGAACTCGCCAAGCTTGGTCCAGATCGACATGCTAGTCGCGTTATCCATCAGGCTGATGATGACTGCCGAGGCAAGTATGCCCGTGTCAGGATCAGCAACCAGATCCTCACGCCAGTCGATGGCAAGCTCGACCCAGTCATCGCCATGCCCGACATATTCCATGTCGAGAAAGCCGCCATGGCCAAATTTGCCCATCAGCCTGTTGACGAGTGCTGGGTCAAAAGAAGCGCCTTTCGGAATAACGCTGCCTAAATCAGGTTTTTCAAATGCCATTATTTGCTGTCCAAACTTACCCGAAACTGCGGGGTTACCCGCGCCTTGGACAATTGCTCATAGGCGTAACCGGCCTTCAGCACGGCGTGGTCGTGCCACTTGGCACCAATAAAACTTAGTCCCACGGGAAGGGCTGCTGACAAACCCATCGGCACAGTCAAATGTGGATAGCCTGCCACGGCTGGCAATTGACTGGCGCTTGGTCCTGAAAACGCGTCGCCTTTGCCGAGTGTCGTCAACCACGCCGGGCCGTTGGTTTGCGCGATAATCACATCGACTTTATTGATGGTGAATAGTCGGTCGAGTGCTTCCGATGCCAGCCCGCGCGATGTGGCCAAGGCCTCTTTATAAACTGCACTTTCTAGGCCTGCTTCCTTCTCGGCAAGCTCAAACGTATCCTGCCCGAAGTGCTGTAACTCCTTGTCGGCATTGGCCTTGTTAAAGGCAATGATATCCGCGAGCGTTTTGTGCGTTACCAACCCTTCGGGCAAATTTTGCAGATAGCTGCCAAGGTCTGCCTTTAGCTCGGCGAGCAGTACCTTGAATTCCGCCTGACCGATTTTTCCCCTGTCGATCTTGCTCGCATCCAGAACCACAATTTCTGCGCCGCCCCCTTGCAGTTTCGCAATGGCGGAGTCGAACAGTGCAGCATCGACATTCGGCGCTCGAACTACGCCGACACGCATGCCTTTCAGCGCATCGACTGACAAGTCGGCCGCATAATTTCCGCGATATGTATCGGCATTAGCGGTGGCAGCATCTTCGGGGTCCGAACCTGCTATGGCGGTGAGCATGATCGCCGCGTCGCGGACCGTGCGTGTCATTGGACCGGCCGTGTCCTGACTATGGCTGATCGGCACCACATAGCGGCGCGACACAAGGCCTACAGTTGGCTTGAAACCTACCACGCCGTTCACACCTGCGGGGCAGGTGATGGATCCGTCGGTTTCGGTGCCGATAGTTGCCGCGGCCAAACCAGCCGCCATGGCAGCGCCACTTCCGCTTGAGGACCCGCACGTATTGCGATCGAGGGCATATGGGTTTTTGGTCAGGCCACCCACCGCGCTCCACCCGCTGGTCGAATTGTCTGAGCGGATATTCGCCCATTCAGACAGGTTGGTTTTGCCAAGAATGACCGCGCCTGCATCGCGTAACCGCGTGATCAGGGGTGCATCACGATTGGTAACGTTACCCGCCAACGCAAGTGAACCAGCCGTAGTGGGAATTGGGCCTGCTACTTCGATGTTATCCTTCACCAGCACCGGTATTCCGTGCATCGGCCCGCGATATTTGCCCGCCTTCAGTTCGGCATCCATCAAGCGCGCTTGTTCGAGCGCATCGGGGAACGTCGCAATCACGGCATTGAGCATCGGCCCGCTGTCGTCAATTGCCGCGATGCGCTCCAGATACGCCGCGGTAATCGCCTCGCTGTTGAGTGCGCCGTCGTCGATGCCATCGGCCAGTTGGAACAGGTCGAAACTTTCTATCAGTCCTGCCTTAGCTAGGTTGGCTTTGGCCTGTTCAGTCGTTGGCGGTTTGGCCACAGACGCGGCAACGGGTGCGGCAAACAGGATGCCAGTCAACATCAACGCAGTTTTGATCCTCATGCTATTCCCCTTTTGCCAGCTCGGCGCCGCGGTCGCGTGCAGCCTGCAAGGTTGCCGTCACCAATTTTTCGAGCGCATCATCGTTGTCTAATATGGCGAGCCCCGCAGCGGTTGTTCCGCCGGGGCTGGTTACGCGCGCAGCAAGCTCAGCCGGGCTTTCGCCCGACGTGGCTGCCAGCGCCGCCGCCCCTTCGACCATTGCCATCGCCAGCGTTGCAGCGACATTCTGGGGCAGCCCGGTTGCAACGCCGCCTTTGGCCAATGCATCAATAAAACGATATACAAACGCCGGCCCAGAACCCGCAAGTGCGGTTACCGCGTCCATCTGACTTTCCTCGTTCAGCCAGATTGCCGTGCCTAATGGGTCAAGCTTCAATTCCAGTTGGACTTTGCCTTCCTCATCCAGTGTTTTTGAAAACAGCCCAAGCGGCGATTTGCCGATGGCAGCGGCAAGGTTGGGCATCAGCCGGACAATCTTTGCGCCGGGGAAATGCGTGGACAAAGTCGCAGTTTCAGACCCCGCCAACATCGAAATCACCAACGCATCTCGGGCGAGCAATCTTGCTATTTCAGGCGCTAAGGAACCCAGCATCTGCGGTTTGATACCAAGCAGAACAGCATCGAATTTCCGGTCCAGCTCCGTTGCCGTGCGATGCACGGATACGCCTTGGGGTAATCCATCTGCGACCGGATCGACAACGGTAAAACGGCTGGCTGCAACACCCGCCGCCAACCAACCGCGCAACATCGCACCGCCCATATTGCCGCAGCCATAGATCAGCAATTCGGAAGGAAAATCGGGCAAAGACATCATCCTGTGACGGGTTACGCACTCGTCATGCCCTATCCTTTGGCGGACGGCAACCGCAGGTAGAGGGTAAGGCCTTCGGGTGCCGCGCTAGGCGGCGCGCCTTCTTCCCGCACGGCGTCTGCTCGTGCGCGGTTGAGGATGGAAGCCGGAATAGCGGGATCGTGGAAAATATGGTCAGCTTCGCCCAAAAGACGCGCTGTCAGTAATGTCAGGTCATCGGGGTTATCGGACAGCAAGGGGATTTCAATCATCCGGGAGCCGCTGGGTTCGGGCGCGTCGTCTAGCCATTTTTCGACCGCTGTCGATGGGTGGCTTTCAAAGGGATCCAGCGCACCGCCGCTGGTGAAAGCAGCATCCAGAGCTCGTCTGCGGTCGGTGGGTTCGGGCCAGCGCCGCCGGATAGAGACGCGCGCCGCTGCTACCGCTTGCGCCAGCGCACCAAGCTTTTCCGGCAGTATCGTTTCCATCCGCTGGCGGATAGCCTTCGCCATGCCGGCTGATGCCCCGCCAGTGCCCACAGCAATCAAAACGGGAGCGCGGTCTATGACGGCTGGGGTGGTGAAATCGCAATGTTCGGGTCGGTCGACAACATTGACCAGCAGGCCGCGGGCTTTAAGATCATCGGCAGCGATAAGGGCTTCCGCTTCGTCGTCAATGGCAACAAAGGCGATGCGGGCTTCTTGGTCTCCGGCATCGACGCATTCGCCTCCAGCGCGCTCGATCAAGCGGCGTTTGGCGTCTGCCGCTTCGCCCCCGCCTACCAATATGACCTTGTGGCCTTTCAGGTTCACGAAGATCGGCAACTGGTCCATTATTCAAGCCAGTCGGGTACATGCTCGGCAGCAAGGATAGTTGCCGGGGCAATGCGTTCGGCCACAATCGCGAATTTGTCGCCATCAACCAGCACTTCCGGCACCAATCCCCGGCTGTTATAGGTACTCGCCATTGTTGCACCATAAGCACCTGCGGTGCGGAATATGGCCAGGTCGCCCGCTGCAACTTCGTCGATTTCGCGCGCTATCGCAAAGGTGTCACCGGTTTCGCAGACCGGTCCAACGATATTCGCCGTGATCTTGCGGCCATTGGGTTCGACCGCCTCGAAATCGTGCCAGGCGTCATAGAGAGCCGGGCGGGCAAGGTCGTTCATTGCGGCATCGACGATGGCAAAAGGCAAATTCCCGGACCCCGGCTTGATCCGGATAACGCGGGTGAGGAGGATGCCTGCATTGCCGGCAATTACCCGGCCCGGTTCGAACATCAGCTGCACGTTCCAGTCTTTGGTCACGCGCGCGACCATTGCACCATAATCTGCAGGCTCGGGCGGTTTATCACCATCCTTGTAGCGCACACCAAGCCCACCACCAAGATCGACATGGGTGATTACATGCCCCGTCTCGCGCAATTCGTTCAATAGCGCGCCGATTTTGCCAAATGCCGTTTCGAGTGGATCGAGACTGGTCAACTGGCTGCCGATATGCAGCGCAACCCCGCGCATATTGATGCCGGGGAGCGCGTCCAAACGCGCGTAGATTCCCGGTGCGCGGTGGATACCGACACCGAACTTGTTGTCGGCCTTGCCGGTGGAAATCTTTCCATGCGTTCCCGCATCGACGTCGGGATTGATGCGCAGCACGGCTTCGGCCCGGTAGCCAAGCGCGTCTGCAAGGATCGCCAACTCGCGGCCTTCCTCTTCGGATTCGATGTTGAACTGGCCGATGCCAGCTTTCAAGGCGCACACGATTTCCTCGGCGGTTTTGCCGACACCTGAAAAGACGATATCTTCTGCCTTTATCCCTGCCGCCAGAGCACGATCCATCTCGCCCCCCGAAACGACATCGGCACCATAGCCCTGCTTTGCCAGTACTTTTAGCACCGCGAGGTTCGGATTGGCCTTTACCGCAAACGCAATGTGCGGATTATCCAGGCCCGAAAGCGCCTCACGAAACACGCGGGCATGCCGCTCCAGCGTAGCGCGCGAATAGACATAGACCGGTGTGCCAACGCCCTCGGCGATATCCGGCAAAGGCACCTGTTCGGCGTGTAGTACGCCATCGATATTTTCGAAATGGTTCATGGGAGATAAAACTCAACTTGGCTTTTCAGCTAATTCGTCGGCAACCGCTTCTTCGGGGTCGAAGGGTTTGGCTGTCTTGCCCGGTGGCAGGTCGAACTGGTCATCTTCGCGTCGCTCGGAGCGTTTGAGCAACTCGTCGGTGCGACCGGGACGTGCTTGGACCGCAGGACGGGTCAACGCAGCAGCGGATTGCTCTTCGATCTGGCCGTAGGCTTTGGGTGGCAGGCTGTTGCCGGAGCGCGGTTCGAGGTCGCCGACCTTTCCGCAACCGGCCACACAAATGGCCAAGGCGATCAGCACAGGCTTTTTGACAGTCATGCTTCGAGTTCCTTTTTGGCGGCGGCAATTGCCTCTTTTACCCGAACGGGCGCAGTGCCGCCAGCACTGGTGCGGCTCGCCACCGAACCGTCAACCGACAGGTCAGGCAATATGCTCCGGCCAAGTGCGGGGCTTATCGCCGCGAGGTCGGCGACAGTGATTTCACCGAAACCGATACCGCGCGCTTCGCAGGCTTTGACCACGCTGCCCGTCACGTGATGCGCTTCGCGAAACGGCAGGCCGTGCTCACGCACCAACCAGTCGGCAAGGTCGGTCGCGGTCGAGAAACCCGATGCGGCGACTTCGCGCATGCGGACGGTATTGAAAGTCACATTGGCAACCATGCCAGTCATCGCGGCAACCGATAATGCGAGCAGATCATAGGCTTCGAAGACCGGCGGTTTGTCGTCTTGCATATCCTTGGAATAGGCGAGCGGGAGTCCCTTCATCGTAACCATCAGACTGGTCATGCAACCGACGATCCGCCCAGCATGTCCGCGCACAAGTTCGACGGCATCGGGATTGCGTTTTTGCGGCATGATCGAGCTGCCGGTGGACCAGGCATCGGGGAGGGTGATGAAACCGAAAGGTTGCGATGCCCATAGGATCATTTCCTCGGCCAGCCGCGACAGGTGCAACGCCGTCTGGGTCGCGCAGGTCAGGAATTCGAGCGCGAAATCGCGATCGGAAACGGCGTCAAGGCTGTTTGCCATTGGTGCGTCGAAACCAAGCTCATTGGCTGTCGCCGCACGATCAATCGGGAAGGATGTCCCGGCAAGCGCTGCTGCGCCGAGAGGTGATTGGTTGAGCCGCGCCCGGCAATCGGCAAAGCGGCTGCGGTCACGCTTTGCCATTTCATAATAGGCCATCAGATGATGGCCGAGAGTTACCGGTTGCGCTACCTGCAAATGGGTGAAACCGGGCATGATGCTATCGGCATGTTCTTCGCTGCGGGCGACAAGCGCAGACTGAAATGCCTGCAATCCCGCATCTACATGCGTAATCGCTCCACGCACCCAAAGCCGGAAATCGGTCGCCACTTGATCGTTGCGCGAACGCGCAGTGTGCAGGCGTGCCGCCGGATCGCCGACCAGTTCCCGCAGGCGGGTCTCGGTGACCATATGAATGTCTTCGAGGCTGAGGTCTTCGGGCACGCCATTGGCTGCATATTCGTCGTAAATGGCGGACAGCCCCTGCTGGATCGCGGCGTTGTCTTCGTCCGAAATAATACCATTTGCCGCAAGCATTTCTGCATGCGCCTTACTGCCGGCAATATCTTCCTGCCAAAGTCGCTTGTCGAACGGGATAGAGGCATTTATCTCGCGCATAATATCGCCGGGGCCTTCACCGAACCGGCCGCCCCACATGCTATTGGAATCCGAAATGCGCTTTGTAATTGCTTTGATCCTGCTGGTACTTGCCGGGTGCGATAAAGAAAGCGCGACGCAGGGGCAAGCGCAACCCGCATCTGCCAGTTCCGCTGCCGCCGACACAAAAGAGGAAGTCGGGCTCGAAAGCGCGAACGGAATGCGTGCGACTTTAAGCTATAAATTCGCCGAGCAAACCGCACCGAAAGCGGTCTTTACCGGAGCCGACGGGCGCGATGTCTCATTAGCGGACTTTGCCGGACGCCCATTGTTGGTAAATCTGTGGGCGACATGGTGCGCGCCATGCAAGGCCGAGATGCCGACGCTTGATGCGCTGGCTGCCCTCGAAGAAGGCCGTATTTCGGTGATTGCGGTGTCGCAGGATCTGGAGGGACGGGGACCGGTGGCGTCATTTTTTAAAGAAACCAACGTCAAAAATCTCGAAGCCTATACCGACGCCGACAATGCCTTACTGGCTGCGTTCAACAACCAGATCGCACTGCCAACGACGATTTTATACGACAGCGACGGCAAGGAAGTATGGCGCGTGGCTGGCGGTGTCGAGTGGGATGACGCAGAAATGGCGAAACTGCTGCGCGAGGCAGACTGATTACATCAATATACGGCGAACGCGCACCTTTTCGCCTTTGCGAATCGGCAGTGCTTCCGTGAGCGGACGCACAACCGTGTGCCGATGTTTGGGGTCTGTGCAGTTGGCAGCTTCGGGTTGATCGGTCTCACGCGCAAATGCTGCATCAGACGTCATGCCTGCCGCCAAAATAACAATGCTGGTGCCAAAAGTTAGAAACAAACCCCTCATGTGCGAAAACTGCACTTTAAAAGCTTTCTGTACGATGAACGCCATCTGCTTTCTTCCTTTTTCAGGCCGCATCTGAAAAATGGTGGGCGCTAACGGGCTCGAACCGCTGACCCTCTCGGTGTAAACGAGATGCTCTACCAACTGAGCTAAGCGCCCCCGTAGGGAGCAGGGCCTTTGCCAAACCGAGGCGGCTTTGGCAAGAGCTATCAGATAATTTGGCTTGTTCGCGTTGCGGTCGCTGCAAAACAATCGTCGAGCTTTCCATCTGTGTCGTCCGACAATTCAATAAAGACCCTGCGCGCGTCATCGGGGTCCTGCCCCCTTGCGTTCCGGCTTGGCTTATCCACTTCGGGAATAACCAGCCATTTCGCTCCATTATGGATGCATAATTTTGTCCGAATTGGCTATTTGCACCGACACCGTGAAGTCGCTAATCGCCGGTTCATTGCAGGGCGGCTTAATCGTCTTGGACTTCGAGGAGTATGATGCGTGAGAACGGGGAAAATTTTGGCAAGCGCTGCGGCGCTTTTACTGTCTGGAGTTGCTATGACTGCGGTTGCGAATGCGAAAGTGATGAAGACAACATGGAAATCGGAACCTGCGTTGCTCAAGGAATGGACCGGGCCATACGAAGGCGTTCCCGCTTGGAACAAGGTCAAAGTCGCCGAATTCCCTACCGCGTTTCAGTCAGCGATGGACGATTCCAAAGCTGAGTTCGAAGCGATGCTGGCAAAGCCCGAGCCAATCACCTTTGAAAACACGATCACCGCAAGTGAACTGTCGGGCGAGAAGATCGGGCGGCTATTCTCGATCTGGGGCGTGCATTCATCGAACCTGTCGAATCCCGAAGTGCGCAAGATACAGGCCGAATGGGAGCCGAAGGTCAGCGCCTTTTTCTCCGCGTTGACCTTGGATGCGCGCTATTTTCAGCGGGTAAAATATTTGTACGACCAGCGTGCTACGCTGAACCTCGATGCTAAGCAGATGCGGCTGTTGGAGCGGACTTACGACGGACTGGTGCGCAACGGAGCGTTGCTTGATGCCGCGAAAAAGGCCCAGGTTATCGGCATCGAAACCGAACTTTCGAAGAAATTCTCGGCTTTTTCCGAAAAGGTGCTGGCCGACGAAGAAACCTTTATCCTGTTTACCGACGAAGCCGAACTTGTGGGGCTGCCCGAAAGCTTTGTGGCGGCTATGGAAGCGGCCGCAAAATCGAAGGACAAGACTGGATGGGCAGTGGTGAACACGCGATCTGCCGTCCAGCCCTTCCTCGAAAACTCGACTCGCCGGGATCTGCGTGAAAAAGTCTGGCGCGCCTTCACCAAACGCGGTGACAATCGAAACGCCAATGACACCAATGCGACGATCGCGGAAATCCTCGAGCTCCGTCAGGACCGCGCCGAAATCCTCGGCTTTCCGACGCACGCACATTACCGAATGGCCGACACGATGGCGAAAGACCCTGACAAGGCGATGGATCTGATGATGAGGGTCTGGCCAGCCGCGACCGCGCGCGTGAAGGAAGAGGTGGCCGACATGCAGGCCATTGCCAACACCGACAAGATCACCATCGAGCCTTGGGACTATCGTTTCTACGCCGAAAAGGTCCGCAAGGCGAAATACGACCTCGATCAGGAAGCGATTAAGCCATATTTCCAACTCGACAATATGGTTGCTGCGATGTTCGATGCGGCTGGCAAGCTTTACGGCATGACCTTTACCGAGAACACCGGAACGGTGCCTGTGTTCGAGCCCAAGGTACGGACATTCGAAGTGAAGCGCGATGGCAAAGTTATCGGCCTTTTCTATCTCGATAACTTCGCGCGCGAAGGCAAGCGTTCAGGCGCGTGGATGACGACCTATCGCAGCCAACACAAATTGGGCGGCAAAAACGACATCGTGCTTGCGTCGAATAACAACAATTTTGTTCCCGGGGCCAATGGTACGCCGACCTTAATCAGCATCGACGACGCATCAACGCTTTTCCATGAATTCGGTCACGCCATTCATTTTCTGAATTACGACATCACATGGCCGGGCCTCGGCGGGACACCGCGCGATTTCGTCGAATATCCTTCGCAGGCAAACGAGAATTGGCTGCTGACGCCTATGTGCTGAACACCTATGCCAAGCATTACAAAACCGGCGAGCCGATCCCGGTGGCCTTGGTCGACAAGATCAAGGCCAGCGATACCTTTAATCAGGGCTTCGCTACGGTCGAATATCTGTCGAGTGCGATTTTGGACATGAAGCTGCACAACCGTTCGACGCCGGTCACAGATCCTGCAGCATTCGAGCGCGACACGCTGGCGGAAATCGGCATGCCCAAGGAAATGGTAATGCGCCATCGGCTGCCGCAGTTCAATCATCTGTTTGCCGATGACGGCTATTCTGCGGGTTATTACAGCTATCTGTGGTCGGAGACGATGGACGCCGACACTTGGGCAGCCTTTACCGAGAAGGGCGATGTCTGGGACAAGGAAACCGCCGAGCGGTTCCGCTCGATGTTGCTTGCAACAGGCAATGAGTCGGACCGGATTGAAGCCTATCGCGCATTTCGTGGTCGCGACCCCGACGTCAAATATATCATGAAAAAGCGTGGCTTCCCGACGGGCGAATAATATCGATTAGTGGCGTCTCCGCGTGCGTGGAGACGCCGCTAAATAACTGTAGATATTGACAAAAAAATATGCTCTCCTCTTTGCGGGAAAGAGGAGAGCCTACATGCCTACCGATGGGGTCGCAATTCACCGGCACGCATTGATAAAGTCGGGATGGCGCACCAATATTGGGCTTGCCCCCACACCCGATTCTTTTTCATATCCAACTTACATAACGATGATATGTTTTGAGTCAAGTCGCTTGGCGAGTCGGAATTGGATAGCCTATGGCTAAACGTACAGCAGAAGACGCAGCGAAAACCCGCGCTGATATTTTGGCGAAAGCTACAATGCTGTTTGCCGAGCAAGGCTATGCAGGTACGTCTGCACGTGAAATTTCAGCAGCGGCTGGCGTAACCGTTGGCGCGATGTTCCACCATTTCGAATCCAAGCTCGATTTGTTCGAGCAGGTTTTCGAGTCGCTTGAGCTTAAGCTCGATACCCAGGCCAAAGCAGCATCAAAGCCTGAGCTTGGTCTTGGGGTTCTGGAAACTTTTTTGGCAGGCGTACGAAGTTCGCTCGATTTTGCCGAGCAAAGCGATTTTCACAGGATTGTCTTTGTCGAAGCGCCCGTTGTGCTGGGCGAAGACAGATGGCGCGAAGTTGACTCGCGGCTGGGTCTTAAAACGGTGATGGCTGGAACGCGTGCGCTGATGGCGGCGGGGTTCATTGCCGAACAGCCAGTAAAGCCTGTCGCTATTTTGCTCATGGGGGCAATGAATGCCGCAGGTTTCGCAATTGCGCGCGGGGAGGACGGTGTCGACAAGGAAAGCCTTGTCGACGGATTGCGGCTGCTGATCGCTGGCCCTGGAAGGATAAAACCATGACCATAGAAGCATTGCGGACGCCCGAGGATCGCTTTGCAAATCTGCCGGACTTCGATTTCCCTGTGGGATATGTCGATGACTTGCCAGGCTATGAAGGGTTGCGCATTGCCTATGTCGACGCAGGGCCAAAGGATGCGGCGCGCACTTTCCTGTGCCTGCATGGGGAGCCTAGCTGGTCTTTCCTGTATCGGCGAATGATCCCGGTTTTTCTGGAGAGTGGCGCGCGGGTGATTGCGCCTGATTTGCTTGGATTCGGGCGCTCGGACAAGCCGGTGAAGCAATCAGATTACAGCTTCCACTTTCATCGAAGTTATCTGCTGGCTTTGACTGAGCGCCTCGATCTTCATAATATCACGTTGGTTGTGCAGGATTGGGGCGGATTGTTGGGACTGACCTTGCCAGTCGATGAAAGCTTTAAGCCTCGCCTCGAACGGCTGATTGTGATGAATACCGGGCTTGGTCTTGGGCGCGGGATAACCGAAGGCTTCAAGGCATGGAAAAATTATGCGCTTTCGACTCCCGACCTTCCTATCGGCGCGCTGATCGCGCGGGGCACGCCTCACCTGACAGCAGAAGAAGTCACTGCTTACGATGCACCCTATCCGGGACCCGAATATAAGGCAGGCGCGCAGGTCTTTCCGGCGCTGGTGCCGGTTGAGCCCGACATGGACGGGGTCGACGTTAGCCGCGAAGCGGCGGCGTTCTGGAGCAAGGAATGGCAAGGCAAAAGCTTTATGGCGATTGGTATGGACGACCCTGTGCTTGGTCCGGCCGCGATGATGAAGCTCAATGCAATGATTAAAGGCTGTCCGCCACCGATGGAAATCGAAGGCGGCGGCCATTTCGTGCAGGAATGGGGCGAGCCAATCGCCCGCGCGGCGCTGATATCGTTCGGCGATCTTTAACTCACGTCACCGCTCGCTTCGTCCGATTAGACTTGCAAAGTAGTGGATATGATATAATTATGATATCATATTAAACGGGAGGTCATGATGACGGAAGTTTCCAATAAGGGTGATTTGAATGCCAGCCTCGAACGGGCAGCGAGCAGCTATAACGGCTATCTGATGCTGTTGCTCATGCTCCTCAGCATGGGGTGGTTCGGCTGGTCGCTAACTCACGCCATCGTTAGCGACGGCGATTCTCCGTCAGCATTCGTCGGCTTGGCTCTCAGCACTACAGCCTTCCTTTTTGTATCTATCGGTTTTTTCATGATCCAGCCCAATCAGGGTGTCGCATTGACACTGTTCGGGGCATATCGAGGCACCGATCGCAACGAAGGTCTGCGCTGGATCTGGCCATGGTTTGGAAAAGCTAAGATATCGCTGCGCGCCAACAACCTCATCTCGGAGAAAATCAAGGTCAACGACTTGCGCGGGAACCCGATCGAGATGGCGGCTCAGGTTGTCTGGCGCGTTACCGACACTGCGCAGGCACTGTTCGACGTCGATGACTACAAGGCTTTCGTGCTCGCACAAATCGAGGCCGCGGTCCGCACAATCGGCGCGCGCTACCCCTATGACGATTTCACGCATCAGGAAGTGACACTGCGCGGCAATCACGATCAGGTCGGCGGCGAGTTGCGTCTGGAACTGATGGAGCGGCTTCGCGTTGCCGGCATCACCGTTGATGAATGCGGATTCACGCATCTTGCCTATGCGCAGGAAATTGCTGGCGCGATGCTCCGTCGCCAACAGGCCGAGGCGGTCGTCGCGGCGCGCAAGACGCTTGTGGAAGGGGCGGTCGGGATGGTCGAAATGGCGCTCGACATGCTGTCGGCAAAAAAAGTCGTCGAGCTGGACGATGAGCGCCGCGCGGCGATGGTCTCGAACCTTATGGTCGTGCTGTGCAGCGAGCGCGACACCCAGCCGATCGTCAACGCCGGGGCAATGCACCCTTAGTCGTTGGGCTCAGCGCTTCGTCGAGCAACCGCGCCAGCCGCATGCCGCCGCGCGCAATCTGCAGCCGGACAACAGGCACCAGCGCGGCGATTTTGGCATCGTCGAGTACCGCGCGCGCGGCAACGGGGCCACAGGGATCGCCAAGCGCAACACCATAAGCGGCGTCCTTCGCAATCTGCCAGCTTTCGCGGCTCCAGTCGGTGACAGTGCCTGAGGCCATGTCCGGCGTCGTTTCGGTAGCGAGCGCAGGCGGCGTCGAAATCGCGCGCTCGGCGAGATAGCCGTCCCAGACGCTGTGCAGGTTCGTTCGCGCGCCCGCAAAAATGCCATAAGCCGCTTTAAGGTCGTTGCCCCCGCGGTCGTTGCGGTCGCCGGCATGCAGCGGCATGTGCAGATCGCCGACGAAATGCGTGAGGAATGCCAGCGCCATCACACGTTCGCGCACCGGCAGCGCTTTGTCCGCCAGCAATTTGGCATTGCGCGTGATCTGCGCCGACACGCAATGCCCGTCCTTGCATGCCGCAGCCAAGTCGAACGGCTTGCAGACATCGACATTCTGGTAATGCCAGTTGAAGGCGTAGCTGAACCGCTCGCGCAGCGCGGGCTGTTTGATACAATCGGCCCAGACACTGACCTGTTCCAGCGTCCTCGTGGGGCACGTCGGCGTTTCCAG
>JANNQI010000054.1:0-24340 GCA_031400695.1 Sphingomonadales bacterium | reverse complement strand
TGATCCGATGTCTCATGGTTCAGTTAAGAGGTCGGGCAATTCCGTTCGGGAGATCGGCCGCTGATCCAATCAGCGATGCCGGTCACGGCATGAAAGCAACTTCCGGCAGCGGGACATCCGACCGCTGACCCATGTTTAAGGGCCGCTGGCGCAAATCCGGCGGCCCTTTTCTGTATAATATAAGTTTTGAACTCGGCGGGCCCGGCGCACCGGTAAATGCGCTGGCTTTCGTTTTCGGCAGCGGCATGTCAGTCCTAATCCATGACTGGTTTCAACAGCGGTGCCATTCGATTATTTGCGTTAATGAGCGCAGCGATGCTTTTGCTGATACCAAGCGTTGCAACAGCATCCCACATCAAAACTTTAAAAGTGGCAGCACGCGGTTCCTTCATTATGCGTATGGCTATACTACCAATTTGGTTGACGGCTATGGCGACAAAATTCCCCAAGAAACATGGGTTTGCAACATGACCTTTGAAGTCCGCGAAGGTATTGTCGCTGACTATCGATCTGACGGTAATTACTGCCGGACAGCAGCCGAAAACCTGCCATATGGTCGGCCCAGCGAACGTTAGCTAAGCAAGTGTCACGGCATCAGGATTGATTGAACTCCCTCGTCCGGATGCTGGAAAGGACCGACCGAAGCGCTGCCGGTTGGACCGGCTTTGCAAGCACAATGACATCTTCGGGCGTGTTACGATGATGCAGACTTTCCTCGGCATGGCCAGTCATCAATATGGCGGGAAGGGCTCGTGTAAGCTGCGTTCGGATGGCAGCAATAGCTTGCGCACCTGTAGCGCTAGCGCCGAGATCGAAATCGCTGATGATCATGTCCGCATCTGCCGCTTGTTCTGGCATTTTTGCAAATGCTTGAACCACGCAGCCCCAGCGTTTTAACAATGTTTCGGTCGCCTCAAGGACGTTGATGTCGTCTTCAATCAGGATGACTCGCAAACCTGCGAGCGGGCTGGGGATGGTATTATCAACATGCGCGGGCGGCAACATGCGAGATTGGGAAATGGGTATGCCGCTTAATCTGACGGACGTACCGACGCCGCGTTTTGAATCCAGCTTAATCGAAAAACCGCAAAGCGCGGCTAGCCGCTGCAATATCGCCAAGCCTAAACCCACGCCCTCGGCATCATGATCGCCCGCAGCATGGCCACGATAGAATTCTTCAAAAATATACGGCAAATGCTCGCCGTCGATGCCGACACCCTGGTCATATATTTCCACTGATGCACTTGAGCCACGGCGTCGCACGCCCACCAGTATCTTTTTTCCTGGACTGTATTTGATCGCGTTCGACAAAAGATTCTGCACCATTGTGGTCAGCAAGGTGGGGTCGGCGTCCACAGTCACGTCGACCAGAACGGTTCGCAACTCGATATCATTCCATTGAATAAACTGCTCATTATTCGAGATGATTTCGTCGATGAGCGGCTTGAGCGCAACCGGCTCTGCGCGGACATCAATGGTGCCGCTGTCGAGCTTTGCGATATCAAGCAGCGACTTAAAAAGCCGCGCCACCCCGCCTAATGTTTGCTCGATACGGTTCACCAGATTGACCTGATCTGCGTTCATGGGCGAACCGCGGAGTGCGCCGATATAATAGCCCGCCGCATGAATGGGCTGACGCAAATCATGACTCGCCTGCGCCAGAAACCGGCTTTTCGCAAGCGTTGCCACTTGGGCGGTATCACGTGCCCTTGCCGTCTCGCGCAGCAGCATCAGAGCGTATGTCGGCAAAGCAATTGCTGTAACCGAAAATGTGACCATCAACTCAAACTGGCTACGCCAATATTCGCTGCCCAGGATCAGTGCGAGCAAAGCGAGCTGCGCCATAATGGCGGCAATCAACAAATAGCGTTGACCAAAGCGCATGCCATTGCCCAGGGTGACCCAAAGGATCAGCGCATAAAGAGGCATCGCTGTCGTTTGACCGAGGATCATAACGATAGCTAAAGACGCATAGTCGCCCGCCATATTTGCCAGTCGTCTTATCGGGTAGTTGCCCGGGCGATACAAAATGTTCAGAAATGAGAAGACGGTAAATAAGGCAAACCCCACTATATAAAGTACTAAAGCAGTCTGGGCAGTTGCCGGCAACGCCCATAGCAACCCGGAAAAATGAGTATAGGCGATAGCAATAGGGACATTAAACAAGCGCGTCTTTGCCTGGCCCAGCTCAGCCTTGTGCTGATCAAAAATGACCGTCGAATTTTGTTTGCTGCTGAGGTTTTTGAACATGGCTTGCCCGTGAGTTATGCGAAGCGCGCACGGTTGCCTCGTCGGGAACCAACTGACAACCGCTTATTCAACAGATCTGTAGGTTGCCTTATCAATCCTCTCGCACCGAGATGGCGTAATTCTGTGTCGCGGGTCAACCGCAGGTCGGATTTGATCGAATTGTGGGTGGAATTACGACAAAGCGCGCTTACATCACCCTATAAACTTAACGGGAAACACAAATGCAGTTCATGCGCGTCAGCTGGAAAATTATCGTCGGTTTGAAGGACCTGCTGGTGCTTCTTCTTCTGCTTTTGTTCTTCGGGCTGCTGTTTGCCGCGCTTAGTTCCAGTCCTAACCCCGGCCTTGTCCGCGACGGTGCTTTGTTGCTGAAGCTGGACGGTGTCGTGTCTGAGCAACCGGCCGAGATCGACCCGCTGACCGCGCTAACCTCTGCCGCTACGCCGGTCCGAGAAATCCGGCAACGCGATATTGTGCGCTCGTTGCGACTTGCCGAAAAGGACAAGCGGATCAAAGCAGTGGTCCTCGACATGGACCGTTTCATGGGTGGCGGGCAGGCCAGCCTTTCGGCGATTGGCGACAGCCTCGATGCGGTGAAGAAGGCAGGCAAACCGGTCTACGCCTTCGCTACGGCCTATAGTGACGACAGCTACCAATTGGCAGCGCATGCGACGCAAATCTGGATGGACCCGCTGGGCGGCGCGATCCTTACCGGCCCGGGAGGATCTCAACCTTATTTCAAGGGCTTGCTCGACCAACTCGGCGTCAAAGCGAACGTCTATCGCGTGGGCACCTTCAAAAGCGCAGTTGAGCCTTATACGCGCAGCGACCAGTCACCCGAATCCAAGGAAGCCATCAAGGCGGTCTATGACGAGATTTGGGGGCAGTGGCAGGCTGATGTTGCAAAGGCGCGCCCACAGGCGGTGATTGCTCCGCTGCTGCGCGATCCCGCAGGCGCGGTGGAGGGCGCCAAGGGCAATCTGTCCGAACTGGCGCTGACCAACAAACTCGTAGACAAGCTTGGCGACCGTGTCGCCTTCGGCATGTTCATCGCAGGCAAATATGGCACGGATGACAAAAAGACGACCGGCGGTTTTGCCGCAACCGAAATGGACGCGTTGCTAGCGAATTATGGTCCGCCGAGCGCAGGCAAGCAAATTGGTGTTGTGACAATCGCGGGGACAATCGTTGATGGCGAGGCCGGGCCTGGAACAGCGGCGGGCGATACCGTTGCCAAGCAAATTTACGAGGCGCTCGACCAGAAAGATTTGAAAGCGCTGGTGGTGCGCGTGGATTCGCCAGGCGGTTCGGTAACCGCGTCGGAGAAAATCCGGCTAGCGATTGAAGCGGCCAAGACGAAGAAGATTCCGGTCGTCGTATCAATGGCAAACCTCGCGGCGAGTGGTGGATATTGGATTTCGCTTCCTGCCGATGTGATTTTTGCCGAGCCTTCGACGATCACCGGTTCGATCGGTATTTTCGGAGTGATTCCTAGCGCCGAGGAAGGCCTTGCCAAGATCGGCGTCAACGCCGACGGTGTGAAAACCACGCCTTTATCGGGCGAACCGGACGTGCTTGGCGGGTTTAGCCCCGAATTCGATCGCGTGGCGCAAAGTGCCATCGAAAATGGCTATCGCGACTTCATTACCCGCGTTGCGACCGCACGCAAGAAAACGCCGGAGCAGGTCGATGCTATCGGTCAGGGCCGCGTCTGGGCGGGCGGCACCGCGCGGCAGAACGGTCTGGTCGACCGACTGGGCGGAATGGATGAGGCATTGGCCGAAGCGGTGAAGCGCGCGGGCCTCAAACCTGACGGATGGCACGCAGTCTATATCGAGCCGCAGCCTAGCTTCGCGGGGACGCTACTCGGTGGGTTGATGCCCAAGCGCGACGCGTCAGTCGCGCCGATGGACATTTTTGCACAGGCCCAGTGGCAGCAGCAATTGTTCGTGCAGCGTGTTGCGGCTGACCTGGAAATGCTGACGCGGGTGCAAGGGGTACAGGCGCGTTGTATCGAATGTACGGATTTCGGTGTGCCGGTGACAGTTAAAGCCGAAAGCGGTTGGCTTTCGGTCCTGACGCGCTGGTTAAACTAGGCCTTAACCGCGCAGATCAAACCCGACGAGGTCACTACACCCAATATTTCGGGGTCCTGCAAAGACCGAGTGCGCCTAAGCAGTTCATCTACGGTAATCTTGCGCATATTTTGACCGCGTAGCTTTTTGAGGCCGCTGAGTTTGTTTAACTGGATCAGCGACAAGCGGTCGACCATCCGGTCGGCCATGCAGGAAGCTATCGGCTTGGACAGACCCGCATCCATTAGTGCCGTGCGAACCCGCGTTTCGGGCGTGGCGCAGGCCGATAGGGCCAGCACAGAAGCAATCATCGCCGCCATTCGCTTCATATTCCATGCTCCTTCGCCCGCTCGACGCAATCCAAAATGATCCGCTTGGCGTCTTTCTCGTCGCCCCAGCCGTTGAGCTTTGCCCATTTGCCAGGTTCGAGGTCTTTGTAGTGGGTAAAGAAATGTTCGATTTGCTGCAGTACGATCGGTGGCATGTCCTTATAAGTCACGACATCGGCATAATAAGGGAAGGTGGCGTTGACGGGGACGCAAAGCAGCTTTTCGTCGCCGCCCTTGTCGTCTTCCATCATCAGGACGCCGATGGGGCGGCATTTCACCACTGCACCCGCGACTATCGGCGAACGCGCAACGACCAGCGCATCTAAAGGATCGCCATCCTCGCCCAGCGTGTGCGGAACAAAACCGTAGTTTGCCGGGTAACGCATCGGCGTGTGCAGGAAACGATCGACGAATAGCGCACCCGAGGCCTTGTCGAATTCATATTTCACCGGCTCGCCGCCAATCGGCACTTCGATCAGGACGTTTAGGCTGTTGGGGACATCGTCACCGGCGGGAATAAGGTCGATACGCATTGGGAGGCTTTCTTTGTTTCATTTGCGGCGCGGCATCAGCAGGCGATCTAATGCAGCGTCGCCTTTGCCGGTTGGTTCGAGGTGCGGATAGCGAAGCCCGCCTGAATATGCGATGTCTATTTGCTCATAACGCTTGTTGCGTTCGATCAGGAGGCGGACCGGCGTTTTGCCATCCTTCGCCGCAGTGACCGCGTCGGTCAGGCGGTCCTTGGTATATGCGATCCCACCGACGGCGATGATTTTGGCGCTATTGACGATGTCGGCCTTGAACGCCGGGCTGTTCCAGAACACCGAGGTCACCTTGCCATCCTTGTCCACCGCGAGGCCGAGCGAATGAACGAGATTGAGGTTGCTGCCCTCTTTCATAATCTCCTTGTCAAAGATGTTCGGCTCTTCTTTCCATACGAGTCTGTAACCGCCTTTCTCGATTCCGGTGAGCGGCGCTGGCTGGCCGGGCTGGCGCAATTTGGTATCGAGGAATTTAGCCCAGTCGTAAGGCTGCACTGCATTCAGCGTGCGCACAACTTCGTCGAAATCATAGGTCAGCACGCCCCAGTCGGCGTCGCGAACACCGAAAAACGCTTTGGCGAAATCATCAAGTGACTTTTTGCCGCGCGACAGTTCGCGGATTGTCATGTCGGCTGCGAGCCAAACCAAAGAGCCTTCATTGTAATAATCCTCTCCGCGTGACTGCGAAGAAAACGGCTTGGGTTTGCGCGCGCCGAAGATCGGGTCGTGGGTTGTGTCCTCGACGCTGCGCCAGTCGCGCCCCGGTTGCTCGGCGTAAAATCCGGCATATTTGGCCCATTCGGCGAGCGTCATTTCTTTCGATTGCAATCCCGACCGCGCGCCAAGCACGAGGTCCCAGTAACTGGTCTGGCCTTCATACACCCACAGCAGATTGTCGCGCATCGGGGTGGAATAATTCGGCGTCCACATTGTACCGGGACGGCGGAATTTGCCGTTCCAGCTGTGGATTAATTCATGCGGCAACAGACCGCGTTCGGACATATTGTCGTCCCATTCGACAAAATAGTCCGTTTCACGCGTGTTTTCGCTGGAGCGATGATGTTCAAGGCCGATACCGCCCAGCTCTTCGGTTAACCCGAGGAGAAATTCATAGCGGTCGAAATGTTTCGAGCCGAACAGGATAACCGCCTCGTCGACCAATGCTTTGTGCGCCGCGATCTGCTCGGGTTTGGCCTCTAGGAACTTCGCCTCGTCGGCCCAGACGTTGAGCGTGACCTTGTTGCCCAGATCCCATTTTTTGTAATGCGGTCCGGCAAACATCGGGCTGTCGATCAGGGTTTCGAATGTTGTGACTCCGTAATCGATGCGGTTGCCGGTGACCTTCGCGCCGTCGAGCGCCGCCACCCCTGTCCAGCCTTTGGGCAGTGTGATTGACGGCTGCACTTGAATCGCGCGGGTGAAATGCCCCGCAGGATAGAGCGCGACCTGTTCCCACTGCACATTCATCATCGCAGGGGTTACAACGATGCGGCCTTCGGAGCCTTGCACCGGCGAAGTGAACTGGAATTCGACATCGACCGAGCGGGTGCCTGCAGGCGTATCGACATGGAAGGCATAAACCTCGACCGGATCGCGCGTCCAGTTTAGCAATGTGCCGTTCGAGCGGATTTTCAGGCCCGTCATCTCGGCGAGCGCCCCGCGCGGACCGTGCTTGCCGGGTAGCCATTGCGGATAGAGCAGGATGAGCGGTTTGCCTGCTTCGACCGGAATGCTTTGCTTCATGCGGAATATGGCGCGAGCGACGTCGGTTGCATCGACCTCGAGCTTCATCGGCGCGGTCAAGGGCCGGTCTTCGGGCTCTGGAACGCGGTCGATGATTGGCACCGGTTGCGGCGAGCTTTGGGCGACGGCGGCGGTGGCGAGGGTGGAGGAAAGGGCGACGGCGGCGAGGAGGCGCGACATTTTTGTGGATTTCATGGGGAATGGTTTTGGCGAAAGCCCATCGCGGCGTCCAGCCCTATTCCACTATCGCCAATTAGCCGCTAGGGCGCTTTCCAAATGGTAAAGATACAAACCCCGCAGCCCGTACGCGGCACCCAGGATATGTTCGGTGAAACCGAGGAACGCTTCGCGCATGTCGTCGCGACCTTTGAGCGCGTGCGACGGCTTTATGGCTTCAAGGGGCTGCAGCTGCCGGTGATCGAGCCGACAGCGGTGTTTTCCCGCAGCCTTGGCGAGGCGACCGATGTTGTGTCGAAGGAAATGTATACCTTCGATGACCGCGGCGGGGATTCGATTACGCTTCGGCCCGAATTTACTGCGGGAATTGCGCGGGCTTATCTGACCAATGGCTGGCAGCAATATGCACCGATGAAGCTGTCGGTGCACGGGCCGTTGTTCCGCTACGAACGCCCGCAAAAGGGCCGTTACCGCCAGTTCCACCAGATCGATGCCGAAATTATCGGCGCGGCTGAGCCGCAGGCAGACGTCGAATTGCTGGTGATGGCCGATCAGTTGCTCAAGGAATTAGGCATCAATGATGGCGTGACGTTGCAGCTCAACACGCTGGGCGACACGCAAAGCCGCGATGCGTGGCGCGCGGCTTTGATCGCCTATTTCAACGACCATAAGGGTGCGTTGTCAGAGGACAGCGTCGCACGATTGGAGAAGAACCCGCTGCGTATTCTCGACAGCAAAGACCCCAAAGACCACCCCATCGCCGACGCCGCGCCGGTGATTGACGATTATCTGTCGGGTGAGGCGCAGGACTTCTTCGGCGCGGTGACCGCAGGACTGGATGCCGCAGGCGTCGCGTGGGAACGCAACGCGCGGCTGGTACGCGGCCTCGATTATTACCGCCATACCGCGTTTGAATTCGTGACCGACCGGCTGGGCGCGCAAGGGACGGTGCTTGGCGGCGGGCGGTATGATGGGCTGATCGAGAATTTGGGTGGTCCGGCAACGCCAGCGGTCGGCTGGGCTGCGGGGATTGAACGGTTGGCGATGTTGATTGATGCGCCTGCTTCGCTTACCCGAGACATGATTGCAGTTGTTCCAGACGACCAGTTGATGGAAAGTGAAGCCCACGCAATAGCCAGCGCACTGCGACGTAGACAATTGCCGGTATTCACGTCGTTTAAGGGAAACCCAAAAAAGCAGAGCGAAAAAGCCAAGCAAGCGGGCGCAGTCGCCATATTATTTGTCCGCAATGAAGCCGACCCCAAGCGGCGCCTGCATCTTACGAATGTGACGCTTGAGACCGACCAAGCAACGCCGTTTCTGCTGAAAATTCTGGGCATGCTGCCAGATCAATATTCCGAACTTTCTGGTGATGACGACCGCGCATGAGAAACTCTCATCTTTGTCATTCCCGCGAAGGCGGGAATCCATGGCCTGACCTGTCAAAAAAAAGAATGGTTCACGCAGAGGCGCAGAGGACGCAGAGTTCTCTCTCCGCGCCTCTGCGCCTCTGCGTGAACAAAAAGTGGCGCAAACTTCGCTTGCAGGCCATGGATTCCCGCGTGGGCGGGAATGACAAAATGGGGCGGGGCGGGGTTCAATAATGAAAATCTCCCCGCAACGTATCGCGATGATTGAATCGCGCTTTGCCGAGCTTGAGGCGCGGATGGCTTCGGGGCAGATGGAGGGGGATGCCTTTGTCACCGCGTCCAAGGAATATTCGGAGCTTGAGCCGGTCGCGAAAGCCGCCGCCAATGTCCGACGTCTGCGCAAGGAAATCGAGACCTTGCAGCATATGGTCAAGGATTCCGCTGACCCGGAGTTGCATGACATGGCGGTAGAGGAACTGGAGGATGTAAGCCACCAGCTTTCCGATGCCGAAACCGCTTTGGCCATCTCGCTCCTGCCGAAAGACGCCGCCGACGAACGCCCCGCAATGCTCGAAATCCGCGCGGGAACCGGTGGCGACGAGGCAGCTTTGTTCGCTGGCGACCTGTTCCGCATGTACGAACGCTATGCCGCAGGGCAGGGGTGGAAAATCGAGCCGATCTCGATCAGCGCGTCCGATGTCGGCGGCTTCAAGGAAGTCGTCGCTTCGATCAAGGGCAATGGCGTGTTCGCCAAGTTGAAATATGAAAGCGGCGTCCACCGCGTCCAGCGCGTGCCGGTGACTGAAAGCGGTGGCCGAATCCACACCAGCGCTGCGACTGTCGCGGTGCTGCCCGAGCCGACCGAAGTCGATATCAACATCGAAGCACGCGACCTGAAAATCGACGTTTACCGCGCGAGCGGCGCTGGCGGGCAGCATGTTAACACGACCGACTCCGCCGTGCGCATCACGCATTTGCCGACCGGTATCGTCGTCACCTGCCAGGACGGGCGCAGCCAGCACAAAAATAAAGAACAGGCGATGCAGGTGTTGCGCGCGCGGATGTACGAAAAGGAACGCGAAGAAGCGCAAGGCGCCGAGGCCGAAGCGCGTAAGGCGATGGTTGGCTCGGGCGACCGTTCGGAGCGAATCCGCACCTATAACTTCCCGCAAGGCCGCGTGACCGACCACCGGATCAACCTGACGCTGCACAAGCTGCCCGAGATATTGGAAGGCGGCGGTTTGGGCGAGCTGGTCGATGCTTTGATTGCCGAGGATCAAGCCGAGCGGATGGCTGGGTTGGGGGAGTAAGATTGCTGAAGAAAACACCGTAGCCCTGAGCAGCAGCCGCGCAGTGGCTGCTGCTCAGGGCTACGGTTTTTGAGGCCTCACTGTCTATTCGATTGCCAAACGCCCATGCTCCAACTTCGGCAGCACGTAGCGCGCGAACATATCGCACTCATTGATATGCGGATAACCCGACAGAATAAACGCCTCGATCCCCACCGCGCGGTAGGCGTTGATCTTGGCTAGCACCTGATCGGGATCGCCTACAATCGCCGCGCCGCAACCCGAACGGGCGCGCCCGATGCCGGTCCACAGATTGTCCTCCAGATAGCCCTCATTGGCCTCGGCCTGCGCGCGCAGCTCGGCCTGATGCGCGACGCCGAAGGTTTGCGTATCTAGCGATTTGTTGCGGATTGCCTCGCCTTGCTGCGCATCGAGTTTCGACAGCAATCGATCCGCATAGGCCCGCGCCTCGGCTTCGGTTTCGCGGACGATGACGTGCGCGCGGAAGCCGTATTTCAGCGTGCGCCCGAACTTGGCCGCGCGCGCCGTCATGTCCTCGACCAGATCCTTCGCGCCCTGCACGGTTTCTGGCCACATCAGGTAAACGTCACAACCCTCAGCCGCGGCTTCCTTGGCGGCTGGCGACAGGCCGCCGAAATAGAGCGGAGGGCATTTGCCGCTGATCGTTTTCATCCGTGGCGGGTCGAGGTCGATCTTGTAATGCTCGCCGTCGATATTCAGGTGCTCGCCGTTTAGCAGCGTCTTCAATATATGCATCGCCTCGACCGTCCGGCGATAGCGGGGCTCGCTGTCCATCTTGTCACCGGGCAGGTCTGAAGAGATGATGTTGATGTTCAACCGCCCTCCGGAAATCTGGTCGAGCGTCGCAATCTGCCGCGCGAGTTGCGGCGGCCAGCTCTCGCCAACGCGCACCGCCATCAGCAATTTGATCCGGTTGGTCAGCGCCGCAATCGCGCTAGCAAAGGCAGTGGTATCGAGCCCTAACGCATAGCCCGAGGGCAACAGGATATTGTCGAACCCGCCCTTTTCGGCAGCGAGCACGATGTTGCGGCAATGCTCCCAGCTTGAGGCGAGCATCGGGTCGGGCACGCCCAGAAATTCATAGTCATCATCGCAGAGCGCAGAAAACCAGCTGACTTCGACAGGCATCATGGCAGGGGAACTCCTCTGGCGGCGACCAGCACGCTGTACCAATCGGCGCGGGTCCATTGTATTTTGAAGGCATCGGCAGCCTCGGCGATGCGCGCCGGGTTTTGCGATCCGACGATAGGGATGGGGCGGGCCGGATGCGTCATAATCCAGCTGTAAGCAGCCGAAGTGCGCGACACGCCGTGCGCAGCGGCAACGCCCGACAAGGCGGCGGCGACATTCTGCTCGCGCTCGTTGGTCGGATCACCAATGCGACCCCCGCCGAGCGGTGACCATGCCAGCACGGCCACGTCCATCGCGATGGCTTGATCGAGTTCACCATTTTCAATCGTGTCGATCCGTAGCGGCGACAGCTCTGGCTGCGTCGAGACAATCGGCACGCTACTGAACTGCGCGAGCGTTGCGGTCTGCGCCTGCGTGAAGTTCGAAACCCCGAACGCGCGGATTTTGCCCGACATCACCGCATCCTCAACCGTCCGCGCGATTTCCTGCGGGTGAGTGAGAATATCGGGACGGTGGATTTGCCACAGATCGATCCGGTCGGTTCGTAACCGGCTTAGGCTGTCATCGATCGCCTTGGTCAAATATTCCGCGCTGCTGTTATACGGCGTCGGTGGTGTAATCCCGCCCTTGGTCGCCAGCACCATTCGGTCACGATATTCTGGTGCGTCGGTGAATACGCGGCCAAGCAGTTCCTCTGCCTTGCCAAAGCCTTGCTCGCCAAAGCCATAAATGTCGGCGGTGTCGAACAGGGTAATCCCCGCTTCAAACGCTGCATCGATGGCAGCTCGCGCGGCGGACATTTCCAGCCCGGCGAAACGCCACATGCCCCATGCAAGCGAAGATATTTCGATGCCGCTTTTGCCCAGCGGGCGGGTCAGCGGCGGTTTGGCTAATGTCATGCTTTTTTGCTCTTTTGTAATGGTGGAGAGGTGGATTCGCGTTTGACAAGTTCGTGCGGCAGGCGGCGGTGCTCGATGCCGCCTTCGCCAAACAAGAGGTCGGCGGCAGTTGAGGCAAGTTCGCGGACCGGCTGTCGTATCGTGGTAAGCGGCGGCCACACCACTCGGGCTAGCGTGGTGTCGTCGAACCCTGCCACTGAAAGCTGTTCAGGCACCTGCAATCCGCGTCGGTGCGCAACGGCCAATACGCCCGAAGCCATATCGTCGTTCGATGCGAACACCGCGGTAGGTGGAACTTTTAGCGCAAGGAATTTCTCGGTCGCGGCTACCCCGCTCTCGAAATCGAACTGGCCATCAGCAATCAAGTTGGGGTCAACCGAAATGCCAACGCGGCTTAGCGCGCGTTCATAGCCCGCCTGCCGCTCTGCGCTCGCCATATGATTGGGATGGCCTTTGATGAAGGCAATCCGCCGGTGGCCGATATTTATCAGATGCGTCGTCATGTCGTCGGCAGCCTGCATATCATCCATGAACACCGAGCTGGTCAGCGCATGATTGGTTCCCGGTGAAATCCGCACGAACGGGATGTTCATTGCCTCCAGCGCGGCCAAAACGCCCACGCAATCGGTCACTGGCGAGGACAGGATTGCGCCATCGACATGCGTCTGTCGCACCATACCACGCACCTGCTCGCCAACGTCGGCGTCGGCAACATCGACCGGCTGCGCAATCAACCGCATACCTTCCTCATGACACCGGTCCCAGCATCCCTGCATGATCTGATGCATATAATAGGGTGAGTGATTGTCGTAGATGAGAGCGACTTGCCCCGATTTGGTGCCCGCCAATATGCGCGCCGCGATGCTCGGCGAAAAGCGCAATTCCGCCATCGCGGCATCGACCTTCGCCTTGGTCGCAGCGCTGACATAGGGGTGGTTGTTGAGCACACGGCTGACAGTCTTGACGGCCACGCCTGCTAGTTTTGCGACGTCGCGTATGTTGGAACGGTCTGGCATCAAATGCTGTCCCGAACGCTGACTAGGCTTGCGAACAGGTCGGCAAAATCGCTGCCGTCGCGCCAGAATACCGGCGGCGAGCCGATGGGGGCGTCAACCTTGTGCCAACCTGCGCCAAAACGCTCGCCGCTCCAGATATGCACCCACTCGCCATCGGGCAGATAGACGTTGCGCGCGACAGCGCCTTCGTCGATCACCGGAGCGACCATCAAATCAGCCCCGTAAAGATACTGGTCCTGGATCGTGAACGTCTCGCGGTCGTCGGGATAATGCAGGAACAAAGCCCGCTGCGCAGGCAAGCCAGTCGCAACCGCATCGTCGCACAAATGCCGCACCAACGGCGCAAGTGCGGCATGAACGCGGCTCCAGCGGGCAAAGCCGGCAAGCAATTCGGGCGTTGAATCGATCTGCAAATTGTCATCGGGCCGGTTGCCTTCATGTGTGCGCATCACCGGCGTGAACGCGCCCAATTCGTACCATCGAAACATCAGTTCCTCGGTTCGAACATTGCCATGCAGGCTGGTATAGCCGCCGACGTCGCTATGGCTATAGGCGTTGCCCGCCAGCCCCGCCGACAGCGCTGCGGTGATCACTGTGCCGATGCCGTCATGGCGACTGAAGTCTACCGATTGGTCGCCTGCCCAGAGCAAAGGGCAATATGTTTGCACGCCGGTGAAGCCTGCGCGCATGAAAAAGACCGCATCGCCTGTTCGCCCCCGCGAGGCGACAGCATCGGCGTTGACCTTGGCCCAATGCACGGGCCAGCGATTATGCTCCTCCATCGGGTTACCGTTGTGCAGGCGCAGATTGACCGGAAGATACTCACCGAAGTCAGCCATCCAGCCATCGAGGCCAAAATCCAGCATCTGCTTGCCGATGATCTCCTCGGAAAACCATACAGCGGCATCGGGGTTGGTAAAGTCCACAACGCCGGCATCAAATTCGCCGAAATCGACGGCATAAGGTTCGCCGCTTTCCAGCTGACGTGCCAAATAACCCAGCTGCGCTGCCTCGGCATATTGCGGCCCATCGACCGCGAGATAGGGATTCACATAACCAAGAAAACGGATGTCGCGTTCTTTGAGTTCTGAAATTTTCGCGGGTAGGTCGGGGTAGCGATCGGCATTCCATTGCCAGTCCCAAAACAGCCTTCGCCCGAAACTCGTCTGGCGAACGCCGACCCAATCCTCGCACCAAAGGCCGGAGACCGCAGTTCCGGCCGCGATGATTTTTTCGAGCCTCGCAAAACTGTTCTCGCCATCCTTGAGGCCGACTATTGCGCCGCTGATTGCCCAGTCGGGCAGGGGCGGCTGTCGGCCCATATGCGCGCCAATGCGTCCAACCAAACCAAGCAAGCTATCGTCATCAAATAGTTTGAAATGAAGGTCGCCCTGCCAGGCACTGACCCGGTGGCGTGCCGGATCGGAAAAATCCAGCTCCGCATAAGCCGGTGTGTAAACATCAATGGCAAAACCGCGCGACGACAGGAATGTCGGCTGCGGATAATTGGTCGTCCAATAATCGCCGCCCGCACCCGACCCGTCGGCATTCACTTTGTTGGTCAGAGCGGATCCCGGTTCGCGTCCGACACCGGGCTCGCTCGTCCATATCGGAAAACTGCGGCCGTTTAGCGCAAGATAACTCATCTGCTCGCCGCCGCCCCAGACAACTTCGTCCGGCGCTGCTAAAAAATCCACGGTCAGGCGGTCAAAGTCATCGCCTTGCGGGCACCGATCCGCACTCAACGAACCGTCATGGTCGCTGACGAGAAGTTTCAGGAGCGCAACGCCCGACGGCTCGTCGGATAAAAACACTTCGCCATATCCGTTTTGCGGCTCAACCCAATTGACAATATGGCGAAGCAAACGCTCGTCCGTTGGCGCATCCTCATGTCTGAAATTCCCGCGCACCATCGTCACAGTGGGATTGCCCTTCGCAATCCGGAAGGCAGGCGCATCGACGCGGTGGCGCAGGATTATCCGGTCGCCGAGCATCAGGTCGAACCCGTCCTCCTTTGCTTCGAACCTCGCGGTCACGGCCATCCTCTTCGACTGTTTCGTCGTTCTTGTTCACGACTATGGCATGATTGCCACAGTCTGCGCCTAAATATTGTCGCTATATGACACCGCTAGACATATCAAGCCGGATTGGTTACATCAACCCCGTTATCAACGACGATTAAGCCGACCCGCAATTGTCTCTGGCGCAATAAATCCAGCGAAAATTGCCTAAAATGGGCGGTATATATGGGAGGCACAGGATGCAAAATTCACCAGTTAAAACCCCGAATCTTTTCCGCGCAGCATTGCTTGGTAGCAGCGCGATTGCGCTCGGTATATCGGCTCCTGCCATGGCGCAGGTCGAGGAAATCGTCGTCACTGCACAAAAGGTCGAGGAAAATGTTCAGGATGTTCCGATCGCGATTTCCGTGGTCACCGGTGACGCGCTCGAAGCGTCGGGCACGACCAGCATCGAAAATCTGAACCAGATCGTACCCTCGCTCAACTTCCGCAAAGGTACGACCAACGCCAACAGCGCATTGGTCCTGCGCGGAGTCGGTACGATCACCTTTGCCATCGCTGTTGAACCCAGCGTGTCGACCGTCGTCGACGGCGTAGTGCTAAGCCGTCCCGGGCAGGCATTTACCGATCTGGTTGAGGTTGAGCGGATCGAAGTGCTACGCGGACCGCAGGGTACACTGTTCGGCAAGAATGCATCAGCAGGCCTTATTAACGTAGTCTCGAAAGGCGGCACCGACACGTTCGAAGGCGAGGTTTCGGCTGCGGCCTACGAAGGTGATGAATACCGCCTCAAGGCGACAGTTGCAGGACCGATTGGGCCCAATCTGTCGGCGCGCGTGAATGGCTTTTATGGCACGTATGACGGTAACCTCACCAACATCAATTCCGCAGCCTCGTCAAACCGGCAGGTCAACGGCTACGAGCGCTTCGGTTTTCGTGGCTCACTCGATTATGACAATGGCCCGGTACGCGCCCGCCTGATCGCCGATTATTATGAATCCGACGACGATTGCTGCGCCGAAGTAACGGGCATTTCTCGTGGCGCGGTCCTTAACGCTGAATTGGGCATCGTACCCGCGCTTGGCGAGGATCAGCGTTTCATCAACCAGAATTTGGTTACGACCACGAAGGACAGGCAATGGGGCTTGACGCTCAATGCCGATTTCGACGTGCTCGACGACCATGTGCTTAGCGTCGTCGCCGGCTATCGCGACTGGTCCAACGACGAAGTGCGCGAAGGCGATTTTCTTCCCCGACCGCTAGTCAATGTCAATCAACTGCACGATCGCGGAAATGTTTCAACGGATCAGAAATCGATCGAAGTTCGGCTTGCTTCACCGCAGGATCAGGCGTTTACCTATCAATTCGGCGCCTTCTACTGGCAATCGGACAACAGCCAGGATTTCACCCGCGACGTTACGCGCTGCACGACCTCGACCTTACCCGTCGATCCGGCCTCCGGCGGCCAGCCTTGCAATCTAGCCGATACCGTAAACACTATTTTCGGCACTGCTACGTCGCGTAGCGATGTTGAAATGGAAAATTATGCCGTGTTCGGTCAGGCGACTTATAACTTCACCGATTGGTTGGCGCTGACGGCAGGATTGCGCTCGACGCACGACAGCATTTCTTTTGTGCATCAGCGGGCTCCTGCCATCAATCGCATAACTGGCCTTCCTGTTTCTGGCCTTGGTGGTTTGCAGACCCTTGGAGCAGGCGGATCGCTCACATCGAACCCCCCGGGCAATGGCACCAACATTTCGGCCAACTCGAACTCGATCAGCAACGTGTCGGGCAAAGCAGTGCTAACGGTGAAAGCGAGTGAAGATGTGTTGCTCTATGGCAGTTACACCCGCGGCTATAAGGGGCCGGCTTTCAACGTCTTCTTCAATCATGTCGCGCCCAATAACGCCGTGCCGATCGACGAGGAAATTTCGGACTCATTCGAGGCCGGGATCAAGAGCCGGTTTGCCGATAACCGCATCCAGCTCAATGCAGCTGCCTTTACCGTGACTTATGAAGGCTATCAGGCGAATAACTTTATCACGCTGAACGGTGTTACGATCAGCAACCTGACCAACGCCGGTTCGGTGCGCAGCAAAGGATTCGAAGTCGATGCCATCGTCAATCCGGTGGGCGAGCTAAACCTGACGGCAAGCCTTGCTTATGCCGATGCCAAGGTGGTGAAGTTCAATCCGAATCCCACCACGAACGCGCCCAATGCGCAGAACGGCACGAAGCTTCCGCTGGCACCGGCATGGACCTATAATATCGGCGCCGATTACCAGACCGATATCACTTCGGGCCTGAAGCTGTATCTCAACACAAGCTATTATCATGTCTCAAGCCAGTTTTCGGGTCTGGGTCAGACCGGTCTCATCGATGGCCACGGGCAGTTGAACGCCAGTATCGGCCTTTCTGATTCAGACGACAATTGGCGGCTGACACTGATAGGGCGCAATCTGGCGGACGAAAGCTTTGTCACGCTCGTGACCGATGGCGGCGTGCGCCTCCACGTTCCGCGCGATGCTGATCGTTATTTCGGCGCTTCACTACGTTACCGCTTTTGATCGTTAACCCCAAGTGGGTCGCAATAAGGGGCTGGAATCCAGACGGGTTCCGGCCCTTTTTGTCATGTTGTTTTGGGGAGTAAGCCAGGACGGGCGGTGCGAGACCAGTAGCATCCCGCCCGTCCTTGCTTGGGTGGGTGTGTTGAACACAATTAGATATGCACCGCGTGTGCCAGTTTATTGGACTATTGCAATTTCAGTAGTTTAGCTGGTTATTGCCGCGTTAACCTGTTTTCGCGCTGTAAAGAAGTTCGACAAAAAGTCGACATCCCCGCACAAACGACGTTTACATCTGTAATCGAATCGATTACGTCTGTAGTCGGAGAATCGCAACATGGCACTTGAACGTATCAGCGACGCAGAGCTGACCATCATGGAAATATTGTGGGAGCAGGCACCGCTGACTGCGACGGACGTCGCCGCGCGGCTACCCAATGACCGCGAATGGTCGTTGCCGACGGTGAAGACCCTGCTCTCGCGGCTGCTCGCCAAGGCAGCGGTCGAACACAGTGCCGATGGGCGCCGTTTCCTCTATACGCCGCTGGTCGAGCGTGAGGATTATGTATCTCATGAATCTAAACGGCTGGTCGACCGGCTGTTCGGAGGCAAGTTCATGCCGCTGGTTGCGCATCTCGCCGAGCAGGAAAAGCTGAGCGACGCCGACATCAGCGAAATCGAGAAATTGCTGAGGGAGATGAAGTCATGAGCGGAGAATTCATGCAAACATGGCTGTTTGACAGCCTGCTCGTTACCACATTGCTGATGGGCGCAGTCCTGTTGCTGCGGCGGCCGGTGGCAAGGATGTTTGGCCCAGGCGTTGCCTATGCTTTGTGGCTGATCCCCGCAGCGCGGCTGTTGATGCCAAGCCTCGAAGGTGCTGCCGCACCGGTCAGCGATAACGGGCAGGCGGTGCGCGATGCAGTCCGCGAATCCATCCTTGCGGGCGTATCATCGCCCGATACGGTCATTACGGTCCCAGGCGAACTCGCTACTGCACCGTCCATCGATTATGCCGCGCTCGGCATCACCTTCTGGCTGGGCGGTGCAGCGTTGTTTTTCATCATCCAGATGATCCGCTATGCGTCAATGCGTGATGATTTGCTGTCCCATGCCGAGGAAATCGCCAATATCGACGGCGTCAGCGTTGTCGCCTCCGACCAGGTCGCAGGCCCGCTCGCTTTCGGTCTGTTCAAACGCTTCATCGCCGTGCCGCAGGACTTTACGAAAACATATTCGCCTGCAGAACGCGAACTGGCCCTTGCACATGAAATGGCGCATCACAAATCGGGCGATCTGTTTGCCAATCTCGCAGCGTTTATCATCCTGTGCCTGCAATGGTTCAATCCCGTGGCGTGGATGAGCTGGAATGCCTTCCGCTTCGATCAGGAAGCGGCCTGCGATGCACGTGTGCTGGCGGGCAAAGGCGCAGAAGAACGCGCGATTTACGGGCAGGCGCTAGCGCGCACCGCCTTCGACGGCGTGCCGACCTTTGCCACCGCACTGAATTCCCCAAAAACGATAATTGAAAGACTGAGGAGGCTCACCATGAAAGACGCCAGCGCAAAACGGCGCTTATTCGGAAAACTGGGCGTGATCGCTGCGGCCGCTATCATCCTGCCGCTGACCGCGACAATCGTCCCAGCCGTGGTTGCGCAGGAGGCCGAGAAATCTGCCGATGAGGCGCAGAAACCCGAAACCGTCGAACGCCACGTCAAGGTCATCCGACTCAACACCGACGGCAAGGATGTGCATGTCATCGCGCACGACGGCGATGGCAAGGAAGTGACCAAAATCGAAAGCGACGGTAAAACTTTCGTTTTCCGCACCGCGAAGAAGCTTTCCGAAGAAGAACAGGAAAAGATGATAGCAGAAGCCGAGAAGTCTGCTGCTGAAACACAGCTTCTGTTAGGTGAGGAGGGCAGTGCGAAGCACGTCAAAGTTATCCGAGTAAACAAAGACGGTAAGCTGGTCGACGCCGATTCCGACTTTGTACATTTCAGCGCTGACAGTATCGAAATTGGTTCGTACATCCCTGAAATTGACATTCGTGAAGTCCGATTGGGTTGCAAAGAAGGCCAGCCCGTCACGACCGATGTCAGCGGTTTTGACGGCAAGAACAAATCGAAAATCAAGCTTGTCATGTGCGGCAAGGGCCAGGCGCGTATTGCCCGGATCGAAGCGATCAACGGCCTACGCGAAGCGCGCAGTGAGATCGCTTCGGAAAAAGAAATGCCCGAGGGCGTCCGCAAGGATGTGGTTGAAAAGCTAGAAAAAGAGATCCGCAAGCTCGAAGCCGAAAATGACAAAGCGGACTAAAAGGTTCTAATCCTGAAGCTCCCCAGCTACGGTTCGAACAAACCGGCAATACTTCGGGCGGCAGTTTCTTAGGGCCGCCCCTTTTTCTTTTCGCCAGCATGGGCCATATCATCCGAATGAGTGATTGGCCCGATACGATCCACGCAGGCGAGACCGAGCAGAATGAACTACTCGTGCGCAGGGTGCTCGCGCCCAATCCGTCACCTTATACCTACACTGGCACGCAAACCTGGTTGGTGGGAAACAGCAGCGACGTCGCAGTCATCGACCCCGGCCCAACCGGCAGCGGCAAGAGCATTGGCGACCCTGCTGACATAAATGGCGAAGGTCATGTCGAGGCCATCTTGCGCGCCATCGGCGACGCCAAAGTCACGGCGATAATGTGCACCCACACGCACCGCGATCACTCGCCCGCCGCAGCGCCGTTGAAAGCAGCGACGGGCGCGCCGATCATTGGCTGCGCGCCTTTGGTCTTGCGCGACGATGGCCCGCGCGCCGACAGCGCCTTCGACCCCGATTACGCGCCGGACCGGATTCTGACAGATGGTGAGCGGATCGCGGGCGACGGCTGGACCATCGAGGCGGTCGCGACCCCCGGCCACACGTCGAACCACCTGTGCTATTCGCTCGTCGAAACCAAAGCTCTCTTCACCGGCGACCATGTCATGAAATGGTCGACCAGCGTTGTCAGCCCGCCCGACGGTGACATGAGAGCCTATATGGCGAGCTTGCAAAAACTCTACGACCGCGACGACCGGATATATTACCCCGCGCACGGCCCCGCCGTCGAAAACCCGCGCCAACTGGTACGCGGGATGATTGGCCATCGCCGTCAACGCGAGCGGCAGATTTTGAAGCTGCTTGAGGCAGGTGAGGGGCATATCCCCGACATGGTGGCCGCGATGTACAAAGGCCTCGACCCGCGACTAACCGGAGCAGCAGGGCGTTCTGTGCTGGCGCATCTGTTCGATCTCGAGAATCAAGGTCGCGCAGCCATACACGGCGACCGTTGGCGGATTAATATTGTTGCTTGAGGCCGTTGCTGGGCGGTGATACTCGTTCGTGGTCGCATTGCCTCATGACAGGGAGGAAACAGTCATGGCCACGCTTGCTCCGGCGCAACATCAAACCGCCAATGCCGATAGTTTTTTCCGCACGCTCGCCATTGCGATGGCGTTGACGGTGGTTGCCGGATTCAGTTTGAACTTAGCGATGGGTCGTTCGACCTTTGCAGCCCGCCCATTGGTGCATCTGCACGGATTGGCGTTCATGGGGTGGGTCGGGTTATTTGTGACTCAGGCATGGCTTGCCACGCGCGGTCCGATCGCTTTGCACCGGCGGTTGGGCTGGATCGGCGCAGGCTGGATTGCCGTGTTGCTGGTACTAGGAAGTTGGATCAGCATCGACGTTACCCAACGCGGGACGACGCCATTTTTCTTCCAGCCGCAGAATTTCCTGATTGCCAACCCATTATCGGCCGTCGTTTTTGCAGCGCTTGCCTGGTCGGCGATCCGTATGCGCAAACAGACCGACTGGCACATGCGCCTGCATATTTGCGCGATGACTGCGATCATCGGCCCTGGGTTCGGGCGACTGCTGCCCATGCCTTTGCTGATACCCTATGCGTTTGAACTGGCCGGGATCGCCGGGCTGGTATTTCCCATTGCCGGAATGATCCGCGACTATCGAAAGTCCGGTCGGATTCATCCGGCATGGTATTGGGGTATCGCCGCCGTACTTTCGGTGATTCCCGTTTCGCATATCATCGCGAATTCGGCATTGGGAGATTCGATCTACGCCGCGGTCACCGCCGGCCACCCGGGCGCCAATGTACCTGGCCTTAAGTTTCCGCCCCCGCCGCCGATGCCGGGATAATCAACGCGGCATTGGCGCGACGGCTTTTCCTGCCTATTAAAGCGGTATGACTGCAAACCTCGTTCGCGACTGGTCGATGCGCTTTGCCGCGCTCGCCGTGCCGATACTGTTCATTTTGGCAATATATTGGGCGGTTGACGGCTTTCGCTCGTGGCGCGACGGGCCTTCACCCGAAACCATCGCGAGTGCCAGCCTGACGGGTATTCGCGAGCAGAACCGGCTTTCCGCCTTCGCCGCGAACTACGCAGCGGTGGTGACTAGCGAGCAGCAACGCTTTGGCCTGTCGGCAAAAAAGACGCTGATTATGCAAGGGCTCGTAAGGTACGAAGTCAATATGGCGAAATTGACCGACGACGATGTCCGCTGGGATGCCTCAAACAGCACGTTGCGCGTCAAAATCCCGGCAATCGAAACCGCACCACCGCAAATCGATATGAACTCGATTCAAGAATATGGCGAAAACGGCATCTTGCGCGCCTTCACCAATGTCGACGATGTGCTCGACGATGCCAACCGTGCGAAGGGGCAGGCGGAACTGGTGCGGCAAGCCAATGGGCCGGTGCCGATGAAGCTGGCCCGCGATGCTTTCAAACGGGCGATTGCGCAGAATTTTCAAGTTCCGTTGCGCGCGGCAGGACTGGACGCGAAAGTCGAGGCCTATTTTGCCGACGAACTGGGCGGCAATGTTACAACGCGCTGGGATGAATCGACGCCGTTAAGCGAGATTGTAAAGTAGAAGAACCGCTGAAATCGACGCAGACAAGCGCGACTGCCCGCGTTATTACCAATGACGAATGAACTTGAAGGAAATCTGATATGAACGCCCCTCTACGCGAAAACCTTCAAGGCCTCGACCTCCTCGCCGAAATCAACCGGCTGAAGAAGGAACGCAACGCCGTCATTCTGGCGCATTATTACCAGAAGCCTGAAATTCAGGACCTCGCCGATTTTGTCGGCGACAGTCTTGAGCTCAGCAAGCGTGCTGCCGAAACCGACGCCGACGTCATTGCCTTTTGCGGTGTCAAATTCATGGCTGAGACCGCAAAAATTCTAAGCCCGCAAAAGACTGTCATCCTGCCGGACATCGCGGCTGGTTGCAGTCTCGAAGATTCATGCCCGCCCGGCAAATTCAAGGCGTTCCGCGAAGCGCATCCTGACCATATCGCGCTGACCTACATAAACTGTTCGGCCGAGGTGAAGGCACTCAGCGATATCATCGTCACCAGCAGTAGCGCCGAGACGATCCTGTCCCAAATCCCGCCCGATCAGAAAATCATCTTCGGTCCCGACCGCCATCTCGGCGGTTACTTGTCGCGCAAGTTCGGACGCGAAATGCTGCTCTGGCCCGGCGTGTGCATCGTGCACGAGGCGTTTTCGGAAACCGAATTGCTCAAGTTAAAGGCGCATCACCCCGGCGTCCCCGTCGCCGCGCACCCCGAATGCCCGCCGCACATCATCGACCATGCCGATTATGTCGGCAGCACCAGCGGCATCTTGCAGTTCGCCAAGACGATGGAAGGCGACACGCTGATCGTCGCGACCGAACCGCATATCATACACCAGATGGAAAAGGCCGAACCAACCAAGACTTTCATCGGCGCCCCGGGAGCCGACGGCAACTGCGCGTGCAACATCTGCCCGTATATGGCGCTCAATACGATGGAGAAATTATACGTCGCGCTGCGCGATTTGGAACCGAGGATTGAGATTGAGGAAGGGTTGAGACTGGCCGCGAAGAAGAGCCTGGATCGGATGCTGGAGATGGCAAGCGCGAAATAGCCTTGACAATGTGCGTCATTTTTGACACAAATTGCTCGTGACTATTGACCGAACAAAGAAAATCGCAGCGCGGTTTTTTGAAGCGGCCAACGGTAAGAAACCTGTGCGTGATTGGATCGTCTCGCTTGATCTCGCCGACCGCCGCATAATCGGCAAGAATGTTCAAAAGGTCGAGTATGGCTGGCCCATCGGAATGCCTTATTGTCGGCCACTTGGACGCGGACTTTGGGAAGTGCGTTGCGACATATCATCAGGACGGATTGCTCGCATTTTATTCTGCATCATGGACGGTGACATGGTTCTGCTCCACGGCTTCGTGAAGAAAACCCAGAAAACGCCACCTCAGGAAATCGATCTCGCGCTGCGTCGCAAAAAGGAACTTGAATGATGGACAGCCAAGGCAAAGCTCGGATTAGCAACGAAACATTTGATGATTTCCTTACCAGCGAGAATCTGCTCGCTGTGTGTGAAGAGGATGCGATCAAGGAAATTATCGCAGATCAAATCCGCGATGCAATGAAAGCGCAAAGCCTGACCAAAACCGCGATGGCCGCGCGCATGCAAACCGACCGCCGACAGTTGGATCGCTTGCTTGATCCCACCAACCCATCGGTGACGCTATCGACATTGCGCCGCGCTGCAGCGGCGGTGGGGCGGACATTGCGGGTGGAATTGGGGTAGGGCTCAAGATTGGAGAATTTGTGGGAGCTGCGATTTACTGGTCTGCTTTCAGCTGGGAAGCATTTGCAACGCTGGCGACTGGCCTCGCTGCGGTTCTGGGCGCCTACCGCCTTGGTGGTCGCCAAATCGATATACTATCCCGCCAAACGGCCATGCAAGAGTCGCAGATCAAGATCAGCATCTTTGAAAGAAGGATGGATGTTTTCCGAGCGGTTGAGCGCTTAATTTATGAAAC
>JANNQI010000053.1:0-12849 GCA_031400695.1 Sphingomonadales bacterium | reverse complement strand
GGCTCGTGGTTGAAATTGCTTACCAAACTGCGCACAGCTCTTCGCGAGTGCCGATGTCGCGGCGATCGATGGTTGTCGCCGGGCTTTCGACGGTTGTTGAATGGTATGATTTCACACTGTACCTCTATTTTTCGACGGTGCTGGCGCGCGTGTTCTTCGGAATTGGCCCACAGTCGATGACGGAAACGCTCGGCGGTTTTGCGATCGCTTACCTGATGCGGCCAGTCGGAGCGCTGGTTTTTGGTCATTTTGGCGACCGGCTAGGCCGGCGGTTAACGATGCTGGGTTCGATGGCTTTGATGACCGTAGCGATGCTCGCAACCGCTATGCTGCCGACTTATGCTCAGATTGGCCCGCTTGCCGGCGTGCTGCTGATCGCGCTGCGCTGCTTGATGTCGTTTTCGGTTGGCGGCGAATATACCGGCGTCGTCGCTTACCTAATGGAAGGTGCGAAGGACAGTCGGCGCGGATTGATCACCAGCTGTGCATCGGCGGCAAGCGAGATCGGCGCGCTGCTGGCGGCCGGTGCAGCGGCGCTGACCGTTTGGGCTGTGCCCGAAGACGCGCTTGTATCATGGGGATGGCGCCTGCCCTTCCTGTTCGGCGCAGCGCTCGCCGGCCTAGTCCTTATTACACGCGCAACGCTCGAAGAAACGCCGGAATTCCTGCGACAGCGTGACGCTGGCACAGTGCCGGAGAAACCGATTCGGCAGACCCTCACGCGACACCGCAGCGCTATTGCACGCGGCTTTGCGATCTCTGCGCTGGGTTCAATCACTTATTATGTCGGCATTACCTATGTACCGGCGTTCCTTGATGCCACTGGCACCATGCCGGAGACGCGCGCGCTGTCGATCTCGGTCCTTGCAGCGCTGACGGTTATCCTGGTAACCCCAATAATAGGGCTTGCGTCCGACCGTTTTGGTCGTCGCCCCATGCTGCTGGCGCTGGCACTTGGCGGCATACTGCTGCCAACCGGCATGTTTGCGGTAATGGCTGGTGGTGGAGCTGCGACCTGGGCTGGTGCAATTGTTTTGGCTGCGCTTGGCGGAGCAGTTAGCGCCGTCGGCGCCGTCACGACTGCCGAGCAATTCCCCGGCGAGGGTAGACTCAGCGGCCTCGCATTGGGCGCGACAACTGCAACCGCCATATTCGGTGGTCTCACGCCTTTGGTTGCACATCTGTTGGTGACGAACAGTGGATGGGCCGCTGCACCCGGCGCAATGATCGCATTTGTCGCGTTATGTGTGATCATGGTGTTTTGGCATATGCCTGAGACGGCGCCAGCGTGCGCCAGACCTTAGGCTAATTTCGCTCGCGAGCGTCGGCCTTGGAACGCTGGTAAAATGGTCGGCGCGAAGCACCCGCTCAAACACGTGATGTGTGGGCTATACGCTTTTTCCTCGACGAACACCGGCGATTGCGAGACCGGGGGTTGTTCGACCTGGCGATCGATAGCGCGCTTCGCGGCTGCGACATCGTCAAGATGAAGATTGGGGACATCGTCGCCAGCGGTGCCATTCGAAACCGGGCAACGGTAATCCAACAAAAGACACATCGACCCGTTCAGTCGTGTTGATGACCGAAGCGCGCAAAACGCTGCTTACATGGCTGAATCGCCGCGGTGTCACGCTTGACGATTTCATCTTCCCGAGCACACAGAGATATGACGAAGTCGCCCCTTTTGCCTACGAAGGGTCGCTTCTCCCAGCATGAGCGAACGACAGTCCATTTGAAGAGTACTGCCATATCAATATGTGACGACGCGCCTAAAGCCGCACCAATCGCAGCCTTAACGCATTGGTGATGACGCTAACCGACGATAAGGCCATTGCCGCTGCGGCGATCGCAGGGGACAGCATCCAGCCGAACGCCGGGTATAGTAAGCCGGCCGCAATCGGTATGCCCGCGACATTATAGGCGAAGGCGAAGGCCAGATTCTGGCGGATATTTCGCATTACCGCACGCGAAAGGCGGCGCGCTCTCATGATTCCGCTCAAATCTCCTTGCAGCAGCGTGACACCGGCGCTTTCTATGGCAACATCGGCCCCGGCACCCATGGCGATACCGACTTCGGCGGCGGCAAGCGCGGGCGCGTCATTCACGCCGTCACCGGCCATCGCTACGCTGCGGCCTTCAGCGCGAAACTTCTGCACGACGCTTGCCTTGTCCTCCGGTAGCACCTCGGCCTCGACATCGTCGATGCCCAGCCGCGCCGCGACGGCAAGCGCGGTGGTGCGATTATCGCCAGTCATCATGACGATGTGGATGCCGTCGGCCTTCAGGTCGCGGACGGCCTGCGCGGATGTCTCCTTGATCGGGTCGGCGATGCCCAGTAAGCCCGACAGCTTGCCATCGACGCTGGCGAAAATCGCGGTCGCACCCTCAGCCCGCATCGCCTCGGCCGCATCGTTGAGCGCAGATGTGTCGATTTTGTGCTCTGCCATGATCCGCGGACCGCCGAGGATTATATGCTTACCGCCCACCGCCCCGGTCACGCCGCGCCCAACAGGGGAGTCGAAGTCGGTCGCGGTTTCGAGATTGAGCTTGCGGTCCTTGGCGGCACGCAGGATCGCATCGGCCAGCGGATGCTCGCTGCCGCGCTCGAGGCTGGCGGCAAGGCGCAGTACCTCATCCTCCTTCCAGTCACTGACGGTCTTGATGCCGGTAACAGCCGGGCGTCCCTCGGTCAGTGTGCCGGTCTTGTCGACGACCAAGGTGTCGATTTTCTCGAGCCGTTCCAGCGCCTCTGCATTCTTGATCAGCACGCCTGTCTGCGCCCCGCGGCCGACGCCGACCATGATAGACATCGGGGTGGCAAGGCCCAGCGCGCAGGGGCAGGCGATAATCAGTACCGAAACGGCGGCGACGAGCGCATAGGTCAGCCGCGGTTCGGGTCCGACCAGCGCCCAGATAGCCGCCGCGATGAGCGCGACCGCGATGACGGCTGGCACGAACCAGCCCGACACCGTGTCCGCCATGCGCTGGATAGGTGCGCGGCTGCGCTGCGCATCGGCGACCATCTGCACGATGCGCGCGAGCAGGGTTTCGCTTCCCACCCGTTCGGCGACCATCACGAAGCTACCGGTCTTGTTGATTGATCCTGCAATCACCTTGTCGCCCGCTTCCTTGGTGACCGGCATCGATTCACCGGTGACGAGCGATTCGTCGATCGAAACGCGTCCTTCGGCGATGACACCGTCGACGGGTACCTTCTCACCGGGGCGGACGCGCAGGCGGTCGTCGATACCGATCAGGTCGAGAGTAACCTCTTCGTCATCGCCCGCAGCGGTTATGCGCCGTGCGGTCTTCGGGGCAAGGTCGAGCAACGCCTTGATCGCACCCGAGGTGCGTTCGCGGGCGCGCAGCTCAAGCACTTGGCCGAGAAGCACCAGCACGGTGATAACGGCAGCGGCCTCGAAATAAACTGGCACGGTACCCATCGCGTCGCGGAAGGCGGGCGGGAAACGCGTCGGCGCAAAGTGCGCAACCAGACTGTAGAGATAGGCAACGCCCACGCCCATTGCGATCAGTGTGAACATATTGAGGTGGCGCGACTTGATCGACGCCCATCCGCGCTCGAAAAAGGGCCAGCCCGCCCACAATACGACCGGCGTGGCAAGCGCAAACTGTATCCAGTTCGATGTCTGCTTGCCGACGATCATCATCAAGCCGGTGAGATGCCCGCCCATCTCCAGCGCAAAGACCGGCAGCGTCAGGACCAGCGCGACCCAGAAGCGTCGGGTCATGTCGGCGAGTTCGGCGTTTGGCCCGGAATCGGTGGTGACCGTTTCCGGCTCAAGCGCCATGCCGCAGATCGGACATGCGCCGGGGCCGACTTGGCGGATCTGCGGATGCATCGGGCAAGTGTAGATTGCGCCGCCGTCGACAGGAGTTGGGGGTGCAGTGGGCTTTGGCTTGGTATAAACCTGCGGGTCGGCAATGAACTTATCTCTGCATCGCGCGCTGCAGAAATGGAAGTCTGTTCCTGCTTGCGTCGCGTAATGGCTTGTTGTGGTGGGATCGACTTTCATGCCGCAGACGGGGTCTGCAACGGTCGCGGCGCCATCTTTAGCGTCGATATGTTCGACATGTGTCGCCATTTGATTTCTCCTTCAGCGACACAGGTCCGGGCCAGCGATCGAGGAACGCCGCTGGCTTCCCGGCGTTATCGCTTCACTTTTTCAAACAAGTCGATGAGCTCGCCGAACTTGACACGTTGCTCGGCAACGTCTCCCGACGCGATTGCCTCGGCAACGCAACAGGCCGCATGGTCTTTAAGTATCTCGTTCTCGGCTTTGGCAAGCGCGGCTTTTACCGCCTGAACCTGATGCAGGATGTCGATACAATAGCGGTCGTCCGCTACCATCTGCGTGACCCCTCGCACCTGCCCCTCAATCCGCTTCAGGCGATTGAGGATATCTGTCTTGTGTTTTCTCATCAGACATTTCCCACTTGAATACCCATGGGGGGTATAGTATCAGCTTGAGTAAGGATACGCAATAGTATGACGAATCATATCTCCCGACGATCTATTCTGAACGGCCTCGGCATCGGTGCATCGTTGCTTGCAGTTCCCGCCTGGGCTCGTGGCGAGAGCGTGCATCGCGGCCATTCAACCGGCCACGGTGGCGGCAAGACACTCATCCCCGCAGGCTTCGACGAAGTGTCCGGCGACACGATCGACCTGAGCATCGGCAACGGCTATCGCATCGTCGAAGGGCGGCGCGGTCCCGGAGTGGCCGTTAATGGCAGCGTACCCGGCCCCCTCATCCGCCTGATCGAGGGGCAGAATGTCCGGCTGAACGTCACCAACAATCTCGACGTCGACAGCTCTGTCCACTGGCACGGGCTGCTGCTGCCGTTCCAATATGACGGGGTGCCCGGCATCAGCTTTCCCGGCATCCGTCCCGGCGAAACTTTCGCTTACGAATTTCCCATCCGGCAGTCGGGCACTTATTGGTATCACAGCCATTCGGGGCTTCAGGAGCAATCGGGCCATTACGGGCCGATGATCATTGAGCCGCGCGGCGGCGATACGATCCGCGCGGACCGCGACTATATCCTGCTACTCAGCGATTTCACGACGCTCGACCCGCATTTCATCATGAACCGTCTGCGCACCGGCGAAGGCTATTTCAACCGCCAGCAGAATACATGGACCGACGATTACCCCATGTCGGCCGAAGAACGGCGGATGTGGGCTGAAATGCGGATGATGCCGACCGACATCGCTGATATCGGCGCGCCGACCTATACCTTCCTCGCCAACGGCCGCGGGCCAAAGGAGGGGATGGAATATCTTTTCAAGGCGGGCGAGCGCGTGCGGTTGAGAATTATCAACGGCTCGGCGCAGAGTTTTTTCAACGTCCGTATCCCCGGTCTATCGATGAGCGTGGTCGCGACCGACGGTCAGGCGGTCCGCCCGGTCGAGGTGGATGAATTCCAGATCGGCACCGCCGAAACCTATGACGTGATTGTCGAGCCGGGCAGCGCCGACGCCTACAGCATCGTGGCCGAATCGATGGACCGGTCGGGCATGGCGCTGGCAACGCTGTCCAGCAAACCGGGTGCGCGTGCCGCCGTGCCAGCCTTGCGCGATCCGCCGCTATTGACGATGGCTGACATGGGGATGAACCATGGCAGCGGCGGCATGGATCATGGTGCGATGGACCACAGCAAGATGAGCCATGGGGTCGCCGCCCCCGACAAAACCAGTGCGCCAGCCGAAATGTCCATGGATGGTATGAACATGCGCGACACCGCGCTGCTGCCTCCCGACGTCAAGATCGGTCCGGGTGTCGACATGGTTTCGATGGCGCCGGTCGACAAAATGGGTGATCCCGGCCTTGGCCTGCGCGATATCGAACACCGCGTACTCAACTACCGGATGTTGGTCGCGCGCGATGCCAATGCCGATACGCGCGAACCATCGCGGCTGCTTGAGCTGCACCTGACAGGCAACATGGAACGCTATATGTGGTCGTTCGACGGCCGCATGTATTCAGCCGTCAGCGACGTCCCGATCCGCTTTGCCTGGAATGAACGCGTGCGGGTGAAGTTGATTAACAATACGATGATGGCGCACCCCATCCACCTGCACGGCATGTTTTTCGAGATGGTCAACGGCCAGTCGGCATCGCTTCAGCCACGCAAGAACACGATGATTGTTCAGCCGGGCGCAAGCGCGCAGTTCGATCTGACCGCGAACGAGCCGGGTGACTGGGCTTTTCACTGCCACCTGCTCTATCACATGCACGGCGGCATGATGCAGACCGTGACCGTGGTTGGCCCCGAGGCTGCGAAATGATCCGCGCGCTACTGCTGTCGACGGCGCTGGTTGCAACACCGGTCCTTGCCCAGGACCATGGCGAGCACGAGGGCCACGCACCGACCGCGCCAGTCGTTAGCCCAGCGCCCGAACCGCAAGCCGAACCGCATGCGGGGCATGACACGCCTTCGCCCGAGCCGACGGCGGCGCAAGATCCTCATGCAGGGCACATGATGGCGGACGGCGATAGCAGCCAATCCGCATCAACGGGACCGGATATGGAAACCCCAGCACCACCCGAGGCGGGCAGCGGCCCGCCGCGAGCCGCCGACGCCATTTGGGGAGCAGACTCGATGGCCGCGTCACGCGCCGAGTTGCAGCAGATGCATGGCGATTACCCTTTATTCTGGTTTCAGGCCGACCGCGCCGAAATGCAGGTGCGTGACGGTGCGGACGGCTATCTTTGGGACGTGCAGGGTTATTATGGCGGCACCACCAGCCGGTTCTGGTTCAAGAGCGAGGGCGAAGGCAGTTTTGGTGAACGTGTCGAGGATGCCGAAGTGCAGGCCCTTTATGCAAAGGCAGTTGCACCCTTTTTCGATGTGCAGGCGGGTATACGGCAGGACATCGCCGGGCCGGACACGACCTACGCCGTGCTCGGCATTCAGGGGCTTTCGCCCTATATGTTCGAGGTGGATAGCGCGCTGTTCCTGTCGCATCGAGGCGATCTGACGGCAAGGATCGAGGCCGAACTCGACCAGTGCATCACCCAAAGCTTGATCCTGCAACTGCGCGCCGAAATCAACCTCGCGGCGCAGGACGTGCCGCAACTGGGGGTCGGCGCGGGGATCGACACCGTCGAACTGGGCGTGCGGCTGCGTTACGAAATTACGCGTGAGTTCGCGCCCTATATCGGCGTCGAACAAAGCTGGCGGATCGGAAATAGTGCCGATTTTGCGCGCGCAGCAGGTGAGGACCCTAGCGTCACCAACTTCGTCGTCGGCGTCCGTTTCTGGTTTTGAAGTTAAGGAAAAGATCATGCAAATTCGTTCGATAATTGCCGCCGTCACCATGTGCATCGCTACCCTCACAATGCCGACCATGGTATCGGCCCACACCCGCGTCACTGCCTCTACTCCTGCAGAGGGTGCGAGGGTAAAGAGCCCTCGCGTCGTGACCTTGACCTTCAGCGAGGCGCTGCTCCCACCCACGGTCGCGACATCAATTGTCATGACCGCAATGCCCGGCATGCCGAACCACGGTGAAATGGTAATCCGCAACTTCACCCCCAGCTGGTCGAACGGCAACCGGACGCTTAAACTGAGCTTACGCAAACCGCTGCAAGCGGGCAGCTATGACGTGCGCTGGCAGGCTGCAGGCGCAGACGGCCACCGCATGAAAGGAAAAATTAGCTTTTCGGTTAACTGACCTTCTCGTGGCCGATTGGCTTCACCCCGGCTTGCGCTTTCTGCATTATGCCCTGCTGCTGGGGCTGTTCGGGCTGACGGCATTTCGCGCGTTGGGACTGCGGAAGATCGCGTTTGAGCCTGACACGGGCCGGGGAGTAGCTGTCTTTGCCTGCGCGCTTCTGGCCCCGATTTTTTCAGCGACATTGATGCTGGTGAGCATCGCCGAAATGATGGGCCAGCCGCTATCTATGCTCGAATGGGCTAGTTTCGAGGCGATGGTGCTTTCGACCGACATGGGATGGGCCTTTATCGCGCGCCTCGCAATGCTGTCGCTTGCGGCTCTCGTGATTGCGACGAAAGTACGACGCGGCTTGACGATTGCTGCTCTGTTCTATGGCCTTGCACTGCTGACTCTTGCTTGGAGCGGACATGCAGCGGCGACCGAAGGCACACTCGGCCTGCTACATCGCATCAATGATGGGCTGCATCTCCTAGCGGCAGGGCTATGGATTGGCGCGATTGGCTGGTTCCTGCACTTGGTCATTGCTGCGCATCGCAACCCGGTCAATATTGCGCCGGAGCCGTTGCTAGATGCCGTGCACCGCTTTGCGCCCTTTGGCATAGCTTTGGTCGCGGTGGTTACCGCAACCGGGCTGATCAACTCGCATCTTATCTTCGGGCTTGGCAACGGCGTCCAAGTGCTGAAGACCGAATATGGCTTTTTGTTGGCAGCCAAAACCACCTTGGTTATCTTGATGATAATGCTCGCCGCGCGCAACGCATCGAATGGGCGGCAGAGCGCCCGGACCGACATCAATTCAGCCGCGACAACTCTGGCTGCTTTGCGCGGTAGTCTGGCTGCCGAGCTGTTGCTGGCGGCAGGGGTACTGTTTATCGTGGCGTTTGTCGGACTGGCATCGCCGATGGGCTGATGGTTGCGTGCAGCCGCGCATATAGATTTTTCGAAGGGGGAATATCGATGATGAAAAGCACGAAAGACATTGCGCGCGGGACCGCTTGCGTGGGGACAGTATTGGCCTTAACGGCCTTGATTGTAACCCCGACTGCAGCGCATCCAGGTGCTCACAAAACCGTGCCAGCAACCGCAATAGCCGCGCCGTCGGTCCCAGTAGCCACATCAACCGCGGTTGACACGGTTCTGGCCTTCCACGCCGCTCTCGCACAAGGCGACACCGATGCTGCGCTTGCACTGATGGCAGAGAATGCCCTGATATTTGAATCGGGCGGCGTCGAGCGCAGCCGCGCCGAATATGCCGGACACCATTTGAAAGCCGATGCAGAATTCAGCGCAGCGGTGCGCCGTACCCTCGTCGACCGGTCGAGCGGCGAGGATGGTAACACGGCATGGGTGATGAGTGTTGAGACGGTCACAGGCAGCTTCCGCAACCGCGCCATCAACAGCCGGTCGGTCGAAACAATGCTGTTACGTCGTATCGACAAACAATGGCGCATTGTCCACATCCACTGGTCATCGGCAGACATTTGATCACCGTAAGCATCCGGTTTACATGCTCTTCGTCATGCTGCAGCCAGTGCGTGGATTAAGCAACGAATTGACTTAAAGCGGCTTCAAGTTTGGATAGGGCACGAGAGTATTCAACTGACTCTCGACACCTATGGTCATTTGATCGATGACTCAGAGGAGGATGCAAGACTCATCAAAGCGTCACATGCAGAGCTGATTAAGCCGATGTAACACAGATGGAACATGGAGTGCGCAAAGCCTCTTATTTTCGCGGTAGGCAGCAGATTCCTAATCTGGGGGCCATTGGTTCGAATCCAGTTGGGTGCACCACAAAAAAGGCCCGCCGCTGCCTGTGCAGGGCGGGCCGTTTTGTTACGCGAAGGTTGGCAAATTACTTTGCAGCTTCCTTCATGTCCTTGCCTGCCTCTTCAACAGCTGCGCCGGTTGCGGCTGTAGCGTCCTTGGCAGCGTCGGCGGTCGCATCGGCGGCTTCGCCAGCGGCTTCAGCGGTTGCATCGGCAGCACCTTCAGCAGCGGTCATTGCATTTTCAGCGCCAGCTTCAACGGCATTGCCGGTTGCGTCAACGGCTTCAGCGGTTTCTTCGGCAGCCTTTTCGCCAGCCTGACCGCATGCGCCAAGCGAAACGGTGAATGCCAGAGCGGCGGCGGTTGCGACTAATTTCTTCATTTTATTCTCCTGTAACCCATGGACCCCTAGCGGGAATGTTGGCGTAACGGATGAACACAGCAAAACGCAACTATTTTTCGACGCCCTTCACCTTCCCCCATTGGCGCGCGGCAGTATAGCCGAGATAACCGGTACCAAAGAGAGCATAGAGCGGCTCGGGTAGCCCGTTTAGATAGGCGTTCATGCCAATAGCAATCTGCGCCGCTGCCTCGGGACGGACGGCCGCAATCACGCCCATGGGGATCGCCCATAATATGATCGCATACATAACATACAGGAAGCTTGGTCGTGCGCGGCTGGTCCAAGGGTCGTTCGACTGTGCTTCAGCTAGGATCGCTGAAAGTTGGGTGCGCAGCGCTTCCATTTCCTGCCCGCCTTGCAATTTCACCAGTTCCAGCTTGGCGGCATCGCGCGCCTTGGGGTCGGGGATGATCTTGTCGATCAGGCTGGCGATGGGCCCGACGATGTTTTCGATCAATGGCATTTTTCTTCTCCTTCAAGTTGAAAGGTCAAACTAGGTCTCGCGTTACACAAAATATATTATCCGATACGGTTCGCTAGCCACCCATAGAGAAACGCTTCCTGCGACGGACGTGCTTCCGCTAGGCGAACATAATGCGCCCCTTGAAGCGCCTCGACGGCCTTGAGTAGGACGTCTTCGCCACCCGCGCCGCGTTTGCGCAGAAAGCTGTTAAGTGCAAGCAACGTTGCCGAACCGATGCGACGATCCACGGTTAGATCGCCATAATCGCGGGCCTCGCGGTTGAGTGCGTTCAGTGCGCGCTGAAGGAATCCGACCGCCGTACCGGTTCCCATATTGATCCCGGTATCGAACAGCTCTGCCGCCAGTTTCGGGGCGGTTTCGGCAACCTTGTCCAGCGAAGGTGAGAGCCAGTAAAGTCGCTTGTAGATAGCCGCGGCGTCAGACTGCGAAAAGTGGCGCATGTCGTCCATATGGCCGTGTCGCCGCGCAACGGCTTGCGTAATTCCCCATCGCGTTGGTCCGCCCCGGTCGGCGGGATGATCGACATATCCACCTTCGCGCTCGATCACTTCTTCAATCAACCGGTCAATCATGCTTTCCGACATCGCAAACCTCACTTTCGCGAATCAAAATAACCAATACGGTTAGTTGTAGGAAAGTTAAAGTTACGCCGCTATGCAGACCCTCCTGTTGCCGGTGCTTTTTTAGAGGTTTAGTCGATGCCGAAAATGGTCAAGAAGGCAAATTTGCCCGAAAAAATCTGCGCAGCTTGCGGCCTGCCATTCAAATGGCGCAAAAAATGGGCAAAAGATTGGGAAGATGTGCGATATTGTTCGGACCGTTGCCGGTCGAAGCGCAAAGTCTGAATTTTAATTTAGGAAAATTGGTCGGGACGACAGGATTCGAACCTGCGACCCCCACACCCCCAGAATGGGACAGGTGGGTATTTAGCTGCACGCAGTAGCCCGCAGTAGGGGTTAAAACCCTGTTAAATCAAATACATGAAGCCCTTGCAAACTCGCGGCAGCTCGTCGTAACACGCTCTTACGTGCTAGACATACGCTACATAGGAGGCCGTCATGGTGAAATTAACGAAGGCATATATCGACAAGGTAAAACCGCCCGTTGGCGAGTATGAAATTCATTGGGACGATGCGGTGCAGGGCTATGGCTTGCGAGTCACCCCCGCTGGTAAACGGGTATTCATGGCAATGGGACGGGTGAAGGGTAAGACCGTCCAGTTCACCATCGGAACCTATGGTGTGTTTACCGAAGACCTAGCGCGCAAGAGGGCGCAGCGGGTATTGCAGCAGATGCGCGAGGGGATCGACCCGCGCAACGTCAAGAAAGAGGATGAAGCTGCCAACGTAACGCTGCGGCAGGTCGCAAACGCTTACTTTTATGAACGGCCTGGTATGTTGCGCGCCACCACGCTGGTCGAGAAGGAGCGGCATATCGAGCAGGTGTTCGCGGCTTGGAAAGATAAGCCAATCGCTGCAATCACCGAGGCCGACGTGCATAAGCGTTATACGGAATTGGCAACCAAAGGTCTGCGAGGGAAGGGACCAGCCCCAGGGCAGGCTCAGATCGCGATGACCACGCTGTCCGTGCTGATAAACTTCGCGCAGCGCCGCTATAAACGGGCAGATGGCACTCCGTTTATCACTCATAATCCAGTCGCAGCATTGAAAGCGGATTGGCCGCGATTCATGCCGCGCACGCGCGATATTCCGACTGGTAAGGTCGGTGTCGTCTGGAACCTACTTACCACAATGCGCGACCATCCGAAGAATCCAGACGCGCTTGCCGGTATCGACCTTGTGCGGTTTCTTCTGTTGACCGGAATTCGGCTTACGGAGGGCGGTTCGCTGTTGTGGAGCAATGTCAATCTCGATGAAGCGTGGTTCCATTTACCCGTCACGAAAAGCGGCAATCCGGTATGGTTGCCGCTGTCCTCGCAAGCCGTCGCGCTGCTCAAGTTGCGCCGCGAACTGGCTGACAAGGTCATTGCGAAGGGTGGCGATGCCAGCCCGTATGTGTTCCCGACGCGCAGCAAGGAGGGTTATGTCACCGATACCCGTGCTCCGTTCGCTCGCATCGCCAGTCTTATCGACCAGCCGCTTTCAGCGCATGACCTTCGCCGGACGTTTGTGACGCTAGGGGTCTCGGTTCTCGGCATTGACCTGTATCGGATGGAACTGTTGACTAACCACGCTCTGCAAGGTGTCACGGCAAAGCACTATTTGCAGACCTCGAAGCTTCAATATCTCCTGCCCGAAACTCAGCAAATCAGCGATTGGATTGACCAGCAAGCGGCGATTGCCAACGGTAACAACGTTGTGAGCCTGCGCGCGGGGGCCGCGTAGCCTCGCGCACAGCCCCGAAATCAGCACTGCCGCCGGTAGGGTGGCACCCCGCGCTTGCCAGCGCTGTAGCCGGCCCGCTGCAATAGGTCGCACAACAGTTGTTGTGTTCTACGTGCAAAAATAAGGGTTTAGCGGCATTTTAGGG
>JANNQI010000052.1:0-65718 GCA_031400695.1 Sphingomonadales bacterium | reverse complement strand
CGTCGCGCTCAACAGTCGGGCGCTTGGCGGCAAAGTACAGCGGCACGATCGGGATATCGTTGAGGTGGATATATTGCCACACATCGAGTTCGGTCCAGTTGGAGATCGGGAAAACCCGGATACTCTCACCCTTGTTCTTGCGTGCGTTATAAAGGTTCCACAGCTCGGGCCGCTGGTTCTTGGGATCCCAGCCGTGGCTGGCTGTGCGGAACGAGAAGATCCGCTCCTTGGCGCGGGCCTTCTCCTCGTCGCGCCGAGCGCCGCCGAAGGCCACGTCAAATCCCCATTTGTCGAGCGCCTGCTTCAACCCCTGGGTCTTCCACATATCTGTGTGCAATGGGCCATGATCGAACGGGTTGATCCCGCGTTCAATGCATTCGGGGTTCTGGTGGACCAGCAACTCCATGCCAGACTCCTCCGCCATCTGGCTGCGCATGGCGTACATTTCCTGGAACTTCCAGGTCGTATCGACATGCAGAAGCGGGAACGGCGGCGGCGCAGGATAGAACGCCAGCCTCGCCAGATGGAGCATCACTGCGCTGTCCTTGCCGACCGAATAGAGCATCACCGGACGCTCTGCTTCGGCCACAACCTCGCGCATGATGTGGATCGCTTCGGCTTCAAGCCGCTGAAGGTGGGTTAAGCTGACTGACATGATTGACTCTGTTAATGCGCCCCTACACCTAGCGCGATGACATTTTCATGGCGACCCTAGCATTTCCTTGGGCCGCACAAGCGAAGCTGTTACTGATTCACTGCGTCTATTCAAACTCTGCATTCTCGCGGATCGTTGCCCATTGCTTGCCGTCATGGCCAAAAAGGATCCGCGTTCCTGCGGCGCGAGCCTTCGCGAGCCGCTCAAAAGTCAGCCTGCCCTGCTCGATATCGGTGGTGGCGCGCGGCAGCACCATCACATCCAGATTGCGCTCGGTATAACAGCAGTCCCCCGCCAGCAGCACCTCGCCCTTGGGAAGTTTGACGATCACGCTCTGGTGGCCCGGGGTGTGGCCAAAGGTCGGCACCACCCGCACTGAGCCATCGCCAAACAGATCGAGCTCGCCATCAATCGCCCGGATCGGCTGGCCAGTGTCAAAATCCACCGCCTCATAAGTGCCGGGCTCAAGATTGCGGCGCGCGACCTCAAGCTCGCGGCGCTGAATGATCACCGTGGCATTGGGCAGGTGCGAATTGCCGCCGCAATGATCGATATGAAGGTGAGAATTGATCACATAATCGATGCTGGCGGGATCGATCTCCATCGCTTTCAGCCGCGTTGCGATATCCATCCCCTCGAACCATTGCAGCCCGAATTTATTGGCCGGCAGCGCAGTTTCCAGATCACGGCGATAACGCACTCCCATCCCGGTATCGAACAACGCTCGCCCCTTGGGGTGATCGATCAGATACGACGGCACCGGCCCGCGCAGATAGTCGCCCTCGTCGCCCTCGACGAAATAGCCCGGGCGGCACTGGAACCAGCCGCAGTTGAAGACAAAGAGGCGCAGCTTATCAGTCAAATCCGGGTTCCCTCCAGCGCCGCTTGTTCGACATCGCGCAGCCGTTCCTTGCCGAACCACATTTCCCGCCCGAGGAAAAATGTTGGCGAGCCAAACGCCCCGCGCTCGACCGCGCTGGCCGTGTTGCTGACCAGTTGTTGTTTGATCGCATCATCGCCCGCGGCTTCAGCCAAAGCATCAGCGGGCAGCTCCGCATCAATGAGCGCGCGGTGCCAGACTTCGGGAAGATCGAGCTTCAAGCCCTGTTCCCACATTCCTGCGAACATCGCCTCATTATAGGCCTCCGCCACGCCCAGCCGCTCCGCCGCCACCGCGCCGCGCATCATCAGCAGGGTGTTAACCGGAAAATGCGGGTTCATCTGGAACCGGTCTACCCTATGTCTCGCGATAAATCGCTGCATCTCCAGCCGATCATAATCGCGTTTTGCGGTGATATGACCATAGGCCATCATCGGCGACTGGTTCCCGATCGCCTTGAAAATCCCGCCAAGAAGGACCGGAACGTAGCTGAATTTCACCGCTCCGCGCGCTTCGACCTGTGGGATCGCGCAATGGACAAGATAGGCATTGGGACTGCCGAAATCGAATAGAAACTCTGCTTTCTGGGCCATCACCATTTCTCTCCGAAGGGGCGGATTTCCTGCTCGAACGTCCAGGCGCTGCGCGGCTGATTGAACAGCGCCCAATAGGCATCGGCAACGACGGCGGGCGGCATCAGCCGGTCTGGATCAAGGCTGGCCAGGGCTTCTGCGCCTTCGTTCGTCGCAATCCGGGCGCGGACCCAATCGGTGTCCACCCCGGCGTCGATCACCAGATGGGCGACATGAATTCCCTGCGGCCATAGCTCGCGCGCCGCCGATTGGGCTGTTGCGCGGAGACCGGATTTGGCTGCCGAAAAGGCGGCATAGCCGGGATTGCCGCGCATGCCTGCGCTCGCCCCGGTGACGAAGATTTTGCCTTGCCCACGCGGCAGCATGATCCGCGCTGCCTCACGCATGGTCGCAAAGCCGGCGAAGCAGGCCATTTCCCAGACCTTGCGGAATACCCGGTCGGTGGTTTCGGTCAGCGGGAAGTGCACATTGGCGCCCACGTTGAAAACCACCAGCGCGAGCGGTGCGATCGATTCGGCCTCGGTCAGAAAGGCCGCGACATCCTCGCTGGTCCGCGCGTCGAGCGATCGCCCGGTGACAGCGCCGCCCAGCAGTGGTGCCAGCTTGTCACCATTTCGGCGCCCGGCATGGACCGCAAACCCTGCAGCCGCGAACTTGCGGACTATCGCTGCGCCGATGTGATCACCCGCGCCGATGACCGCTACCGAACCCCTGTTATCGCGCATTTTCATCGATTCCATCTTGTCGCGGGGCAAACCCTCATCCACAGTCGGCTATGCGTTTCTATTTGGTACCTATGCCGGTGCCGATGTCCATCCCTTCGCATTCCGGAGAAAATCTGTGGATCTCGAATTCAGTCCCGAAGAACTCGCCTTCCGCGCCGAAGTCCGCAGCTTCATCGCCGAAAATTACCCTACGGAACTGAGGGGCAAACAGGACGAGGGTGATGAGCTGTCCAAAGAGGATTTCCTTTCGTGGCACCGCGTTCTTCACCGCAAGGGCTGGGTCGCTCCGGCATGGCCGGTCGAATATGGCGGCACTGGCTGGACCGCGACTCAGAAGTATATCTGGTCCGAAGAGACCGCAGCGGCCGATTGTATCCGCCTGATGCCGTTCGGATTGGCGATGGTCGGCCCGGTTATCTACACTTTTGGCACGGCTGAACAGAAAGCCAAATTCCTCCCACGGATCCTTTCCGGCGAGGATTGGTGGTGCCAGGGCTATTCCGAACCGGGCTCAGGCTCGGACCTTGCGAGCCTCCGGACCAAGGCGGTTCAGGACGGCAGCGATTATATCGTCAACGGTCAGAAAACCTGGACCACGATGGCCCAGCACGCTGATTGGGGCTTCTTTCTGGTCCGCACCAATGCCGAAGGCAAGCAGCAGGAAGGGATCAGCTTCCTGCTGATCGATATGAAGACGCCGGGGATCACCGTGCGGCCGATCATCACGCTGGGCGGCGAGCATGAAGTCAACGAGGTGTGGCTGGAGGACGTGCGCGTTCCCATCGCCAACCGCATCTATGAAGAGAACAAGGGCTGGACCTGCGCCAAGTTCCTGCTCGCCCACGAACGCACCGGCATCGCCGGGGTCGCCGGATCCAAGCGCGGCATCGAAAAGGTCAAGGCGATCGCCAGGACAGAGCTGGACGGCGACAGGCCGCTGATCGCCAACCCGTTCTTCAAGCGCAAAATTGCCGAGCTGGAAATGGATCTGACCGCGCTGGAGTTCACGGAACTGCGCAGCCTCGCCGGTGAAAATGCCGGCAAGGGCCCGGGGCCGGAATCGAGCCTGCTCAAGATCAAGGGTTCGGAAATCCAGCAGCGGCTGACCGAGCTTAGCCTCGAAGCCGTCGGCTATTACGGTGCACCCTATTTTCGCGGCTTTGGTGAGGGTGACAACGAGCATCCCATCGGCCCCGATTACGCCCACCGCGCCGCGCCGACCTATTTCAATGCGCGCAAGACGACGATTTACGGTGGATCGAACGAGATTCAGCGCAATATCATCGCCAAGATGGTGCTTGGGATCTAATCCCTAAAATTCACTGGAAGATCATGCCGTTCCCTCGAGTGCGGGGACGGCACAAAATATAATTTGAGAGGCCTATAATGGATTTCACCTTCACCGAAACGCAGGACATGATCCGCGAGACGCTCAGTCGCTTTCTGGCAGACACGTACGATTTCGACTCGCGCGGCAAGATGATCGCCAGCGATGGCGGTCGCGATGTGTGTATCTGGAAAGCGTTAGCACAGGATCTCGGCATGCTCGGCGCGGCGTTTAGCGAAGAGCATGGCGGCTTGGGTGGCGGGCATCTGGAAAACGCCCTAATCATGGAAGAGCTCGGCAAGGTTATCGCGATTGAGCCTTACCTCCAAACCGTCGTCCTCGGTGGCGGCGCATTGAAGGCAGTTGGCGGTGCGGTTGCCGATGCAGTCATTCCCGAAATCATTGGCGGCAATGTGATCATTGCTTTTGCTTATGCCGAGCCGCAGGGCCGCTATAATCTGGCGAACATCCGCACCACCGCAAAGAAGGATGGCGCGGGGTATGTGCTGAGCGGCCATAAAGGCGTGGTCTATGCCGCGCCATGGGCAACGCATTTGCTCGTCACCGCACGCACCGGCGGCTCGGGCAGCGAGGCAGGCGGCGTGTCACTATTCTTGATCGATGCAAATCTGCCCGGTATCGTCCGCCGCGATTATCCGACCGTTGATGGCTTCCAGGCGTCCGAAGTCTATTTCGAAAATGTCGCCATCCCCGGCGATGCACTGCTTGGCGGCGAAGGCGCTGGCCTGCCGCTCATCGAGCAAATCATCGACGAAGCCACTGTCGCAGTCTGCGCGGAAGCATGCGGTGTGACTTTCAAGCTCCACGAGGGCACGCTCGAATATGCGAAACAGCGCAACCAGTTCGGTCAGCCAATTTCCCGCTTTCAGGTATTGCAGCACCGCATGGTCGATATGTTCATGGAGGTCGAACAATCGAAGTCGATGACGACGATGGCAACGCTTAAACTCGATCTGCCAGCCGCCGAGCGTATGGCTGCGGTGTCTGCCTGCAAGGCTAAGGTTTCGCGGTCGGCGAAGTTTGTAGGGCAGAATGCCATCCAGACGCATGGCGGCATAGGTATCACGCAGGAACTTGCCATCGGCCATTATTTCAAGCGTGCGACGATGATCGAGAACCAGTTCGGCTCGGCTGATCATCATTATGAGCGGTTTGAGCGGCTGACATTGGCGGACTAACGTTCAATATTACATTTTTGTGCACTGCAACATTTTTCGTTGACATGGCCTGCTCGAATCATTATTGTGCAGTGCAACACAACAGAAATGGTGCTCGAAATGGCCAGCAATGCAAATACTTCAGTAACGACCGAAACTGCAAAGCCTGCGGTCGAAACAACTGTTCCTGCAGCAGCAACTCCGGTTGCTCCCCAGGTTAAGGCGGAAACGCCAGCTCCTGAAGCAGCGAAGATTGTTCCAGCTCCGGTTGAGGTCGCAAAGCCAGCTCCGGTGAAGATTGCAAAACCTGCCGTTGCGAAAGTTGCAAAGCCTGCCCCGGTCAAAGCTGTCAAGCACACACCGGTTAAGGTTGCGAAGCCTGCTGCAGCGCTGGTCACGAAAATCGTTTCTGTCGAACCCACCCCGATTGCTCAAGGAGTAACGAAGATGACTGATACCGTTAAAGCTACCACCGAAAAGATGACCGAAAAAGCAACTGAATATTTCGCCGACATCCGCGAAAAGGCAACTGAAGCCGCTGAAAAGGGCAAGAAATATGCTGCTGACGCCGTTGAATTCAACAAGGCGAACTTAGAAGCCATGGTCGAAGCCGCCAAGATTGTCGCCAAGGGCGCGCAGGACATGGGCAAGACCAACATCGAATATGCCAAGAAGAATTTCGAAGAAGCACAGGTTGCTGTCAAGGAAATGACCGCAGTCAAGTCGCCTACCGATTTCGTCAAGCTGCAGGGTGAATTGGCTCGCAAGAGCTTTGATACCGCAGTTGCCCAGACTTCGAAGAACACCGAAGCCATGGTCAAGCTGGTAAGCGACATGTTCCAGCCGATTTCGAACCGCATCGCGGCGACGACTGACCTTTTCAAGAAGGCTGCATAAGCTTTCATTGAAGATTGTGCCGGTGCGTTTCTGAGCACCTGCCGCCCTCTCTCTCCTCCTCCCAAAGGCGGTGGGAAGTCTCGAGCGAACCGGCGCATGAAATTTGAAACCGTCCTTTCCTACATGGAAAGGGCGGTTTCTTTTTGTCTTGCGACAAACGGGGCTTGCGCAGGCCCCCTGCCCTATCCTATTTTAGCAATATGCAAATTTTCATGATCGACGAGGATGACGACAAGGACAGCGGCACGGGACGTCCGGGGGTCGGCCTTGCGACGCGTACACGGCCCAAGACGCAGAAGCCCAGCCAGTATAAGGTGCTGCTGCTCAACGACGATTACACCCCGATGGAATTTGTCGTCCATGTGCTCAAGGCGTTCTTCTCAATGGACACAGATCAGGCAACGCGGGTGATGCTGCATGTCCACCAAAAGGGCGTCGGCGTCTGCGGCATCTTCACATATGAAGTCGCTGAGACCAAGGTGACCCAAGTGATGGATTTCGCCGCAAAAAACCAGCATCCACTGCAATGCACGCTTGAGAAGGCGTGAGGAATGCCGCGCTAATCGTCGGTGCTGGTGACGCAACCGGCGGTGCAATAGCGCGGGCCTTTGCGCGTGAGGGCTATGTTGCGTGTGTAAACCGGCGCGCACGCAATATCGAACAGTTGGAGACCTTGGCGCAATCGATCCGCGACGAGGGATTTGCAGCTCAGGCCTATCCCGGCGATGCGCGCATCGAAGAAGAGGTCGTTGCGATGGTGGACGCCATCGAACGCGATGTTGGCCCGATTGAAGTAGCGGTGTTCAATATCGGAGCAAATGTGAACTTTTCGATTCTCGAAATGACAGCACAGGTCTATCGCAAAGTTTGGGAAATGGCCGCATTCGCCGGCTTCCTGATGGGCCGAGAAGTAGCCAAGCGCATGGTGGCACGGCAATCAGGGACAATTATCTTTACAGGCGCAACCGCTTCCTTGCGCGGCGGCAGTGGCTATTCGGCGTTCTCCGGCGCCAAGGCATCGCTGCGTATGCTGGCACAATCGATGGCCCGTGAGTTGGGGCCGCACAATATCCACGTCGCGCATATTGTGATCGACGGCGGCATCGACACTGACTTCATACGAAGTATTCGCGCTGACTTCGACCAGGCAAAAGCGGCGGACAAACTGCTCTCCCCTGACGCTATAGCGGCGCAATATGTGGCGGTTCACAAGCAGCACCGCAGTGCTTGGACGCACGAGATGGATCTGCGTCCTTGGGCTGAAACCTTCTGATGGCTAAAAGTTTCGAGTTCCTTTTCGATTTTGGCGGCCCGAACAGCTATCTTGCATACAAAGTGCTGCCCGTCATTTGCTCTCGGACAGGTGCCGAGATAATCTATGTTCCAGTCCTGCTCGGCGGATTGTTCAAGCTGACCAACAATCAGGCACCGCTCATTCGCTACGCCGAAACGCCCGCCAAGCGTAATTATGAAATGCTGGAGTTCGACCGTTTCGTCAGAGCGCACCGCCTGCCATTCAAGATGAACCCGCATTTCCCGATCAATTCGCTTCACCTGATGCGCGGGGCAATTGTGGCTCAGCATCTCGGCTGCTTCATGCCTTATGTCGACACGATCATGACAGCGATGTGGGAAGACGGCGTGAACACCGGCGACCCGGCGGTGGTCAAGGATGTGCTCGACAAGGCTGGATTGGATAGCGCTGCGTTGCTTGCAAAAGCCGACGACGCTCAAGTGAAGGCCGAGCTGGTTGCCAATACCGAACAGGCGGCCGCGCGCGGTGCCTTTGGTGTACCGACCTTCTTCGTTGGCGATGATATGTTCTGGGGCAAGGAGCGGCTCGGCCAATTGGCCGAAGCGCTTGCCTGAAAAGTGATTCCCGCTAAATACCGGCGATGGACAAGATAATCGTACGCGGCGGCAACGCGCTCAAAGGCAAAATTCCGATTTCTGGGGCAAAGAACAGCGCATTGACGTTGCTTCCCTGCGCGCTGCTTACAGATGAGCCGTTGACTCTGCGCAACTTGCCGCGTTTGGCCGATATTGACGGCTTCCAGCATCTGCTCAACCAGTTCGGCATTTCCACCACCATCGCGGGATCGCGCCCCGAGGATTTCGGCCGCGTCATGACGCTTCAGGCGACGCGCCTGACCACAACGGTTGCCCCTTACGAACTCGTCCGCAAAATGCGTGCCTCGATTCTGGTGCTGGGACCGATGGTGGCGCGTGCCGGTGAGGCAACGGTGTCGCTGCCGGGCGGCTGCGCCATCGGCAACAGGCCAATCGACCTTCACTTGAAAGCATTGGAAGCGTTCGGCGTCGAGATTGAACTGGCGGCTGGTTATGTAAAGGCGGTTGCCAAAAATGGCATTCCCGGCGGCAGTTACACCTTCCCGGTGGTATCGGTCGGCGCGACCGAAAATGCCTTGATGGCAGCGAGCCTCGCCAAAGGAACTTGCGTCCTTCACAATGCAGCGCGCGAACCCGAGATTGTCGATCTGTGCAACCTTTTGGTCGACATGGGCGCAGAGATTGAGGGCATCGGCACATCGGACCTTATCATCCACGGCAAAGACCGCCTGCACGGCGCGACTTATGCCGTAATGAGCGACAGAATCGAGGCAGGCAGCTACGCCTGTGCCGCGGCGATTACCGGCGGTGACGTCGAACTGGTTGGCGCGAAAGCCAACGAGATGGATGCAACGGTCAACGCATTGCGCGAGGCCGGCGTCACCGTTGAAGAAACCAAAACCGGGATCCGCGTGGCTTCCGACGGCAAGCTCAAACCCCTGACTATCTCGACTGCGCCTTATCCCGGCTTTGCCACCGACATGCAGGCGCAGTTCATGGCGATGCTGTGCATGGCCGATGGCGCCAGTGTGCTCACCGAAACGATATTCGAGAATCGTTATATGCACGTCCCCGAACTCAACCGCATGGGCGCGCATATCGAAACCAAGGGCCGTACTGCGATTGTCCATGGCGTGAAGTCGCTGACAGGGGCGCCGGTGATGGCCACCGATCTGCGCGCGTCGATGAGCCTCGTCATTGCCGGGTTGGTTGCAGAGGGCGAAACGCATGTCAGCCGTCTGTATCATCTCGATAGGGGCTATGAGCGGCTTGAGGAAAAGCTGCAGCTGGTCGGAGCAGACGTCGAACGCGTCGGGTCCGAATAAGGCTAATTACGACGCCCCTTGCCAATTCGCATGTTATGCTTCATTTTCGTTATGAGCGATGACGATATGACAATACAAACCACGTTACCAAAGCGACTGCGGCACCCGGTTCTGGAAGCTATACGATATAGCCCCATCGCCACTGTCGTCAGCGACCCGTTACAAGCAGACAACCCCCTCATTGCCGTGAATGCGGCATTCTGCGCGATGACCGGCTATACCGAAGAGGAGTCAATTGGGCGCAATTGTCGGTTCCTGCGCGGCCCTGACACCGAAAATTCACAGACAGAAAAACTGCGTGACTCAATCCACGCGCGGCGTCCGGCGCTGGCAGAATTGATCAATTATCGCAAAGATGGTTCGCGATTTCGCAACGCAGTGATGATTGCACCGCTGTTTGACGACGATGGCAAGTTGGAATTATTTGTCGGTTCGCAAATCGAAGTCCTTCCCGAAGAAGAAAGTATCGCGGTCGTCCGCCAGCAACAGGCAGCTGAAATCGTGGACAGACTGTCCCCGCGTCAGCGCGAAATCTTGCAGCAAATGGCGCAGGGCTTCAGGACAAAGCAAATCGCCTTCCGCCTCTCGCTTAGCGAAAAGACAGTTCAAATGCACCGAATGCTGATGTTCAAGAAACTGTCGACGTCGAACGCCGCCGATGCCGTTCGGATTGCGGTCGAGGCAGGGTTATAGGCATTACGTTGATATAGGCCAAATGCTGTATTGGCCAATCAGAAAATTAGGCGCATCTTTTGGTTACAGGCTGGCGGCAGGTTCAGTTTGCAGATGTACTTCGAGCTATCCCTCCCTCGATGTAAGAAGCCCATTGGACTTTTGCCGGTTTCCCTCCTCCGGTCCATCCAACCGGATTTGCCGCCTTCCTTTGACTGAGTATCTCTGTCAACCTCATGAATTTAGAGCTTTCTCTTTGGGTCGCAATTGTACCGTCACAGCGTTTTTGTGACGGTACTTTTTTAGGTGTTGGCGGCAAGCCAAAGCCTAATCGCACTGGCTAGACCGCAAGGCGTTTCGGACTCTAACCGATGTACATCTATTTGCGCTACGAGTGCATTTATTGGTAACGACTGGCCATCCGCCGCGGTTTTTAGAGCATCCCAGAATAACGGCTCCAAACTGATCGACGTCTGGTGGCCGGCAATAGTCATGCTGCGTTTGACTGGGGGGTGGTAGATACTGCTCACCCGCGTCGCCTTGGTATCAATACATATGCTGGCCACCGTTGATCGACAATGTCGATCCGGTGATGAAGCCTGCGTTGTCGCTGGTCAGGAACTCGACGCCACGGGCGATTTCGTCGGGCTGACCCAGACGCCCTACTGGAATTTGCGCGACGATTTTTTCCATCACATTTTCGGGGATCGTTGCCAGCATTTCGGTGCCGATGTAACCTGGCGCAATCGCGTTGGCGGTCACACCGTGGCGCGCGCCTTCAGCTGCAAGCGATTTGGTAAAGCCATGAATGCCCGATTTCGCCGCAGCATAATTGACCTGCCCAATCTGTCCGCCCTGTCCGTTGACCGACCCGATATTAACGATACGTCCCCATTTGCGTTCGCGCATTCCGGCAAACACAGCCTTTGCCATATTGAAACAGCCAGTCAGATCGACGCGGATGACCTCGTCCCATTGTTCGAAGGTCATTTTCACCATTGTGGCATCGCGGGTGATGCCGGCATTGTTGACCATGATGTCAATCTGTCCATATTCGGCTTCGATGGCGGCGCATGCGTCCAAGCAGCTCTGGTGGTCACCCACATCCCATTTGGAAACTGCAATGCCGGTGCGTTCGGAGAATGCCTTGGCTGCTGCATCATTGCCGCCATAATTGGCGATGACAACACGGCCCTTTTCTTTGAGCTTAAGGCTGATTGCCTCACCGATACCACGGGTTCCGCCCGTTACTACTGCCACACGCGCCATGCACTCTCTCCTGCCTTTTTCTTGTTTGTTAGCGTCCTGATTAGTCAGACAAAGGCGGCCCGGCAAGTTGACGTGAGCGTTAGCGCATAGCTATTCAAATCCAGCCCGAAAGTTCGCGGCGTACAATACTTTCCAGCATATCCATGCCGACTTGACTGTCGTTGAGGCAGGGCAAATAGGCGAAATGCGTGCCGCCCGCCTCTTCAAACTGCTCGTGGCCCTGAATGGCAAGTTCTTCGAGTGTTTCAAGGCAGTCGACCGAGAAACCCGGCGCAAAAATCGCTATCTTCGTCCTTCCTTCTTTCGCCAGACGCGTAATGGTGTCGTCAGTGGCCGGCTCTAGCCATTTTGCTCGACCAAAGCGCGACTGGAAACTGACGACCAATTCGCGTCCCATCGCCTCGGACAACATCCGTGCGGTTTTCTGGCAATGGCAATGATACGGATCGCCAAGATAGAGCGTTCGCTCGGGCATGCCGTGAAAGCTGATGACCAGTGCGTCGGGCGAGAAATCCAGTTTTGCCAGCGATGCCTCGACCGATGCCTTTAGCGCGCCGATATAAGCCGCATCATCATGATAAGCGGGCAACGTCCGGATCGCCGGATGCCAGCGCATTTTAGTCAAAGCTAAATAAGCTTCATCTTGCACCGTTCCCGTCGTCGCACCCGAATATTGCGGATAAAGCGGTGCGATCAGGATGCGATTGCAACCGGCTTCCTTCATCGCAGCTAACTGATCCGGTATCGAGGGCTTTCCATAACGCATCGCATGGCGGACATCGACCAAGCCTTGGGTCCGCGCCGACAGCGCCTCGGCTTGGGCTATGGTAAAAAAGGCTAGGGGTGATCCTTTATCGGTCCACACCTTGGCATAGGCCTTGGCTGATCGTTGAGGGCGGGTGTTGAGCACAATTGCTCGTAATATGGGTTGCCAGACCAGTGGCGGAATTTCAACGACGCGGCGATCCGACAAAAACTGCTTCAGATAGCGTTTGACCGCCTCGGCAGTCGGCGCATCGGGCGTGCCCAGATTAACAAGCAACACGCCGACTTTCGGTTGCGCAACTAAAGGGTGGTCGACAGGACGATCCATTAAAGACCTCGCGACAAAAGAGGCAGCTCGCGCAAGCGGACGCCTGCCGCAGAAAATAGCGCGTTGGCAATTGCCGGCGCCACAGCAGGCACGCCGAGTTCGGTCACCCCGCCGGGCGCTTCATCGCTGCGGATGAACTCGACCACGATTTCCGGGATTTCGGCGAGCGTCGGCAAATCGATCTCGCGCAAACGCCGGACCGTCGGCAGTCCATTTTCAAAGTCAGTCGACGCCCCCAGCGCCTGCGCGAGTCCAAATATGATGCCACCTTCTATCTGCTGCCGCACAAGATCGGGATTTATCAACCTCCCGCAATCCACCATGGCCGATATCCGGTCGACGCGAACGCCGGTTTCGCCGGTACGCGCGCTGGCGATAATAGCAATATGACTACCGCGCATCGAGTGGCAAGCGAGACCCTTGCTGCTTCCGTCTATTCCACCGTCCCAACCAGCCATATTCGCAACGCCGGTGAGGCAGCGCGCAAGCCGCGTTTGTCCGACCAGCATCTGCATGCGGTAGGACAATGGTTCGACACCTGCTTTGTGCGCCAGCTCATCGATGAAACATTCGACAAAAAAAGCATTGTGACTGTGCGCCATACTGCGCCACGGCCCAGTTGGGACCGGCAGTTTTACCGGAAAATGATCGACGCTTAAATTGGGGATCGCATAAGGGGGAACAGCGCCTTCGATGGCAAAAACATCATGTTCGCCGCCTGCGTTTTTACGGGCATCATCAATGCTCTCCCCATCGATACGCCTTGCTAGCTCGCGCATTGTCGATGCAGAGGCGACGCGCACCGCAAGCCCGACCACTCTGCCATCGCGGTCAATTGCTCCGGTCATCCTCGCAATTGCGGGACTGCGCACATGATCGCGCATGAAATCCTCAGGTCGCGACCAGATCAGTTGCACGGGGCGATCAACCTGCATTGCGATTACCGCGACTTGTGCTGCGATCAGGCTGTCGAAATTACGGTCGAAACTACCGCCAGCGAAAACCGGATAGACCGTAATCTCGTCAAGACCGATGCCCGTTGCCTTTGCCGCCGCATTCCGGACGGTTTCCGGCGCCTGGCTGGCAATCCAGATCTGCAATCGGCCATTTTGCCATGACGCCGTTGCCGATCGCGTTTCGATCGGCGCATGCACCGCCGCAGCAACGCTATACTCAGCCTTGAAAACACGGGTACCCGCCTCTTTTTCGAGGCTCGCATCGACATCGCCTTCGTTCACCAGCCGAGCGCCCGGTCCGTTTGCAATGGCATCGGAAAGCGCCTGCATCATTTGTGCGCTGTCGGCCATGACACCTTTGGTGGTGAATATCGGAGCCATGGCGTCAAGCGCCTGATTGGCCGCCCACCAGTTGGTCGCAACCGAAGCGATCCAGTGGTCGGTTCGGACCACATTGATTAACCCACGAATTTTTGATGCGGCCTTGCTGTTGGCTGATTTCAATCGGCTGTCGCCAATCGGTCCTGCCCTGACCGAAGCATAGAGCATATCGGGCAATCGGATATCGCCTGCAAAGCTGGCGCTACCATCGACCTTTGCGGACAGGTCGAGGCGTGGTGCATCGCGGCCTGACAGATGGTTGCGCGGGCTCGGGCGCAACGGGATCGGATCGGGCGGTGTTAGTTCGGCAGCCTCAATCACAAGATCGGCGAACGCGAGCCGCTTCTTGCCAAAGACAACAAAACCCTTGTCGGTCTCGCACTGCTCCCAGTCGGTGTCCCAGCGCGCCGCTGCCGCTTGGCACAGTAAAACCCGCGCGACTGCGCCCGCTTCACGGCACGGTTGTTCGAACTGGCGGATGGAGGATGAGCCGCCAGTAATCACGAAATTGTTACGCCGCGCCTGTTCGGTAATCATGCCCTCGGTTGCGATGCCAATATTTTGCGGATTGACCGATTCGGGCCAGAAAGCCGGCGCCCATTCGCGGGCGAGCAACTCGTTGGCAAATAGCGGGCTAGCAGAAACGGGCTGTACCGCCACCGAGCGCCAGTCAGCACCCAATTCGCCCGCAACGATTTGCGCCAGCGCGGTGTAGACGCCTTGTCCAGATTCAGATTGCGGAATGGCGATAATGACCTTGCCGTCCTCAGCAATCTTCAGCCAAGGCCCGAACAGATGCTCGCCTTCCGCAACGCGCAAATTGGGCTGGTACCTGCGCGGCCAAAGGCTCCATGCCACGAGAAGACCAACGCCTAGCCCGCCACCTACCAGCAGTTTCCGACGCGAAATTTCGATTTTTTCCTTTGACTCCGCCCTCATGCAGCGGCTTTCTGGCGGTCGATCCAGTCCGAGACCTTGCCGGCAATCGCCGCATACGCCTGGGCAATGGGTCCGTCGCCCAGCGCAGGTGGCTCGCCCGCATCGCTCGCGGTACGGATTACCATGTCGAGCGGGATTCGACCCAGAAAGTCGATCCCGAGCTCCTTCGCTGCCGCTTCTGCACCGCCTAAACCGAAGGGCTCGCTCATTTCGCCGCAATGCGGGCAAAGATAGCCCGCCATATTCTCGACAAGACCTATGATGGGCACTTTCGCGGTATCAAAAAAGCTGATTGCGCGCGCAGCATCGATCAGCGCCAGATCCTGCGGCGTCGAGATGATGACCGCACCGATAGGCTTGTGCTTCTGGATCATCGACAACTGAATGTCGCCCGTGCCCGGCGGTAAATCGACGATGATGTCACGCACGTCACCCCAATGCGCATCTATCAACTGCGACAGCGCATTGCCCGCCATCGGGCCGCGCCATGCCACTGCCTGCCCCGGCTTCACTAGCTGGCCCATCGACAGGAACGGTACATTGCCAGCACCACGCACCGGAAACATCTTTTTGTCATCGGCCTCGGGCTTGGAATCTTCAGCACCCAACAGGCGCTGTTGCGAGGGGCCGTAAATATCTGCGTCGACTAGCCCAACCGCCCGTCCGGCGCGCGCCATCGCCACCGCCATGTTGGTCGAGAGCGTGGATTTGCCAACACCCCCCTTACCGCTGGCTATTGCGATCAGGCGCGGCGCGATGCGCTCTGCGGTCATCATCACCCGCACGGACTGCGCACCCGCAGCAGCCAACGCCGCCTTCAGTTCAGCGTCTATTTTCTCACGCTCGGCGGCGGTCATACCGGCGACATCGAGCATAAGAGACACAGCGCTGTCGGCCGCTTTGACGCCGCTGGCCCGTGCACCCGCGACACGTCCAATTACATCAAGATATGCGTCAAAATCGGTCATCTTCGCCCGAATAGAATCGTATTTGCGGGATTGACACTGTTTTTCTGAAAAACCGTTCCTATAAAGGCTGCATGAGCAAAAAAATTGACGAGCAGAGCGCTTCCATTTCAAGTGTAGACGCCAAGGGACCTTGGGATACACCGTCTTCCGGCAGAAGCGGGAAACCGAAAAAAGATGTCGGCGGTGAGCCAGTAGCGGATACCCCCGGTGAAAAACCTGGCCCGCGCAACCCTTGGGAACCGTCGGTGGTCGAAGGCGGCAAACGCCAGCGTGGCCCATCGCTTGAAGATCTTCTTCGTCGCACCGGTGGCGGCAAGGGTGGCGGCGGCTTTGGCGGGATGCCGAAGCGTGCCGATGGCAAAAGCTGGTGGCCGATTATCGTTGGCGCTTTTGTTGCGCTCTGGCTGGTTTGGACAAGCTTTCATCGTATTGGCCCCGAACAGGAAGGCGTCGTAACCCAGCTTGGCAAATACGCCAGAACGCTTCCGCCAGGCATCCAGTTCACTCTTCCGGCACCGTTCGAAAGCATTACGAAAGTCGATACCCAGCAAATTCAAACGACGTCGGTTGGTTCTCCCAAGGCGAGCAGCGAAAACCTGGTTCTCACCAAAGACCAGAGCATCATCGACATGGCATATGACGTCCGTTGGTCGATTAAAGACCCAGAGCTTTATCTGTTCCAGCTCGATAATGCTGACGGTACGGTGAAGGAAGTTGCCGAAAGCGCGATGCGGGCTGCGGTTGCCAATTACGACCTGACCCAGGCCATCGGTCCCGGTCGCGGTGCGATCGAACTCGAGGTGCGCAGGCGAATGCAGCAAGTGCTCGACGAGTATCGCGCTGGCGTGCTCGTCCAAAGCATTTCGATCCGCCAGTCAGACCCGCCCGCCGAGGTCAACGACGCCTTCCGCGAAGTCAACGCCGCGCAGCAACGGCGTGAAAGCTATATGAATGACGCCCGCGCCTATGCGAGCCGGGTCACCGAATTAGCAATCGGCGAAACCGCAGAGTTCGACAAAATCTATGTCCAATATAAAGAGGCGCCGGAAGTTACGAAACGACGGCTTTATTACGAAACCATGGAACAGGTGCTTGGCAAAGTCGACAAAACCGTCGTTGAAACCGGCGGGGTAACGCCTTACCTGCCCATCCCCGAATTCAAGAGCCGTCCGGCACCCAAGGACGAACCCGTCACCGTGACAGGAAAAAGGCAATGAACGAAACCTTCCTCCGTAATCCGCTATACATCGGTTTTACAGCCGTTGCCGCGCTGATATTGCTAAGCATGTCGGTCACTATCGTGCCCGAAACGCAGCAGGCAATCATCAGCAGCTATGGTAAGGTCGATCGCGTGGTAAACCCCTATCGCAAAGGCGAGCAATTCGGCAAAACGCGGGCGGGGCTGACTTTCCGGATCCCGCTGGTCGAACAAATCCAAATGATCGACAAGCGCGTGCTAAGCGTCGAGATGGAGCAGCAGGAAGTGCTTTCGACCGACCAGCTCCGGTTGCAGGTCGATGCCTTCGCCCGTTTTCGCGTGACTAAGCCCGACCGGATGTACCGCACAATCCGCACCGAAGACCGGCTGCGTGACCAGTTACGGACTATTCTGGGTTCGTCGCTCCGCAATGAGCTCGGCAAACGGACATTTTCTTCGCTGCTGAGCGCCGAGCGCGGGCAAGTTATGGACAATATCCAGACTGCACTAAATCGCGAAGCCAGCAAATATGGCGCCGAAGTTATCGACGTTCGCATCAAGCGCGCCGATCTGCCAGCGGCAACGCTCCAATCGGCTTACAACCGTATGCGCAGCGCGCGGAATCAGGAAGCAATTGCCATCGACGCCGAGGGTCAGAAGGAAGCGCAAATCATACGTGCCGATGCCGAGGCGGAAGCCGCGCGCATTTATGCTATCAGCTATGGCAAGGACCCCGATTTCTACGACTTCTACCGCGCGATGCAGAGCTATCGCCAGACTTTCCAGAATGGCGAAGGGGCGACCAATATCATCCTGTCGCCGCAAAACGCCTATCTGGAGAAGTTTCGTAACGGTCGTTAGTCGAAGGAAGAATGACATTGGCCGGTTGATCCGGCCTCCATTCAATTGGCGTTAAGCAAGTCCAAGCCATCGAATGGCCGAATGTTCGGGGGCTTCCCCCATTGATTGAAGAGGAATGAAATCCGTGCGTTACGCTTATGCAGCTACTACCGCTATTTTGCTGACCGGCAGTGCTTTCGCGCTGGTCAATGGTTCACCTGTCACCGCGCAAACCGCTTTGCCCGTCTCGGCACAGGCCAATCTCGCCCCCGCTGGAGCGCCTGCCAGCTTTGCCGATCTGGTCGCGCGGTTGCAGCCCGCCGTGGTCAACATCGCAACCAAGCAAAAGGTACAGGTCGCGACCAGCTTCAACCCGCTGACTGGCGAGCGCCGTCCGATCACGCAGGACCAGCAGAGTGGCGGGTCAGGCTTCCTGATTTCAGCCGATGGTTATATCGTGACCAATAACCATGTGGTAGCGGGTGGACCTGCCGGTGACGCGGTCGACAGGGTCACAGTCACGCTGTTCGGCGGCAAGGAATATCAGGCCGAAATCGTCGGACGTGATCCACAGTCGGACATCGCCCTATTGAAAATCAAGGCCACTGACCTTCCGTTTGTTGCGCTTTCGGATAACAAAAACAGCCGCGTTGGCGACTGGGTGATTGCGATTGGCAATCCTTTGGGCCTCAACAGTTCGGTAACCGCTGGCATTATTTCGGCACTGCAACGCAATATCGGTGCAGGCGGGGCTTATGACCGCTTTATCCAGACCGATACGGCCATCAATCCCGGCAATAGTGGTGGACCCCTGTTCAACCTGCAAGGCGAGGTAGTTGGCATCAACAACCGTCTGATTTCACCAGTGGGAGCAAACATCGGTGTCGGCTTTGCCATTCCCGCTGAGGAAGTCATCCCGGTTGTGGAGTCGCTCAAAAAGGGTGTTCGTCCGGAGCGCGGCTATCTCGGCATCAGCATCCAGCCGATAAGCGAAGATACCGCCGACGCGCTTGGCATTGAGAAAAATCGTGGCGAATTTGTTGCCCGTGTGGTCCCTGGTGAAGGTGGCGACAAGGCTGGCTTGAAAGAGGGCGACATCGTCCTAAAGGTCGATGGACGCGATGTCTCGCCCGAAGCGACTTTATCCTACATAGTTGCCAACAAAAAGCCGGGAACCCGTATTCCGCTAGATATATTGCGCGAAGGCAAGCCAATGCGGCTGAATGCCGTCGTTGGCACTCGTCCTCCGGAAGAAAAGCTCGCGCAGAGCAATTTCAATCCCGAGGAAAACAAGGATTTCGACAACGATACGGATACGCCCGACGCGAAAATCATCCGCGACGGCATCGGAATTAGCGTCATTCCGCTCGATGCCGAAATCGCCCGGCAGCTCGGCATGGGTACGGACATTAAAGGCGTGGTTATCGATGTCGCTGGCGCAGGTACTGGCGCGCAAGTAGGGCTTCGTCGCGGCGATGTAATCGTTTCGGCGACCTATCAGCCAGTAACCACGCCAGCCGCGCTTTCTGCGGCAATTCGCGCGGCTAAGGCAGCGGGCCGCGGCGCGATTCTGCTTGGTGTCAAACGGCGCGGGGCAACGACGCAATATGCAACGGTAAAGCTCGAGGATTAATAGCGGGCTTGTTCGTCGCGCCATTGATGTTAGGTTTGGGCTATGACCTTGACCGAAACCAACTGGCGCGACGACGCCGAAAGCCTTCTACCCGACCTTGTCGCGCTTCGCCGCGATATCCATCGTGAGCCGGAGCTCGGGCTACAGAACCCGAAGACACTTGCGAAAATCAAGGCTGCGCTCGCAGGACTTCCTCTCGAATTCCGCGAGGGGCCTTCGACAACCGGGCTGATCGCGACGCTCAAGGGGCCGTCCAATGGCCGCAACGTCTTGCTGCGGGGCGACATGGATGCGTTGCCACTCAACGAAGATACCGGCCTCGATTACCAATCACAGACCACAGGCGCGATGCATGCCTGCGGACATGACACGCATGTCGCGATGCTGGTCGGCGCGGCGAAGTTGTTATGTGCCAAACGCGAAAGTCTCGCCGGCACCGTGCAGTTCATGTTCCAGCCCGGCGAAGAAGGCCATCACGGCGCGCGCTTCATGCTCGATGACGGACTGATCGACCCGCTGCCTGATGCTGCATTCGCGCTGCATGTCATGCCTAACGCTCCGCGGGGTGTATTTACCGGACGCGCAGGGCCGCTGCTGGCGTCGTCCGACGTGCTCAGCATCACCGTCAGAGGCGCAGGCGGCCATGCGTCGATGCCGCACGATACGGTCGATCCGATCCCTGTCGCTTGCGAGATCGTTTCGGCCATCCAGACGATGGTAACGCGCAAGGTTTCAGTGTTTGATCCCGCCGTTGTGACGATCGCCAAAATTGCTGCGGGCACAACCAACAATATCATCCCCGAAACCGCGAATATGCTGGGTACAATCCGCACTTTGTCGCCGCGCCAGCGAGCACATGTCGCCGAAGAGTTGCATCGGCTAGCCCCGGGCATCGCCGCCGCACATGGCTGTAGCGCGGAAGTCCATATCGAACCAGGATTCCCCGTAACTATCTGCGACGCCCGCGCCGTCCGTTTTGGGCAGCAGGTGGTTGAGGATATGTTCGGCGAAGAAAGCTGGATCAGCCTCGAAACTCCGATCATGGGCGCGGAAGATTTCGCCTATGTCCTCGAAAAAGTCCCCGGTGCGATGTTCTTCTTGGGCGCTTCGCACGAAGGCGATGACTGGCGTTCCTGCTGCGGACTACATTCAAACCGCATGGTGCTCGACGACAGCGTAATGGCGCGCGGCGCGGCAGTGCATGCTGCGATCGCCGAACGGTTTTTGGCCGAAGGGTTTGACGCCTAGCGCGACTTGGCGGCGGCAGCCTCAACGCCGCGCATTACGCGCAGCGCGTTACCCTGCGCAATTTTGGCGAGGTCGGCTTTAGAGTAGCCCCGCCGAACCAGTTCGGCGAAGAGCGCCGGATATGTCGAGACATTTTCCAATCCCACTGGCAATTCGTCCACCCCGCCGAAATCGCCACCGATACCGACATGGTCGATACCGGCCACTTTTCGCACATGGTCGATATGGTCGGCAACTTGCGCCAACGTCGCCCTCGGCGTCGAATGAGCCGCGATCCACGCGTCGACAGCCGCCTTCTCGCCATCGGGGTTGCCGGTGAATTCCAGTTTAGCCTTTCCGGCGACGGCCGCCTTTTCATACTCCCACTGCCGCCGCTCGGGCGAGGTGAAACCGGGGACGAAGGTCACCATCACCACCCCGCCATTTTGCGGCAGACGCTTGAGCACACTATCGGGCACATTACGCGGGTGCGGCGTAACGGCCCGCGTATTGCTGTGCGTGAACAGCACCGGCGCGGTGGTCTTGTCGAGCACATCATGCATCGTCGCTTCGGACACATGGCTGATATCGGCAATCATCCCCAACCGGTTCATTTCAGCAAGAACTTCAAAACCGAACGGAGCAAGCCCATCATGTTTTGGCGCATCGGTCGCGCTGTCCGCCCAGTCTGTAGTCAGGCTGTGCGTAATCGTCATATAGCGTGCACCCAGCGCATAGGTCTGGCGGAGGATTTCGAGCGAACTGCCGATCGAATGCCCGCCTTCCATACCGATCAGCGATGCGATTTTACCCTTCTTCATCGCTGCCTCGACCTCGGCAGCAGTGCCGGCATAGGCAAGGCTGTCGGGGTATCGCGCAATCATTTGCCGCACTACGTCAATCTGTTTGATTGTTCGCGTCACTGCCTCTTCCTTGGGCAATGCCGCATCGACATAGACCGACCAGAATTGCCCTCCAAGGAAGCCAGCGCGTGCTGTTGCAAAGTCGGTATGCGTTTTCGCCAGCACCTCAGGCGGCAACTTGTTCAGATCGAACTTTGAAAAATCGCGACCGAAAAGTTCGGCGATCTGGTGCGGCGTATCGTTATGCCCATCGATAATCGGTGTTTTGGCGAGTACCTCGCGTGCCGTTTCTTCAGGTGTCGCGGCATAGACCGGCGAGAAGATGAGTAGTGCAAAGAGCGGAATCAATTTTTTCATGGCACCAACACGGTATCAACCGCCTCCTCCGTCATTTCGGGATAATCGAGCGTATAATGAAGCCCACGACTTTCGTGTCGCGATAGCGCCGAACGGATGATGAGGTCGGCGACCTCGACAAGGTTGCGCAGTTCGATCAGGTCGGGCGTCACGCGGAAGTGACTGTAGTAATCTTCTACTTCGCGGCGGAGCAGGTCGATGCGATGCTTGGCGCGTTCGAGGCGCTTGGTCGTGCGGACGATCCCGACGAAGTTCCACATGAATTGCCTGATTTCGCGCCAGCATTGAGCGATAACAACTTCTTCATCGCTGTCGGTGACGCGGCTCTCGTCCCATGGCTGGATCGCAGGAGGCGACGGCAGATTATCCCAATGCGCGTCGATATGCCGAGCACAGGCGTCGCCAAAGACAAAACATTCGAGCAGCGAGTTGGACGCAAGCCGGTTTGCGCCATGGAGCCCCGATTGCGTGACCTCGCCCGCCGCATATAGCCCCGGCGCGTCTGTGCGACCGTCGAGATCAACCAACACCCCGCCACAGGTGTAATGCTGCGCAGGGACCACCGGGATCGGTTCCCGGGTGATATCGATGCCGAGGCCCATCAGCTTTTCGTATATATTGGGGAAATGCTCTTTCACGAATTCAGCCGGTTTATGGCTGATATCAAGATGCACATAATCGAGCCCGTCACGCTTGATTTCCGCGTCATTGGCGCGAGCGACGATATCACGCGGCGCCAGCTCGGCCCGCTCGTCATAATCGGGCATATAGCGATGCCCGGTTTTCGGATTTTTCAGAATCCCGCCCTCCCCGCGTACCGCTTCGGTAATCAGGAAGTTCTTAACCTCCAGATTGTAAAGGCAGGTCGGGTGGAACTGCATGAATTCCATATTGGAAATGCGGCATCCGGCGCGCCACGCCATCGCAATACCGTCGCCGGTCGCACCGCGCGGCGCGGTGGAGTATAAATATGTCCGCCCCGCCCCGCCGCTCGCCAATATCGTGGCCCGTGCCGTAAAGGTTTCGACTTTGCCGGTTTTGCGGTTGAGCGCGTAAACACCATGAATTCGCCCGCTCGTTGAAAACCGTTCCTGATGCCGTCCGGATATCAGGTCGATGGCGACCATGTCGGGGACAAGTATGATGTTCGGATTGGCCTTGGCCGCAGCCTCCAGCGCCACCTGCACCGCCCAGCCGGTGGCGTCATCGACATGGACGATGCGGCGATGGCTATGCCCGCCTTCGCGCGTCAGGTGCCAGTCCTTTCCGTCGGGATTGAAAGGCACCCCGAGCTTCGCCAGCCGTTCGATAGCTTCAGGCGCGTTTTCGACGACAAATTCGACGGTGGCACGGTTGTTCAAGCCGGCACCCGCAATCATCGTATCCTCGATATGGCTTTCGAAGGTGTCGCCCGGTTCGAGCACAGCCGCAATCCCGCCCTGCGCCCATGCGGTCGCGCCATCGGACAGCGAACCCTTGGCGAGCACCGCCACTTTGTATTTCTGCGCCAGTTGCAACGCCGCGGTCAGCCCCGCCGCGCCCGACCCGATGATGAGAACGTCGGCTTCCATTACTGGTTGCTCGTCAGGCGAAGGAACACATCTTCGAGATCGGCTTCCTTGGTCGTCACATCGACAATACCCAGCCCAAGACCCTGCATTGCGGTCAGCACCTCGCCAGCATTCATCCGGTCTTTATTGTACGTAATTTCCACGGTCCGGTCGGCGACCAGCTCCGATTTTTCGAATGCCGCGTGTACCGGCGCCTCGGTGACATCGCGGTCAAGCGTCAGCACTACGGCCTTTTCGCGCGCCATACCCACGAGTTCGCGCGTCGGCTTATTGGCAATCAGTTTGCCGTGGTTGATGATGGCAATGCGGTCGCACAACTGCTCGGCTTCTTCGAGATAGTGCGTGGTCAACACCACCGTCACGCCCTGCCGGTTGAGTTCGCCAACATATTCCCAAAGCTGCTGCCGCAATTCGATATCAACACCGGCGGTCGGCTCGTCGAGCACAATGACCGGCGGCGAATGCACCATCGCCTTGGCGACCAACAAGCGCCGCTTCATCCCGCCTGACAGCGTGCGTGCATAGGCATTGGCCTTGTCTTCCAGCCTCACCGCGCGCAGCAATTCCATCGACCGGCGCTTTGACTTGGGCACGCCGTAAAGCCCCGCAACCAGTTCGAGCGTCTCCAGCGGCGTAAAGAAAGGATCGAACACAATCTCCTGCGGCACGATGCCGATCGAAGCCTTGGCATTGCGCGGGTTGATGTCGATATCGAAGCCCCAGATGACTGCCTGCCCGCTGGTTTTCATTACCATGCCCGATAGAATGTTGATCAACGTCGACTTGCCCGCCCCATTCGGGCCGAGCAGCCCGAAAATCGAGCCTTGAGCGACGTCGAAACTGACATCATCAAGCGCGCGCTTGCCGCCTGCATAGGTTTTGGACAGTTTGCGGATTGAAATGGCTTGGTCGGACATGAGTTTGCGATAGCCGAGCAAGTCAGGCCACGCAATCAAAGCAATTATTAACCGGATCGTGTCCTGCGTTAAGCATTTCCATAAGCGATGCTTTGCGAATGTGCCGCTAAAGCCCTTCATCATGAGTGGGGCAAAATCAAAGTTACTGTTGCAGGCAAGCGCATATTGCGCGGCGCTCGCGCTTGCGCCCACTGCAGTTCAAGCGGGGACGCGAACGGCCGATGCACAGATCGCTGTGGTTACGCCACTTTCGTTCATCCAGGTCGAAGATCTCGATTTTGGACGGGTTATCGCCTCGACGACGGCCGGAACAGTAACAATTTCAACTGCGAATGTTCGCACCCAGACAGGCAGCGTTGTGCCAATCGGTACCGATTACCAGCGGGGTAAGTTTGCCGGCATGGGTTCGCAAAACCAACGCGTAACCATCTCGCTTGCACCTGCCGTCATTCCGCTGACAGGTCCCGGCGCACCGATGACGGTAACCAACCTTACCATCGGGCCAGACAGCACGCTAAATCAACTCGGCGCTTCATCCAATTACCGCATTGTCGCCGCTGACGGCATATTCTGGTTTTACGTCGGCGGACGACTGAACGTCGGGGCTAATCAGGCAGCCGGTTATTACAGCGGCACCTTTACCGCGACTTTGGTATATCAATAACGCCTCTGGCTAACGGTTTCGGTTAATATCGGTTAACCAACATGTTCAGTCCTTCTTTACCAGTTGCAATCTATCCAAAGTTTTATGTGTGGGGCAAAATTAAGACGGCTGCAAAAGCTGGGTGTGGCGTCGGCTGTCGTGACAGCGTGCATGGCGATGCCAGTGCATGCCGGGACGCAGCAGGGCAACGCCGAAATCACCGTCGTGCGCCCGCTTTCGTTCGTCATCGACGACAATCTGGATTTCGGTAATGTCATCCGCGGCACCACCGCCGGTACCGTGACCGTCGCCCCGAACGGCGCAAGAACAGGAACCGGTGGAGTGATTCTTGCCAATGGCGGCGGGCATAAACCCGCAAGTTTTGCTGGCCAGGGTACAAACAACCAGCGGGTCGATGTCTCGATTGGCGCTAGTGCTATCTTCATTACAGGCCCTGGCGCGCCGATGCGCGTCCACACTTTTGTGATGGGCAGCACACCTACCGCGGTGCTGACCACGACCCCGCGGCGCTTCCGAATCAATTCGGCAACGGGTGTTTTTGCTTTTCCGGTGGGTGCGACGCTCGACGTTGCGGCTAACCAGGCGCCGGGCAAATATACCGGCACCTGGTCGATCACGCTCAATTATTTTTGAGGGCGTTGCAGGGCTTGCCATGCTTTGCTAAGCGCGCGGCATGAGCAAGTTTGAACCCGAAACCATCCGTGTCCGTGAACCCCGCATATCCTGCGACGGCAGTGGCGATATTCCGGCGGCGTTGGGCCATCCGAGGGTGTGGTTGCAAATCGATGAAAAGGGCTATGTAGATTGCGGCTATTGCGACCGGCGTTTTGTGCTCGTGGGCGGGCCAGCGGATAACGGCCTAGGTTGATTTTTGGGGGGTTAGACCAGCATTTCTTTTGCTGGCCCCTGGCCCAAGAAATTGGCCGGGCTGGCGCTGGCTCCATAGGCCCCGGCGCAGAAAATAACCACCAGATCGCCGACATCGGCACGCGGCAAATGTGCCTGATCAGATAGCTTGTCGAGCGGGGTGCAGAGGCAGCCAACTATCGAGGCAACCTCTTCAGGCGCCGCACCGAACTTCGTCGCAATCGCCACCGGATAGTTGCGGCGGATGACAGTGCCGAAATTCCCGCTAGCCGCGAGCTGATGATGGAGACCGCCGTCGGTAATTAGGAAAACCTCGCCGTGGCTGATTTTACGGTCAACGATGCGGGTCAGGTAAACGCCGGCTTCGCCGACCAAATAGCGGCCGAGTTCGATACAGAAATGGGTTTCGGTCAGGCTGGGGGAAAGCGCATCGAACGCTGCATCCAACCCCGCGCCGACGGCTTTGATGTCAACCGGTTCGTCGCCCGGAAAATACGGAATTCCGAAGCCGCCGCCCAAATTGACATGCGGCGGCGATACCCCAATCACACCTGTCAATTCTGCAACCAATGCCAAGGTCTGCGCCTGCATGTCGATGATTGCTTCGGCCTTCAATGCTTGGCTACCGGCGTAGATGTGGAACCCGCGCCACTCCGCACCCGCTGCGATTATGCGCTTCACTAAGGCAGGCACACGTTCGGCATCAACGCCAAATTGCTTCGCCCCGCCACCCATTTTCATGCCCGATCCCTTCAGGTCGAAGCTGGGGTTGACGCGAACAGCAAGGCGTGGCGTGATACCTAACTTAGCGCCGATGGCGATCGCGCGTTCTACTTCGCCCTCGCTCTCGCTATTGAGCGTCACGCCAAGCGAAATCGCGCGCTCAAGTTCACGGTCGCGTTTGCCGGGTCCGGCAAAGCTGATGCGGCCTGCATCAACCCCGGCAGCTAGCGCCAGTTCAAGCTCCCCACCCGACGCTACATCGAAGCCGTCGACTAACCCGTTCATAAGCGCCAACACGGGCGGAAAGGGATTACCCTTCATCGCATAATGGATCGCCAGTCGCTTGGGCATCGCCGCGCGCAGATCCGCTACGCGCTGCCGCAAATGGTCGGAGGAATATACAAACAATGGTGTGTCCCCCGCCTGCTCCACCAGCGCAGACACTGACAGCCCGCCAATCGCGAGTTCGCCGTTGATGGCGCTGTAACCATCAGGAATGGGTCCGGTTGCCTTCATTCTGTCAGACTAGCCGCCAGATGGTTGCGATCCAGTTTACCATTCGCACTTTTGGGAAATGCATCAAGCCAGATAATTTCTGCGGGCTGCATGAAGTTGGGCAGGGTCGCTTTCAAATGCACCCTCAGCCGCTCATCATCGCCGCTCCCTCGCACGAACAGCACGATTGCCGCGCCCAGTCGTTCGTCCTTGCGGCCGAGCGCGCAGGCTTCTGCGACCAGTCCGCTTTCTACGGCGACTTCCTCGATTTCAGTGGGGCTGACGCGGTTGCCGCTGGTTTTGATCATCGCGTCGTCGCGGCCGACGAAATAGAGCAGACCTTCGGTGTCGCGGCGTACCGTGTCGCCCGACCAGACGGCCAGACCGCCATATTGTGAAAACGATGGTGCAGGTTTGAAGCGTTCGGCTGTGCGGGCTTCGTCCTGCCAATATCCTTGCGCAACCAATGGTCCGGCGTGGACGAGTTCGCCAGGTTGATCCGGCGTAGCCTCTCTGCCGTCTGGAGTTACGACCATTATCTCGGCAAAGGGAATGCCGCGCCCCATGCTGGTCGGGTTGGCGTCGATCAAGGCGGGGTCGAGATAGGTCGAGCGGAACGCTTCGGTCAGGCCGTACATCGCATAGATCGCGGTTTTGCTGCGAAAAATGCTGCGCAGCATTTTTACAAGGCTGGGGGTCAATGCACCGCCGCTGTTTGTCAGGCGGCGCATATTTTCTGAGGCTTCGACCGGCCAATCCTGCTCGGCCAGTTGCACCCATAAAGGCGGGACGGCGGCGAGTGTCGTGATGTTATGCTTGGCGCAAGCCTTGATGACATCGCGCGGGGTCAGATAGTCGAGCGGCACCACGCAGCCGCCCGCGCGCCATGTGCTGAGCAGCTGGTTCTGGCCGTAGTCGAAGCTCAAGGGCAGGACCGCAAGGGTTATGTCGTCGTGGGCTAGGTCAAGATATTGCGCCACGCTGACCGCGCCAAGCGCGACGTTGGCGTGGGAAAGCATGACGCCTTTTGGGCGGCCAGTGGACCCGCTGGTGTAGAGGATGGTGGCGAGAGTGTCGGGGTTGATGGTAGATGAAAGCGGTGGGAGAATCCGAGCGGCTTTGTCGTTGAGGATGGCGAGCAGCATTTTTTCATCCGCGAACGCAAAATCGCCTGCTCTCGCCGAATTGGTAATCAGCAACCGTGCGCCGCTATCCGCCATGATATGCGCCACCTGCGCCGCCTTTAGGAGAGGATTGACCGGCACATGCACCAGCCCCGCGCGCACCGCCGCGAGCGGCATCAGGCAGGCAATTTCACCTTTGCCCAGCCATGTCGCCACACGGTCGCCTGCATCAAGCCCCTGCCCCGCCAACCACGCCGCAAGCCGACCGATACGGAGATTTAACTCCTCATAGCTAATGACTGTGTCACGAATAACGAGCGCAGGCGCGGTGGCCTCCCCGAACAGGGGCAGGTGGTCGAGCGGAAACACTGGCAAGTCGGTCGTCATTAGGGCATTACTTCAAGGAATTAGGGCATGTCAGGGGTCAGTTATTTGCCGGTAAAAGGTGAATATCACGATAATTTCCTCACCGCGCAAGCCGCCGCACGCGGTGCGCTGGATCGCGAGCGGCAGCCTTGCCTGTTCGACCGGCTCGAATGGATCGACCAATTGCACCGCGTGGCGCTGCGCGACCGCGCGCCATTATTGCTGCGCGCGCATGAGGGCGATACCGATGCATGGATGCCCTTGATGCAGCTTTCCGGCGGACAATATGGCGCGCTCGCAAACTGGTACAATTTTACGTGGCGTCCCATTTTCGGGGGAGCTTATGACAAGGTGAAACGGATGTCACTTCTCCGCCAACTGGCGGCAACAGCAAGCGACCGGACGCGGCGACTGACCTTGGCCCCGGTCCCAGAGGAGGACGGATCGGCCAGTCAGATCGCAGCAGCGTTCGAAGCGTCGGGTTGGGTTGTTGAAATGACCGACTGCGATGAAAACCATTATCTGAAGCTCAATGGCCGCTCGTTCGACCAATATTGGGAAACCCGCCCGGGGCAGCTTAAGAACACTGTCAAGCGCAAGGGCAAAAAGGGTGTTGTCTCGGTCCGCATCGAACGCGAATTTTCCGACAATAGCTGGCGCGATTATGAACGCGTCTATGCGCGCAGTTGGAAACCCCATGAGGGCAATCCCGATTTCCTGAAGCAATTGGCGCAGCAGGAATCTGCGGCGGGCGCGTTGCGGATCGGGCTTGCCTATATCGGTGGCCAACCCGTTGCCGCGCAGTTCTGGACCGTCGAAAACGGAGTCGCATTGATTCATAAGCTCGCGCATGACGAGCGACATCTGGAATTTTCACCGGGGACACTATTGTCGGCGGCGCTGTTCCAGCATGTCATTGATATCGACCATGTTGGCGAGATCGATTTCGGCACGGGCAGCGACGCCTATAAGCGCGATTGGATGGAGGCCGTTCGTCCGCGTTATAGAATCGACCTATTCTGGCCGAACCATATTGCCAATTGGCCCTTGATTGCCCGCGTGCATTTGCGGCAAATGCGCCGCAAGGCTGCCTGATCTGAAAGAAGAAAATGTCTGATATAGTTGAAACCACCTTGCGCGAATTGCTGTCCGATGTCCTTGGCTTGTCGCAAGAGCAGGTCGCCGCAATGGACGATGACACCGAACTGTTCGGTGCGCTGCCTGAACTGGATTCAATGGCGGTCGCGGGACTTCTCACCGAATTGGAAGACCGGCTCGACATCATGATCGATGACGACGAAGTTGACGGCGAGCTGTTTGCAACCTTCGGCAATCTGGTCGGATTTGCCAAAGCCAAGGTTGCCGGGTGAGCCCTGCTGCCAGCCACCTGACATATAGTTTTGAAGGTTTGGACGAGCAGCTGCTCGGCTTCGGCGGAGCGAGCGATAAACGTTGTGTCCTTATCGTTCCGCCATTATTTGATGAAATGAACCGCGTGCGGCGAATGCTTGTCCAGTCGATGCGCGAACTGTCAGGGCGAGGCATATCTTCCGTGCTGCCTGATTTGCCGGGCACGAACGAAAGCCGTGCCAGTCTTTTGAAGCAGGATTTGGTCACATGGCGCGCTGCAGTGTCTGCGGCGGCGACCAAAGTCGGAGCAACACATATAGCTTCACTGCGCGGTGGTGCCCTAATCGACGATGGTGTTTCAGTTCCGCGTTGGCGGCTAGCGCCAGTAAAGGGCAGCACTCTACTGAAGGCCATGTTGCGCACGCGGATTGCAGGCGACAAGGAGGCCGGGATTGTCTCGACAAGTGAACAGTTGATGGCGAGCGCGCAGCATGCGCCATTGGAGCTTGCGGGCAACATCATTGGCGCGGCGATGCTAGCCTCGCTGGAGAAGGCTGAGCCGGTAATTACAGGCGCAGTTCGCGAGGTGGCATTGAGTGAGGTCGACGGCAGCGCTTTATGGTTGCGCGCCGAGCCGCAGGACGACCCCGCAATGTCAGCCGCGATTGCCGCCGACTTGGACCGCTGGAGCGCCTTATGCGGCGGATGATCGATTTTGATTGCAGCGGCGACCTGCTCGTCGGGTCGATCGATGAGGGCGACGGCTCGACCGGGCTATTGATTGTCAGTGGCGGCAATGAAATCCGCAGCGGCGCGCATGCCGGCCAAGCCGCAATGGCACAACATTTCGCTGCGAACGGCAATCCCGTGTTCCGGTATGACCGACGCGGAATTGGTGACAGCGAAGGGGTAAATGGTGGCTTCGAGAGCAGCGCCAACGATATCGCCGCGGCAGTTCTCGCCTTTCGCTGCGCTGCGCCACATATCACCCGGCTGGTAGCATTCGGCAATTGCGACGCGGCAAGTGCGCTGGCGTTGTTTCATGCAGACGTGCCAATCGACGCGCTAGTCCTTGCCAACCCGTGGGTCATCGAAGGCACGTCTGGCGAAGATGCACCCACCCCGCCCAGCGCCGCCGCCGTCCGCGCGCGATATTGGGCGCGGCTTAAAAATCCTCGTAGCCTGCTCGATTTGCTGACTGGTAAGATTAGCTTCACAAAGCTGGCAGGCGGCCTCGCAAAAGCCGCTCGAAAAGAACCGACAAGCGGGCTAGCGCGACATCTGGCATCGGCGTTTTCTGCCACCGACCGTCGGGTGCGTATACTGATCGCGCATCAAGACACGACCGCCCTTGCGTTCATGGGTGCATGGAAAGGCGATGCTTTTGCGGAAGCGCGAAACGCTGGCAATATCATTTTGGCTTCGTTCGGTACGGCATCGCACAGCTTTGCGGATGCGTTGTCGAAAGAATGGCTTTATGAGCAGGTTGCAGATGTATTGATGGAACACAAATCCGATAGCGGAATTTAGTTTTACGCGGCACCGGGGGACCAAGCGATGTGGGGCAAAAGCATCTGGATTTTGGCGTTAGCAATGTTGGCGATGCTAAGCGGATGCGACAAGGTCGTTGGCAACCCCGCGCCTCCGCGCATAGAAACAGCACTCAGCCTGCCCAAACCCGCATCGACCATCATCGTCCCGCTCAGCGTTGATCTGTCTGTTATTGAAGAACGGCTCAATCAGTCAACGCCCAGAAATCTGTGGGCAATCAATCAATACGAACCCAAATGTGTCCCGGCACAGCGCGTGACGGTATGTGCAGTGCACACCCGTAAATGCAAGGGTGACGCCTGTAAGAATGTGCCGTGCAAGGTCGGCTTCAAACGCGCCAAGGTTACCCCCGATGTCGCTTGCCGGATCGTCGGGCAAGTGACCCGTGGGCGCATTGCGATGTCGGGCCGCGGCGATGCGTTGTTCCTGTCTATGCCGGTGAACGCTGTCATTAGCGCGCGCGATGTGGGCGGAGTCATCAAAAAAGAAACGGCCAACGGATCGGCGATCGTGCGTGCGACGGTGAAAATGGACATCGACCGTAACTGGTCACCGGTGGCGAAAGTCGACTTAGACTACGCGTGGCGCGAACCGCCCGGGATCGACTTCCTCGGCCAGCGGATCAAATTTGCCAGCAAGGCCGATGCTAAACTGGCGGGTGTCATCGCGGGGCTGGAACGCGATTTGTCGCGCGAGATATCGCGCGTACATACGCGAGCGCTGATTGCCGGTGCGTGGAACCAGGGCTTCACCTCAATCCTGCTTAATCGCGAAAATCCGCCTGCATGGATGCGTATAACGCCGCAGCAACTCGGCTTTGGCGGTTATCGCGTGAATGGCCGTCAGTTAGAGATGACGTTGGCGGCGCGAACTATCACCGAAACCTTCATCGGCGATCGACCCGCCGAACCGGCAAAAATTCCATTGCCGCCACCGGCCAAGATCGGCGGCGAACGCGGGCTGAACTTCTACATCCCGGTTGTTGCCGATTATGCTCAGCTTGAGCCGGTAATCGAACGGGCGCTTCGCAAACTCGCACGCAAGGGCATCTCGCTCGAAGGGATCGGGCCGGTCGATGTGCAGTTTGGCAAAGTTACGGTCTACGCCACCGAGGGCGGCAAACTGGCGGTCGGCATCCGTGCGAAGGCCGACGTAATTGCCAGTCCGTTGGCGGCAACCAATGGCGAAATTTGGTTATCTGCAACACCATATAATCAGGCCAATTCGCAAATCGTCAAAGTCCGCGACCTCAAGATTGCCGGTCGGACCGACCGCGAGGCAGTGAACCTGCTCGCGTCTGTTTTTATGGACGAAGAGGTGCTGGCTGAAATCAGTGCGGCTCTGACTCAGGATTTCACGAAAGATTATGACAAGGTGATAGCGGCTGCAACAAAAGCAATCGCAAAACGCCGCGAAGGCGATTTTACCCTTTCAGCACAAATTACCGGCGTAAAGCACGGGACAGTGGTGCCCACCGGTCAAGGGTTGTTTCTGCCCGTTCAGGTTACGGGAACGGCGAATATTCGATACACCCCCGGAAGATGAGCGCGAACCGCCAATGTGAATAATTTTACCCTGCCCACCTTTGGTGATATGTAAAATCCAGCGAGGGCCGGGATGAGGGCAGCGGACATATTTGCTAGATTTGCGCTCATCGCACTGGCCGCGATAACCGCGTCGCTTTGGCCGCCTCTGGCCGCCAATGCGCAAACAACGCTGAACCCCAAAATCGTGTTGCAAACACTGCCATATGGCGGGGTAGAGGTGGCGGCATGGACGAACGACGACACGCATATCATCACTGCCAATGCCAGCGTACGTACGGTCATGATCTGGAATGCAAGCAACGGCATCATCGTTGATCGGATCATTTTGCCCAGCGACAATCCCGAAGCAGCACTTTCGGTGCGGCGGCTGAACAGCATTGAAATGTCCGAGGACGGCAGACTGGCGATACTGCATGGTACTGCGGTCTATGCAACACCCGATAGTCCCGACGGCACTGGGGGCGCGCTTCGCTACGAACTGGATATGGCGACCCGCAACGTTACGCTGATTAGCGCAGGAAGAGCGGTTGTGCGGCGCGGCAGCCGCGGCATCGCCGCGCAGGCCGCCGCGCGTATCGCGGCCAATTCAGTGTTGGCTGCAGTGCCCGATTTTGAAACCATCTCGCAGGCCAATATCGCCCTCGAAACCGTCTACGAGAATACCGCTGCCATGGACATTAAAGCAGCCGAAGCCTTACTGCCCCCGTTGCCCGCATCGCACGATGGCAAGCTTCAACTGCAACGCGATCCAATTGGACTATTGATTGTGGATTCACAGGGCACGCGGCGCGAACTAAAGACCGAACGCAACATTCGTTACAGCGATGTGCAGCTTTCTCCCGACGGGGTGTTGCTCGCCATGGTGCAACAAGACCTTGGCGAAAACGCAGCCGGTGAAACAGTGACTAAGGTCGGCATTTTTAACACCGAGTCGGGAGTGTTTCTCAACCAGTTGGAACTGAAGGGCTATTATTCGCAAGTCCAATGGGTGTTTGACAAGAAACTTGTTATTTCACAATCAAGCGATAGCAATGATCGCAAACGCGACGCTGCCTGGGCCAAGGGACCGCCTCCGGTTGCTTTGGGCGTCGACGTGGTTTCCGGCGACATTGAATGGCAATTTGAAGCGCGCTGTTACATTGCGTCGGCGCCAAATCTGGCCGGATTTTTCGGTGCAGGACTTGCCAATTGCCGCAATGAAGCAGGGACCGACCACGCGATCCAGCGCCTCGATCTTGATAGCAACGAATGGAAGCCTTTTGGCGCGTTGAAGCTGGAACCCGGTACCATCATCGAAAACCTGGTGGTTTCACCGAGCGCAAACGCGCTCGCTGTGTCTATATTGGCAAAGGATAAATCCGTCGAGCTGGTTGCCATCGACGGTGTGAGCGGCGAGATTCGCGGGCACATTGCCCTTCCCAGGCTCAGCTTTGTCAGCAAGCTCTCGATCTCGGACGATGGCGTCATTTTCGTTTCTGGCGACGGCCAAACGGCCCTTTGGTCGCCCGAGCTCGGACCGGAGGGTATTACCGAACTGCCGCTGCGGTCGGTTTTTACCAAGATGGCCGAAACCGATGGCAAAGTGATCACCGTCGCCGGGATGACCGATGACAGCATCGCACGCTGGGATTCCGAAACCGGCGAAATGCTATCGTCGCTCGATTTCAGCAACGTCATTGCAGGCGGCTTTCTGCCAGATCGCCCTGTTTTCTGGGCATTTTCCGGGATCGAAGGACTGCGTTACTGGAACACCACCGACTGGTCCGAAATGCTCAGCGTCCACTTCTTCCCGAATAGCAGCTTCCTCGCAGTCACCCCTGAGGGTCGCTACGACACTAATTTGGGCCCCGATGCCGACCAGTTTCGCTGGATCGTCCCCGACCGGCCATTCCAGTCGCTGGCGGCACAGACATTCATGCGCGACTATTTCCAGCCCGGGCTGATCGAACGGATCACCAATTGCAGCTATGAAGGCAATTGCCGTGAGGCTTTCAAACCATTGCCCGCGATATCCGATTTGAACCGGACACTTCCGATTGTAACGATTACCGAGGTAAAAGCAGGTGAGACGCCCGACCAGGCATTGGTAACGATCGAGGTCAAAGAAGGCGTCGATCCGGGCGCTCCCAATGGGAAGACCCGAAGCGGCATATTCAACCCGCGCGTGTTTCGCGATTTCCGCTTCGCCGCGCACACCCCCGATTCCGATTTCGAACTCGACCAAGGCATTACACGCTGGCGCGAGGTCAATCGGATGATCGACGGCGATGATAATCCCGCCGATGGCGCCCATATATTCGAGGCCGAACTTTACCTACCCACGGCCGCCGGCACTGAAGAGCAATTCATCAGCGCTTATGCCTTCAACGAGGACCGCATTAAGAGCGACACCGCTTATTTTGTCTATACCCGTCCTCAAATGGAAGCACGACAGCCGCGGGCGTTCGTGATTTCCATCGGCATCGATGATTATGATGCAGAACGACTCGACCTCAATTATGCCGCCGCCGATGCAAATCTGATGCGCGAACGGCTGGCAGCCATTCCGGGCTATGAGAAGCGCGTAGTAATTGCGACCAGCACGAAGAACAAGAAAGGCAAAGTAACCGCCGAGAGCATCCGCTACCTGCTCGCGTTGCTCAATGCCGACGTAAAACGCGATCAGGTGCTACGCGCGTTGAAGGCACGAGGCATCGATGCTTCGGCGCTTGAACCGGCAGGTCCCGACGACATCGTCATTATCACATTTTCCGGACACGGCTGGACTCAGCAAGATGACGATTTTTACCTGTTGCCGAGCGACACGAAATGGCCGGATCTTGACCCAGCACCCGATATTTCTTCGCTGATATCTTCGTCCGAACTGACCATGTGGCTGCGCATGGTCAATGCCGCCGACATCGCGCTGATTATCGACGCATGCCATTCGGGGGCAACCGTCGATACAGCCAATTTCAAACCCGGGCCACTGGGTGACGCCGGATTGGGGCAACTCGCTTACGACAAAGGCATCAGGATATTGGCGGCCACGCAAGCCGACGATGTCGCAATGGAAAATGCCAGCCTACGTCATGGGCTGCTCAGTTTCGCGCTAGCTGGCGATGGCGAAGGTCTGACTCGCAACGACAACACGCTTGACCTCAACGAAGACGGCAAGGTCAGCCTGACCGAATGGCTGGCTTATCCGACATGGCGGCTACTCGATTTCAACGAGGATAAACGGCTGACCAGCGCTGCGGAGGGATCAAATGAAAGCGTCGGCTTTGCCTTTCCCGGACGTAGCCCGGTCAAGGTGCAAAAGGTCCAGCAACCGTCGCTATTCGATTTTGGTGGACCGAGTAATGTTGTATTAAAGGAACTGGTGCCATGAGGACCATCGCCGCGATCATCGTGCTGTGGATTGCTACCTACTCGTTACCGGCGTCTGCCCAAACCACACGCGCGCTATTTGTGGGGATCGATTCCTACCAGTTTTCCACCGCGAAGTACGACAATGCTACCTTCAAGGATTTACGCGGCGCTGTTGCCGATACAATCCGGTTCAAGAATTTGCTGCGCGAGAAATACCAACTCGACCTCGACCGCACGCCCCAAGGCCAATGTCCGGCCGCCGGGCATCCGGTTTCGACCACGCTGCTCAACGCTTGCGCCACACGCAGCGCGATATTGCAGGCTCTCAACGAACTAATCGACCGCTCGGGACCGAAAGACACGTTGCTGTTTTACTTCGCCGGGCATGGATCGCAATATGCCGACCAGGAATATACCCAGTCGTCGGGCTATAACGGCACGATACTACCCACCGACGCGCGTGATCCAAATGCCGAGGCCGAAGGCGATATTCTCGACAAGGAATTGCGCACCATCAAGGAGCGGGCCGTCGCCAAAGGCATTTATTTTGTATCGATCTTCGATAGCTGCAATTCAGGAACCGCGACCCGAGACGGCTCGGCTGGTCAATCGCGCAACGTGCCACCGCTGAGCGGGACACCACCCGCACGCCCGCTTGGGCCAGCACCCGCCGGTCCCGGCGGCGGATATTGGGTGCACCTTGCCGCGGCTCAGGACGGCGAGCAGGCGCAGGAGGTTGGAACGGTCGGCAAGCGTGAAGGCGTGTTCACCACGGCGCTGATCGAAACGATGCGCGCGATGCCCGCCGGCACCTTTGGGGACATCATCCGCGAAGTGCAGGCCAAGCTCGCGTTAAGCGGCCAGAACCCGATGGCCGAAGGCTCGAAAGACGGGTTGAAGGCACGTTTTGGTGCCGCCGCTGCACAAGCCATCACCTACGATGCCGAACCCAGCGGCACAGTCGCCAGCCTGACAAAGGCCGGGGCATTGTCCGGGATAACCGTTGGTTCGGTGTTTGCGCTCTACAAAAGCGAAACCGATGCCGTCGCGCCGGGGTCGAAAGAACTGGCAACTGCGACGGTTACCAAAGTGTTCGATTATTCGGCTGAATTGGCACTTAATACTGCCCCAACCGAGCCGCTTACTCAGCGACTTGTGGCCGTAAAGAAGCAACATGCCTTTGGCGACACAAGGCTTGACGTTGCTAACGTAATGACCGTGGCTGCCGAAAAAAAGGCCGTGGACAAGGCGCTCGTATTCACCAAGATCGCGAATGTTGGAAGCAATCCGCAGGTCCAAATTGCGCCAGTAGAAGGCAAGCCGGGGCAAGCACAGTTGCTTGCCCCCGATGGCACCCCGATTGGCGACTTGGGGGCAATTGAGGATGCGGATTTTGTCCCGCGCCTGACGCGCAAGCTTGAAAAAATCCTCCGTGTCCAAATGTTGCTGGCACTTCGCACCGAACCCGACAAAGCAGCGTTGGCATTGTGCGTGGATGATAGCGATTATCCAGCCACGTCTGCCGCCTGTCCGCCGCCCGAAAAGCGCAACCTGCGCGTGGTTGCCAAACAAGCATCGACGCTGGTCACGGTCGAGAATCTGGGCGACAAGCCACGCTATCTGTATGTGTTGGGTATCGATCCGGCTTATGGCGTTGCGCTGATCATTCCGCCGCCGGGCGCGGTCGATTCAAAAGTAGAGCGATTGAAGGCGCACCGCGTTCCCAACGACCCGCTGGTGCTGACTTCGCCTGGTGTTTATCGATTTGTGACATTGGCGACCGACGAGCGCATCGACGCATCGGCTTTCGAACAGGACGGCACAAAGGCGCGCAGCGGCACCGCGTGCAAGAGCGTGCTCGAAAAGCTGTTATGCGATGCCAATCGGGGCAAGCGCGATCCGTCATCGCCAAAAGTGGGTAACTGGACAGCGACGGTCGATACCGTGCTGGTGCAATGAGGAGGGAAACATGGCGAATAAATTAGCAGTGTGCGCGGCATTATTACTGTCGCATTATCCGGCGCTTGCGCAAGTCAGTACACCCGAACCCGAAGAAATCCCGGAAAGCATAACCCCCCCTCAAACTGCGGAAGAGATGGCGGCAGACGAAGGGTCTGATGACAATGGCCGTATCGTCAATGGCTATCGTGCTCCTGGAGGCAGTGTACCGTGGCAGATTGAGATATTTTCGGCCAACGCAACATATAGCAAAGATGAAGTAAAAGCTGACCTGAAGTTACCACCCGGCCATAAAGACAAGCTCTATCTCGATGAGCGTACTTCGTTTGAACTGGCGCACAAATGTGGTGGTTCGTATATTGGCGGTGGCTGGATATTAACGGCCGCCCATTGTGTTCCCACGCGCGAAGTAGTGGTGCCAGGACGGACAGCGGGAACCCTTTTCACCGAGCGGCGTATCCGAATGGGCACGCAAAACCTGACGGCTGGCGGCGCGGTGTATGAACTCGACCGAGTTGTCGTCTATGGCGATTATGATGCCGATACAAAAGTGCACGACATTGCGCTCATCAAGGTCAAGGAAAAGGGACAAACGGCGCGGTTGGGCGGACGGCTGAAGATCATACCCCTGCATTCGGGTGTCAAACCTTTGATCGTCAACGAGGATGTCTGGGTGACCGGCTGGGGATGGGTATCGCCGCGCAACCCGCGCCTTGCGGGAAGGCTCGCCTCTGCGCCGCGTCAGGGTGTGGGCGGCGTTACACAGCGAAATCCGCCGGAGTTACAGGAGGCAAAGCTCAAACATATCGGCGATGCTAAATGCAAACCACATTACCCGAACTGGGGGCCGGGAATGATGTGTGTAGGCGCCGCCGGGACAGGCCGCGATTCATGTCAGGGCGACAGCGGCGGGCCGCTGGTCCGGCAGGAGGGCAAAGAGAAGGTGTTGGTCGGGATTGTCTCGAACGGCTATGGCTGTGCCTATAAGGACATGCCCGCCGCTTACACGCGTGTGTCCTATTATCTCGAGTGGATAGACCGCCAGAAGCGAACCGCGCCGCCCGGATTTTGGGAGCGAAAATAAAAAGGCGGCTATCCTCTGTGGGATAGCCGCCACTTTTTTGCGATTATTTAGCGCTCGGGCGGGCCGGTCTTGTCGTCCGGCTCGGCTGCCATCTTGTCGTCGGCTGGAGGCGCAGCTTCGTCGGTTGCTGTGGCCGCCGGGTCGGCTGCCATCGCATCGGTTGCTGCCGCATCTGTGGCCGCTGGTTCAGCTGGCGCTTCGGTCGCTACTTCCTCAACCGGTGCAGCTTCTTCGGCCTTTTCGCCACAGGCAGCCAGTGCCATTGGCGCAACAAGCAACATTGCAGTCGTCAATATTTTACGCATTTCCTCTACCCCCTATGTTGGTGGAGAAGCGAGTTTACACGAAACCCAACGACTTTAGCAAACTCGAAAATTCGGGCCGTTTTCGAAGCGGTTCGAGCAGCGGATCGTTATACATCATGACCAATCCGCTATCTTCTTGGGCGCGCGCTTGTTGCAGTTCTGCAATCGCCTTGTCGGCTTCGCCCCATTGCGCATAAATCTGTGCATATTGGTAATGGCTTTTGTCGCCAAATTCCGTCCGCATCTTGGCAAGAGCCTGCTCTGCCGCCGCCTTATTGCCTTTACGCTGTTCGATCAGCGCCTTTCCGGTCAATTGCCTTTCGCTGCCCGATTCGGCGGCAAAAGCTTTTTCTGCATCCGCCAGTTTCCCTTGCATCAGCCGGGCAAAACCAATGGCAGCATTCGCCCCACCCACTTTGGGGTTTAGCGAAAGTGCCTTTACATAGGCCGCGACCGCATCGTCATAGCGACCGGCGGCATAGTTTATGTCGCCGATCGACCTGAAAGTACGGTCATTCAACGGGTCGAGTGCGGACGATTGCAATATCACCTGGTTTGCAGGCGCAAATTCGCCGAAGCGCGATCGGAACACGGCATAGCGGCTGAGCACATTGGCATCGCCCCGGCCAAGCGCGTACGACCGCTCATACGGGGCCCTCGCGGCTTTCATGTTCAACTGGCCAAACGCGATTGCAAAGCCGAGGGCGGAATGTGCTTCGGCAAAATCCGGGGCCAACGCGACAGCGCTCTTCCCCGCTGCAACCGCAGCATCGAAAAGGCTGCGCCTGTCCGCGCCGCTAGCGTAGAGGTTGGCAATAACCGAAAGAGCTCGCGACCTCGCTGCATGGGCGGCGGCATATTGGCCGTCGGCGGCAATCGCTTCGTCAAACTTCGCCAACGCTTGCCTGTCGCTTGTTTCGTCGATCCCCGCGTCATAAAGATCCTTGCCACGCAGATAGGCGTCGAAAGCTACCACGCTTTTCGTTCCGCCAAGCTGTTTTGCGTCTGTATCTTTGGCGCGTGTGGGGTCCATCTGTGCCGACAAGGCACTGGCAACCTGCATGGCAATTTCGCTTTGTACCTCGAAAATGTTCGCCATCGGCCGTTCAAAACTATGTTCCCAATCCGCCTTGCCGGTCTTGCCATTGATAAGTTCGGCAGAAACCTTCACGATTTCGCCGTCGCGCCTGACATTCCCGTCGAGATAATAGGCCACCTGTAATTTGCGCGATATCGTCCGCGCATCATCTTTGCGTTCTCGAAACATATTGGATGAGGCTTGCGCCGCGACCTGCAGCAATTCGTTTCGGGCAAGTTGCGAACGGATTTCAGCGGCCAGCCCGTCGGAAAAATAGACCTGTTTGGGGTCGCCGCTCAGATTGGCGAAAGGCAGCACCGCTACACTTGTCGCAGAAACCGAACTTCCGCCAACCAGACCCGTGAACCATGCCGCAGCTCCACCTGCGGCAAGTACCGCCACACCGCCGCCGATGGCCATTCGGCGGTTAATCGCCGGTGCCGCAGAAGAGGCTGCAGGCGGTGCCTCATATGGCCGGTCGTGCAACGCGGCCACGGCGCGCAGCACCGCCTGATAGGCGGGCGCATGCGCGATAGGCTTTGCTTTCGACACGTCGATAACTTGAAACTGCCGGAACCCAAGCGGCGCCTCGCTTCCATCGATCGAAATCGGCACGAGACAACGCCGGTCACGCCCTCTGGTCGCTTCATCATGGACCCAATGCGACGCGGTCGAGGTTTTCGACCAAAGCACGATCACCGCCTTTGCGCGTTCGAGCGCGTCCTCTGTAGTGCGCGAAAAACGCTCGCCAGGTTCGAGCAGTCCGTCCCACCAAACCGAATAGCCTGCAGCTTCCAGAATCCTGATTACCGGCAGTGCGCTTTTCTGGTCCGCACGCGCATAGCTCAGGAAGATAGTGCTTCCTGACGACTTCGATCCATCGCCTACCATGTCCGCGTCGGTCAATATCGCCCCCTCAGTTCGCAATGCCCTTAAGTCATATTGGCCTGATTTTGTAACATATTGTGCTTGTCGCCGCAAAAGCCGACGTTACGATGGAGTGATGGCAAAAAGCAGCGCGCGCATTCCGGAAAATTTGGGGCTGCCGCTGCCCCGTCTGTGCCTTGCGATTACCGGGCATCGCGAGAGCAATGCCGCTTTTGCGGCAAATCGCGAAGCGGTCGCCAACATACTTACGAAGCTGTTCGATGCGGCTGATTCCGTCACTCAACAGCAAAATGGCAGCGCGGCCAAGACCCGCCTGTTTTCGCTGCTCGCACATGGAGCCGACCTGATGGCGGTTGATCAGGCATTGGCACGAGGGTGGGAGATCACCGCGCCGCTACCTTTCGGGCTTGATCTGAACATTGCGATCAACGCTGACCCCGCGACACCGGAAGCATTCGATGCGCTGCTAAACAGAAATCCGGTCAGCGATCCCGAATTGGCCAAACGCGCTGCCCATATCCGCGATGTCGCCGACCGTGCGTGTCTGTTCGAGCTGGCCGAAGCGGACGACGCGATGGCACAGGCACATAGAACAATGCTCCGCACGCGAACCGATCCATTGTCGATGCGACGTTTCGCTGACCTGGCGTCGGCTCGGGTCGCGGCTGCAGGCCGTATCATGATCGAACAATCGGACGCGCTGGTCGCGATCTGGGACGGCATTGCGCCGGGCGGCATTGGCGGCACGCGGCACACCATCGCATCGGCCGTCGAGGCTGGGACGCCGGTTATCTGGATCAACGCCAGCGCACCCGGCAAGGTTTCGGTGCTTCGGACCCCCGAGGATCTGTTTGTATTGGCCGGCACAACCCAACTCGAAAACGGTGCTGCGATGAAAGCCTTTATCGGCAGCGTGTTCAACCCGCCGGAGGCCGACCAGAACGAACGCGCCATCAACTTCCATACCGAGCAATGGCATCCTACCAGTTCCCGCCGATTTCATGCCTACCGCCGGGTCGAAGCTTTGTTCGGCGGCGAAACTATGCGCGAAAAATTTGCCGGGTTGAGACAACATTATGCTTCTCCTGAAAACGTCGCTGCACATGCCGAAGGCCGTTTGCTTACGGCGGCAAGTGCTTTGCCGGGCGGAGACATTAGATTTATCGCCAAGGTCCAAGCGCAGATCATGCAGCGTTTTGCCTGGGCCGATGGCTTGTCGACTTATTTATCGGACGCCTATCGAGGCGGAATGACTACGAATTTCATCCTGTCGGCTCTCGCCATCATTGCAGGCGTAACTTATCTTCCGCTCGCATCGGTCGATGCCAAATGGCCTTTTGCGCTCACTGAATTCATTCTTTTGGCCATGATTGTGATGATCACCGCAGTCGGCAGACGCAAGAAATGGCACGGACGCTGGTTCGAAACGCGGCGCGTCGCCGAATATTTCCGCCACGCGCCGATCATGCTTTTGCTTGGCGTTGCGCGTTCTGCCGGACGGTGGCCGCGTGGCGCCGATACCGAATGGCCTGAATTTTACGCGCGCGAGGTGCTGCGAGAACTGGGCCTGCCTGCCGTTAAAATCGACCATGCCTATCTGCACGCCTTGCTCGACACCTTGCTGCGCCATCATGCGTCGAGCCAGCGCATCTATCATGAAGCAAAGGCGCAGCGGCTGGCCCGCGTGCACCACGGGCTCGACCGTCTCTCGGAATTGCTGTTCTCGCTAGCGATCCTGTCGGTCGCTACTTATTTAACCCTGCTGGTAATCGCCTCGGTCGGCCTGATTCCCGAGCATGTACCGCACGACTTGTCGAAAATATTCACTTTTCTGGGAGTTACCTTACCTGCTCTCGGCGGAGCATCGGCAGGAATCCGCTACTTCGGCGACTTTGAGCGCTTTGCCTCAATTTCCGAAATTACTGCTGAGAAACTTGCAGACGTCGAAACGCGGATCGCTACACTGCTCGCGGCACCCGAAGGGCAATTGAACTACGCCCAAGTCGGGGCACTGGCGCACAGCATCGACGATATCGTGGTAACCGAGATCGAAAATTGGCAATCGGTATTTGGCAGCAAACAGATTGCCGTGCCCGTCTGAAATAGCATCTCATCAGAGGTAAAATTGAGCCAAGAGACCGGAACAAGCGTTTTGTTCAAACCATGCGCTTCAACAGCCGGGCGATGGGTACCGAGGCAAAGCCAATAGCACTGTCTGATATTCCGAACGGGATATACAGGTCACGCCCCTGCATCATCGCCCCGCAAGTGTAGACCACGTTGGGCACATAGCCTTCGCGGTCACCCTCGGATGCAGTCAATATCGGTGTTTCTGTCCGGCCGAGCAATTTTCTCGGATCGTCACGGTCGAGCAATATCGCCCCAATTGCATACTTACGTACCGGCCCGACGCCGTGGGTCAATACCAGCCAGCCCTCATCACACAATATCGGGCTGCCGCAATTGCCGATCTGGATAAACTCCCACGGATATTTGGGCTCGAGCACGAGCGTCCCGTCATCGTCCCAGTTGGTCACATCGTCGGAGCGCATTACATACAGGTTTTTGCCGTCCTGCCGCCCAAGCATCATATAGCTGCCGTCACATTTGCGTGGGAATAGCGCCATGCCCTTGTTGCGGCCTGCGCGCCCAATGATCGGGCGCAGTTCGAACGACCGGAAATCCTTGGTAATCATTATCTCGGAACGGATCTCGCGACCGCTATACGCAGTGTAGGTGCCGTAATAGGTCTCCTCACCGGTTTCGTCGTCGCAGAAGCAGACCAAACGAAGATCCTCGATGCCGTTTTTTTGCGCCTCGGTGACCGGAAACAACACGCTGTTGTTAAGCGTGCTATCGCTATGGCGCTTAACAAGCACCGCCTCGGCATTACCGTCGAGATGTCCGTCGCTGGTCATCGCCATTACGACTTCCTGTTGGGGCCATAACGTGTAGCCTTTGCGTTTCGAGATAATCCCTTCGCGGAACGCGACAGACGAGATGTGCCCCTCACCCACCGCGCGCATCGACATGATGAAACGCTTCTGCCCGCGGGCCACCCCAGTTTGGTCGGGATGCGGGACGATACTGGGATTCATTAATGCCGCGGCGGCATAGCTGTACTCATGGCAGAAATAGGCACCGATGAGTAATTTGCGCGCCATCGATACACTCGCAAGATCGAGCTGCACGATATGGCTCAACTCGACGCAGCGTTGATGGAAAATCGTCTCGGTTTGCCAATGACGCTGCTCGAAATCCACCATCACCCGACGAAGATTTTCGTCGACTTCTTTCTCATCAAGTTCAAGCACATCGTCTACCAAGCGTTGCGCACGCGAAGGCTCGGCGCTGTTACCCTGCCAGCTGAGATGAAACGGACGCAACACCACCAAGCTCGGGTCGGCGCAAAGCTTTAAATCGTAAATGTTCAGCAGCATCTCCGACGTCGTGCTGATTTCGTTCATCGTTTGCTGCATCCCGTCCATTAAAGTCTGCCAATCGCATATATCCATAATAACCGAGTTGATACGCCAATATCGACTCGGCTCCGCGATTTTGGTTTACGCCCTGCCGTGTTATTCCGTCGCAGCATGTACCAGTGGCAATATCGGCCAGAGCAACCCCGCGATCGTTTCCGCCATGGAACCAGGCCATAGCCATCCGTGCATGTTGCGCCCATTCGGGTGACGGCATGATTTCATTTGCTGTTACACAGGCGTCGATAGCCGACCATGCCTCGAGCGGCTGCTGGTCGAAAGGCAGATAATCAAACTGTCGGCCCAATCCATCCGAACCGATCGGCCGGAATACTCCGTTTTCGCCGCTCTGCATCCGGTTTATCCAGCGCAAGGCATCGATTCCGGTTTCTATCCACTCGCCGTTTTGAAAATATTGTCCGGCGCACATCAACGCTTCGGGCATGCGTGGGTTGTCGTAACCGAGCACAGTCTCGAACCACATCCAGTCGGGACGGCTTGAAGCCTTGAGCAGTTGAAACAACAATGCACCCGTCCTATCCAGCATCTTGCCGGCGGCGCGGTGATCCGGGTCTAACTCCAGGACCAGTGCTGCGCCTAATGCCGCGAAGGCCAATGCCCTTGGCGATCCCAAATCGGCGATCAGATCGATCGACCGTTCGAACATCTGCCGTCCCCAATCGCGTACTTCGGGCAGCGGAGCATGGCGATATGTATGTCCGAAACACCAAACCGCCCTGCCATTCGAGTCTTCCGAGCCGGCGTCTTCCAGCCAATTGCGATTATAGCCCATGAAGTTGCGCAGACGCCCGTTGTCCGGGTTATGGCAATGCTGGATGAACGAGCACAATGTCAGCATCGTTCGATAATGATGTGCATCACCTACATCACCGACAATGTTCATCAGCATTAGCGCCCGGACGTTATCGTCCAGGCAATAGCCATGATCCCGGTCGGGGATTAGCCCCTTGCTATGCTGCAACATCCCGGTACCGTCGATCATGGCGAAAAAGCCGGTCAGGCCCGGCACAGCACGCAGACGATCATGCCGCACCGGTCGCTGGGCCGAAACGACGGTCTGGCTGATCATACTGTCGAAGCTTTTGACAAATTCAGGCCAGATGGTGGTGCGGCCGCGCTGATAGGCGCGTTGTTGCAACGCGTATAATTTCGACGGCCTGCTGACCAGATCTAGAATAATTCCGGACAGCGTATCGCTATCTCCGACCGGAAATAGACGTCCACAATCATTGGCCAGCAATTCGCGGGCGTGCACATAGGGCGTTGATATGACTGCCTTGCCCAGCGCGATGGCGTAGCTGAGTGTTCCTGAGGTGCTTTGCTGTAAATTGGGATAGGGCGTGAGGTAAATCTGGCAATTGGCAAGTTCTGCCAGAAGCTCGTCGATGTCGAGGAAGCGGTCGACCCACTCCACGTTGTTATCCAGCCCCAGGCGGCGGATTTGCGCCTGCAGGCCTTCGCGATATGCTTCGCCTTCGCGTGCCCGCAACACCGGATGCGTAGCGCCGATGATGCGATATTTGATGTTCGGATGAGATGGCCTCACCTTTGCCAACGCATCGATCGCGGTTTCAAGTCCCTTACCGGGACCGATCAGGCCGAAAGTCGCAAGCGTGACGGGCATATCGGGTTGTAGCTGCTCCAGCGCAAACGGCCGGTCGGGTGCACCATGTTCGATCAGGTCGACGCGATCGCACGACGCACCATAATGCTCTGCCAAAAGGTTGCGGCCATTGTCCGACATAACCATCATCCGCGACGCGAGGCCGACGAGCCTGCACATGATCCGGCGCTGATTGTCGGATGGCTCAGCCAATATGGTGTGGAACGTAATGATTAGCGGGGCCGCGATGCGTTCGGCGAAATCCACAATCCACTCGCCATCAGGACCACCGAATATGCCGAATTCATGCTGTATCCAGACCGCGTCGTATTGCGCCTCGTTTATCGTGCGCGCGGCCACGCGGTAATCATTTAGCGCATTTTCGTTAATCGGCAGCGGCGCCGAACATTTTTCGCCGTCGCGCATGATTGCAACATGGTGGAACCGGTGCCGGCTTTCGTAGCCGCTGGCATGTCTCATAATGTCGCATGTAAACGTCGCAAGTCCGCACGCACGCGTATCACAAGGGCCCACTAACGCGACTTTTGCATTGGGCAGCGTTGCAATCGCCAAGGGTAGGCGATTTGCTTCCTGGACGAATGCAGCCGAGAAATCGGTCGATATTTTATTCACGCGTAATGCTCCTGCGAAATGGCAAGATCCTCCCCGCGATCGTCCATGTGTGACGAAATTGGCTTTACTTGCGTGCTTTGAAGCCATTCCGCTTTTTAGCCTCAAAACAATCCGCCGAGGCGGGTTGTGTGAGTAAAACGCAGCATATCGTAACAAGTTCCCAGGGTTTTACACCATTTCGGCAGCAGATGGAACAGCGCGCCGCTTTAGCCGTTCGCTCTTTCATCCCCCTAATGAATGAGGTCCGCCATGTTTACCTTGCCCAAGTTGCCGTACAATCAAGACGCGCTCGAACCGCATATTTCTGCCGAAACGATGAAGACACATTACGGCAAGCATCATCAGAAATATGTCGATACTTTGAACGAGCTGGTCAAAGGCACCGCGCATGGGGATGCCGCGCTAAACGAAGTGATCAAGTCGACCACGGACGCGAAGGCCGCCGAAGACAAGAAGATTTTCAACAATGCCGCGCAGCACTGGAATCATTCGTTCCTTTGGCAGTCACTAACACCGGACTACGACCGGAACGCTGACAACGCCGTGCTGACCGCGACTGATTCAGAGTTTGGAAGCTTCGACAAATTCAAAAAAGCCTTCGTCGAAGAAGGCGTAGGCCATTTCGGTTCGGGCTGGGTCTGGCTGGTGGCCGGAAGCGACGGCGTTGAAATCATGTCCACCCACGACGCCGACCTGCCGCTGGCGCATGGCAAGCACGCACTGTTGACCTGCGACCTTTGGGAGCATGCCTATTATCTCGATTACAAGAGCGACCGGAAAGGATTTCTCGAAACCTTTGTCGAAAAACTCGCCAATTGGGATTTCGCTGCTGCCAATTTCGCAGAGGCATCGACCGGTCGTTTGTTGCAAGCGACGGAATAATCTTTGCAGCGCGAAACAACATCCAGAGTCGCCCGTTGTGCCTATCCCAACCCTCGGAGTAATCAAAATGACCCCCAATGAACGTGAAGTCGACACCCTTAACGACCTGATCAAGACCACCATCGATAGCGTCGATGGCTACCGTTCGGCAGCCGAAGATGCGGAAAATAGCGAGTATCGCTCAATCTTCTTCGACCGGGCTAACGAACGATCCGCGGTCGCCGACCAATTGCAGGCCTATGTACGCGAACTGGGCGGCGAACCGGACACTGACGGTTCGATTGTGGCCGGAGCACACCGCGCCTTCATGGGCCTAAAGAGCGCAATCACCGGCAACGATGATACTGCGGTTGTCGCCGAGGTCGAGCGCGGCGAAGATGTTATCAAGCACAAGTTCGAAGAAGCGATGAGCGACAACGATATCAGCCCGGAAACGCGCGCGGTAATTGACCGTTGCTACCAGTCGGTCAAAACAGGCCATGACCAGATGAGCAATCTGAAGCATCGTCTAAAGGCCGGCTAAAAACTTCGCCGAACGCCGCGCAAAGCCCGCAACCATATGTTGCGGGCTTTTTTGTGCCGCCCCGAAAGATCAAAAAAACACCCCGGTCGCTTGGACCGGGGTGTTGGATTTGCTGGCAATCGCGAGGGGGTGGGAGTTGCCAGCGGGGGTTCATGTAGATGTATGAATGGCAAACATTATGCAGGAGAAAAGGTTCCCGCGGCTGTAGGTGTTTTTTCTTCATCGCGCTCACGGTGCAAAAGCAGTGCCTGCCCGATAGTTGCCACCAACGTCTCGGGCTCGAAAGGTTTTGTGATCAAGTAGGTCGGCTCTGGCCGCGAACCCGTCAGTAGCCTTTCGGGAAATGCGGTAACGAAGATGACGGGAACGTCCTGTTCGGCCAAGATATCTTTAACGGCGTCGATACCGCTTGATCCGTCGGCAAGACTGATATCGGCAAGGATAAGCTCAGGTCGCTTTTCCTTTGCCGCAGCCACGGCTTCATTATGCGTGCGGACAATTCCAACGACTGTATGGCCGAGCGATTCGACTATTTGCTTAATGTGCATAGCTATGATCGATTCATCTTCGATGATCAGCACTTCGGCAGCCAGCGCATCTTCAATGGCTGAACGCGCATCGCCGACGAGTTCGCCGACCTGGCCGGCTTCGATTCCCAGAATGGTCGCCGCCTCGGCTTCGCTGAAACCTTCGACCGCAGTCAGCAAAAGGCTTTGTCGCATCGCAACTGGGAATTGGGCAATCACCCCGCTACGGCCCTTCGACGCCAATGTGCCCATCATCTCTGGATTCCAGAGGCGGTGGAAAATTCGGAACAATTCGGCGCGGACCGGCTTATCTGAATCGAACCCGTCCGGCGCTTCAAGCAGTGCTTCAAGCATTTCCCGGACAGCAGCATCGCCGAGCGACTGCGACCCCGTCAGCGCACGCGCATAGCGGCGCAGGAACGGCAATTCGGCAACAAGTGCCTCACGTAAAGACATGATTCCTCCTCGATTTGTAAGAGTATTACACTTTTCGGCGAATTTTGTTCCAAATGTCCGGAACTTTTTTTTGATTAGCGCCTTATAACAGCATTATGATTGCGGGAGGGCGGAGTCAAAATGGCACACAAGTGCAATTTCCTGTTGCTGGATAAGGCAAGCATTCCGGCCGGAATTATCGATGGCGGAGCGTACATTGTCGAAATCTAAAAAAAGAGAATCCAAGCCGATGCGCTTTGTGAATGCCGTAGATCCGGACTTCGACCCCATATCCGCCGCGTTGCGCCAAATGCACGATGGCGTGGCAAGTGAGCCTGTGCCGGACGAATTTTTGCTGCTGCTTGATCAGCTCGACGCGCGGATGGCAGAAAAAGACAAGAAGCTGTCATGACCGCGTCACAAGCAGAGGACGGTGGCCGCAAACCGGCCACTCCGGAATTCCGGCGTCAGTTGCAGGATATCATTCCTTCGCTGCGTGCTTTTGCGCGTGGCCTCTGCGGAAATCGCGAACTTGCCGATGACTTGGCGCAGGAGGCGATGATGCGCGCATGGGCGGCGCGTGACAGCTTTGAGCCCGGCACCAACTTCCGGGCATGGATTTTCATGATTCTGCGTAACCATTTCTATACAACAATCCGGAAAAATTCGCGGATGACGAGCTGGGATCCAGAGGCCGCTGAACGCATTCTGGTGCAGGAACCCGCGCAGCAACACGCCATCCATATCACAGACGTCGAAAAGGCATTGCAGCAGTTGCCTGCCGAACAGCGCGAGATGCTATTGCTCGTGGGTGCTGGCGGTGCGAGTTACGAGGAAGCGGCCGAGATCGCCGGATGTGCGTTAGGCACTGTGAAAAGCCGCCTTGCGCGGGGTCGCACGGCGCTAGCCGCAATCATCAACGGCCCTGACGATGTCGTCGAGACGCAGCGCCATTCAAATATGACCGACAAAGACGTGATGTCTACGGCGGCCTGAATCAGATTGGCCGAGGGCAAAGGGGGTTGATTTTGTTTCGAGGGCGAACACCGAGCCTCAAGCAAGGGTTGCTGCTGATTGTACTGCTTGCGCTTTTACCGATCACGGCTTTTAGCGTTATCCAGAGCATCGCAAACTGGAGCGGCATTCAGCGAACCGCGATGGAAGCGGTGCGCGCCAATGCAAAGGCAATTGCGGAACGCGAGCGTGACGCTTTCCTGGTCGCCAACAGGCTGCTCGTGGTGGCTGCGGCCAACCCCGATATTCGCGGCATGACGGCGAAATGCAGCGAAGTACTGAAAGCCGGATTTCAGGGTTACAACCCAATCATCAATTTCCTACGTACCGATTCGGATGGTCGCGTACGCTGTTCCATCCTACCCTTTCGTCCAGAAGCAGTGGTTGCGGGAGAGGCCTGGTGGCAGGCGACAAAAATGGCGCGCGGAATTACCGTCAGCCAACCTATCGTCGGGTCGGTTTCGGGCGTCCCCATCATTGTTGCTGCTCTTCCGGTGCGCGACGAACGCGGTCGTTTTGCAGGAACATTCAGCGCCGGCCTCGACATTTCAATGCTGACAAAGTCGGTCGCGACCTCGCCCGAGGCCGCTTCCGGGGCAATCGCCATTGTTTCTAAAAACGGTCAACTGGTTGCAAGTGACACACCGACATTGCCGTTCAATCTTCCCGCAAAGCTGGAGAATGGCGGCACGGGAACGTTGACATCCTACGACAAAAGCGAATGGGTGTATGCGACTTTTGCGTTGAGCGGCGATGAATTGTTTGCGGTTTATGCCGAACCAAGGTCGAAAATCCTCTCCTCGGCGCTGGCGCAGTTCCGGGCCGCCATCATCCTGCCGCTGATTGCGATTGTACTTTCATTGCTTGCAATCTGGTTCGGTACAAACCACTTGGTCATCCGCTGGCTAAACTCGCTTCGACAAGTAAGCGATGCGTTTGCCCGAGGCAATTTCACAGACAACCGGCACGCATTTGCAAACGCGCCGGTCGAGCTGCGCGAGTTGAGCGAAGATCTTCATGACATGGCAAACGTGATTGAAAACCGGACAACCGAACTGACCGATGCGTTGAATGCCAAAACCGAATTAACCCGCGAGATCCATCACCGCGTCAAAAACAACCTTCAGATCGTCACCAGCCTGCTGACCATGCAGGCGTCGCGGATGAAAGGAGAGGACGCGCAGACAGCGCTGAAACAGGCTCGCGCCCGCGTTGTTGCGCTAGCCCTCATCCACCGCCTGACTTATGAGGAAGATAGCGATACTACCCAACCGACCGTGGCGGTTGAAAATCTGCTTGAAGAGCTTTGCAAACAGCTCCGCTATTCGCATCGTGAACGGCGAGGAGTCGATTTAAGCTCCCGCACCGACGATTTTGCCATTTCCGCAGATCTGGCCGTTCCGCTCGCGCTTTTCATAGTCGAGGCCGTGACCAATTCTTACCGGCACGGATTTGGCGAGGGTGAAAGTGGCAAGATCGAATTGGTGTTTGAGCTGAAGGACAATGAAGTCTTGTTGACAATTACCGATAACGGACGAGGCTATGACGTCGCCGTCCAAGAACGAAATGATATGGGAACCGAACTCATGCATGGATTTGCGGCCCAACTAAATGGCATTGATACCTTGTCGAGCAAAATCGGTTCGGGCAGTCAGACCACACTTCGCTTTCCTGCATAACGAACCAAATAGCAAAGCATTGGACTGCATGGCACATAAGGTCCATTTGGAGTTTATGCAGGGAGCAGGTGAAAGTGCCGAGGCGATTAACGAAATGGCCTGCGAGCTTTGCCTTCGGCTAAAGACCGTAGGGCTGTGTGAAGGCAATCGGTGTGACTTCCTCTTGACCCAGGTCGATATCGCCGATGCCCTCGGGATGACTCAACCGCATGTCGGCCGGACGATATCCCAATTGAATAAATCGGGTGTGGCGATCGTGAGACGGGAAAAACTTGAGGTGACAGACCTGCACAAGCTCAAGAAAATCGCTGCGTTCAACTCCAACTACCTCCACCATCTGTACGCGGGATAAGAAAAAACCCGCTGGCATGGCCAGCGGGTTTTCATTTGGCGGTTGGCGAAAGTTTTTATTCCTTCGCGTCAGCCTTGTCTTCCATTGCGTCAGCTTTGACTTCGGCCTTATCACGTACGGCTTGTGCATCGGCTTCCATCTTGTTTTCGGAAGCCGAATCAACGCCGTCGGTCTTGGTGTCCATGGCATCGGCCTTGTCTTCCATCGCATCGGCGGTGTTGTCGGCGTTTTCACGCATTGCGTCGGCCTGATTATCCAGTTTTTCAGCCGAAGCTTCGTTGGCGTTATCAACTGGCGTATCGCAGCCTGCGAGTGCAACCAGCGAAAGTGCGGCACATGCGCTCAATAGGGTCTTTTTCATAAAAACTTCCTTCCTTGAAATTAGCGGACGCGGCCGCGACGAAACAGGTTGACGATCGCCAGCAGGACGACAGCGCCCAGAAACGATGCAACCAGAGACATGATGTCAAAACCACCACTGGTAATCGGTGCGCCGCCAATCAGCGGTGTGATGATGAAGCCAGCCAATAATGCACCGACAATGCCCACGACGACGTTCAGGAAAATGCCCTGTTGACCATCAGTCCGCATCACGATGCTGGCAAGCCAGCCCAAAACGCCGCCTACTACGAGTAAGATAATTATGTTCATTTACTTTCTCCCTTTGGGGTGTCGATGTAACCAGCGATTGAACGATAGGTTCCGACGGTCCAGCAGAGTGAATAAAAGTCGATGTGGTGCTCCAACGGGCTGCGACGTGCTAATATGTCGGCGGCAGCAGGAACCTTATAGATTAGCGGGACGTTTGCTTTCCCTACCCAATCTTATCGAGGAGAGCAGATATGGTCACCGCCATCCAGTCCAAGGCCGACAGCGGCAACACGAAATCCACAACCAAGGCAACCAACGGCACATCCAATGGTGGGCGTAAATCAACAGCTAAGGCAACGCCTAGCCGGAAAAATGATCGCCGCTTTCGCAAGCAGCGCGGGTCCGAAATGCCAACATGGCTGACCACTGCCGTATCGGTTATCGGCGTTGGCGTCGCGGTTGGCGCAGGCCTGTACGCGACGCGCCACCAATGGATGTCGAAAGCCGAAGCTTGGCGCGATGAGTTTTCTGCGGCGTTTGCCGATGACGAAACCGATTACGAAAATTTCGACCAGACCCGGAATGCGGGCGCAGATGCCATGCGCGATCATCCTGGCGACGACTGGGAAGATATCGACGATATGTCGGACGCGTCCTTCCCAGCCAGCGACCCGCCGTCGTTTACACCCGGAGGAGCCTAAAGCATCCTATTCTTGGTCAGGTGCTTCTTCGGGCGCACCGCCGGGAAAATCGACGTCGCCGCCATCGGGCGGAACCTCGTCAGGCCATTGATTAGGCTCTTCGACGGGGCGCGTCGGGATTTTGGGATCTTCGGTCATTGCTGTTTCTCCTCGAATGTCAGAGAGCTAACGTCGCTTGCGCCAAAATGTTTCGCGTGCCGGTAGTGCATCAGCACCGAGCTATGGTAGCGAAGGAGGGACTTGAACCCCCGACCTATGGATTATGATTCCACCGCTCTAACCAGCTGAGCTACTTCGCCATACCAAGTATGATTCCCGCATTTGGCGGGAGCAAGGCGGCGCTATAGGCTTGGGGTTTTGGCGGGTCAAGGCCCAGCACAAGCAAATCAGCCCCTGAAATTCCACGATGCGATATGTTCCCACGGACCGTCCCTGTAATAGTGAGCAGAAAGGCCAGAAATGGCCAGCCGACGGGGTTTGAAAACGTCCGAAAGCGCGGCATGGAGCACCTTGGCTGTTGCGGGTTCGACCTTGTTCTGAACGGTGACGTGAAGACGCGGGCGGGCTTGGTCCTGCGGTATCAGGAGGCCGCGAAATACCTCTGCTAGCTCATCGCGGATGGATAGCAGTTCGGGGCTGTCGACACGGTAGGCAACGCCCCTGCCCAGCATCATGACATCGGTGAGATGTGCTACTGGCGCGGGGCATTCGCCAGCGAGCGCCGCCAGCCGCGATTTGATTTCCACCAGATGGCTTGGCGGCAGATGGTGGAACAAAGTGATGTGCGCGTCTAGGAAGTTTCGCTCGGGCGGGAAATGGGCGCGTCGCAAACCATTGGCCCAGGCCTGATCGGCTTTGCCCATTTCGGCGGTGATGATGATGGGAGCGGTCACTGACCCTGCTTAGCACGTTGCGGGACACAAAAAAGCCGCCCGATCTTGCGACGGGGCGGCTCTTTGTTTGTGCGTGACGAAAAACTTATGCGTCGTCGCCGGCCTCGGCCGACAGACCGCCTTCGGCTTCGGCAGCAGCCTTGGCGGCGGCTTGCTCTTCGCGGCGTTTTGCATTGGCAGCGGCTTCGGCTTCGTCGGCAGCATCGCTTGCGACTTCGGCTTCAACCTGTGCTTCGATGGCTTCGGCAGCGATCTCGGCCTGTTCGGCTTCGAACATCTGGTCGAGAACGTTGACGCCGTCCTTCTGCAATTCGGCTTCGTCGTCGCTACGGGCCACATTGACCTTTACGCCGACCGAAACTTCGGGGTGCAGAATGACACGCACGTCAAAAACGCCAAGCGTTTTGATCGGGCGTTCGAGCACGATCATCGACTTGGCAACCTTGGCGTCCTGAGCGTTCAGGCCGTCAACGATGTCCTTGACCGAAACCGAACCATAAAGCTGGCCGGTTTGCGAGGCGGCGCGGATCAGGACGATCTGCTTGCCCTCGACATTGCCCGAAGCCTTTTGGGCTTCGTCACGGCGGCTTGCGTTATCGCTTTCGATGCGCGCACGGTTGGCTTCGAAAACCTTGCGGTTTGCGTCGTTGGCGCGAAGGGCTTTTTTGTTCGGCAACAGGAAGTTACGGGCATAGCCGTCCTTCACGGTGACAACATCGCCAATGGCGCCAAGCTTTTCAACGCGTTCGAGAAGTATGATATCCATGTTTCGGCTCCTACTTCACGATGTACGGAAGCAAGCCAATGTGACGGGCACGCTTGATAGCCTGGCCCAGCTCACGCTGCTTCTTTGCCGAAACGGCGGTGATGCGCGACGGGACAATCTTGCCGCGCTCTGAAATGTAGCCCTGAAGCAGGCGTACATCTTTATAATCGATGACCGGTGCGTCTTTACCCTGAAATGGGCAGGACTTGCGGCGACGGAAAAACGGACGTGCCATAATTTAAGCCTCCTGCTCTGCACGGGGTGCGCGGTCGAATCCACCACGGTCTGGACGGTCGCCACGTGGTGCGCCACGGTCGCGGTCACCGCGGTCCGGACGGTCACCACCAAAGCCGCCGCGTTCGCTGCGCTCTGGACGGTCGCTCTTGCGCATCATCACCGATGGGCCGACTTCATGCTTGTCGACGCGGACGGTCATGTAGCGGATGATGTCTTCGTTCATGCGTGTCTGACGCTCAAGCTCGGCGATGGTGTCGCCCGAAGCATCGATGTCGAGCATCACGAAATGCGCTTTGCGGTTCTTCTGAATTTTGTAGGTCAATGTGCGAAGACCCCAGGTTTCGGTCTTGATGACCTTGCCTTTATGTTCTTCGACAATCTTGGTGGCAGCTTCTGCCAGCGCGTCTACTTGGGCCTGTGAAAGGTCCTGACGCGCCAAAAATACATGCTCGTACAGAGACATGGGCGTTTCCTTTGTTTCCTGGCCGATCGCTGACGCCGCAATATGCTGACGCCCCTCCGGCTTTCTTCGAGTTTCGTCAGGCAGGCCTGAGCGAAGTGGGGCGCTTAGGGGGGTTTGGGGCGGAATGCAAGGGAATTGCGGCTAAGTTTTAATCAACCTTCATCTTGATCCCGGCCTGCCGCAACACCGCATTGGCGAGATGCCGAGAAGGTATTTTACCGTCCACGACAATTCGCGCATTCGAAATCGGGCTTTGCCAGATGTCGTGATCGCCCTTGCCGTGGCGGACGAATTCGCAGCCATGTTCGAGCAGGATTTCCTTCACCCGCTTCGCATAGCCGGTCGCCATCAGGCGGCTATCGCGCGGAATGCCTCGTGATGCGCGACCAGCCGGAAGCTGTGCGGCCCGTTGACGCGGGATTTGTCGTCGAACAGATGCTCGTTGAGTTCCAGCAATTCGACAATCATGCCGGGAAGCTTTTCCTCAAGCTCTTCCAAAGAGTCCGCGCCCGTTGAAAGGCCGGGTACATCGCTGTCGAAGACATACCAGCTTTTGGAGTCCGGATCATAGTCCGCCCGCACAGTCCATTCCGCCATGATTGCCTCCTTAGAATGTCCAAAAATATGAAGGAGAACGCCAGCCTTGTCTAGGGAGGAAAGCTGGTTCCATATTTTGGTTCACGCAGAGGCGCAGAGGTCGCAGAGTTTCAAAATTCTTTCTTCTCTGCGCTCTCTGCGCCTCTGCGTGAACCCAATTCTTGCTCATCCCAACCGCGCCAACACATCCGCAGCAAACCCGCTCAACGTGTCATCCCTCGCGCCCATGATGACGATCCGGTCGCCCGGCCGTGCCAGTTCGACAATGCGCCCTCCGCAATCCTCGCGGGCCGGAATATATTCGGCCTTTCTGTCCGCCGCTACCACCGCGTCGGTGATGCTCTGGCTGCCGATGCTTTTGTCCACGGTGCCGCCGAAATAGACAGGGTCGCACAGAATCAGGTGGTCGTCCTCGCCCAACATATCTGCGAACACGGCGGCTAGTTCGCTGCCCATGACTCGGATCGGGCCGTAGCCGTGGGGTTGGAAGAAGGCGATGACGCGGCCCGGAAAGGCCTTGAGCGTCGCCAGCGTTGCAGCGATCTTGTCGGGGTTGTGGCCGAAATCATCGATGACAGTGATGCCGTTGGCCGTGCCGACAATGTCGAAGCGGCGGGCTAGGCCGTTGAAGCGCTCCACGCCCTTAATCGCCTGCGCCACCGACACGCCAAGCGCTGTGGCTGCGGCGATGGCTGCGAGCGCGTTGGCGATATTGTGGCGGCCGGGGACGATGAGCTCGACAGGGTGGGTTTCGCCCTGTGCGTGGAGCGTGAAACGGCTGCCCAGCGGTAAATCAGCGATATCGGTGGCGCGGATGTCGGCTTGGGGTGTGCGACCGAAGGAAAGTGCTCCCGCCAGCCCCATTGGCTCGATCAGCGCCACGGTCTCCGCGTCATCGGCATTCCAGACGCAGCATTTTGCTTGTCTCGCAAAGTCGCCGAACAGCGCGCGCAGTTCTTCGAGGCTTTTGTGGTCGAGGCTGACATTGTTGAGCACCGCAACCTCGGGCGTGAACAACGCAATCGAGCCGTCGCTTTCATCGACCTCGGAGACAAAAACATCCCCCTGCCCGACCCGCGCGCTGGCGAACGGCGCATCATCGGCGACAAAATTCTTCATCACCGCGCCGTTCATGATCGTCGGGTCGAGGCCTGCCTCGGTCAATATCCAGCCGATCATGCCTGTGACGGTCGATTTCCCGCTCGTCCCGCCCACCGCAACGCTGCGCGGCGCGGCGTTGAACAATTCCGCCAGCAATTCGGCGCGCGTCATCCGCTGGCAACCCAAGGCGCGGGCCTTAGCAATATCGGGCACGCTGTCCTCGATAGCCGCCGACGCAATCAGTATCTGGTCACCGTTGACAAGCCCGCTACCGTCCTGCGCAAACAGGTCGATGCCAAGGCTTTGCAGCCATTCGAATTTCGGCCCCAACCGGCCTTGATCGAGCGCACGGTCCGAACCCGCCACGGTTGCGCCTGCATCGCGGACGATATTGGCGAGCGGCAACATTCCCGACCCGCCGATGCCGCAGAAGAAATAGCATTTGTTTTTGTGCATTCCGCTCCGCTATTGTTTGCGGCAAGGTTTTGCAATGGTGGCAAAACAGAAACCGTAGCCCTGAGCAGCAGTCGAGCAGCGGCTGCGTCCGTCGAAGGGCGCTTCAAGGTTTGCGCTGCTGCCGATAGGCACCCTTCGACTTTCGCCAGCGCTTGCGCGCTGACGGCTCAGGGCTACGGTGTTGGACGGAGGACTTTGAATGAAGATCGGTATCTGCGCCCCCTCCACCCCGTTCACCCGCGAAGCTGCCACGCGTGTCTCGGCCCTCGCCGCAACCAGTCACCCCACCGCCGTACTTGTGTTCCACGACCAATGCTTCGCCGAAAACGGTCATTTCGCAGGAACCGATGCACAGCGGCTGGACGCGTTCGTCAAAATGGCGAACGACCCCGCATTCGATGCGATCTGGTTCGTGCGTGGTGGCTATGGTGCGTGCCGGATTGCCGAGGACGCGGTTTCTAAGTTGAAGGCGGCGGCCGGTGACAAGCTATATATGGGCTATAGCGATGCTGGTAATTTGCTGGGCGCGCTTTACCGTGCTGGCGCAGGCAGGGTAGCGCATGGGCCGATGCCAGCCGATATTCGGCGCGAGGGCGGCGAAGCGGCGGTGAAACGCGCGCTCGACTGGCTGGTCCATTCCAACCCGCAATCGCTCGAACCGCATATCCAGGCAGGCGAGCGCTACGCCGCGTTCAACCTGATGACGCTGGCGATGATGGCAGGGACGCCGCTGATGCCCGACCTCAAAGGCCATGTGCTAATGGTCGAGGAAGTCGCAGAATATCTCTACGGCTACGACCGCGCATTCTTCCACATCACCAGCCATTTGAAAGATGCGGGGCTAACAGGCCTGCGCCTTGGCCGCGTCAGCGACATCCCCGACAATGATCGCCCCTTTGGCGAGGGCGCAGAAGAAATCGCCAAGCGGTGGTGCCGCAAATCTGGCATTGCGTATCTTGGTCGCGCCGACATCGGCCATGATGCCGACAACAGGATCGTGCCTTTCGGGCTTGCCACAACGAGTGCCGCTTAATAGGCGTCGCTGCTCACATTAAGGAGCCAACATGCGCGCATTTATTTTTCCGGGTCAGGGCAGCCAGGCGGTCGGCATGGGCAAGGTATTGGCCGAGGCCAGCGTCACCGCGCGCGCCGTATTTGAGGAAGTCGATCACGCGCTCGGGCAACATCTTTTCAAACTGATGTGCGAAGGGCCGGAGAGCGACCTTCTCCTGACCGAAAATGCGCAAGCAGCGATCATGGCGAACGCGATTGCGACCTTGCGGGTGCTTGAGGTTGAGGGCGGTGTTCGACTTTCGGAAAAATGCGATTTTGTCGCGGGGCATAGCCTGGGCGAATATACCGCATTATGCGCAGCCGGGGCATTGCCGTTGTCGGTAACCGCATCGCTTCTGAAACTACGCGGACGGGCGATGCAGGCGGCCGTGCCAGTCGGCATTGGCGCGATGGCCGCATTACTCGGCGCTGACATCGAAAAAGCCGAAGCGCTTGCGGCAGCGGCGGCGCAAGGCGAAACCTGCACCGTCGCCAATGACAACGACCCGGGCCAAGTCGTGATCTCCGGCCACAAAGGCGCAATCGACCGCGCCATCGAAATGGTGAAAGACCACGGGATAAAGCGCGGCATTTTGCTACCGGTATCGGCCCCCTTCCATTGCCCTTTAATGCAGCCCGCCGCGGATGAAATGGCAACCGCACTCGCCGCGACGACCATCCACGCGCCGCTCGTCGCGCTCTACGCCAATGTTACCGCAGCGCCTGTGGCCGACCCGCAACTCATAGCCGCACAACTGGTCGAACAAGTCACCGGCCGCGTCCGCTGGCGCGAATCTGCAATTGCGATGCACACAGCGGGCGTCACCCATTTCGCCGAATTCGGAGGCAAAGTGCTCTCGCCAATGGTCAAACGCAGCGCAGGCGAAGAGGTGACTACGACAAGCGTCATTACGATGGACGACATTGAAGCATTGCTGGCGTTATTATAGCATAGTATTTTCGCGCAGAAGCGCAGAGACGCGGAGGGTTTTTGCAGGAGATTGATCGCATCAGCGGCGACGTAATCGGTCTGGCAATCCGGGTTCACAAGGCCCTTGGACCTGGCCTGATGGAAACAGTGTACGAACAGGTCATGGCAGCCAAATTGCGTGAGCTGGGGTATGCCGTTGTGCGGCAACAGGCGATAGATGTCGAATTTGAGGGTCTGCGTTTTGACGCAGCCTTTCGAGCGGACATCGTAGTAAACGAATGCCTGATAATTGAAATCAAATCGCTCGAAAGGCTTGCACCTGTTCATGCAAAGCAATTATTGACATATCTAAGGCTAACAAAACAGCCCGTCGGGCTGCTTCTTAACTTTGGCGGTGCCACCCTGAAAGAGGGCGTCACCCGCCTCGTCAACAACTACTAACTCTCTGCGCCTCTGCGTCTCTGCGCGAAACAAAATGATGGAGAACAATATGTTTGATCTAAGCGGTATGACCGCACTCGTCACCGGCGCGAGCGGCGGTATCGGCTCAGCCATTTGCAACGCGCTTGCTGGCCAAGGCGCGCGGCTGGCTGTTTCCGGGTCCAACGCCGAAAAACTGGAGGCGTTTCGTGCCAGCTTCGGCGGTGACCATGTCGCTATCCCCTGCAACCTCGGCGACAAGGACAGCGTCGAGGCGCTCGTCCCCGCTGCGCTCGAAAAGCTTGGGCAAATCGACATTCTCGTCAACAATGCAGGCGTCACTCGCGACAACCTGACCATGCGCATGAAGGATGAGGAATGGGACGAAGTGATCCGCATCAACCTTGAAGCGGCGTTCCGATTGATGCGCGCGGCAACCAAGCCGATGATGAAAGCCCGCTTCGGCCGGATCATCACCATCACCAGCGTCGTTGGCACCACCGGCAATCCCGGCCAGGCCAATTATGCGGCGTCGAAGGGGGGTTTGACCGCGATGTCGAAGGCCATCGCGCAGGAAATCGCCAGCCGCAACGTCACGGTCAACTGCGTCGCACCGGGCTTTATTGCAACGGCAATGACCGAAAGCTTGCCCGACGCGCAAAAAGAAGCGCTCAATGCGCGCATTCCAATGGGCCGGATGGGCGAAGGCGGCGACATTGGCGCTGCGGTTGCTTATCTCGCGTCGCGTGAAGCTGGCTATATCACCGGACAGACCTTGCATGTAAACGGCGGCATGGCCATGTTGTGAGTGGGTGGGCATTTTGCCCGTTCACTCCCCACTTGCCAGCGCGCTGTCTGCGCATTAGGGCGAGTCCTGAAATTCATCCTCCCAACCATTAAGGGGCAAAAAAATGAGCGATACCGCGGAACGGGTCAAAAAAATCGTTGTCGAGCATCTCGGCGTCGAAGCTGACAAGGTTAATGAAGCAGCAAGCTTCATCGACGATTTGGGCGCAGACAGCCTTGATATTGTCGAGCTGGTGATGGCGTTTGAAGAAGAATTCAATGTCGAAATCCCTGATGATGCTGCCGAGAAGATCGCCACCGTCAAGGACGCGATTGACTTCATCAACAGCAATAGCTGAACCATCGCGCGCACCACCGCGCCGATGCACAGAAATTCTAACGGCTTTCCGGCCAGTGCGCTTGCACCCCGTCGGAAAGCCGTTTGCTTTTTGGCAAATGATGGCGGTAATGGGCCGCGAAGCAGGATTAGGTTGGAGGTAGCTTTATGCGTCGTGTCGTGGTTACCGGATTGGGTCTGGTTACGCCTTTGGGGGCCGATGTTGAAACTACATGGGCAAATCTGATTGCCGCCAAATCTGGCGCGACCCGAATTACGCGCTTCGATACCAGTGACCAGAAATGTCACATCGCCTGCGAGGTAAAGCCCAAGGACCATCCTTGGGGGTTTGACCCTGATTTACGCGTTGATCACAAGGTACAACGCCAGGTCGATCCGTTCATCATTTACGGTATCGACGCCGCCGGACAGGCGCTCGAAGACGCTGGCCTCACTGAAATGACCGAAGACCAAAAGGTTCGCGCTGGATGCTCCATCGGGTCGGGTATCGGCGGGCTTCCGGGCATCGAAAGCGAGGCGTTGTTACTCGCTGAAAAAGGGCCAGGCCGTGTTTCTCCGCATTTTGTCCATGGCCGGCTGATTAATCTGATTTCGGGTCAGGTCAGCATCAAATATGGCCTTAAAGGCCCCAACCACGCAGTGGTTACCGCTTGCTCGACCGGCGCACATTCGATTGGCGATGCGGCGCGGATGATACGCGACGATGATGCCGATGTCATGCTGGCAGGCGGCGCAGAGGGAACCATCAACCCGCTCGGGATTGCCGGTTTTGCGCAGGCGCGCGCGCTTAATATGACCTATAATGACCGCCCTGAAGCAGCAAGCCGCCCCTATGACAAGGACCGCGACGGCTTTGTCATGGGCGAAGGCGCAGGCGTCGTCGTGCTTGAAGAATATGAACATGCCAAAGCGCGCGGTGCGAAAATCTATGCCGAAGTTGTCGGTTACGGCCTTTCGGGCGACGCTTATCACGTGACCGCGCCGCATCCCGATGGCGACGGCGCCTTTCGTTCAATGCAAATGGCGTTCAAAAAAGCAGGCATGACGCCGTCCGACATCGATTACATCAACGCGCATGGCACATCCACGATGGCCGACACGATCGAGCTCGGCGCGGTCAAGCGGCTGTTCGGCGATGCCATCTCGACCGTATCGATGAGCTCGACCAAGTCCGCCATCGGCCATTTATTGGGCGGCGCGGGCGCGGTCGAAAGCATTTTCTGCATCCTCGCCATCCGCGACCAGATTGTCCCGCCGACGCTCAACCTCGACAATCCCGATGAGGGCACCGAAGGCGTCGATTTGGTGCCGCATGTGGCCAAAAAGCGTAAAGTGAATGCGGTGCTGAACAACAGCTTTGGCTTTGGCGGGACCAATGCCAGTCTGATTATGAAGGCCATCTGATACATGCGCGGTATCGCCAAATGGGCGATCATCGCCGCAATCGCTTTGCTGGCCGTGATCGCCGGTAATTTCGTCTATGGCTGGACCGCGGCCGGGCCGCTGACCCGCGAAGTCACCGTGGTAATCAAACCGGGTTCGAGCATCACGCTTGCCGCCGAGCAATTGGAAAAGGGCGGGGTCATCAAATCCGCCGACGCGTTCGTCAACCGGGCCAAGATTTTCGGCGCGACCAGCACGATCAAAGCCGGCGAATTTGTCATTCCACCCGCAGCGTCGAATTCCGACGTGCTGTCGATCCTGACCGGCGGCAAGACCGTGCAACGCATGGTGACCATTCCCGAAGGCTGGCCGTCTATCATGGTGCAGGAGCGGCTGATGGCAAATGACCGGCTCACCGGCAGCGTCCCCGTGCCCGCCGAGGGTTCGGTCCTGCCCGACAGCTATGCGTTCGATAAAAATGAAAGCCGTGCCGCCGTGCTGCTGCGGATGCAGGACGCGATGAAAAAAACTATCGACGAACTATGGCCGAGGCGCAGCAAAACTACAGTCGCAAAAACTCCACAAGAGGCAATTACCCTCGCATCAATTGTGGAGAAGGAAACCGCACTGAAGTCCGAACTGCGCAAGGTTGCGGGCGTTTATTCGAACCGGATCCGGCAAGGCATGATGCTGCAAGCCGACCCGACGATCATCTATCCAATCACTAAAGGCAAACCGCTAGGCCGCCGCATCCGCCAATCCGAAATCGCCGACGTCAATGATTACAACACCTACGCGATGGTCGGCCTTCCTAAAGGCCCGATAGCCAACCCGTCGCGCGCTGCGATTGAGGCAGTGCTAAACCCACTGGAAACCAAAGCGTTATTCTTTGTGGCGGACGGCAAAGGCGGCCATGTCTTTGCCGACACGCTGCAAGAGCATAACGCCAATGTCGAGAAATGGTACGCGATCCGGCGCGAACGCGGCGAGATGTGAACACAAGTCCATGCTGGTCTGAACAGACTGAACAATTAACAATTAGGCAACCAACGGCTGCTACCATATCGTTGGAGGACGTTCATGATCAAACTAAATTTAGTGGCCGCCGGACTAGCGATTGTTAGTCTTGCCAGTGCCGAGGCAAACAATACAAATTGCATAGTCACTGGAAAGATGGCGCATTGCAATACAATCGGTCAGGGCGGCCTAACCTCAACTGACTGCGTCATGATGGGTAATCAGGTATCGTGCAACTCAATTGGGGGCCAATCGCCAACATATGATGATGGTGGGACGTCTGCCGCCGAGGGCATCGCTGATTTCATTGGCGCAATAAACGAGAAGAACTTTAGAAAAAAAGTTGGGTCTTTCTTAGCTGCAGGTGACTGTCATGGAGCGGCTCAATATGCGCTAAAAAAAGGCAGACTAGAAATAGCAGATCGCCTGGCGCAGAATTGTGTTGGTCGTTTTCAATCGCCATCAGCCGCAATCGGAGTTCCTTCACAGATTGAGATTGAAGCTCGAAAGCTGCTTGTTGCCGGTGATTGTAAGGGCGCCGTGAAAGTTGCATATGCCAACGGCAAGATTGCCCTAGGTGATCAATTTTTAGCTCAATGCCCTAAGCAATAAAGAATATGGTATGAGCTTGCCCACGGCTACGGCTCTGCAATATTGAACGGGGTCGGCATCGGGTCTAGCGCGGCTTGAAGTGCTTCAACCGCCGCGCGGTCGCCTTCGACTTTGAGGCCTGCCCCCTCCAGCTGGGCTAGCGGCATTTTCAGGAACAGCAGCGCGAGGAAAAGCTGACGGGGGCCGCTCACCGTCACAGCGGGCGCAGCATGGCTGGTGCCCATTTCGCTGAACATCACCGCGTTGCGGACGCTGACCTTCGCCTTCTCGTTCCGGTCGGAAAACGCGAAGTTGATCGCGAGCGATTTTTCGCCAATTTTGTCAGGATCAAGCCGCGTTGCCACCGAATCCAGCAATAACCCCGTCGGTATCGCAGAAATCATATCGATGCTTTGCGTCGTGATGCTGGCCTTCACGCCTTCGCGCAGATCGCGGGCGGCGGAGAGATACATATTGCGCCAGATCGCCGATTCCGCCTGATAGCCTTGCTGTTCATAGCTATCGGCAAGCAGCGCACGGCCTTCGGCATTTTTGGGTT
>JANNQI010000051.1:0-13558 GCA_031400695.1 Sphingomonadales bacterium | reverse complement strand
GACGCCTCCACGACGTCGGCCATCATTGACGAGGTTAACATCATCATGCCGATAGCTGCGCTGTTCGAAATCGTCACGAACGAGAACATGAATAGCACCGAAGGATTTTCAGGCGCGCCGGGAACCAGATCGAGCAACCAGGCGAGATACATTGCTGAATTGAAAATCAGCGAAATGATGGCGAGCAGGATCGTTGCCGTTTTCTTGCCAAGGCGCCCCGAAATCGGCGGCACGATGATGAAGGCAACGATGACCGTCGTGAACAATATCAGCGCATAATAGAGCATTTGCATCCGCTCGAGCTGCCACAAGAACGCCAGTTGATAATTGGTCAGCGCGAAGGTTATGCCTTGGTTGATCAGCGCAAACAACGCCGCCGAAACGAGCCAAAGGAACGCGCGGTTGGAGAGCGTTGCTTTCACCTCGCGAAGCGCATGGCCCAGACCGACACCGCGCGGCGCTGGCGGTGATTGCTTGGCAACCCATTTATGCTGGCCAAGCGCCGAAACCAACACCGCGCCAGTCATCATCAACGCACCCCAAAGTGAATACGCATCATAGCCCTCGGGGTCGCTCACACCCTTTTCGCCTGCAAAGAAAATGCCATAAGCAAAAATCAGCATCAGCAAGCCGCCGGCCCAGCCGAACAGGAACCGGTAACGCATCAACCGCGTTCGCTCGTCATAATCTGCGGTGAGTTCGGGTACCAGTGCGATGGAAGGGACCTCACACATCGAAACAAGAGTGCGCGCTAGCACCGCAGTACAGAACAGCCACAATATCGTTCCTGTCTGCTCCATTTCAGGGGGATGCCAAAGCAGCATCCAGATGATGCCGAGTGGAATCGCGGCGGCATATAGCCAAGGCAAGCGGCGACCCCATTTGCTTTGCGTCCGGTCGGACATTTCACCGATAATGGGATCGGCAAACGCATCGAAAATCAGCGCGGCCATGATGACCGTGCCAACGATGCCTGCATCAATACCAAGCACCTGATTGTAGAAAATCAGCAGGAAGACCGAAAAGCCGTTATCCTTGATGCCATAAGCCACTGAGCCGAGCCCGTGGATGACCTTTAACGATCGCGGCAATCGCGCAGCGGTGGTCATACAGTCCGCTCAAATGGCAGATTTACGGCGAATCGCATGCGCGGCGGGCTCCTCATTCCTTCCCCTATGCTAGGGCTGACGCTTCGCCTGTCAATCGGTAGCGCTTTGACGTTACGGCATGCATTGCCCGCCGATAAGCGCTTGCGTTTCCCCGCGCGCCAGCCCAAAATTTCATCAAGCAATTAATAGGAGAGCGTCATGTCCGACCTTGAAACATTCAGCGCCGAAGCGCGTGCCTGGCTCGATGAAAACTGCCCGCCCGAAATGCGGACGCCAATGAAGGGCGACGAAGATGTCTGCTGGGGCGGACGCGATTTCGTGTTTCAATCCGACGCGCAGAAGGTCTGGATGGAGCGCTGTGCGGCCAAGGGTTACACTGTCCCCGATTGGCCCAAGGCTTATGGCGGCGCTAGCCTGACCCCGCAAGAGACCAAAATACTGCGTCAGGAAATGGCAAAGCTTGGATGCCGTAGCCCGCTGAACAGCTTTGGCATCTGGATGCTTGGACCGGCATTGCTCAAATTCGGCACCGAAGAGCAGAAGGTGCATTATCTCAATGAGATCGCGTCGGGCAAAATCCGCTGGTGTCAGGGCTATTCCGAACCCGGCGCAGGTAGCGATCTTGTCTCAATGCAGACCTATGGCGAGGATAAGGGCGATCATTGGGTGGTCAACGGCCAAAAAATCTGGACCAGTTACGCCGACAAGGCCGACTGGATTTTCTGCCTTGTGCGCACCGACAAGAGCAACAAATATCAGGGCATCAGTTTCCTGTTGTTCGATATGGAAACGCCGGGGGTTTCGACCAAGCCGATCAAGCTGATTTCGGGCAACTCGCCATTCTGCGAAACCTTCTTCGACAACGTCGTTGTCCCCAAACACCAGATTGTCGGCGAACTGAACCGCGGCTGGGATGTGGCAAAATATCTGTTGGGCCACGAGCGCGAGATGATTTCGGGCATGGGTGGTGACGGCGGCGTGACCTCGATCGGCGCGGCGATGAAAGCGGTGCTGGCCGAAGAACCGGTGCTGCGCGCACAAATGGCGTTGTTCGATGTCGAAAACCTGACCTTCCGCGCGCATGGCGAGCGCTTTATGGACGAATGGAAAACGGGCAAGGCGCATCCGGCCTATTCGAACCTGATGAAATATGTCGGCACCGAACTGAACAAGAAGCGCAACGAATTGGTGATGTCGATTGGTGGAAGTCAGGCGCTTGAGTGGGACAGCGAGCGGTCGAACGGCGGTTCGAAGGCGCGCAACTGGTTGCGGACCAAAGCGAATTCGATTGAGGGCGGCACCAGTGAAGTGATGCTCAACGTCGTGTCCAAGCGCATCCTTGAAATGCCGGGAGCTTAAGTCATGGCGATGACCCTTAACGACGACCAGACGATGCTGCGCGATAGCGCGCGCGACTTCATGAAGTCAGAAGCGCCGACCACCCATTTCCGCAAATATCGCGATATGGAATGCAAGGACGGCTTTTCGCACGATCTGTGGAAGCAGTTTGCCGAGATGGGCTTTACCGGCATACTGATCCCCGAAGCCGATGGCGGCATGGGCATGGGGCATATCGAGGCGGGTATCGTGCTTGAGGAAATCGGCCGTAATCTCTCGCCTTCGCCGTTCCTGTCGACCTCGGTCGCGGCGGTCGAGGCGCTGAAGCTTGCCGATAACGCGATGCGCGAGCGTTGGTTTCCGGGAATTTTGGCTGGGGAAACAGTTATCGGCCTAGCTATCGACGAAGGCGTTAAACATCGGCCCGAAACAATTGCGTGCAACGCGGAACGCAGCGGCAATGGCTTCAAGCTCACGGGCCACAAACAGTTCGTAGTGCAGGGCACATCATCCGACATGCTGATTGTCGCGGCGCGCACGGCGGGTGCCGCTGGTGAGACCGATGGGCTGACTTTGTTCGCGGTTGATAAGGATGCAGCCGGAATATCGATGGAAGCGGCGCGCTTGGTCGATTCGGCAATGGCGGCGCATGTCAAATTTGACGGTGTTCAGGTCGATGCCGACGCCGTGATCGGCGAAGTCGATGGCGGCTGGTCGGTGCTGAGCAAGATGCTCGACGCCGGACGTGTTGGCGCCGCGGCAGAGATGGTGGGCGTTGGCACCGGCGCGATGGATATCACGTTCGATTATCTCAAAACGCGTAAGCAGTTTGACCGGGTAATCGGCGAATTCCAAGCGCTCCAACACCGCGCTGCGCTTCTATATGGCGAAATGGAAGGCGCGCGGTCGATTGTGCTGAAGGCGCAATCGTTGCTCGACGAAGGCCATTCCAAGGCAGAGCTTTATGTCGCGGCGGCCAAAGCGAAAGCTGGACTCGCCTGTAGCCTGTCAGTGCGCGAAGGCGTGCAGATGCATGGCGGTATCGGCATGACCGATGAATATGACATAGGCCTTTATATGAAGCGCGACCGCAGCCTGAACGAGTTTTTCGGCGACGCCTATTTCCACGCCGACCGCGTCGCGACAATGAACGGATATTGAGAGGATTACCCCAATGGACCTGAATGCACTATTTAACCTCAACGGCCGCGTCGCGGTTGTCACCGGCGGCTCGCGTGGGATCGGCAAGATGATTGTCGAGGGCTATCTCGCGGCCGGGGCCGCGCGCGTCTACATCAGTGCGCGCAAGGTTGACCAGATCGAGGAAACCGTCGCCGAGCTTGGTGATCAGGTCATCGGCCTGCCGTGCGACCTGTCGACCGTCGATGGCTGCCTGTCGCTCGCCGCGCAAATCGCCGAGCGCGAGGAGAAGGTCGATATCCTTGTCAACAATGCCGGTGCCGCATGGGGTGCCGACTTCGGCCAGTTTCCTGAAGCCGGCTGGGACCGCGTGATGGACCTCAACGTCAAATCGCTCTTCTTCCTGACACAAGCGATGCACCCGCAATTGAAAGCTGCCGCAAGTTTCGACCGTCCGGGCAAGGTCATCAACATCGCTTCGATTGACGGGATGAAGATTAACCCGTGGCAAACCTACAGCTATCAGGCGTCAAAGGCGGCGGTCATTCATCTAACCCGGCGGCTGGCGGCAGAGCTTGTCAAAGACAATATCCTGGTCAGCGGCATCGCGCCGGGCGCATTCCAGTCCGATATGAACAAAGCTGCGCGCGACCATGCCGATGCGGTTGCCAAAAACATCCCGTTCCCGCGAATCGGTACGCCAGAGGACATGGCGGGCCTTGCGATTTTCCTCGCTGCTAGGGCGGGCGATTATATCGTAGGTGAGACGATTGCCTGCGACGGCGGCATCGTCAACGCGTCGCTTCCGGGCAATGGAATCGCGCCGTAAGCAAAATTTTCCGTACTACATTCGAATGCAAAGGATGCATTCCGTTACGTTATGAGGCTAGTTGCAAAACATGCAACTAGCCTCAGTTTTTTCGCAATTGCAGCATAAGCGCCGCGTGGCTATTTGGAGTTCAACGGCAAGAGATTGCCGAAACGCACTTTAACCGGCGGGCTCTCTCCTCCTCTCTCCCTCGCCCCCGGTTGAATCGAACGGCCCCCATGCACAGCGTGGGGGCCGTATTCGTTTAGGCCCGAAACTTGTGCGCCAACTTGTCCACCGTAAACCGCCTTGCCTGTGGATAACTTTACATTTTTATGTTTGCGCGACTCGGTTTTCATGACAACTTTAAGTCATCGGGCAGAACCGCCACGATGCAAAGCCGGAACGGAAACGGGAAAGCGGAGCGGAATGGTTCTAATGTCAGGTCACCAAATTGGCAGGCAAACCGGTCGCAAGACAGGGAAATGTGGCAGAGGCGGTGGGTACAAAGACAACGAATATCAAGTGCGGCTAATCGCAAGAGAAGCAACGCCGGATAGGATACCCACAGTACCAAGGCGAACCAACAAGGCCTTCGGGCCGAGTTGGGGAACCGGACGTCAGAGAGCGGAAAGAATGACCCTCGGGTCAAGGACTTCCAACATCGGACGCAGTGGCCGCTGGTAGCAATACCAGCGGCCATTTATTTTGGCAGCGATTACAGTGTGTTGCAGCAACCGGATGGCGGGCACTAGCAAGCGCCAGGCAGATTATTTTCGTTTTAACAAAAACACCGCATGCTGGGCGAGCAAATTGGCCATGCTTTCCTTGCGCGGCTTGTTTCCGGACAGGAACCACTGTCCCTCAATAACCACGCCTCGCTCCTTCAGGAACGAACGAAAATCGTCGATCGTGACATGGTGGATATTGGGCGTGTCGTACCAGCGATGCGGCAATTGCTCGGTCACCGGCATCTGACCGCCGAACATGTGCGCAAACCTGATCCGCCAGTGAGCGAAATTGGGGAAGGAAACAAACGCCTCACGTCCGATGCGCAGCAAATTGTCCAGCACAACATCGGGCCGCTTGGTGGTCTGTAGTGTCTGGCTAAGGATGGCATAATCGAAGCTGCCATCCGGATAGTCCGCCAGATCGGTATCGGCATCGCCCTGAATCACCGAAAGTCCCCGCGAAACTGCAGTCGCAACATCACGCGCATCCAGCTCCAGCCCGCGTGCATCGACCTGCTTGTGATCGCGCAACGCTGCCATCAACTGTCCGTCACCGCAACCGACATCGAGGATGCGAGAACCGGCACGTACATTTCTGGCGATAACGGCAAGGTCGGGGCGTAGCGCGGTCATTGCGTTTCGCCTGCGCGCAAAAAGCCATCGACAATCCGGTTCATCTCGGGCGCGTCGAGCAGGAAGCTATCGTGACCAAAAGGGCTGGACAGTTCTACGAAACTGGCGGCCGCGCCCGCGGCATTCAATGCGTGGACGATGCGCCGCGACTCAGACGTGGGGTAAAGCCAGTCGCTGTCGAAACTGATCAGGCAAAAACGCGCTTTGGTAGCTGCAAAGGCTTTCGCGAGTACCCCGTCATGTGGTTCTGCGAGATCGAAATAATCCATCGCGCGGGTAATGTAGAGATAGGAGTTGGCATCGAACCGGTCGACGAAACTCAGTCCCTGATAGCGGAGATAGCTTTCGACTTGAAAATCGGCATCGAAGCCAAAGCTTTTTGCGTCGCGGTTCTGCAAGCGACGGCCAAATTTTTCGGTCAGACCGGCCTCGGACAAATAGGTGATATGCGCCGCCATCCGCGCCACCGCGAGGCCTGATGCGGGCGCCTCCCGGCCATAATAAGCGCCATTGTTCCAGCGTGGATCGGCCATGATGGCTTGGCGGCCTACTTCGTGAAAGGCAATATTCTGCGCCGAGTGGCGTGCGGTTGAGGCAATCACCACCGCCGAACGCAAGCGGTCCGGATAGAGTGCAGCCCAGCTCAACGCCTGCATCCCGCCCATCGAGCCGCCGACCACCGCGGCAAGTGTCTGGATACCCAAATGGTCCAGTAATATAGCCTGCGCGCGGACCATGTCGGGGATGGTGATGACCGGAAATGTCATCCCATAAGCGCCTCCAGTGGATGGGTCGATACTGGCGGGTCCCGACGAACCCATGCAGCTTCCCATGACGTTGATGCTGATGATGCAGTGCCGCGCTGGATCGATCGGCTTGCCCGGACCCACCATCCGTGTCCACCAACCGTCCTTTCCGGTAACCGGGTGAGTAGATGCGACATATTGATCGCCAGTCAATGCATGGCAGATCAGGATGGCATTGGATTTGTCGGCGTTTAGGGCCCCGTAGGTTTCGTAAGCGAAATCAATGGGCGCAAACTCGGCGCCGCTGTCGAGCTTTACCGGCCCGAGCAGGCGTATAGTTCTATCCAGTCCGAAACGCTCATCCCCTTGCATCGTGCCTGCCATATCAGCGGAAGCGGCTGAAACAATAGCTTACTTGGATTCCGGGAGCTTCGCCGCTATGGCGGCGCGCATGAACGCACCGCAAGCCAAACCCTGGATTAACGCCATCAACGCCTATACGCCGGGCAAAGCCAAGTCGGATGACGGCCGAGTGCTGATTAAGCTGTCAGCCAACGAAAATCCGTTAGGGTGTAGCACGCATGCGACGGCTGCGCTGGTCGAGGCGCGCTCGACCCTCGCGCGTTACCCCGATCCGGCGAGCAACGCTCTGCGCGAAGCGTTGGGCGCGCATTACGAGCTTGCGAGCGACCAGATTGTTTGCGGCACCGGTTCGGACGAACTTCTAAACCTGATAGCGATGGGCTATGCAGGTGCTGGCGATGACATCATCTATGTCCGTTACGGATTCTCTGTCTACGACATCGCTGCGCGCAAATGTGCCGCCAACGTAGTGATCGCGCCAGACAAGGATTATGGCACCGACGTCGATGCCTTGCTCGCGCTTGTGACTGACAAAACGCGTGTGGTGTTTGTCGCCAACCCGAACAATCCGACTGGTACCTATCTGGAAGATAGCGAAATAGCGCGCTTGCATGCGGGATTGCCGGCTGACTGCGTGCTGGTGCTCGATCAAGCCTATGGCGAATATCTGGAAGACGACAGCTCGGCATCATTCGACCTTGCGCGGAATAACGAAAATGTTCTCATTACCCGCACCTTCTCGAAAATTTACGGGTTGGCGGCAGAACGGATTGGCTGGGCTTATGGCCAGCCGGGCTTGATTGCGACGCTCAACCGCATCCGCGCGCCGTTCAATGTGACAGCAGCGGGGCAGGCCGCAGCAATCGCTGCCTTGGCCGACACAGACTTTGTGACTAACAGCCGCCAGCACAATGCCGAATGGCGCGAATGGATGGCGGCGGAGATCGCTTCGCTGTCGAACCGCGGCTTGCGCGCCGTGCCGTCATGGGCGAATTTCCTGATGATCATGTTCGAAGGCAAATGCAGTGCCGAGGTCGCTTACAAAGGCCTGATGGACGAAGGCTATATCGTGCGTTGGTTGCCCGGACAGGGCCTTGGCAATGGCCTGCGGATCACCATCGGGACCGAGGAAGAAAATCGCGGGCTAATGACTGCGCTGCGCAAAATAATCGAAGCGCATAACTGATGCTGCCGTTCGCGCGTCTGACGATTATCGGTCTGGGGCTGATCGGATCTTCTGTCGCGCGTGCGGTGAAGGCGCAGATGCCCGATGTTCGGATTACCGGCCATGATGCTGATCCGCATGTGCGGGCAACGGCAGAGGCGCTGGGTATTTGCCACGATGTTACCGACACGGCTGGTGCGGCAGTTACCGATGCCGATCTGGTGATTTTGTGCGTGCCGGTGGGCGCAATGGGTGCGGTAGCGGAAGAATTTGCCGACGACCTGCCTACCGATGCGATCGTTAGCGATGTTGGTTCGTGCAAGCAAAGCGTCGCCGATGCGCTTGGTGCTGCCTTGCCGGGCGCGACGATCATTCCGGCGCATCCCGTTGCAGGCACCGAAAAAAGCGGCCCCGATGCTGGCTTTGCAACCTTGTTCAAAGGCCGCTGGTGCATCCTGACCCCGCCCGAAAATGCGCCTGAAGTTGCCATCGAACGCCTGCGCACTTTCTGGCAACGGCTGGGCGCCGACGTTGAAATTATGGATGCCCGCCATCATGATATGGTGCTCGCGGTGACCAGCCATTTGCCGCACCTTATCGCCTATACGATCGTCGGCACCGCCGATGATCTGGAAGGCGTCACCCAAAGCGAGGTCATCAAATATTCCGCCGGTGGCTTCCGCGACTTCACACGCATAGCCGCGTCTGACCCGGTGATGTGGCGCGACGTGTTTTTATCCAACAAGGAAGCTGTTCTGGAGATGCTACAGCGCTTCTCCGAGGACCTGACGGCGCTGCAACGCGCGATCCGTTACGGCAAGGGCGATGAGCTAGAGGCCCTATTCAGTCGCACCCGCGACATCCGCCGCTCGATTGTCGAGCAGGGTCAGGATGACGATGCACCCGACTTCGGGCGCAAGCATTAATCGTTCAGGGCATTCATTGCCTGATGTACCCGCGCCTCGACCTCTGCCCTTGGCAATCCAGCCGGGATTTCCTCACCCACCTTATAGGTAATCACCCCTGCACTGCGGAGCCAGTGGTTGCGCGGCATCAGTCTGCCGCTGTCCACCGCAACCGGTACGACCGGCACATTCAGCATCTTATACAATCCGGCGAAACCTGATTGCAGCGGCGGCGCGTCGCCGTGCATCACGCGAGTGCCTTCGGGGAAAATGATAATCGGGCGGCCTTGGGCCAATAACGCGCGCGACCGGGTGAGCATGTCACGCAGCGCCCCAGCGCCGCCATCGCGGTCCACGGGAATCATGCCATAAGCTAGCGCTGCTTTGCCCCAGAATGGAATGTCGAACAGTTGCTTTTTTGCAACGACCGATGGCCGGTGAAAGACGCGGGGCATGTCGATGGTTTCGTACATGCTTTCATGCTTGATGGCATAAAGCACGGGCCGGTCCGACATTTCGCCTTCGATACGCACGGTGATCCCCAGCAGCCATTTGGCGCAGAAAAATTGATAACGCGACCAGCCACGTACCGCCCAGCGCATCAATGCCGGCGAAGTCAGGCTGCCGATGAAGGCGGTTACTGCGTGGAACAGCGACCCGCCAAAGAATATGACGGTAAACAGCGCCGTCCTGATGGCTGATATCACCCTATATCCCCACCAGCGATGCGACCGCGCGTAGCCAGTATTTGTTATATTCTTTGAACAGCGCACGCAGCGAAGGCTGCGTAGCAACCGCGTCGTTGGTCACTGTGACGTTCGAAGGCAAAGCCCGGTCCAGCTCGAACCTCGCGCGGCGCATGTGCCAGTCGTGAGTCACCAGCCGCAGCGTCTTGACCTTATGACTCGCTGCCCAGCGGGCGGTTTCCAGTGCGTTGGACCGGGTATCGACCGATGCAAATCCGAGGTCGATGCAGCAATCGAAGTATTTGGCCGATCCGGGATATTGCGCGGCAAGTTCGGGCGGCTTTACATCGCGGTCCACGCCGGAAATTAGCATCTTCTTTGATTTGCCCGCTTTTAGGATTTCGAGGCCCCGGTCAATGCGGTTGGCACCGCCGGTGAGGACGACTACGGCATCGGTTTTGGCCATCGCTGCGGGTTGCGGCAGCAATAGTGCAAACCAGGCAAAACCAAGCGCCCAGACCAAGAGGACAAAGGACAAAATCCGTCTGATCATAACATCTTCTTGAGCGCCGAAACCACCGTCCAGCGGGCCATAAGCATGGCAAGGCCCATAACTGCAAGCGGAATAATCGCGAGCAGCACCCAGCCATACCAGGGAAAGGTCGCACCGGAGAGCAAGCCCGGTTCGACTGCGGCGAAACGTCCACCTAATGCCAGGATCACAGCGGTTGCCGCCGCAAAGCCAACGACGCCGCCAAGTAGCGCATCAAGTGCGACCCGCCGCTGAAACAGACGTGCCGCCTGCAAATCGGTGCCGCCCATCATTTGCATAATCTCGATGGTTCCGCGATGGGTATTGAGCGTACTTCGGACGGCAAGGATTACTACTGCGGATGTGGCGACGAGCAGCATAATGAACACGCCAACTGATAGCCATACCAGCGCCGACATCAGGTCGAAAAAAGGTGCCATCCAACTGCTGTGCGAGTCCAGCCGAATATTGGGGGCGACGCTTTCCAGCCTGCGTTGCATCGCCCGAAGCATCTGACCGTTAGGAATCCGGTCAATCCGGAAATCGACCAAGGCAGGCACGGGAATATCGGCGTCGATAATGCCGCTGCCAAGCCAAGGCTCAAGCAGGTTCCTCACCTCTCCCTCGGGCACCGGATTCACGCCGGAAACACCTGGAACGCTTCTGAGTGACCTTGCCACCGCGGCTTTTTGGGCGGCGCGAGCTACGGGATCGGGTTCGATAATCTGGACGGTGACTTTGCTTGCCAGATCGGCACCTCCTTTGCGTGCGGCATCGGCCAACGTCACGCCTGCCGCAGCCACCAGTATCGTCAGAAACAGCATGATCGCGATAACCCAAGGCATCGGCCCTGAGAGGCGGCCTTCAGGGATTAATTTACGGTCGTGCGCGGGCAGGGCAAAATCGAGCAGCATCAGTTTTTCAGTACTAACGGACGCGGTGGATGCTTTAACTGGCCGGTCGGATCGGACAGTCGTCCTTTGTCGAGCCGCATCATCTGTGCGTTCTCGATTTCCTGCAACAGATGGATGTCATGGGTCGCAACGACGACGGTTGTGCCAAGCCGGTTCAATGCAGCGAACAATTGCAACAAGCGTCGCGCCATGTCTGGATCGACATTGCCCGTAGGCTCGTCCGCGACGAGCACTTCGGGCCGACCGATGACGGCACGCGCAATGGCGACGCGTTGCTGCTCGCCGCCGGACAAGGTCGCAGGTCGCGCATCGGCACGCTCGGTCAGCCCTATCCATGCCAGCATCTCTGTCACTGGCCCCTGCAGGTCCTTTTCCTGAATACCCGCGATTCGAAGCGGCAACGCGATATTGTCGAAGGCCGACAGATGTTGTACCAGCCGGAAATCTTGGAACACCACACCTATACGGCGGCGAAAACCTGGAAGACGCTCGCGCGGCAAGGTAATGGCATCATGCCCGAACATCCGGATCGCTCCGCGGCTGGGTCGATGCGCGAGATAAAGCAGTTTCAAAAGCGAGGTCTTACCTGCGCCGGATGCTCCAGTAAGGAAGTAGAAGCTACCGGGATATAGCGTAAAGCTCAGGTCGGTTAGCGTCTCCGCCCCGGTCCCGTATCGCAGTCCCACATTGTCGAATTCCACCACGCTTTGCATCGCGCGACCAGATGACACAAAGGCTGGACCGGAGCAAAGCCTATTAACCAGTCTATGGCTCCACAAACCCCACCGTCCACAGCATTTTTTGACAGCAGGGTTGCAAGTCAAAGACGGCTGATGTTTATGGAGCGCAATGCTGCTCGTCTGCCCTTCCTGCCGCACCCGATATGTCGTGCCGGACAGTGCCATTGGTATGGATGGCCGTCAGGTTCGCTGCGCCAATTGCAAACATAGCTGGTTTCAGGGCGGCGCGATTCCGCCAGTTGCGCCTGCGCCACCGGTTGTCGCTCCTGCTGTTATCGCGCCAGTCGTTGCAGAGGCGCCGGTGATGGTTCCTCCACCCCCGCCCCCACCGCCAGTCGCTGAGCCGGTTGAAGAACCCGCACAACCCAGTTTCGCGCGCTTTGATCAGGAACGTGCGTCGGAGACTGTATTTGTCGAACCAACGGTTGCCCGGACCTCTTATTTCGAAGAGCCCCCGCCACAAAGCCAGTTCGTCCATGAACCGCCGTTCAAACCCCGACGCAACCCTGCGAAACTGTGGACAATGGCGGCGGTTGCTTTTGCGATTGCCGTTGCGGGCGTGGGCGGTGCGATCTGGTATTATGGTGTGCCAACGATGGGCTTGGGCATGGCCGGAGCTGAGCCCGATCTCAAGATCGTACTCAACCAGAATCTCGAACTGAACGAACGCGCGGATGGAACGCCCTATTTTATAGCCAGCGGTAGCATCGTCAATCCGACCGGGAGCACGCAGACGGTCCCCGAGATGCTGGTGACGCTGAAAGATTCCGGCGGGCGCCCGGTTTATAGCTGGAAAATGAAAGCCAAGGTGCGCTCGCTGGCGCCCGGGGCTAAGGTCGATTTCAGCGAGGCGCGTCTGGATGTGCCGTTGGCCGCCACACAAATCAGTGTCGGTTGGGTATTGAACGAGGGTTAATCGCCCGACAGCGCCTGCCACGCGTAGGCGATGTCACCGATTGCCACCCGTACCTCTTCGACTTTACCGATATCATCTTCTTTAGCCGCTTCTTTGAGGCTTCGCGTCGCGGCTTTGCAGGTCGATCTTGCGGTAATGCTGGCTGGTATTGGCGGGATCGTTAAGGCTTGCGAATTTCATGCCTGCCAAATACGGCGTTACCATCTATTATTGTTCGCTTTTCTCGTCTGAAATGGTGTGATGGTGCATATTGGTTGGATAGTGATCTTACCAAACGGTGCTTGAAACGACCGAGACACATGTCTATGCGGTCCGCGTTGGCTTCAACGCCAAGGCCGCCTTAGCTCAGTTGGTAGAGCATCGCATTCGTAATGCGGGGGTCGTAGGTTCGAATCCTATAGGCGGCACCATTACTTTCAGCAGGAAGTTTCAGCGTTTCCTAGCGAAAGCACGGAAAACACAGTGCACTTCAATTTACTATTTTATGGGCCAGTAATAGCCATCTGTCCGGGGTTAAGGTCAAGTTTACTAGGTATGCAATGGGCGCACGTTGCAATTGGAAGCCCTCATTAGAGGCTGTCCTGCTAACTTGCTCAGAAAATCGAAGACAGACTCGTTCCTTTCGCCGACGGCTGCGGAAATCTCTCCCAACACTTTTCGAGAATGTTGCGCTCGACGGCTGGGAGAGCCTTATGCTAGGCAAGATTTTTAAGGCTGAAGGCATAAACTATGGCCGAACAATTACTCGCCTTTGCTGTGTTGATCGCTTTGATCTTTGCCCTCAACCTGATCCCGGTATTTGCGCCACCGACGTGGATGGCTTTAGCGTTTG
>JANNQI010000050.1:0-10802 GCA_031400695.1 Sphingomonadales bacterium | reverse complement strand
TGTCAGGTCGGGTGGATCAAAGGCTGAGCCTCCACCGCAAAAACCGCCTTGCCACCTAAAGTAACCGCTCAAAAAAGGTGAAGATATGCCAACGATTAACCAGCTGGTCCGCAAGGGCCGGACCCCGCAGAAGACCAAGTCGAAGGTCCCTGCGATGGAGCAAAACCCGCAAAAGCGCGGCGTTTGCACCCGCGTTTATACCACGACCCCGAAAAAGCCGAACTCGGCTTTGCGTAAAGTTGCCAAGATCCGTCTGACCAACCAGCGCGAGGTTATTTCCTATATCCCTGGCGAAGGCCACAACCTGCAAGAGCATAGTGTTGTGCTGATCCGCGGCGGCCGCGTGCGCGACCTTCCCGGTGTGCGTTACCACGTGCTTCGCGGCGTACTCGATACGCAAGGTGTAAAGGACCGCAAGCAATCGCGTTCCAAATATGGTGCAAAGCGTCCGAAGTAATTCGCGCCGCTCTCCATTGGCTGGCCCGATTGGCGCGCATACGCGCTGCCACTGGTCCCTAGAGATAAAGGAAATATAATATGTCACGTCGTCGTCGTCCCGAAAAGCGCATCATTCTTCCCGATCCCCGTTATGGTGATCTGGTATTGTCGAAGTTCATGAACAACCTGATGCTTGATGGTAAGAAATCCGCAGCAGAGCGTATTGTTTATGGTGCACTCGAAACCGTCGAAAGCCGCGCCAAGAAAGATCCGATCCAGACCTTCCATGAAGCGCTTGATAACGTAAAGCCCGGTATCGAAGTCCGCAGCCGCCGCGTTGGTGGTGCCACCTACCAGGTGCCTTGCGAAGTTCGTCCCGAGCGTGCTCAGGCACTCGCCATTCGCTGGTTGATCGGCGCAGCGCGTAACCGCAGCGAAACCACGATGGCCGCACGGCTTTCGGGTGAGCTGATGGATGCTGCATCGAACCGCGGCAACGCTGTCAAAAAACGCGAAGATACGCACCGTATGGCCGAAGCCAACCGCGCATTCGCTCACTACCGCTGGTAAACAGCCAGCCATTCGCAGCATTCGCGAATGTAGCTTTTGAAGTAAATCGGGGGCTGGCATAAACCAGCCCCTTTCCCTATAGGGCGCGCAACACAAGCAAGCCCATCTTTGGAGTAAAGCCCATGGCACGCAGCCATCCACTCAGTATGTATCGCAACATCGGTATCATGGCGCACATCGACGCCGGTAAGACCACGACAACCGAGCGTATCCTTTTCTACACCGGCAAGTCGTACAAGATCGGTGAAGTCCATGATGGCGCAGCCACGATGGATTGGATGGAGCAAGAGCAGGAGCGTGGCATCACGATTACCTCGGCTGCAACGACCTGCTTCTGGAACGATCACCGCATCAACATTATCGACACCCCGGGCCACGTTGACTTCACGATTGAAGTTGAACGTTCGCTGCGCGTGCTCGATGGTGCGGTTGCTTGCTTCGACGGCGTTGCTGGCGTTGAGCCGCAGTCCGAAACCGTGTGGCGTCAGGCCGATAAATACGGCGTCCCGCGCATGTGCTTCATCAACAAGCTCGACCGTACCGGTGCGAACTTCAAATATTGCGTGCAGTCGATCATCGATCGTCTCGGTGCGCGTCCTGCTGTACTCTATATTCCAATCGGTCTCGAAGCTGACCTGAAGGGTCTGGTCGACCTGGTCGAAAATCGCGCGGTCATCTGGAAAGATGAAAGCTTGGGTGCCGATTTCTTCTACGAAGAAATTCCCGCCGATCTGGCTGCAGAAGCTGCGAAATATCGCAGCGAACTGATCGAACTTGCCGTCGAGCAGGACGATGATGCGATGGAAGCCTATCTCGAAGGTAATGAGCCGGACGTTGCAACACTGAAGGCGCTGATCCGCAAGGGCACGCTCAACCAGTCGTTCGTTCCCGTCTGCTGTGGCTCGGCGTTCAAAAACAAGGGCGTCCAGCCTTTGCTCGACGCCGTTGTCGACTATCTGCCTTCACCGCTTGACATCGAAGACGTGCAGGGCGTGCACATGGACACGCTCGAGCCGGACAGCCGTCCGCCTGCCGATGACGCGCCGTTCAGCGCGCTTGCATTCAAGGTCATGAACGATCCGTTCGTCGGCTCGCTGACCTTCATCCGCATCTATTCGGGTTCGCTGCTCAAGGGCACATATCTGAACTCGGTGAAGGACAAGAAGGAAAAAGTCGGGCGTATGCTCGAAATGCACGCCAACGAACGTAAGGACGTTGACGAAGCATTTGCCGGCGACATCATCGCGCTTGCTGGGATGAAGGAAACGACAACCGGTGATACGTTGTGCGCCGAACGCTTCCCGATCATTCTGGAACGGATGGAATTCCCCGATCCGGTTATCGAATTGTCGGTTGAACCAAAGACCAAGGCTGACCAGGAAAAGATGGGCATCGCGCTCAATCGTCTGTCGGCTGAAGATCCTTCGTTCCGCGTTTCTACCGACCATGAATCGGGCCAGACGATCATCAAGGGGATGGGCGAGCTTCACCTCGACATCATTGTCGACCGCATGCGCCGCGAATTCAAGGTCGAGGCCAATGTCGGCGCGCCGCAGGTTGCCTACCGCGAGTATTTGGCGCGCGAAGTCGACGTCGATTACACCCATAAGAAGCAGTCGGGTGGTTCAGGTCAGTTTGGCCGTATCAAGTTCACCGTGAAACCGGGCGAGCGCGGCACCGGCATCACCTTCAAGGACGAAGTCAAGGGCGGCAACATTCCGAAGGAATATATCCCCTCGGTCGAAAAAGGCATGCGCGAAACGGCGGAAAGCGGTTCGCTTATCGGCTTCCCGATCATCGACTTTGAAATCTCGCTGTATGACGGCGCGTATCATGACGTCGATTCCTCGGCGCTGGCGTTCGAAATCGCTGGCCGTGCCGGGATGCGTGAAGCTGCTCAAAAGGCTGGCATCAAGCTGCTCGAACCGATCATGAAGGTCGAAGTCGTTTCACCTGAGGAATATTTGGGCGACGTTATCGGCGACATGAATTCGCGCCGCGGCCAGATCCAGGGCACCGACACTCGTGGTAACGCGCAGGTTGTCGAGGCAATGGTGCCGCTTGCGAACATGTTTGGCTATGTGAACCAGCTGCGCTCGTTCACACAAGGACGTGCCAACTATTCGATGTTCTTCAACCATTATGATGAAGTCCCGTCGAACGTTGCAGCCGAAATCAAGGAAAAACTGGCTTAACCGCCAGAGGCTATACGGCAGCCGCCTTTTTAGAAGAGGCGGCTGCCGATTGGCACCTCGCGGTCGGGTGCAAAAAGAACGACCGCCCCGCTGGCATCGGGAAAACCGAGTGTCAGCACTTCAGACATGATTTTGCCTATTTGCCTTGGCGGGAAATTGACGACGGCGGCGACCAGTCGGCCGGGCAATTCCTCAGGCGCATAATGCTCGGTGATTTGCGCCGAGCTCTTCTTCACGCCAATCTTGCCACCGAAATCGATGGTCAGCACATAAGCAGGCTTGCGCGCGTCGCTTAATGGCTCTGCAGCCAATACTTTCCCCACACGAATGTCTACCGCCAGAAACTGGGCGAAATCGATCAATGGAGCGGCGTCGGCTCGTTGTTCCGGCACAAGGTGCATGGTGACTCCTTTTTTACGTTTTTGCGACGTTTTTGCCACAATCCGCAACAATCGTTTGGCACCCCTTTTCATCACGACTTTTTTATCCAATAACAAGCGCAGAGTGAGAAGAATGGTTCAAATTCCACAGGCATGAAAAATGCAGTGGCAAAGAGCAGATCAATTAGGGAGAATATCATGTCGCATTTTAAATCTGTATCGAGCGTGTGGCTGGCGTGCGGAACCGCAGCGGTTGCCTTGATGGCAGCGCAGCCTGCGATGGCGCAGGACAGCGAAGACACAACGACAGCAGCCACCGGTGAAGAAAAATCCATCGTCGTGATCGGTTCGCGCCGCACTGACCGGTCGGATACCGATTCATCCTCGCCAGTCGATGTTATCGGCTCTGAAGAGTTGCAGGGACAGCCGCAGGCTAACCTGCTCGACGTGGTGCGGAACCTGGTTCCTTCCTTCTATGTGCCGCAGAACACGATTTCGGATGCTTCGACTTTTGTGCGCGCCCCGTCGCTGCGTGGTCTGGGTGCCGACCAAATTCTCGTCATGATCAACGGCAAGCGATACAACCGTGCGGCGTTGGTCCAGGTCTATACCGGCGGCGATACCGCTTTGTCTTTTGGTTCGCAGGGCGCGGACGTCGCGAATATTCCGGCAATTGCACTTAAGAACCTCCAAGTGTTGCGCGACGGTGCAACTGCGCAATATGGCTCGGACGCTATTGCGGGCGTTATCAATTACCAGCTGCGTGACGATGCGGGCTTCGATGTCCAGGCGCTTTGGGGACAGCAATATGAAGGCGATGGCACACGCAAGCAGATTTCGGCCAACGCCGGTTTCAAGCTTGGTGACCGTGGATTTGTCAATCTGTCGGCCGAATGGTTCGATAGCAACGGCACCAGCCGCGGCGCGACGCGGCCGATCGCGCTTGAACTGGCGCGGACGCAGCCAGGCGTAGTCGGCAGTATCCCCAATCTCGCACGCGGGCTTCCGGTGCAAATCTGGGGTTCGTCGCCATCCGATGGCTATAAGCTGTTCCTGAACAGCGCGCTGGATGTGGGTGACAACGCGCAACTCTATCTCGTCGCCAATTATGCGACGAGCAGTGCGAACCAGAGCTTCAACTATCGCTCGTCGATCAGTGCGCCGGTGCCGCTGACCGTTGACATTGGGACTGGAACACCCTCGACCCGCTCGCCTGGGCGCAGTGGAGCGTTCAACACCATCTTTCTAACACCGTGCCCTGCGGGCAATGCAACCTGCCCCGCAGGCGGCTTCGTCAACGATACCAACACCTTCGGCTTTGCATCGATCTACCCCGGCGGCTTTACGCCACGTTTCATCGGCGAAGTTGAACAGTTTTATGGCACGGCTGGCGTCAAGGGCGAGGCTGACAGTGGGTTGACCTATGATCTGTCAGCGACACTTGCCCGCAACTCGCTCTCTTTGTCGATGACCGACTCGCTGAGTTCCTCTTTTGGCCCGCAAAGCCAGACCGAGTTCTTTTTTGGTAATCTTATCCAGCGTGAACAGAACTTAAATCTCGACCTTACATATCCGCTTGAGGTTGGCTTTGCGAGCCCTGTTACGCTATCAGGCGGTGCTGAATATCGTCGTGAGGAATATGAAACCACGGTTGGCGACTTGCAATCTTATGGTGCTGGCCCGTTTGCGCGTCAGCCATTATATAATCTGGTCTCGCCAGGTGTGTATACTCCAGCGCTAAACGCGGGTGGAACGCAGATTGTGGCGACCCAATCGCCAGCAGCAAGCGGTTATGGCGGCGTGAGCCCGACCTTTGCGGGCACAAACAGCCAGCAAAGCTATGCCGCCTATGTTGGCGCAGAAGCGGACATCACAGAAAAATTCACCGCCGGAATCGCCGGTCGGTTCGAGCATTATGATACCTTTGGCAACACTGTCGTTGGCAAGGTGAATGCCCGATACGATTTTTCGGATGTGTTCGCAATTCGCGCGACAGCGGGAACAGGCTTTCATGCACCATCGCCGGGTCAGAACAATACGCAGATCGTGACAACCAACTTCCGCGGCGGCAACGCCGTGCAAACCGGGACCTATCCGGTGACTAGCGACATCGCCCAATATTACGGCGCAACGTCGCTAAATCCGGAAGAATCGGTCAACTTTGGCGGTGGCATCGTGCTTAAGCCAATCGACAATCTGACTATCACGCTCGACGGTTACACGGTCAAGGTCAAGAACCGCATCGGCATTTCGCAGACCTTTACAGTGTCGGCAGCTGACCTCGTTGCACTGCCCTCGCTGGCAGTGGTGGGCCTTGCGGGCGACGTGAACTATTTCACCAACGGTTTTGACACACGCACCACCGGTTTCGACTTCGTCACAAATTACCGCACCGATCTGGCTGGCGGGCCGCTAAGCCTGACGCTTGCGTATAACTATAACAAGAGCAAGGTGACCGACTTCAACCCGTCGGTGATCAGTCCGGCGCAACGGTTTAATATCTCGAACCTGCCGCCCAAGCATCGTGTTAATGCGTCGGCAAACTGGCAGATTGGCGATTTTTCGATCAACGCGCGCCAAAATTATTTCAGTTCGTGGGCGAATCAGCTTGAATATCCAGGCCAGCGCTTCGGTTCTAAGTTCGTGACCGATCTCGACATCAGCTATACCTTCGCTGATCGCTACACGCTGACGGTTGGTGCCAACAATCTGTTCGACACCTATCCCGACAAGATCGCACCGACGACGACCAACCCGATTTACGCGCTGACCAACAGTCTTGCTGACGGCCAAGTCTATCCGCGTTCAGGCGGGCCGTTCGGTATCAATGGCGGCTTCTATTATGTGCGGGTCGCAATCGACTATTGATTCGCATTCAAATTGAGGAACGGGCGGGGGGCAACCCTCGCCCTTCTTTTTTGGGATATAAATTTAGGGTTATGGGATGAAGGACGAATGCACGCATCGCATTGCCACGCTCGATGATCTGGATGCGCTTAATGCGTTGATGGCGCGGTCGATTGCCCAAAACCAATCCGACTTTCTGACAGCAGAACAGGTCGCAGCGAGCGACAAGGTGATGGGCCTCGATACGCAGTTGGTGCGCGACGCTACTTACTTCCTAATCGAATGCGGCGACCGTATTGCAGGCTGTGGCGGCTGGAGCTTTCGCGCGACACTTTATGGGGGCGACGACAGCGTTGTGGCGCGCGAACCGGCCAGACTCGACCCGTCCACCGATGCTGCAAAGGTGCGCGCGATGTACACCGACCCGGACTTCACGCGGCGTGGAATCGGCTCGCATATTCTTGCGCTTTGCGAAGATGCAGCAAGGCAGGCTGGCTTCAAACGGGTCGAATTGATGGGTACGGCAGCTGGCGTCCCACTCTATCGTGCGCAGGGTTATACTCCCGTTGCAGAGCAGGAATTTGCCCGCGTGGGCGATGTCGAAATACCCTTGCTCCGTATGGAGAAGCATTTGGGCTGATTCGATAAATCGTCACTTCGACAAGGATATGCAGGCAAAGCTTGCAGAACCGAAAAAGACCTACTAAAGGCGGCGCCTGATTCAGCAGGCGCGTCCCATCTGAACGTAATCCGACATTTCTAAAGTAAGAAGGTTTGAAAAATGGCAAAGGCTAAATTTGAGCGGACGAAGCCGCACTGCAATATCGGCACCATCGGTCACGTTGACCATGGCAAGACCACGCTGACCGCAGCAATCACCAAGATCATGGCAGAAGCTTACGGCGGTACCGCTGTTGACTTCGCTAACATCGACAAGGCGCCTGAAGAGCGCGAGCGTGGTATCACGATTTCAACCGCACACGTCGAATATGAAACCGCTGCCCGTCACTATGCGCACGTCGACTGCCCAGGCCACGCTGACTATGTTAAGAACATGATCACCGGTGCTGCCCAGATGGACGGCGCGATCCTTGTTGTGAACGCTGCTGACGGCCCAATGCCACAGACCCGCGAGCACATCCTGCTGGCCCGTCAGGTCGGCGTTCCTGCGCTCGTTGTTTATATGAACAAGGTTGACCAGGTTGACGATGAAGAAATTCTCGAGCTGGTCGAAATGGAAATCCGTGAGCTTCTTTCGAAGTATGATTTCCCGGGTGACGATATTCCAATCGTTCGTGGTTCGGCGCTTGCTGCGCTCGAGGGCCGCGACGACGCAATCGGCAAGGATTCGGTTATGGCGCTTATGGCCGCTGTTGACGAAGCCATCCCGCAGCCTGATCGTCCAATCGACAAGCCATTCCTGATGCCAGTCGAAGACGTGTTCTCGATCTCGGGTCGTGGTACTGTTGTGACCGGCCGCGTAGAAACCGGAATCGTCAAGGTTGGCGAAGAAGTTGAAATCGTTGGTATCAAGGACACCAAGAAAACCACGGTTACCGGCGTTGAAATGTTCCGCAAGCTGCTCGACGAAGGTCGTGCAGGGGACAACATCGGCGCACTGGTTCGCGGCGTCGGCCGTGAAGAAGTTGAACGTGGCCAGGTTCTCTGCAAGCCAGGTTCGGTTACGCCGCACACCGAGTTCTCGGCGGAAATCTACGTTCTTTCGAAGGACGAAGGCGGCCGTCACACGCCATTCTTCGCAAACTATCGCCCACAGTTCTACTTCCGTACGACTGACGTAACCGGCGAAGTGATCCTTCCTGAAGGCACTGAAATGGTTATGCCAGGTGACAACGTAACAATCCAAGTCAAGCTGATCGCACCAATCGCCATGGACCCAGGTCTCCGCTTCGCAATTCGCGAAGGTGGACGCACTGTCGGTTCAGGGGTTGTCAGCACGATCCAGAAGTAATAAAGGCCGCGCATCCCGCCGGAATGCCTGATTCGTTTCAGGCTCTGGCGGGGCGGTTTTTAAGAAATTCACAAACAGCTGCTCCGGCTTCCAATTGGCAAGTCGGAATGGCTGTTTTCGCTCTTTGATATTGATAGAATTTGGAAATTGGTGAACCCATGGAAACGCAGAATATCCGCATCCGCCTGAAAGCATTCGACCATCGCGTCCTCGATCAGGCTACCGGCGATATCGCTGACACCGCACGCCGCACTGGCGCGCTTATCCGCGGTCCCATTCCACTTCCTACCCGTATCGAAAAGTTCACCGTGAACCGCGGACCGCACGTCGACAAAAAGTCGCGCGAGCAGTTCGAGGTTCGGACTTACAAAAGGCTGCTCGACATTGTGCAGCCCACGCCGCAGACCGTAGATGCGCTGATGAAGCTCGATCTTGCTGCCGGTGTGAACGTCGAAATCAAATTGGCGTAAAGCCGATACTCCCTGCTTCGGCGGGGTGAGACATAGGAATACCGCCGGATTTATCCGGGCTGCGTTCCCCGTCTTACCGAATTGCTCTCATGTTGAGCAGTCGGTGCCTAGCCCGGACGGGGCAATGCTTAAAATTCAGGGCTGGATTTAGGCGTCACGCCCTCCTGGCAATAATGCCAGCCGGGCCTCTGACATAATTGGAGTATGGATCATGCGCACTGGCGTGATCGCGAAAAAGATGGGTATGATGCGCCTCTTCAATGAAGATGGCCGCCACGTACCTGTGACCGTATTGGCGCTGGAAGGCTGCCAAGTGGTCGGAGCCCGCTCGCAAGAAAAGGATGGCTACTTCGCCGTTCGTCTTGGTGCAGGAGCCCGTAAAGCGAAAAATGTAAACAAACCGCAACGTGGCGAATTCGCCAAGGCACAGGTTGAGCCAAAAGCTCGCGTTGCCGAATTCCGCGTTGATAACGCCGATGGCTTGCTGCCAGTCGGTGCTGCCATCTCGGCCGATCACTTCATCAATGGTCAGCTGGTTGATATTTCGGGCTACACGCAGGGTAAAGGCTTCGCCGGCGCCATGAAGCGTTGGGGCTTCGGCGGTATGCGTGCATCGCACGGCGTGTCGATTACCCACCGTGCACACGGTTCGACTGGCCAACGCCAGGACCCGGGTAAGGTTTTTAAGAACAAGAAGATGGCTGGCCACATGGGTGACCGTCAACGCACCCAGCAGAACCTTGAAGTCGTCCGCACCGACGTTGCGCGCGGCCTCATCTTCGTCAAGGGCTCGGTGCCCGGCGCGAAGAATGGCTGGTTAATGGTACGTGATGCCGTCAAGCATCCGGTTCCATCGGAAGCACCTTTCCCAGGCGCACTGAAGGGCGACAATGACGCCCCGCTGGTTGAGGAAGAAGTCATCGTCGCAACTGAAGAAGTCGTTGCCGACACTCCTGCCGTAGAAGCAGAAGCGCCTGCCGCTGATGCCGCTCCCGCCGTTGAAGCTGTTGCTGAAGAAGCACCTGCTACCGACGCCGGTGAAGAAAAGAAGGAGGGCTAAGCCATGAAGCTCAAGGTTCAAACCCTCGACGCGAAAGCTAAAGGCGACATCGACCTGAATGACGACGTATTCGGCATCGAGCCGCGCGCCGACATTCTGCATCGTGTTGTCACCTGGCAGCGTGAAAAGGCCCGCGGTACGGCTCGTCCGACCCGCGAGCGTTCGGACGTTGCCCGCACCGGCAAGAAATTCGGCAACCAGAAAGGTGGCGGTACGGCTCGCCACGGTGACCGTGCTGCTCCGATCTTTATCGGTGGTGGTAAAGCGCATGGTGCGCGTCTTCGTGACTTCAACCCGTCGCTGAACAAGAAAATCCGCGCGCTTGGCCTGAAAATGGCGTTGTCGAGCAAAGCTAAGGCCGGAACACTTCTGGTGTTCGAAGACCTGAATCTCGGCGATGCCAAGACCAAGGCATTGCAGGGTCAGCTCGGCAAGCTCGGTTTCGGCAAGACCACGCTGGTTATCGACGGTGATACCGTCAACGACAATTTCCGCATGGCTTCGGCCAACCTCATCGGCATCAACGTGATGCCTGCGGTTGGTGCCAATGTTTATGACATACTGAAGCATGACACGCTGGTCTTGACCCGCGCTGCGGTCGAGAAACTGGAGGCCCGTTTCAATGGCTAAGGATAAAGCAATCGACGTGCGTCATTATGACGTGATCGTTGCCCCGCATATCACGGAAAAAGCGACCCTGCTTTCCGAACACAATGCTGTTGTGTTCAAGGTAACGGGCAGCTCGACCAAGCCGCAGATCAAGGCAGCTGTTGAAGCCTTGTTCGACGTCAAGGTCCTGAACGTGAACACGCTCGTGCAAAAGGGCAAGACCAAGCGCTGGAAGGGCAAGCCCTACACGCGTTCGGACGT
>JANNQI010000049.1:0-63729 GCA_031400695.1 Sphingomonadales bacterium | reverse complement strand
TCGAAGGAATGGGCCATGGCGAAGCCAGCCACGATCAAGATCAAGCTCGTCAGCACCGCTGACACCGGCTTTTTCTATGTGACCAAGAAAAACCCGCGCAACATCACCGAAAAGATGACGTTCCGCAAATACGACCCCGTCGTGCGCAAGCATGTCGAGTTCAAGGAAGCCAAAATCAAGTAAGCGAACGCGCTGCTTGAAATGGGTATCGATCAGGGCGCTTCGGGCGCCCTTTTTGATTCGGTGCAGGCTTCCGCGATAGCGGTGACATGCCGCAGATCGGTGCCGCAGCAGCCCCCCAATACCGTAATGTGGGGGAACCGCTCGATCAGGGCTTTATGCCGCGCCGCAAGGTCGGACGGATCACCGATATCGAGTTCGGTCATCGCATCGAGTTCGGCATGGCTGCAAGTCGAGGCATTCGCGCGAACACCGCGAATGCGCGAAGTCCAAGGCGCATTTTCCTCCAACGCCTCGTCGAAATGGGTGGGGTGCGCGCAGTTGATCATATAATAAGCCGGATAGCTTAGTGTCGCTTCGTCCACTGCCGCAATTGCGTCAGCCAGCCGGTCACCAGTGGGCAGGTGGCCATCGGTTTCGACGGTGAAACTAATCGCAACCGGCACGTGCAAAGCCTTCGCCGCCAGCGCCAAGCCGGTAGCTTCGGGAATGTTGGTCATGGTTATCGCCGCAATCATGTCGACGCCTTCGGAATGGAAAATGCGCGCCTGATGCGCGTGATATGCCCGCCCCTCGTCCACGCTCATGATCCGTCCCGGGTCATAGCCATCCCCGCGCGGGCCAATACAGCCGCTGACGACGATCGGATTTGCGTCACTTTGATATTCCTCGCGAAGGGCGATCAGCATCGAAATGGCATCGGCATTCAGAACATCAAGATCCGCCAGGGTCATGCCGAGAGGCTCGGCCCAATCGGGACTCGACCGCCAGGTGGCGCTCTCAAGTACAAGCCCTGTCCCCATTCGCAGCGCAAGCTCCAGAAAGCCGCGATAATAATCTTTTAGCGCCCGCCTGCCGTCGCCAGATTGCAGGAGCGTTATCGACGCAAAATGCGGCAGGTCGATCCCCCTGTTAAACAGGATGTCGGTCTCAAGTCCCGCGTCGGTCAAGAAAAGTCGTTCAAGCTGCGGAAGCGATGCGATGGCCATGGGCGTATCCTCGAAGCTTGCGACTTCAGAAATTCATATAAGAAATTGGAGGCACAGACAAGCATGGAGGCTAGTTGCCGGGCTATCCAATAATCCCCCGCACCGCCTCCAGAAACTTCATCACTGACACCGGCTTCGAAAGATAACCGCGCGCGCCGGCTGCCCTGATCCGCTCCTCGTCGCCTTTTCCGGCATAGGCGGTCACTGCCAGCACGGGGATCGCGGCCAAAGCGACGTCTTTCTGCATTGCCTCGATCAGATCGATGCCGCTGACATGCGGCAGCTGAATGTCCATAATGACAAGGTCGGGGGCGAAAATCCGCGCCTGTTCCAGCGCCAGCCGCCCGTCGCGCACGCCCTCCACGGTGAACTGGTGCGCGCGCAGAAGGTCGGTGAACAGCTTGAGGTTCAGCTCATTATCCTCAACGATCATCACCTTTTTGGGCATACCACTCTTTTCCCGCTTTGCGTTCGCTTGGGTGTTCGCTTAAGCGAAAGCCATGCATGAAACAAATGGCAAGTTAGAGGCGTCGGCTATGGCCTTTCAGGCATTGGCCTGGGCGTTGATGGACGAAAAGCGCGCCGAGCGGCTGTTGTCGCTTACCGGCCTGACGCCGGAAGGGTTGCGCGCCAGCATCAACGAACGTGGGACGCAGGCGGCGATCCTGTCTTTCCTCGAGGCCTACGAGCCTGACTTGATCGCCTGCGCCGCCGTCATCGGCGTATCGCCCGCGGTGTTGGTTCATGCGCGGCAGGAGTTGGAGGCATGAGTGTAATCGGTTCTCGGCCGCTTCTCATTTCCGACTGCGACGAAGTGCTGCTGCACATGATCGTGCCGTTCCGCGACTGGCTCGACGAGGCGCATCATATCCATTTTGATCTGGTCCACGGCGACTGGGGCGAGGCGCTTCGTCACAAGCATGACGGCACCGTCGTCGAACGCGGGCAAGTGTGGGATCTGCTCAACGGGTTTTTCGACACCGAAATGGGACGGCAGCAAGCGATTGATGGCGCGGTCGATGCGATCAATCGCTTACGCGAGCATGCCGATGTCGTGATTCTGACCAACCTGCTCGACCACCGTGCAGGCCCACGCACCGCGCAATTGCAAGCCGTCGGTATCGACGCGCCGGTCTACACCAACCAAGGCGGCAAGGGTGAGGCTTTGGGACGGATACTCGAAGAATATAAGCCCAGCGTTGCGGTGTTTGTCGATGATCTCGGGCATCAGCATGATTCAGTCGGCGAACATCATCCGCATGTCTGGCGCCTGCATTTTGTCGGCGAGCCGTTGCTATGGGAACGGGTCAACTCGTCAAAGGCGGCGCATGCACGGCTCGACCGCTGGGCCGACGCGGAACATTGGATCAGGGAAAAGCTGGTGGCGAACACACCCGCCCCCGCATTGGAAAAGGTAGCATCATGATCGAAGCAAAATTGGCCGAATTGGGCATCACCCTTCCAGCACCTGCCGCGCCTGTGGCTTCTTATGTGCCAGCGGTTGAGGCAAACGGGATGCTGTTCATTTCGGGGCAGTTGCCGTTCGTTGATGGCAAGGTCATCACCGGCAAGGTCGGCGATACGCGCAGCCTTGCCGACGGGCAGCTCGCGGCCAAAGCCTGCGCCATCATGCTAATCGCGCAAATGAAGCAGGCATTAGGCGGCGATCTGAACCGCGTCGAGCGCATCGTCAAATTGGGCGCTTTCGTTGCCTCCACCCCCGAATTCACCGACCAGCCCGAGGTCGCGAACGGCGCATCCGACCTGATGGAAGCCGTGTTCGGCGATGCCGGCAAGCACGCGCGCGCTGCGGTGTCGGTGCCGGTTTTGCCACGCGACGCGACGGTAGAGATCGACGCAGTTGTGAAAGTCCGCGCGGCTTAATGGCGGACGGCGTCACCGCCGAACTTCTGAGCAAGGTCAGCGACATTCCTGCCGATCAGTGGGACGCGCTTAATCCGCGCAGTAATCCGTTTGTCAGCCATGCGTTTTTGGCCGCGCTCGAGGAATCGGGTAGCGTTGGCCCCGGCACCGGGTGGTCGCCCGCGCCTATCGTCATCCGCGATGCGGACGGCGTTCCTGCCGCAGCACTTTCTGCCTATCTCAAGTCGCACAGCCAGGGCGAATATGTGTTCGACCATCATTGGGCCGACGCGTTCGAGCGGGCGGGCGGGCGTTATTATCCCAAGTTGCAAATCGCTGCGCCGTTTTCGCCGGTGCCAGGGCCGAGATTGTTGTTGCGCGAACCGGCGCTCGCGCCAGCGTTGCTTGGCGCAGTCGAAGCAATTCTCAACCGCAATGGCCTGTCATCCGCCCACGCGACATTTGTCGAGGAAGCAGAGCTTGACCAGTTCCGTGCTGCCGGTTGGCTCACGCGCATCGGCACACAATTCCATTGGCAGAACCGCGATTATGCCGATTTTGACGACTTCCTCGCGGCGCTTTCCTCGCGCAAACGCAAAGCCATCCGCAAGGAACGTGCCGCTGCGCAAAGCGCGGTCCGGATCGAGCAGGTTGCGGGCGCGGACATCACAACTGATATGTGGGATGCCTTCTGGAAATTCTACCAAGACACCGGCGCGCGCAAATGGGGGCAGCCTTATCTGACGCGTGCGTTCTTCGACATTATCGGCGAGACCATGAAAGACAGCCTGGTGCTGTTTCTGGCCTATGACGGAGATCTTCCCATCGCAGGCGCGCTCAACTTCGTCAGCCCCGATTGCCTTTATGGCCGATATTGGGGCTGCACCCGCGACGTGCCCTTCGTGCATTTCGAGCTCTGTTATTATCAGGCCATTGATTACGCGATTGCGCACGGCCTCCCCCGCGTCGAGGCAGGCGCGCAGGGCGAACACAAACTTGCGCGTGGCTATGAGGCCGTGCCGACTTATTCGGCACATTATATCGCCAATCCGGGTTTCCGCGTGGCGGTTGCGGATTTTCTCGAACGCGAAACGCAAGCGATGGAGCGCGAGATCGAATTTCTGGGCGAAATGGCACCGTTTAAAAAAACGGGTTGAAGGTTTAGTTGGGGGTCTTGCAATCCGCAATTTAATCGCGCAATTAAACGGGAAGAGAGGAATCAGCCATGAGCAAACCGAGCCCCCAGGAATTAGTCGATTTCGAAAAGCAATGCGACGCGTGGTTCGCCGAAAACAGCGTCCGCGACCCCGGCTTCATGCTGCCGCTGACTTTCATGGAGGTGTCCACCGACCAGCAGTTCGATTTCCTGCGCGAATGGCAGCGCAAGGTGTACGAGGCGGGCTATTTCGGGATGAGCTGGCCGACCGAATATGGCGGTTACGGGATGCACCCCGAATATCAGCGGATCGCGACGCGGATCATGAAGAGTCACGATGCGCCGATCATGATCAATGCCATCGGCAATGGCTGGACCGGGCCGCTCTTGCTCGACATCGGGCGCGAAGAAGACAAACGCCGCTACATCAAGCCGATGCTCAGCGCTGAAGAAATCTGGTGCCAGGGCTTTTCAGAGCCCGAGCATGGTTCGGACCTCGGCAGCGCCCAGACCAAGGCGGTGCGTGATGGCGACGAATATGTCATCAACGGCTCGAAAATCTGGACCAGTCTGGGTGACCGCGCCGACTACATGATCCTGCTCGCGCGGACCTCGAACGATGGCCCGAGCAAATATGCGGGACTAAGCTTCTTCCTTGCGCCGATGAAAATCCCTGGCGTCGAAACACGCCGTTTAAAGAAGCTCACCGGCGAATATGGCTTTACCCAATGCTTCTTCACCGACGCACGCATTCCTGCCTCGGGGCTTGTTGGCGAAGAAGGGCAGGGCTGGATGGTCGCGATGAAGACGCTCGAATATGAGCGCGGCGCGAAGGTCAATCCGGTAGGCGGCTATTTCGTCAAGGAAATGGACGTGATGAGCGTCGTCGACATGGCGCGTACCGCTAGGCGTGGCGGCAAGCCAGTGCTTGACGACCCCGTGATGCGCGACCGGCTGGTCGATTATATGATCGAGATTCAGGCGCTGAACCTTAACAACCAGCGACGGCGCATGGCCCCACTGACCAGCGACCGGCCAATGGGGCTGGCACTGATGAACAAGCTGGCACGCACCGAACTCATCCGCGAGCTCACCGAATTCTCGCTACAGTTCCAAGGCACGCGCGCGGGCTATTATGTCGGCGACGAGAACGCGGTGGACGACGGATATTGGCACCGCGCCTATCTCAACAGCTTCTCCGCCACCATCGGCGGCGGCACCAGCCAGATCCAGAAGAATATCATCGGCGAGCATGTGCTCGGTCTACCCAAGGGGCGGTGATGGTGAATTTAAACACCGTAGTCCTGAGCAGCAGTCGCGAAGCGGCTGCGCCCGTCGAAGGACGCTTATCGGTCTGGCCCGGTGCCGTTCGGAGAGGCGCCCTTCGACTTTCGTCAGCGCTCGCGCGCTGACGGCTCAGGGCTACGGTATTTTGTTGAGGAGAGTGAATTGTCGGAAGTCCTAACCCAAAGCCAAGACGGCGTGTTGATTATCACGATCAACCGCCCCGAGGCGAAAAACGCGGTCAATCAGGCGGTGGCGCAGGGTGTCGCAGCGGCGATGGAACAGCTGGATAGCGACAAGAGCCTGAACGCTGGCATCATCACTGGCGCTGGCGGGACATTCTGTTCGGGGATGGACCTGAAGGCGTTCCTGCGTGGCGAATTGCCCAGCATCAAGGGCAAGGGCTTTGCCGGATTCATTGAATCCCCGCCAGCCAAGCCACTGATTGGCGCAGTCGAAGGCTATGCGCTGGCGGGCGGGATGGAAATCGCAATTGCCTGCGATTTGCTGGTCGCCAATGACAAGGCGCAATTTGGCATACCCGAAGTGAAGCGAAGTCTGGTCGCTGCGGCTGGCGGGTTGCTCACGCTTCCCTCGATCATCGGCAAGCGGATGGCGATGGAGCTTGCGCTGACCGGCGATTTTATCTCGGCGCAGCGCGCCTATGAAATGGGTTTCGTCAACCGTGTCACTGACGGCGCGGCCATCGATGCCGCGCTCGAACTCGCGGCAAAGGTCGCGGCGAACGGCCCGCTCGCCCTGATCGCCACCAAGCGCGTGATCAATGAGCGGCCCGACTGGAACTCGGCCGAAATGTGGAAAAAGCAGAACGAAATCTGTGCGCCGGTTTTCACCTCGAAAGACAGCCGCGAAGGGGCAATGGCCTTTGCCGAGAAACGCAAACCCAATTGGCTGGGTGAATAATGGGCCACCCCGTCGTCCACGCTGCAGCTAATCCCGACAAGCCCGCCGTCATCATCGCGGGTTCGGGTGAGACCGTTACGTATCGCCAACTCGACGAACGCTCGAACCAATGCGCGCATCTGTTCCGTTCGCTGGGTTTGCAGCACGGCGACACGGTTGCCTTTTGTCTAGAAAACCGAGCGGAGTTTTTCGACCTCGTTTGGGGTGCGCAGCGCGCAGGGCTGATTTATGTCGCGATCAGCTGCCGCCTGACGCCGAGCGAGATGGATTATATCCTGAACGATAGCGGCTCGAAGGCACTGTTCACCTCGCCTTATCTAGGCGCGACGCTGGACCAGCTGCAAAGCCCGGTGAAGCGCTACATCTTGGGCGGTGAGCATGCTGGATGGGAGTCCTACGAGGCGGCGGTCTCGTATATGCCGACCACCCTGATCGCAGACGAGCGCGCCGGTACGGACATGCTCTATAGCTCAGGCACAACAGGGCAACCCAAGGGCGTGCGCTTTCCGTTACCCGAAGACCCCGACATTGCAGCGGTTAATGCGTTATCGGGGCTGGCGATGATGGCGTTCAAATTCTCCGGCGACAGCATCTATTTGTCGCCGGCGCCGCTGTATCATGCCGCCCCCCTGCGCTGGTGCATTGCTGTGCACCGTCTGGGCGGAACCGTCGTCGTGATGGAAAAATTCGATCCCGAAGCAGCTCTGGCCGCGATCGAGAAGTACAAAATCAACGCTAGCCAATGGGTGCCGACGCATTTCGCACGAATGCTCAAGCTGCCCGAAGAAGTCCGCAACAAATATGATGTCTCGACCCTCGAAACCGCCGTTCATGCAGCCGCCCCTTGCCCGGTGCCGATCAAGGAAGCGATGATCGCATGGTGGGGGCCGGTGTTGCGCGAATATTATGCCGGGACCGAGGGTCAGGGGATTACCTTCATTTCGAGCGAAGAATGGCTGACGCACAAAGGCTCAGTCGGACGGCCACTCAACGCCGTCATGCACATTTGCGACGAGAATGGTGACGACGTGCCGGTGGGTCAGGAAGGAACGGTGTTCTTCGAAAGCGCCGCGAGTTTCAGTTACCATAACGACCCCGAAAAAACCAAGAGCGCCACTAACAAGCATGGCTGGACGACGCTTGGCGATGTCGGTCGGCTCGACGAAGAAGGCTACCTCTACCTCACCGACCGCAAGAGCTTCATGATCATTTCGGGCGGAGTGAACATCTACCCGCAGGAAATCGAGAACCATCTTGTAACGCATCCCAAGGTCCGCGACGTTGCGGTCATCGGCGGCCCGCATGACGAAATGGGCGAAGAGGTTATCGCGGTGGTGCAGCCGCTCGACATGGCCGATGCAGGCGAGGCGTTGCGCGATGAACTCACAGCTTATGCGCGCGAAAAACTGTCGGGCGTAAAAATTCCGCGTCGTATAGACTTCCGCGACGAATTGCCGCGTCACGACACCGGCAAATTATACAAGCGCCTGCTGCGCGATGAATATTGGGCGAAAGACAAAGCCTAGGCTATAAAGCCTACAAGACTCACAAGGAGAATTTGGATGACGACGCAGTACAAGAATCTGATCAACGGCGAGCTGGTCGCGGGCGACAAATGGATCGATGTCATCAATCCGGCGACCGAGCAGGTTATCGGCCAGGTGCCCGATTGCGGCCAGGCCGAACTCGATAAGGCGGTTGCCGCCGCGCGTGCAGCTTTCCCGAAATGGAAGAAGACCAGCGTCGAAGAACGCCGCGCTTGCTTTGCCAAAATGGCAGATGCGATCAAGGCGAACAGCGACGAGTTGATGCGCTTGCTGACGTCCGAACAGGGCAAGCCGCATATGCAGGCGGGCAGCGAAATCGCAGGATGCGTCGGCATGAGTCGCGCGCTTTCCACGCTTAGTCTCGAAGAGACAATCAGCGAGGACAGCGACAAGCGCCTCAGCCGCACCCGCCGCGTCCCAGTCGGAGTAGTCGGCGGGATTGTGCCTTGGAATTTCCCGGTATTGATGGCGGTGCAGAAGATTGTGCCTGCGCTTTTGTCGGGTTGCACGATGGTGCTCAAGCCCTCGCCGTTTACACCGCTGGCGACGCTCCGCATGGCCGAGCTGATCGCGGGCGTGTTTCCGCCGGGCGTATTGAATGTTATAACTGGCGGCGACGCATTGGGGCCAATGCTGACTTCGCACCCCGATATCGACAAGATCACCTTCACCGGTTCGACCGCGACTGGTAAACGCGTGATGGAATCGGCGTCGAAGGATTTGAAGCGCATCACGCTCGAACTGGGCGGGAATGATGCCGCGATCGTGTTGCCCGACGCCGACGTGGCTAAGGTTGCCGAAAAACTGTTCTGGGCCAGCTTTTATAATGCAGGTCAGGTCTGCATCGCGGCAAAGCGCATCTACATCCACGAAGATATCTATGACGAATTGTCAGCCGCGATTGCCGCTTATGCGAGCGCGGTCAAGGTTGGAGATGGCGCTGAACAGGGCACAGCGATTGGGCCAATCCAGAACAAGCAGCAATATAACCGCGTGCTCGAACTGATCGCCGACGCCAAGGACAAGGGCTATAAATTCCTCGTCGGCGGCGACCATGATCCGTCAATCCCCGGCTATTTTGTTCCGGTAACGGTGCTTGATAATCCGCCCGAGGACGCGCGGATTGTGGCCGAGGAGCAATTCGGGCCAGTCATGCCGTTGATGAAATTTTCGACCGTCGACGAAGTCATCAGCAGAGCAAACGCTTCGGATTATGGCCTTGCTGGTTCGATCTGGACCAGCAATCCGGAGGCTGCAGTTGCAGTTGCCGAGCAGCTCGAAACCGGGACTGTGTGGATCAACGAGTCGATGCACCTCGCGCCGAATGCGCCGTTTGCCGGACACAAGCAGTCGGGCTTTGGTGCTGAACTGGGCGAAGAAGGCTTGCTCGAATTCACCTATCCGCAGGTGATAACGATAGCGCGCGAAGCGGCTTAAGCTAAATCCCCTCTCCCGGCGGGAGAGGGGAAGTTGCCCTTGACTCTCCCCCTTCAAAGTTTAATCGTGCGATTAAATTTAGTTAATCTGGAGAGCAAAAATGGCAGACGCCTATATTGTAGACGCGGTGCGGACCGCAGGGGGCCGTCGCGGTGGCAAGTTGGCGGGAGTTCACCCCGTTGACCTTGGCGCTGCGGTGCTTGATGCCATTGCCGACCGCAATGATTTCGACCCCGCAGCCATCGAGGACGTTATCATGGGCTGCGTCATGATGGGCGGCGAGCAGGCTGGCGATGTCGGGCGCAATATCGTGCTCGCATCCAAGCTCCCCAATTCAATCCCCTCGGTCAGCATCGACCGGCAATGCGGATCGTCGCAACAGTCGATGATGTTTGCCGCGCAAGGCGTTATGTCGGGGACTCAGGACATCGTTCTGGCCGCTGGCATCGAAAGCATGACCCGCGTGCCGATGGGCTCGACCTCGATGCTGTTCAAAAAAGAAGGCCTCGGCACTTACAAAAGCCCGCGGCTGGAGGAAGCTTATCCGGGCATCATGTTCAGCCAGTTCATGGGCGCCGAAATGCTGGTGAAGAAGCATGGCTTTAGCCGCGAGGATTTGGACAAGTTCGCGCTTGAATCGCACCAGAAGGCGATTGCCGCCACGCAAGGCGGATTGTTTGCCAATGAAATCGTCGGCGTCGAGGTTGAGACGCCCGAAGGCAACATCGTCCACAACAGCGATGAGGGCATCCGCTACGACGCGACTTTCGAAAGCCTGTCGGGCGTCAAGCTGCTGCAGGAAGGTGGCTCAATCACCGCCGCCAATGCCAGCCAGATTTGCGATGGCTCATCGGCGGTTCTGATCGTGTCCGAAAAGGCGCTCAAGGAACACGGCCTAACCCCGCGCGCGCGGATTGTGAACCTGACCGTGACGGCGGGTGATCCGGTCATCATGCTCGAAGAACCACTCTTCGCCACCGACCGGGCATTCCAGCGTTCGGGCATGAAGATCGACGATATCGACCTGTACGAAGTCAACGAAGCCTTTGCGCCGGTGCCGCTCGCCTGGCTGAAGCATGTCGGTGGCGACCGGGCGAAAATCAACGTCCACGGCGGCGCGATTGCTCTGGGCCACCCGCTAGGTGCTTCCGGCACCAAATTGATGGCGACCCTGCTCAACGCGCTCGAATCACGCGGCGGCAAATATGGTTTGCAGACGATGTGCGAAGGCGGCGGTCAGTCCAACGTGACGATTATCGAGCGCGTTTGAACGGCTCCAATTCCAATAAGAAGGACATAAAATGAAACTGGATTCCACTATTGCAGCCGTCGTCACCGGCGGCGCATCGGGCCTCGGCGAAGCAACCGCGCGGGCGCTTGCCGCCAAAGGCGTAAAGGTCGCCTTGTTCGACCTGCAGACCGAAAAGGGCGAAGCAGTCGCCGCTGAAATCGGCGGGATTTTCTGCGAGGTGAATGTCACCGACGACGATAGCGTGGATGCCGGTTTTGCCAAGGCGCGCGCCGCGCATGGTCAGGAGCGAATCCTTGTCAATTGCGCCGGAACGGGCAACGCGATCAAGACTGCCAGCCGCTCGAAAGAAGATGGCTCGATCAAACATTTCCCGCTCGATGCCTTCAACCGCATCATCCAGATCAACCTCGTCGGCACATTCCGCTGTATCGCCAAATCGGCGGCTGGAATGCTGACACTTGAACCAATGGAAGACGGCGAACGCGGCGCGATGGTCAACACGGCTTCGGTTGCCGCCGAAGACGGCCAGATGGGGCAAGCGGCCTATTCCGCATCGAAGGGAGGCGTTGTCGGCATGACCTTGCCGATCGCCCGCGACCTGATGAGCGAAGGCATTCGTGTCAACACCATCCTGCCCGGCATTTTCAACACGCCGCTGATGAACGGTGCGCCACCGCAAGTGAAGGAAGCACTCGCTGCGTCGGTTCCCTTCCCCAAACGCCTCGGTCATCCAGAGGAATATGCGCAGGTCGCTTTGACGATGATCGAATGCGGCTATTTCAACGGTGAAGACGTCCGCGTCGACGGCGCCATCCGCATGTCGCCGCGCTGAGGATATGACCGGCTTCACCCAGATACTGTATGATGTCGCCCATGGCATTGCGACTATCACGCTGCATCGTCCGGAAAAGATGAATGCCTTCACCGGCACGATGATGCAGGAATTGTGTTCGGCGTTCGATGCTATCGACGCCGACGACGATGTTCGGGCAGTTATAGTCACGGGGTCGGGTGAGCGCGCGTTTTGTGCTGGGGCGGATTTAACGCCCGAAGGCGGCGGGCAGGTTTTTGCCAGCGGTTCGGCCGTCGAAAGTCTATCGGACGAGCGGGTGCGCGACTCCGGAGGCCGTCTGACGCTTCGGATATTCCAGTGCAAAAAACCGGTCATCGGCGCGATAAACGGCGCAGCGGTCGGCATCGGTGCGACCATGCAACTACCGATGGATTTCCGCCTCGCCAGCGAAACCGCACGCTTCGGCTTTGTCTTTGCCCGGCGTGGGATTGTGCCAGAGGCTGCTTCAAGCTGGTTCCTGCCAAGGCTTGTTGGCATGCAACAGGCGCTTGAATGGTGCATGACGGGACGCGTGTTCGATGCAGCCGAAGCGTTGAAAGGCGGTCTCGTTCGCTCGGTCCACGCCCCAGCCGATTTACTCCCCGCCGCGAGGAAACTCGCGCGCGAGATTGCCGACAACACGGCCCCAGTTTCCATCGCGCTCACCCGCGCAATGCTTTGGCGCTTGCCATCCGCCGACCACCCGATGGCCGCGCATCAGATCGACAGCCGCGCAATCTATCGCCGTTCACGCTCGGGCGATGCAAAGGAAGGCATTTCCAGCTTTCTCGAAAAGCGTACTCCGGCTTATCCGGATAAAGTATCCACAGATTTGCCTGACTTCTTCCCTTGGTGGGATGAACCTGCTTATAACTGACGCCAAGGGACAAGGTGCGAAACGGGGAGCATTATGGCAACGACTGGACCGAAATTAGTAGGCGACGGATCGGAAAACGCGAATGCGCGCGATCAGTTGATCGAGGCGGCAAGCCAGATCATGCGCGAGGGCGATACGATTGACTTGAGCCTAAGCGAGCTGTCGCTCCGCGCCGGTCTCAATAGCGCTTTGGTCAAATATTATTTTGGCAACAAGAACGGGCTTATGCTCGCTTTGCTCGACCGCGACATGGGGAATATCGTGCAGAGCCTTGAGGCGCTGGTCGCCAAGGACATGCCGCCGCAGGAAAAGCTTCAGCTGCATATCGGCAAGGTCATCGACACTTATTATGCCTTCCCTTATTTGAACCGCCTATTGATGCGGACGGTGCGCGACAGCGCGCCGGTCGAGGCCGCAAGGATTGCGGAGTTGTATCTACGGCCCATCGCCAAGGCCTATGAAGACCTGATCAGCGAAGGCGTGAAGGCGGGTAAATTCCGCAAGATCGACCCGCAGTTTTTCTACTTTACGGTCACAGGTGCCGCCGACCGGTTCTATTCATCGCGGCTGGTGCTTCGGCATTGCTACAATCAGGACGATTTCAACGAAAATATGCGTGATCGATATCGCGACCATACGATTGAGCTGATCATGCGGGGGTTGCTGGTCTAGTTTAATTCCTCTCCCAACGGGAGAAGGAGTCACATCCCCAACGCGGCCCTGATTTCATCTCCATCGGCATCGAGCATCGGCGGGTGCGCATAATTCGTCACCGGCGTTCCGGCATAATGCACCGGATGTTTCATTGAACGATATTTGCCGATGTCAGGGCTTTCATGTTCCTCGAAAAAGCCGACATCGGCCAAATGCGGGTCAACCAGCACATCGGCCATGCGGTTATATTTCATCGCCGGAATGTCATTCTCGGCAAGCAGGTCGAGCCATTCGGCGGTCGTCCGCTCCGAAGTCACTTCCTCAATCAGTGCATAGAGCTCGCCGGTATGTTTGGTGCGTTCCTGATAGGTCGAAAAGCGCGGGTCATCGAACACGTTCGGTCGTCCACCGAGTTCGAAAAACTTCGCCCATTGCCGGTCATTATACGGCACGATGGCGATGAAGCTGTCTTTGGTCGGGTAGGGCCGCCGCCGCGGATTGACCGAGCGCGTATAGCCCATCCGGCCATTGCCCGGAATGAAGGTTTCGCCCCACAGATTTTCGACCATGTGGAACCAGGTGAAGCATTCGAACATCGGCACCTGGACAAACTGCCCGCCTTGTCCGCCCGCGCGCGCCAGCAGTGCCGCCATCGTCGCGTTCGCTGCGAACAGCCCGCTGACCTTGTCGGCAACAAGGCTCGGTGCATAAGTAGGTCGCCCGCCATCACGTTGTTCAGAGAGCGCGGCAAAGCCGGACGCTGCCTGAATTAGGTCATCATAGGCCTGCCTCTCACCATAGGCACCGCCCGCGCCAAACCCGGCGCAGTGGACATAGACGATGTCGGGGTTGATCGCCTTGACCTGTTCATAGCCAAAGCCGAGCCGCTCCATCCCCGCCATCCGGACATTGTGGATGAACACGTCAGCCTCTTCGAGCAACGCCTCGAGCACGGCCTTGTCCTCGGGCTTTTTGATATTGAGGTTGATCGCTTTTTTGTTGCGGTTGAGCGCGGCAAAAATCGGGCCGTGCTGCTTGGTCGGCGAATCGCCGGCGTGGCGCATCAGGTCGCCCGGCGTATTGCCTTCGCTATTCTCGATCTTGATAACTTCTGCGCCGAGGTCAGCCAACTGCACCGTAGCATAAGGGCCGAGCACAACGGTCGCCATATCGACCACCTTGATGCCCTTCAATGGCCCGGTCGGTTCCTTATCCCAGTTCAGTTTCGGCCACGCTGCCATCGATGCTCTCCTTTATCCTTGCATCGACTGCTAGCATATTTAAGCGTGCAGTTAAGAGATATTTGGAAGGTCGCAGATGAGCGAATTCGATGCAAATGCCCCGGTGATAATCGGGGTCGGCGAGGCAAGCCGCAAGACGGTGCTCGGCGAGTGGCCGTCCCCGCGCGAACTTGCCGGCGCGGCAATCAAGGTCGCATTGTCTGACACGGGCCAGCCACAAGCGGTCGCTGACGCCATCGATACCATCGCTGCAATCCGCACGTTCGAGGATAGCGGCGTGTCGATGGGCACCGGTTCACCGGATAATGTGGCGGAAGCCTTCGGCGCAGCTGGCCGCATCAGCGCCGCCCGCCTCATCTACGCCGATGTCGGCGGTCAAAGCCCGCAGGCGATGGTCAATCAGATTGCTGGCGAAATCCGACGCGGCGAAACCGGGCTGGCCATCATCGTTGCAGGTGAAGCCACCGGCACCGCCAAACGTGCGCGCAAGGCCGGGGTCGCACTTGACTGGCGGCTTCCATCGGACACCCCGTTCGAGGACCGGCGTTCGGAATTCTCGATCCTCACACGCCGCGAAATCCGCCACGGCATCGTCTCGATGCCACTTGCTTACTCGCTGCTCGAAAACGCGCGGCGGATTGAGCGGGGGATGAGCCGCCATCATTATGTTGTCGAGATGGCCAAGGGCGGTGCAGCGGCTTCGGTAAAATCGCTAACCCGCCAGCACGCCCAGTTCCCGGTGGCTTTCACGACCGAACAACTGGTGGCCGAGCATGAGAGCGATTATCACATCACCGACATTTACCGCCGCTGGCGCGTGGCGCAGGATGCGGTCGATCTGGGCGGCGCGATCATCCTGACCAGCGCAGGCAAGGCCCGCGAACTGGGCATTACCGACGAGAAGATGGTCTGGCTCGCTGGCGCGTCCGAAGCCGCCGAGCCGCCTTTGTCCGAACGCGATCATATCGCCAGCCCCGATGCAGTCGGCTTCACGATGCACGCCGCGCTCGATCAGGCGGGGTTTGCGCCCACCGATTTGGGGCCGATCGACATCTATAGCTGCTTTCCCGTTGCCGTATATGCCGCCGTCGACACGCTGGGTGATCCGGCGCGCGCACGCGGTGACTATACGCTGACCGGTGGCCTTGGCTTCTTCGGCGGACCGGGCAATGGCTACACCATCTACAGCCTCGCCGCGATGGTCGAGGCGTTGCGCAAGGATGGTTCCAAGCCCGCTTTGGTCACCGCCAATGGTGGGGTGATGTCGAAACAGGCCGTGGGCGTCTACACCGCCAGCCAGCCGCTTCGACAATGGTCCGGCGAGGTCATAAAAGGCTATGTACCCCAAACGGTCGCGGTCGATGATGCACCGCAAGGCAGTGGCCGAATCCTGACTTATGCCCGACCGGTGACAAAGGGGGTCATGGGTGCCGCCACGTTGTTGCTCGAAATGGAGACCGGCGCCCGCGCGCTGGCAGTATTGGAAGGAGCACCCGATCTAGATCTGGGCGGTATGACCGTCTCCGTCGTGCCGGGCGAGAAACGCCACATCGCAACGTTGAATTGATAATATGCGGTTCAGCTAATCTGCGGTAAGATGCCTGAAAGGAGAAAGTTCATGCGATCCACAAAGCTTTTGGCATTAGTCCTACCCCTGCCGCTCTTGGCTGCATGCGGCGCGGTCGACAGCACGCCCAAGCCATTGACCGACAAGCAATCGACGCTGCTCAGCAAGGAACTGACAGGCAAGGTGGCCGGAAAGCCGGTCAATTGCATCAGCGATTTCAACGCGACCAACATGGTCCGGATCAGCGACGATATCCTGCTCTATCGTGTTTCGGGCAACCTTGTTTACAAGAACAACCTCCGCTCGTCTTGCCCCGGCCTTGCCCGCGACAATGACATCATCGTGTCCGAACAATTCGGCGGCCAGAAGTGCCGCGGCGATTTGTTGAAGCTGGTCGATCGGACCAGCGGCATTCCTGGCCCGGTGTGCAGCCTCGGCGAATTCGTGCCTTATCGTAAGGACAAGACGGCTGGCTGATTATTCGGCAAGCGCTGCGCCCAGCGCGACCTGAAATCTATCGGGCTGGTCAAGCATGATGAAATGCCGACTATCATCTATCCTGACCAGACGGGCGGCTGGCGCTCCTTTATATTCCGCAGCATATAAAGCATCTGCGGTGCCCATTGGCATAACGCTCGCATCCTCGGCGTATAGCACAATGAGTGGCGCAGTGATTTTACCAAGTTCGGGGCGGACGTCGGTGACCAGTTCATCGTAAAGCGCCTGCGCCGTCACCTTTTTGTCCGCCAAGCGAGTCCAGCGGGCAACCGCAGTTCGTCCAGAAACCGATTTCGACAGGAACCCAGCCTGACTGTTTGGCCCCGGGTCGGCGTCAGCATTTGTCTCGGTCACTGCGGGCGCTGACCGTATCGATGCAGCCATCGCTTCGGCTTGCGGACGAATACTGTCCACTGTAGCTGCGCCAAAGATCGGCCCGATAAAGGGTAATGCGTCGACAATAATCGCTTTACCTGTCAATTTCGGGTGGCGGCTACCTATCATTAGCGCGGATAGGCCGCCTAGTGAGTGTCCGATTATCGTCGGTGCGGGCTTTCCCTTCGTCATTATTTCGGCGTCAATATACTGCGCCAATTCTGCCACAAATGGCGCAAGCAATGTGCCCTCGGCATTAATGCCGGCTGCATCTCCAAACCCCCTGATCTGGACGACATGCAGCCGGAAGCTGCCTTTAAACGCAGTCCGTGTAGCATCCCAAACGTCGCGCGGGGTTCCCAAGCCTGGAATCAGGATGACGTCCGCCCCGGCACCTTCGACTAGGACCGTGAAGCGGTTGGCTTCTATCAACGGGATTGCCTGCGCAGCATGAGGCGCAGCGTCGCGGGCAAGCGCTGCTGGGGTTGATGCGCACGATATCGCGGCAACGATGGCGACCTTGAACGTCGATTTTAAAACGGTTTTACTCGAAAGCATGGATTTCCTCCTTGGAATTTAGGCAGCCTAATCGCGCAAAAATATCGACTCGATCGGCATCGCGAATACATCGGCAATCCGGAACGCCAGAGGCAGCGATGGGTCATATTTCCCCGTCTCGATGGCATTGACCGATTGCCGCGAAACGGCGAGCGCGTCGGCCAGATCCTGCTGACTCCAGTCGCGCTCCGCGCGCAGGACCTTGAGACGGTTTTTCATGCTTTCCAACGGACAATGGGGGCAGCAATGCCGAGCATGGCAAACCAGATTACACCCATCCATTGCGGACCAGTTGTGACCACATCATAAACTTGCAGAAACTGCCATACCGTGACGATCGCCAAGGTAGCTGCGGTGGCGAGCAAATTCTGTTTGGCAAATAGCAAACGTTGATATTCGTCATCGGTTTCGACCAGCAGCCTGAATATAGCCCAAAACATGCCGATAATCGGAAAGGCTGTAATCAGCGCCAGCCCGATAAGCGTCGCCTGCGAATGCTCCGACCCGCCACGCGCGAAGGCAAGGCTACTGGTCAGGATGATCACATAGGATGAGACGAAAAGCACAATCCTGATTGTATAACGCCGCATGTAGGGCGCGAGGTTGTTCCAATAAGCCATGTAAAGCTACCTTTCAAATAAGACAAGGAAACTTTACTAATATAGACTAATAATGTCAAGTACCCTTTCCATCGGGAATTTCAATTCTCTAAAATCGGGCCGAATCAATTGGATTTCTGCGGGGTTGCGGCGGTCGCCTTTGGCTGGCAAAGGGCATTTTCCAATCAACAGAAAGTCTGTTTTCACATGTCCGAGATGATCCGCGTCACCCTTCCCGATGGCTCTGCCCGAGAAGTCGCGCGCGGAACAACCCCGGCGGAGATTGCTTCGGCTATCGGGCCGGGTCTTGCCAAGGCGGCGATTGCTGCGCGCGTTGATGGGGAGTTGCGTGATATCATGCGACCGATCGAGGCCGATGCGAACCTTGCTTTGGTGACGACGCGCGACGAGGCGGATGCGCTCGAACTTGCACGGCATGACTTTGCCCATGTGCTGGCCGAAGCCGTTCAGTCGATGTTTCCGGGAACTCAGATTACCTTTGGCCCGTCGACTGATGATGGCTTCTATTACGACTTCGCGCCGCCTGCCGGACGCGGGCCGTTTGTCGACGACGAACTGCCGCTGATCGAGGCTGAGATGCGCAAGATAATCGCCGCCGACCAGCCGCTGATCCGCGAAGTGTGGAGCCGCGCCGACTTGATTGCCAAATGGCAGGTCGATGGCGAGACGTTCAAGGCCGAATGGGCCGCCGAATTGCCCGAAAATGAAGAGCTGACCGTATACCGTTCAGGCGACTGGATGGATATGTGCCGCGGTCCGCATTTGGCGTCGACCGGCAAGCTCGATCCGGCGGCATTCAAGCTGATGCGTGTATCTGGGGCCTATTGGCGCGGCGACCAGAAAAATGCGCAGCTCACGCGGATTTACGGCACCGGCTGGCTCAACAAGAAACAGCTCGACGCGCATCTGATGCGATTGGAAGAAGCAGCCAAGCGCGACCACCGCCGCATCGGGCAGGACATGGACCTGTTCCATTTGCAGGCCGAGGCGCATGGTTCGGTGTTCTGGCACCCCAATGGCTTCGTCATCTACCGCGCGCTGGAGGCCTATATGCGCCGCCGTCTCGACGCGGCGGGCTATCTTGAGGTCAAAACCCCGCAGATCATGGACGCGCGGCAGTGGGAGCAATCGGGCCACTGGGGCAAATATCGCGAGAATATGTTCGTGATCCCCGATGAAGTACCGAACACCGAGGATGAAGGTCCGGTCGTTTCGGACAAGGCCGAATGGATGGCGCTGAAGCCGATGAACTGCCCGGCGCATGTCCTGATTTTCCGGCAGGGCATCAAGTCCTATCGCGACCTGCCGCTGCGCCTCGCCGAAATGGGATGCTGTCACCGCAACGAACCGCATGGTGCGCTCCATGGGCTGATGCGCGTTCGGCAATTCACGCAGGACGACGCGCACATATTCTGCCGCGAGGACCAGATTGTCGATGAGGTCGCGAAATTCTGCGACCTGCTTGATGTGATCTACAAGGATCTGGGTTTTCCCGATTATGCGATCAAGTTGGCGTTGCGGCCCGAAAAACGGTTCGGCTCCGACGAGATGTGGGACTGGTCCGAACAATCCTTGCGCGATGCGGTTGCGGTCACGGGCCGCAACACCGAAGAATGGGGCTGGGAGGAATTGCCCGGCGAGGGGGCGTTTTACGCACCGAAGCTGGAATTCCACCTGACCGATGCCATCGGCCGGACCTGGCAGGTCGGCACGATGCAGACCGACACGGTTTTGCCCGAGCGGCTCGACGCGGCCTATATCGGCGAGGATGGCGCGAAGCACCGTCCGATCATGCTCCACCGAGCGATATTGGGATCATATGAGCGCTTCATCGGCATCTTGATCGAGCATTACGCCGGACGCTTCCCCGTCTGGCTCGCGCCCGTGCAGGCGGTGGTCGCGACGATCGTATCGGATGCAGATAGCTATGGTGCCGAGGTGACCGCAAAACTGAAAGCCGCCGGCATCCGCGTCGAAAGCGACTTCCGTAACGAAAAGATCAACTACAAGGTCCGCGAACACAGCCTCGCCAAGGTCCCGCATCTGCTCGTCGTTGGCATGCGCGAGGCCGAGGAAGGCAAGGTCGCAATCCGGTCCTTGGGTTCCGACGGACAGCGTATCATGACGCTCGACGAAGCCATTGCGATGCTGGTTGCCGAGGCAACGCCACCGGACTTGCGGGTTTGAACGAAACAGCAGTGCGGTCGAAGAGGCGTTTGCTGCGCTGGCTGGCGCTGCTTTCGATGATGGCTACCGCGTTCGTGGCGAAAGGCTATTGGAACGCTACCCGTGACCCGGTCATCCGTACCACAAGTTTGGCAGTCGAAGGTTGGGCACCGAACCAACCAGCGATCAAGATTCTGCTGCTATCCGACATACATGTTGCCGGACCGGACATGCCGCCAGAGCGACTCTCGCGGCTCGTTCGCCGCTTTAATGCGCTCAAACCCGATCTTGTCTTGATTGCGGGCGATCTGGTTAGTGAAAAGCGGCTTGCGACGCACATTTACAAAGCGACAGAAGTTGTCGCACCGCTTGGCAAGCTAAAGGCACCATTGGGGGTAATCGTGGCGCCGGGAAATCACGACCATTGGTTTGATCCGAAGGCTCTCCGTAAGGAACTTGAGGCGGTCGGGCTGACGGTGTTGCAGAATAGTGCTGTCATGCGTGGGCCATTGGTGGTCGGCGGTATTGACGATGACTTCACCGGCCATGATGATATCCGTGCAACCTATGCCGCAATGGCGAGCTTACCGAATGCGCCCCGAATTCTCATAACCCACAGCCCGGATGTTGTACCCGACCTACATACCCCAGTTGCTGCGGTGTTTGCAGGACACACACATTGCGGGCAAATCGTTCTGCCGTTGGTCGGCGCAATTAGCTATGTTTCTCGCTATGGGGACCGCTTTGCCTGTGGAGCGATTAACGACAATGGCCAGCATGTTTTTGTAGGGGCAGGACTCGGTACGAGCATCCTGCCGTTACGCTATGGTGCGACGCCCGATGCGTGGTTGGTGACACTTGGTCCAAAGACCGTTCGATGATCGCCATGATGCTAAACCCCGCCGCCGCATTGGCCGGTGTCGACCCGCTACTGATGGCAGGGGCCGCCGCGATGACGTTCGGCGCCGCCTATATTCGCGGGCTAACCGGCTTTGGCATGGCGATTATACTCGTGCCGTTGCTTGGGCTGATCGTGACTCCAAGTGAAGCGGTGGTGCTGGGGATCTTTTTGCAGGTGCTGATCGGTCCGGTGGGGCTCAAGATAATCTATGCCGACGCGCACCGGCAAAGTGCGCTGGCCATCGCGGGCTATGCCGTTTTTGCCACGCCGCTGGGTATCTGGCTGTTGGGGCAGACCTCGCCCGATGTCGCGCGGCTTTTGATTGCGCTGGTCGCTATCGGCGCATTCCTGCTCGTGCTGTTGCCGCAACGGGGTGAGCTGCGTCCGGGGCCTAAGGAAACTGCGGCGACCGGCATCGCCTCGGGTATTCTCACCGGCTTTGCGGCTATGCCGGGACCGCCCGTCGTGCCTTATTATCTGCGCCAGCCCATCCCGCCTGCCGAGGCGCGCGCGTCGATGATGCTGGTGTTCTTTGCAACCGCAATTGCCGGGACGCTTTCATCCTTCGCGCTCGGCATTGCGAGCTGGAAGCTTGTATGGCTGTCGCTTATTCTGTTTCCGGCAGTGTTGCTCGGCAACTGGCTGGGGGCGAAAAGTTTTGGTAAAGTGCCAGCGCCATTGTGGCGGAGTTTCGTGGCCGTGGTTCTGGGGCTTGCGGGCCTTTCGGCGGTGATACGGCTGATGAATTGAAAAGTTTACACTTGCGTTAACCAAACCTCTTAGGCTGGTGTTTCCCATCGCGCGGTAACCGCGTTCACATGAGGGGCATCATCCTATCCTTGTTACTTGTCGCCGCGCCGGCCGCTGCGCTCAACGAAGGCTTGCAGTGCGTTCCCTATGCTCGTGCGCTATCGGGCGTCACCATTTTCGGCGATGCACATACCTGGTGGGATCAAGCGGCGGGTAAATATGACCGCGGCAATCAGCCCAAGGTCGGCGCTGTGCTGGCATTCCCGCCGCACGGCAATATGCGGCTTGGCCATGTCGCGGCGGTGCGGCGGGTGGTCGATGACCGGACGATCATCATCAGCCACGCCAACTGGTCGACCATCGGCGGCGTCCGCGGCCATATCGAGGAAGATGTCCGCGCGGTGGATGTGTCCGAAGACAATGACTGGAGCGAAGTGCGCGTCTGGTACACGCCCAACGAGGCATTGGGCAGCACCGAATGGCCCGCGCACGGTTTTATCTATCCGAAGCAGAAACGTAGCGAGTCAGAAGCGCGCAAGGCAGTGGCCATGCTGTTGAAAGACCGCGTGATGCCCAGCCTGCCGACGGCTGTACCGGTACGGCTGGCGACAGCGAGCACGCCTCAGGTCAAAGCCGGCTTTGACCTGTCCGGCGAAGTGCTGAAGGACATCGACCGTAAAGCTGCCAAAGAGGCAAAACCCTCATCCGCCCGAGCAAAATCCGGGCGCCTTGCTTCGGTCGAAAAACTGATCGCGAAACTACCGAAGAGCTAAGGCTTAGCGCCCGAACTTCCTTTGTGTCTTGCCGTAACGCATCTTCCGCGTCCCCGGCTGGCCTTCGGTCGCCCGACCTTTGGGCGCAGCGACTTGGCTGGAGGGCGGCAGGCCAAGCTCGGTTGCTTCCAGCGATCTGATTTCGTCGCGCAAGCGTCCTGCTTCTTCGAACTCCAGATCTGCGGCGGCGGCCCGCATCTTCTTCTCTAGCTCGTCGATATAGCCGCGCAGATTATGGCCTACGAGGTTGTTCGAGCCCTCGGCATCGATATCGACCAGAACGCCATCGCGGGAGGCTGTATCGGCGACGATATTGTGGATATCGCGCTTGATGGTCGCGGGCGTAATGCCGTGAAGAACATTATATTCGTGCTGCTTTTCGCGGCGCCGGTCGGTTTCGCGGATCGCGCGTTCCATGCTGCCGGTCATGCGGTCGGCGTAAAGGATGACCCGGCCATCGACGTTGCGCGCGGCGCGCCCGATGGTCTGGATCAGCGAGGTCTCGCTGCGCAAAAAGCCTTCCTTGTCGGCGTCCAATATCGCGACCAGCCCGCATTCGGGAATATCGAGGCCTTCGCGCAGCAGGTTGATGCCGACCAGCACATCATAGACGCCGCGCCGCAAATCACGGATCAATTCGATGCGCTCCAGCGTCTCGACGTCGCTGTGCATATAGCGTACGCGCAATCCCGCCTCGTGCATGAACTCTGTCAGATCTTCGGACATCCGTTTGGTCAGCGTGGTGACGAGCGTGCGATAGCCCGCCTCGGCGGTCTTGCGGCATTCGTTGATGCAATCCTGCACCTGGTCCTCGACCGGTTTGATCTCGACCGGCGGGTCGATAAGGCCGGTGGGCCGGATCACCTGCTCGGCAAAAACGCCGCCCGATTGCTCCATCTCCCACCCACCCGGAGTTGCCGAAACGCAAACTGTCTGCGGGCGCATCACGTCCCATTCGTTAAAGCGCAACGGGCGGTTATCGATGCAGCTTGGCAGGCGGAACCCATATTCGGCGAGCGTGAGCTTGCGCCGGTGATCGCCCTTCGCCATCGCGCCGATTTGTGGCACCGTCTGGTGGCTTTCGTCGACGAAGAGCAAGGCGTTGTCGGGGAGGTATTCGAACAACGTCGGCGGAGGCTCGCCCGGTAGTCGCCCGGTCAGGAAACGAGAATAATTTTCGATGCCCGCGCAGGAACCCGTGGCCGCAATCATCTCCAGATCGAACTGCGTGCGCTGTTCGAGCCGCTGCGCCTCCAGCAATTTGCCTTCGCCGACCAGTTCCTTCAATCGCTCGGCCAGCTCGAACTTGATAGCTTCGCTCGCCTGCTTCATCGTCGGCCCCGGCGTTACATAATGCGAGTTGGCATAGACGCGTACCGTGTTGAGTTTCGCGCCAGTCGTGCCGGTCAGCGGATCGAACTCGGCAATCTCCTCGATCTCGTCGCCAAAGAACGACACGCGCCACGCCATATCTTCATAATGCGAGGGGAAGATTTCGAGATTGTCGCCGCGCACGCGGAAATTGCCGCGCGCGAAGGCGGTGTCGTTGCGCTTGTACTGGAGCGCGACGAGCTTGCGGATCAATTCGCGCTGGTCGACGCTCTCGCCTTTTTTCAGGTCGAAAATCATCGCTGAATAAGTTTCAACCGAGCCGATACCGTAAATGCACGACACCGATGCCACGATGATCACATCGTCGCGTTCGAGCAAGGACCGCGTTGCCGAATGGCGCATCCGGTCGATGGCCTCGTTTACCGAAGATTCCTTCTCGATATAGGTGTCGCTGCGCGGGACATAGGCCTCGGGTTGGTAATAGTCGTAATAGGAAACGAAAAATTCGACCGCATTTTCGGGAAAGAAGCTTTTGAATTCGCCATATAACTGCGCCGCGAGGATCTTGTTGGGCGCGAGGATAAGCGCTGGACGCTGCAGTTCCTCGATGACCTTGGCCATTGTAAAAGTCTTGCCCGAGCCGGTAACGCCTAGCAGCACCTGATTCTTCTCACCCGCCAGCGCAGTAGTGGTCAGCTCGCGGATTGCCGTCGGCTGGTCACCCGCCGGCGAATAATCGGAAACAATCTTGAACGGGCGGCCACCCTCGGCCTTGGGCGGACGTTCGGGCTTGTGCGGAGTGAAGCTGCCGACTGTGTCGGGTTCTTCGAGGCCCCGGCGGATGATGAGTTCAGCCATGTTCGCTATATGTACTTTTTGAGGGGATGGGGCAAGGGGTGGTTCAGGGTGCCTCTATAACCCGCTTGGTCAGCGAATGTGCCGGACCGAAACCGATTAACCCCGCGCCGATGAAGGGCAGGGCTACAACCCAAAGCCGCACGCCAGTGACGCCCATTGGGCTGGCGATGCTGATTGCGGCGGTGACGGCGAGGCCGGTGCATACGAGTATTAGACCTGCGATTAGCCTCCAATGCGGGACGGGCGTTTCGCGCTTGGGGCCGCTCTTTGCCTTTTCAAAGCGTGCAAACAAGACGATGAGCGGGAACAAAGCGGCGATGTAGAGCGCAAACCAGACGGGGCGCATGAGCCACCATTGGCCGCTGCCGGGCGCGGCATGAAGGCCGATGCCGCCGAGCAACCATGCGCCGACCATCACAAAAACAAAGGCAGTCAGGTGCCACAGATAGATGGTCATGATCATGCCGTTTACCAGCACCACGGCGGTCCAGACCTTGATATTGTCCAGCATTCGCCGCGCGGGAGCTTCGAGCGCGAGCGCAGATCCGGTTTGCGCGATACCGAGCGCGAGCAACGCCAATGTCGGCGGCATCGAATTGCTAAGGTCGGACCCCGGCACGCCGATCATCGCCACCGGATAGGGGCCAAGATAGACCAGCATTTCAAGCGCGATCGCGCCGCCGACCGCCCAAGCCCATGGATTGCGGATCCGCCCCCGCTGCCACGCATAGCCCAATTGATGGACACTCAGCCAGACAAAGAGGAAGTTGAGGAAGTTGATATAGGGCACGTCGAACTTCAGGCTGGCCACATCGACTAGTACGGCGCCAGCGACAAAGCCCCAGAATGAGCCAAGCCCGAAACGCTGCCACAATGCCCAAGTCCACGGCACTACGGCCGATACGATGAGATAGACTGCCAAAAACCACACCGGAACCAACGCCAATTGCGCCGCCATCGATACAATCTTGCGCTCCACGCCCATCGCCGTGCCAAAGGCAGCAAACAACGTCCAGATCAGGAATAACGGCATGACCGGGTTGATCAGCCGCTGCACGCGTCCGCCGAACCAGTCGGCATAATGGCCATTCTTCCGTTGCGTTGCTGCCCATGAAACGCCGTTGGAATAGCCGCCAACGAGGAAGAAAATCGGCATCACCTGAAAACCCCAAGTCAACCATTGCGTCCACGGGATAATGCCGAGCAAATGCCCGCCCTCGACCGCGCCGTCTTTCATATAGGGCGCAGCCACCAGCCAATGGCCGACGACCACAGCAAGAATCGAAAGCGCTCGGAGGAAATCGACGTAGCGGTTCCGTTCCGGCGTGGCCTGCATCGCCATGTCGCGGGCGCGAGACCAAAGGGTCGGCTTCTTAACTGCGCTGTCCATATTGCCCTCTTATCAAACCCGCACAATGGTTACCCCAGCGTGTGGCACAAACCAATATCTTTTGCTCGGGTTGCAAGGCGTCCATCCTCTGTTGCCTTTTCGTAGACTGCGCTACAGAAGAGCGACTCAAATCATGAACGGGAGGTAAGACCCATGCGTAAATTCCTAATAATGGGCGCCGCCGCGCTCGCGCTTTCTGCTTGTTCGGACAAGGGCGCCGATGCCGACGGCGACGGCAAGATTTCGGATGCCGAAGCCAAAGCCGAAATGGGCTCTGGCGGCGCGATGGCGATGAAGCCGGGCGAGTGGGAAGTAAAAATCAGCTTCGACAAGATCGATGCACCTGGTATTCCGGCTGCGGCGCAGGGCAAGATGAAGGAACAGATGGCCAAGGGCATGACCCAGCGCAGCTGCCTGACTCAAGCGCAAGTCGATAAGCCCGGTGGCGATTTCTTCGGCGCACCCGAAGAAGCCAACTGCACATTTGAAGAACTCAGCCGTTCGGGCAACGGCATGAAGGTTGCGATGAGCTGCAAGCCCGGCGGCAACCTCGTCGTCAAGAGCAAGATGGACGGCAAGTTCGCCGCCGAGACCTACACCATGAATATCGAACAAAGCACCGAAGGCACGCCGATGGGTGCGGTCAAGATGACTGGCAAGATCGTTGGGACGCGTGTCGGGGATTGTCCGGCGTGAGCCGCCCCAAGGCTTCGGTCATTGTCGCAACCGGGGTGGCACTTGCGCTACTCACACTCACATCCTGTTCGGACAATAGCGCCGACAAGGACGGCAATGGTGTGGTCGACAGTGAGGAGCGCTCGGCCGAAATGGACTATGACGCCTTCATCCCGATGAAGGCGGGACTTTGGGAAACCAAATTTGTTTTTTCCGATATCGACGTTCCCGCTCTTAATAAATCACAGAAGCAGGAAATCATGGACGAGGTTGCAAAAAGCGCCTCCAGCCGCAGCTGCCTCACTGCTGAGGAAGCCAAGAAGCCCGGAGCCGATTTCTTTGGCGGCGATGGTGCGGACAAATGCCTGTACAAGGCGTTCGATGTGTCGGGCCAGAATGTACGAATGAAGCTTTCGTGCGGCATGGATGGCATGGGCAGCGTCGATATGGCGCTGGCCGGAGTGATGGGCGAAACCGAATTCAACTATGACAGCGAAGTCGATGTGCGCCTGCCAATGATCGGCAAAGTCAAGATGAAGGGCAATGCGATCGGCAAACATGTCGGCAACTGTCCGGCGGCATGAAGACGACTGCGGCCTTGCTGGCGGGGTTGTTGCTGGCGGGCTGCGTTGCATCGTCGCCCGCCAATGTTGAAACGGCGACGTCCGGGGTCGTCCGGGCAGCTAAGGTCAAAGTCGATTTCACCGCGACACGGATGTCCACCGACTTTGTCGAAGGCGATGCAGGAGTTGCGGGTCGCGCGGTCACTATCGATGATCCGGTGCGGGTGGCATCGATCTCCAAACTTGTGGTGGCGTTGGGCGTGATGCGTCTGGTCGAGCAAGAAAAGCTGGATCTCGACCGCGATGTCGGCGCCTATCTTGGCTGGCAGGTCCGCAACCCGGCCTTCCCCGATGCGCCGATAACGATGCGGCATTTGCTCTCGCACCGCAGCGGGCTGCGCGACAATATTGACTATATCGTACCGCTTGATGGGGACTTGTCGGCCGTGCTGGCGCAAACCAAGGCTTGGGAGCTGCGCTACCCGCCGGGTGACTATTTCTCTTATGCCAACATCAACTCGCCGCTGATTGCTGCTGTGATGGAAGGCGCGACGGGCGAGCGGTTTGATGCACTCATGGCGCGGCTGGTGCTAACGCCCTTGAAACTTGACGCCTGCTATAATTGGGGTGCAGGGTGCAGCGAAGGGCGGCGCGCCCAGGGTGTCACTTTATTGCGGCCCAATGGTGATCTGGCAAGGGACGCGGCCATCAAAGGCCCCGATCCATGCGCGGTCTATCCTGCGAGCGACGGCAGCTGCGACGTTGAAAAGCGCTACCGGCTTCGCCGCAACGGCTCGGCATTCAGTCCGCAGGGCGGCCTTCGCATATCTGCGCGTGATCTTGCGAAGGTCGGGCAGGTTCTGTTGGCCGAAGGAAAACCGCTGATGTCGAAAAAGACCTTTGCCGACATGATCCGTCCGGTCTGGATATTTGACGGCAGCAATGGCGACGACGACAAAGGCTATTTCAAGGCCTACGGCTTGGGTATCCACTGGTTCAAAGATGCGGAAGGGGACCAATGGATAGGCCATGTCGGAGAGGCCTATAGCTTGCGTGCGGGCTTTTGGGTGAACCCTAAACAGCGCCGCGGCTTCGTCAATTATGTCACAATGGTCGACGAATTCGCGCCCGTCGGTCATTGCTTTGAGACGTGCCCCTGATGGCGCGCAAGAACCGCGATTGGGAACAGGATGACGAAGCGGAGGCTCCGCCTCAGTTGATCTGCTGGCTGTGCAGCCGCCCGATGGGCGAAGTGACTGTTTGGCACCACCCCGTCCCCAAGTCACGAGGCGGGCGCGAGCAACAGCCGGTCCATCCGATCTGCAACAAAACGATACACGCCAACTTCACCAACAGCGACCTCGAAAAGCGTTATTCGACCGCCGAGGCGCTGCTTGCACATGAAGAAATCGCACGGTTTGTGGCATGGATTGCCAACAAACCGCCCGATTTTAACGCCGCCGTTAAGGACCGGCGTTAGCTGGTTTTTTCAGGCATCATCGAGCTGTGCAGATGGTCGATCTTCCACTTTCCGTCTTCCAATCGATAGATGAAGGAATAACGTGCTTTCACGTCGGTCTTCGCGCCGGTTGCAGCATCGGTTAGCGTGACGGTCCATGCACCCAAACGCGCAGCTTGGTTGCAGCCCATCTTGAAGGTGCTGGTGTTAATTGTCCCGACCGGGCTGCCCTTCAGGAATGACACGAAATAATCGCGGATTTCGGCATGGTTCAGCCTTGGCTTGTTTGATACCGTCGCCAACAGCACGGCATCCTTTGTGAACAGACCCGTTACGATATCTGGGTTCTTCGTTGCCCATGCAGTGTTGAATTCGGTGAAAAGCCCGTCGACATTTGCCTGCGATACCACCGCGCATTTCATCGACTTCGACGATTTTGCTTGCGCCGGTACCGCGATGACGGCGGCAGCCATTGCTACCGTTATCATGAACTTTCTCATATGTTTTCTCCTGTTAGTTAAAAAGGTGATCAGGCCGAGTGCGTGGTTTCGGCCTGACTTTTGGTTTTCCAGAGCGAGTAGAATATGCCGCCCAATATGAGGCCGAACGTAACGCTAAGGCTCAGCACTGGCGGGAATTTGTCTCCACCAAGGATAAAGTCCGCGACGAAGATCTTCGAGCCGATAAACACCAGAACCAATGCGAGCGCATATTTTAGATAATGGAAACGGTGCACCATCGCGGCGAGCGCGAAATAGAGTGCCCGCAGGCCCAATATCGCCATGATGTTCGAGGTGTAGACGATGAAGGTATCGGTCGTAATCGCAAAGATCGCAGGTACCGAATCCACCGCAAACACAAGGTCGACGATATTGATCACCACCAGCGCCAGGAACAAAGGTGTTGCCGCCAGAACCAGCTTGCCGGTTTTTGTGTCTGGCACGCGCACAAAGAAATTCTGCCCGTGCAGGTCAGGGGTAACACGCATCATCCGCGAGATGAACTTTACCGCCGGGTTGTTCGCTACGTCCATCGGCTTTTCGCTGGCAAACAACATCTTAATGCCGGTGGCGATCAGGAAAACCGCGAAGAAATAGAGCAACCAGTAGAATTGCTCGACCAAAGCCGCACCCAGTGCAATCATGATGCCGCGCAGCACAATCACGCCGATGATACCCCACAGTAAAGCACGATACTGGTATTTCGGCGGGATGGCGAAGGTGGTGAAAATCAGGCCGATGACGAAGATATTGTCAATCGACAGCGCCTTTTCGATGAAGAAACCCGTATAGTATTTCATCGTCAAATCCGCGCCGACTTCCGGCCCGAATGCCGCGGTTTTCTGGAAATAGACCCAGACGCCGAACGCCAGTGCGATGCTGATATAGAAGGCGGACAGTTTCAGGCTTTCGCCGATGCCCATTTCCTTGTCTTCCTTGTGCAATATGCCCAAGTCGAACGCAGTGAGCGCGACGACGAGGCCTAAAAAGGCCATCCAGAACCAGACCGGTGTTCCCAGCCAGTCCATCATCAAAAATTCCATGTTTTTATTCCCTGTTTACGCAATTCAAAAGGCACCGCGCGGAATATCCACGCGGTGCCGGGAGAGGGTGTGAGCTATTATATTCTCTGGAGACGAAGGCGCTTGCCGAAAGTCTTGGCCGCGCCATTGGCAAGGCGATCCTTGACCACCAGTTTCAGCCGCTTCAGTTTCTGTATGCGAAACAAATCAGGCCAACGCCGCGCCAGTTCTGCGCGCAGCTCGCTGTCGAGTCTCTGGTGATATTGCATCAAACGAAACGACGAAAAGGTCATAATTCTATCCTCTTGAACAAATTGAAGTTCAATCGGACGCTCCGGTAACCGGAAGGTTGCATTTCGGGTTTGGAGGGAGACCAACCAAGCCAGCGCACCGGAGACATCCGATGCGGCCGACATCACGTTCCTTCCGAAGAAGCGAAGCGCCAGAGGGGCCCGGTCCGCAGAGATCTTATGGAACGATTCGCTCCGATTTGCAAGAGGGCAATTGGTCAAACCGCCTCAACTTATCGACTTAATCTCTCAATAGGTCGTTGATTGCTGTCTTAGCCCGTGTCTGGGCATCGACGCGTTTGACGATGACGGCGCAGGACAGGCTCGGTCCGGGGCTGCCGTCCGGCAGTGGCTTACCGGGCAGTGCGCCGGGAACCACGACCGAATAAGCGGGCACGCGGCCAACGAAAATCTCGCCGGTGATGCGGTCGATAATCTTGCTGGTCGAGCTGATGAACACGCCCATCGACAGCACCGCGCCTTCTTCGACAATCACGCCCTCCACGACCTCCGAGCGAGCGCCGATAAAGCAATTGTCTTCAATGATGACCGGCCCGGCCTGCAGTGGCTCGAGGACGCCGCCGATGCCAACGCCGCCCGACAGGTGGACGTTCTTGCCGATCTGGGCGCAGCTGCCGACGGTTGCCCAAGTGTCGACCATGCTGCCTTCATCGACGCGCGCACCGATGTTGACGAAGCTCGGCATCAGTACAACGTTTTTGGCGATGTGGCTGCCATGTCGCGCAACCGCGCCGGGTACGACGCGAAAGCCAGCTTCGCGGAAACGGTTCTCGCCCCATCCTGCAAACTTTGATGGCACTTTGTCATAGGCAGGCGCGCCGCTGGCGCCGCCATCAACTACAACATTATCGTTGAGCCGGAACGAGAGCAGCACGGCCTTTTTCAGCCATTGGTTGACCTGCCAATCGCCACCGCGTTTCTCGGCAACGCGAAAGCTTCCGTCATCCAGCCCGGCCAAAGCGGTCTGGACCGCATCACGAACCTCGCCCCGTGTCGAACTGCTGATGCCATCGCGGGCGTCCCATGCGGCGTCGATGGTGGCTGAAAGCTGGTCGGTCATAGGGCTCTTTCAATGTTGCAAATGGACGACAGCCATCCGGTTACGTCGTCAATCTGGTGATCAATATGGTCGTTATGGCCGCTGCTATCAGCTTCGCCTGCATGTTTCACCCAAATTGTCGTCATGCCGATCGCCTTGGCGGGTACAAGATTATGCGCCGAATCCTCGACAAAAAGGGCGCGTTCGGGCGACACGTCCAGTTGGTCGCAAAACGCACGGTAACTCGCCGGATCAGGTTTGGGCAGATGATCCATCCGATGGATATCGAAAATGTCCTCGAACACATTTGCAAGGCCCCGAGCTTCCAGCACGCGCTGCGCATAAGGCAGATCGGCGTTGGTGAAGATGAGTTTTCGCCCTGGCAGGCTAGATATCTGTTCGCGCAACACCGGACAGGGCGCGAGCTTCGTCAAGTCGACGTCGTGAACGAAATCAAGATATCCGTGCGGTTCAACGCCATGTTCGGCCATCAGGCCGCCCAGCGTCGTGCCGTATTTTTGCCAGTAACGGTGGCGGATATCGTGCGCATCTTGTGATCCGACTTTGAAATACTCTTCTACAAACAACGCAATCCGGTCCCGGACCTGTGCCATGATCTCAGCTTCGGGCGGATAAAGCGTCAGGTCGAGATCAAATATCCAGGTATCGATGTGCGCAAAGTCAGGGTGCATCCTTGGGCCCGTAAACACGTATTTACCTTATCACAACACGGCAAAGTAACGTTAAGATTGGAGAAAGCGAAAATCGTGCATATTCGCGGATTATCGGGGAAGGGTCGCACTTTCATGACGGGCAGTATCAAGGGCCGCAAGATAGCGGTAGGAACATCGGTTGTTTTCGCGCTGACCTTATCTGCCTGTGGTGGCGGGGGCGGTGGCGTAAGTTCAACGCCGACACCGCCCCCGCCCCCTGCAGTTGTGGCTCCACCGCCCCCACCACCACCACCACCTCCTCCTCCGCCACCCCCGCCGCCTACGACTAATTTCGACACAGCCGAGTTTCGTCGTTCCGATGGTCCCGGCTATCATGGCGCAATCACCGCTTACCAGGCAGGTGCAACCGGCGCGGGCATCACGGTCGGAGTGATCGATTCGGGAATCGACCCTAACAGTCACGAATTTGCCGGCCGCATCCACGCCCAGTCGGGTGATGTCGCAGGCAGCCGGGCTCTCGGCGACGATGACGGTCACGGTACGGCGGTGACGCGCGTGCTTGCCGCCGCCAAGGACAATCTCGACATGCACGGTATCGCCTTCAACGCGACAATTCTGGCGTTGCGCGCGGACCAACCGGGTAGTTGCACAACCGCCGCCGCTGGCGAAACCGAAGCGAATTGCTCGTTTTTCGACTCCGCCATTGCCGCAGGGGTCAATCGCGCCATTTCCGCTGGCGCACGTGTGATTAATATCTCGCTTGGCGGCGCGGGCGGGGCAAGCACCGCACTCCGCACGGCGATCTCGAACGCCACGCGCGCTGGTATCATCGTAGTCGTTTCTGCCGGGAATGAAGCCAATGATGCAGCGCCGAAATTTGACCCAAATAACCCGAGCCCGTTCGCGCAGGCCTTAGTTGCCAACGGCAACGGTTTGGTGATTATTGCGGCGTCGGTGGACGAGCAGGGCGTCATTTCGGATTTCAGCAACAAGGCCGGCGCGTCGCAGTCGGTAACGCTGGCGGCACTCGGCGAAGGCATTTGCTGCGAATATCAGAACGACACTATTTTCCGTTTCCAGCAGAACGGCCAGACCTTTGTGCGCGTTTTCAACGGCACTTCCTTTTCGGCGCCGCAGATTGCCGGTGCGGCGACCTTGCTAGCACAGGCGTTTCCCAATTTGACCGGCGCGCAAATTGTCAACTTACTGCTCACCAGCGCGCGGGATGCGGGTGCGATCGGTACCGACGTAATTTACGGGCGCGGTATATTGGACATTGCCCGCGCCTTCGCGCCTGCTGGAACGACTTCGCTGGCGGGGACAACCATTATGGTCCCGGTTGCGGGGAATGGGGGTACCACATCGGGTGCAATGGGCGACGTTGCATTGTCGAATCGCCTGGTCAACGCGGTGATATTGGATAGCTATGGTCGGGCCTATGATATCGATCTCGCGCATGGCCTGAATGCAACGGCACCGCGCTTGCGTTTGACTCCGGCGTTAATCAATCAAGGCAGATCCGTAAGCCTGTCCGCAGGCTCAACCGAGCTGGCCTTCTCCATCAGTGATAGCAGCAAAAGCGGCGCGAATGTACAGCCGCTGTCGCTGTCGGACGGCCAAGAACGTCAGGCCCGGATTTTGGCTGGACGGGTGAGCGCGGCGATTTCAAAGGATATGCGGTTCAGCCTTGGTATCCGCCAAGCGGCAGCAGGACAGGTGGCGGCGTTGCAAGGCCTGCATCATGGTGCATTTCTAACGGCAACCGAGGCCACACACGAAAGCGGTTTTGAACGCCGACCGGGTAACTCGTTCGCGCTTCGCCAGCAAATCGGCAAACTCGGTCTGACCGGCAGCGTCGAAGTTGGCGAAGCACAATTGTACGAGCGCGCTGGTCTCGAATTTGTCCGCAACGGTACCAATCGCTATCCCTATTCGACGATTGGCATATCTCTCGACCGTCAAATTGGCCCAGCCAGGCTGGCGTTAGGTGCAAGCTGGATGCGCGAGGATGAAACGATATTGGGTGCGCGCTTTGCCGACTTTATCGGGCAGGGCGGCGCGCGCAGCCTGTTCGTCGACGGTAATGGCGAGCTACGTTTGGGCCGGGACTGGTCTTTGGGTGCAAGCTGGCGGCAGGGATGGACTTACGCCAATGCTGGCGCTTCGCTTTCGGGGCAAAGCCTGCTCAAGAGCAACGCTTTTTCGTTCGACGTCAGCCGCAATAATGCGGTGATACGTGGTGACCGATTGGCGTTTCGTGTTGCCCAACCATTGCGGGTGACGAGCGGAGGTTTGTCGCTCAATCTGCCCATCGCCTACGATTATGCGACGTTGACGCCGACCTTCGGCGTTCGCCGTTTCAGCCTTGCGCCGACGGGTCGTGAGATTTCTAGCGAGCTTGCATGGGTGATGCCGCTGGAGGGCGGATATTTCTCATCGAATATTTTTTGGCGGCAAGAACCGGGCCATTTCGAACGCGCGCCCGGCGATGTTGGCGTGGCCTTCCGGCTGCAGTTCGATTTTTAGACGGTAAAGCTCTCTCCGCAACCACAGCTGCCGGTGGCGTTGGGATTGTTGAACACGAAGCCGGCGGCGAATTCGTCTTCGACCCAGTCCATGATTGAGCCGACCAGATACAGCACAGAGCCGCCATCGATGTAGAGCACGCCGCCGGGCGTTTCGATTTTCTCGTCGAATGGAACGGCTTCGCTGACATAATCGACCGAATAGGCTAGGCCCGAACACCCACGGCGCGGAGTAGACAGCTTTACGCCAATGGCATCCACGGGAGCCTTTGCCATTAGTTCTGCAATCCTCGCCTCTGATGCTGCCGTCAAGGTGACAGCGGCAGGGCGCGCTCTGGTTTTGACTTCAGTCATAGCATTCCAAGCTCCAAACGGGCTTCGTCGGTCATATTGGCAGGCGTCCAGGCTGGCTCCCAGACCAGATTGACCTCGGCATCGCCAATCCCCGGCACCGCGCCGACGCGCAATTCAACTTCACCCGGCATCGACTCCGCGACCGGGCAGTGCGGAGTCGTCAGAGTCATCGACACAAGCGCGTGACCATTTTTGATCTCGACATTGTAGATCAGGCCAAGGTCATAAATATTGACCGGAATTTCGGGATCGTAGATTTCCTTGAGCGCCTCGATGACGGCTTCGTACAAATCACCGTCCGGCTCGCTCGGCGAAGGCGCAGCAGGTTTCTGCGCGAGGAAGCCTTCGAGATAATCCTTCTTTCGCTCGAAAGTCTCGGCGGGGGTTTCGACGCGCGCTTTGGGCGGCTTTTCCACGCTATCGACTTCTTCTATCCGGATTTGTTCGTTCATTTGATTGGTCATTTGGCGAAAATCCTCTTCACCCGTTCCAGCCCGCGCACCAACGCCGCGACATCGTTTTCGTCATTGTAAATTCCAAAGCTCGCCCGCGCGGTGGCGGGAACGCCCAGATGGTCCATCAGCGGCTGGCAGCAATGATGCCCGGCGCGGATCGCCACGCCTTCTTCGTCCAATATGGTGCCGATGTCGTGCGGGTGCACCCCTTCCATGCTGAAAGAGACGATGCCCGCCGATTTATCGGGGCCGTATAAGGTAATCGAATTGACGGAGCGCAAGGCCTCACGGGTTTGCGCGGCGAGCGCGCTTTCATGCGCGAATATCGCCTCGGGACCGATGGCGTCGACGTAATCGATGGCGGCGTGCAGGCCGATAACTTCGATAATCATCGGCGTGCCAGCCTCGAACCGCGAAGGAGCAGGGGCGTAAGTCGTTTTTTCAAACGTCACCCGGTCGATCATCGCGCCGCCGCCTTGCCATGGCGGCATCGCCTCCAGTGTTGCGGCCTTTGCCCAAAGCACGCCGACGCCGGTGGGGCCATATAATTTGTGGCCCGAAAACACGTAAAAGTCGCAGCCAAGTTCGGTCATGTTCAACCGCATCCGGGGCGCGGCCTGACAGCCATCGAGCAGCAGCTTTGCGCCGACCGCGTGCGCGGCTTTGGCGGCGCGCTTTGCGCCTAGGATCGAACCCAGCACATTGGACACATGCGCCAGAGCGACCAGTCTATGCTGCTCGGTCAGGTTCGCCTCCAGCCAATCGAGATCGATTAGGCCATCATCGGTCAACGGACACACATCGATATGCGCGCCGACCTTCTCGGCCAGCATCTGCCACGGCACGATATTGCTGTGATGCTCCAGCTGCGACAGCATGATCCGGTCGCCGGCCTTCACATTCGCCGGACCCCAGCTTTGCGCGACGAGATTGATGCCCTCGGTCGCGCCACGCACAAATATGATCTCGTTGGGTGATTCTGCGCCGATAAACCGCGCTACCCGCTCCCGCGCTGCCTCAAACGCAACGGTCATATTCGCCGAGCGGGCATAGACACCGCGATGGACGGTGGCGTAATCTTCGCCGCCCGCGCGCATCATGGCGTCGAGTACGACCTGAGGTTTTTGCGCAGTCGCGGCGGTGTCGAGATAATGCCAGTCTCGCACGCCGGGGAAGTCCTGACGACGGTCATGCGAGACGGTGCCGCCTTCATTCTCCCAGCGGGCAACAGCGCGTTCGGTTGGAGCAGCGAGGGTGGTCACACCAATTCCCCCAATTTCGTCAGTGCCGCCTCAGTCAGCATCTCCTCATCCGCAGCGCCTTCGAACACACCAGCGACAAAGGCCTGCAACATCAGCTTCTTCGCATCCGCCGGGGCAATGCCGCGTGCCTGCAAGTAAAACAGCCCCATCGGATCGAGCTCGCCAATCGCACAGCCATGCGCGCATTTGACATCGTCGGCGTAGATTTCGAGTTCGGGCTTGGCATTCGCGGTCGCGCTGCGGTCGAGCAGCATGGCCTTCACCGACTGCACACTATCTGTCAGCTGCGCATCGCGCGTAACCGCGACTTTGCCTAGGTAAGTGCCGGTTGCTTTACCCGCCAGCACGGAGCGCACAATCTGCGATGACGTCGCGTCGGGTTCAGCGTGCGTGACGGTTGTAATGATTTCCAACGTCTGCGAACCGCCGCCAATCTGCACCGCGCCAAGCTTGAAGTCCGCGCCTTGGTGCAAGGTGACGTTCAACTCCACCCGCCCATAATCGCCGCCGATATTGAGCACATGGATCGCAGCGGTCGCGCCCTTGCCGATGGCGATGTCGAGTTGATCGATGGCACCGCTATCCTGAACAATCGTCCGCACGAAGCCGCCGCCAGCAGGCACGACGATAGCCTCCGCTGCAGGCAAAGGCCAAAGACGCGCCAGCGCGTCAATATCGCTATACCGCCAAGCCTCATCGCCGCGAGTTGGGAGCGTTGCCGTGCCCATCACGCAAAGGCCTCTACTTGCGTTTTGTCGTTTTGGATGCCCTGAATGGACAGGGCGAAGCGTTTGTGTACGCGGTCAACCAATTTGCCGTCTTTCAACGGAACGCCGTGCGTCACGCCAAAATCGACAAAGCCTTGCTTCCCATAAAAAGTCAGCCCACCGATATTGTCGGAACGGATTGTGGCATTGATTGCTGACAAACCCAGCGCGCGGGCCTGCGCAGCCATTTCAGCAAAAAGGGCAGAGCCGACACCCCGTTTCGCGCCGTCAACCCTTGCGAAGGTGCCGATATCGCCAACATCATCGGGCAAGTTCGGATATCGGCCCAGCGTCTGAAATCCTTCTATCCGTCCGGTTTCGGTGTCGACGGCAACAAGGCAGACGAGCACATTCGGACCATCGAGATATGTTTCGGCAAGCCGTTCGGGCGAAAATGCGTCTTCCAGCGCAGTCGTACCGCCGCGCGCGATAACGGCATTGAGCAGTTCGGCGAGCGCAGGCGCATCTTCGGGCGCGACATGGCGGACGATAATGGTCAAGCGGCGAGCTCCCGATATCCCTCACGTTCAAGCTCCAGCGCCAGCTCCGCGCCGCCCGTCCGCGTGATACGGCCGTCGGCGAGCACATGGACAAAATCCGGCTTCACATAATCGAGCAGGCGCTGATAATGCGTGATCAGCAGCACCGCCTTGTCGGGCCGCCGCATGATGCGATTGATGCCGTCGCCGACCACACGCAGCGCGTCGATGTCGAGACCGCTGTCGGTCTCGTCTAGAATTGCGAGTGCGGGATCGATGATGCCCATCTGCACCATCTCGTTGCGCTTCTTCTCGCCGCCCGAAAAGCCGACATTCACCGGGCGCTTGAGCATCTCCATATCCATGCCCAACGCACCCGCCTGTTCGCGCGCGACCTTGAGGAATTCGGCGCCCGACAGCGGAGCCTCACCGCGATGCTTGCGCTGCGCGTTTAGCGCCTCACGCAGGAACTGCACATTCGACACGCCGGGGATTTCGACCGGATATTGGAAGCCGAGGAACAGGCCAGCGGCGGCGCGTTCATGCGGTTCGAGCGCGAGCAAATCCTGCCCTTTGAAGGTAACCGAACCCTCGGTCACCTCATACCCAGGCCGCCCCGACAGCACATAGCCCAGCGTCGATTTGCCAGCGCCATTCGGCCCCATAATCGCATGAATCTCGCCCGTACCTAGCGAGAGAGTGAGGCCCTTGAGAATAGGCTTGTCGCCAACATTGGCGTGGAGGTTAGATATTTGGAGCATTGGATTTTTCAGTCGATTCCGCGTTCGATTTGTGTTGGTCCATGATGGCAGCAAGACTTTCCGAAAGGCTTTCCGCGCTTACCAACGCCGATTCAATCATTGTGCTGCGTTCTTCCGCGCTCCGCTCAGGATATCTCTCGAGCAACTTCGCTGCGTTTGCTTCTGCGTTCTGGCGGACAGGCAAGCAGGTCACGCGTGATTTGGCACTTATTGCGCGCATCGCATCGCCATCCGAATTGATACCTTCACCAATGGCAGCGTTATCGGCTGCGACCAGGCAGTCGATATACGGCTTGATGGCCGATCCAATTTCTGTGGGAATCGTAACTGACAACCCCTTCACGGCGGTCAGCTTTGTGGCAATTTCTAACGGTTCATTGGCAGGCGCAGTCAATGCAAACAGTAAAGATACGAAAATCATCCAACTGACCCTTCCAAGCTAATCCCCAGCAACTTCTGCGCCTCCACCGCAAATTCCATCGGCAATTGCTGCAGCACTTCCTTGGCAAAGCCGTTGACGATTAGCGCCACGGCTTCCTCTGCATTCAGGCCGCGTTGCATGGCGTAGAACATCTGGTCGTCGCTAATCTTGCTCGTTGTCGCCTCATGCTCGATCTGCGCGCTGGGGTTGCGGACTTCGATATAGGGGACGGTGTGTGCGCCGCTGAGTGACCCGAGCAGCAGCGAATCGCACTGGGTGAAGTTACGGACGCCCTCGGCATTAGGCGCGACGCGCACCAGCCCGCGATAGGTGTTGTTGCTGTGCCCGGCACTGATGCCTTTGCTGACGATGGTCGAGCGCGACCCCTTGCCGTTGTGGATCATCTTGGTGCCGGTGTCGGCCTGCTGGTAATTGTTGGTGACCGCGACCGAGTAGAATTCGCCGACGCTGTTTTCGCCGTTCAGCACGCAGCTTGGATATTTCCATGTCACCGCGCTGCCGGTTTCGACCTGAGTCCAGCTCACCTTGCTGTTCCGCCCTTGGCACAAAGCGCGCTTGGTGACGAAATTATAGATGCCGCCCTTGCCCTCGGCATCACCCGGATACCAGTTCTGCACGGTCGAATATTTGATCTCCGCATCGTCCAATGCGACCAGTTCGACCACCGCGGCATGAAGCTGGTTCTCGTCGCGCATCGGCGCGGTGCAGCCTTCGAGGTAGCTGACGTAACTGCCCTTGTCGGCGACGATCAACGTGCGTTCAAACTGGCCGGTATTTTCCGCATTGATGCGGAAGTAAGTGGAAAGCTCCATCGGGCAACGCACGCCTTCGGGGATGTAGACGAAGGTGCCGTCGGAAAAGACCGCGCAGTTGAGCGTCGCGAAATAATTGTCGTGCATCGGCACGATTTTGCCGAGCCATTTGCGGACGAGGTCGGGATATTCCTTAATCGCTTCCGAGATGCTGCGGAAGATGACGCCCGCGCGTTCAAGTTCGGCGCGGAAGGTGGTAGCAACCGATACGCTGTCGAATACCGCATCGACTGCGACCTTACGCGCGCCTTCGACGCCGGCGAGCACTTCCTGCTCGGCAATCGGGATGCCGAGCTTTTCGTAGATACGCAGGATTTCGGGATCGACCTCATCGAGGCTGCCAAGCTTCGGCTTCGCCTTGGGTTCGGCGTAATAATAGGCGTCCTGATAATCGATTGGCGGGATGTTGAGTTTGGCCCAATCGGGCGTCTCCATCGTCAGCCAGTGGCGAAATGCCTTCAGCCGCCAGTCGAGCATCCATTCGGGCTCGTTCTTCTTGGCCGAAATGAAGCGGACGGTGTCTTCGGTCAGGCCCTTGGGGGCAAAGTCGGTTTCGATATCCGACGACCAGCCATGCTCGTAATCGGCGACCTTTTCGGCGGCATCCCATGCTGCCTTGTCCTTGATGTCGATTTCGTCGGTCATCGCACAAGCCCCGCCAGATTGATTTCAGCCAAAGCCCCGCGCACCGTTTTGTTTACCAAAGCCCAATGCGGCTGGACATGGCAGCTGCCTTCCATTGCGCAATCATGCTTGCCGTTGTCGCAACAGGCGGTCATCGCAATCGGGCCTTCGACGGCCTCAATAATGTCTGCCATAGTGATCGCCGCCGCCGGACGCGCAAGCTTTATGCCCCCACCTGTACCGCGCGCCGACCGCAACAGGCCCGCCTTGGTCAATATGCTCACCAGTTTCTGCGTGGTCGGCAATGCCAATCCGGTTTCCGCCGCAAGGTCCGTCGCGGAAACGCGCGCAGAGCCGCAATGCCGCGAAGCCGCGCTCATTACCACCACTGCATAGTCTGCCATATTGGACAGCCGCATTTCGAATCCTAATCAGACAAATTCATTCCGATTACTGAAATGGGCGCTTTGCGCAGGAAAATCAACCCGGAAAGGTCTCGATATCGCGGTAATTGTCCTTTGACAGCCACATACGCAGGATTCGGCTGTCGTCCCCATCGAGCGCGCCGGGCGTGCGGCCGCAGAATTGGCGGATTTCCCTGATCATATGTGGTTGGTCATAAAAGGTCGATTCGACCTTTGCGCGCAACTCCGGGGTGCAATTTGGATCGATCAGTATACTTGCGGCACGCACCGCCCGGTATTTACGCATCAACGGCTTTGGCGGGCAGCCGAAATAGCGTGTGATCAGCCGCGCGGCAGTGCTCCGCGACATGCCCAATTGCACGTAGAGTTTTTCGACATCGGGCTCCAGATCGCTGGACAGCCAGTCGATTACGGTTTTGACCATCGCCATATGCGATGTTGGCACCGGGCGGATGCAACGAAGCAAAAACGCCGTCGCCTGGTCCATCATATCGGCAATGCGAAGCGAACCATTTTGGTGACCTTCGCGAAATTGCTCCGCGAGAAGGTCGACTTCGGGTCCAAACAGTTCGCTTGCAGGAACGGCGCGGTCTGCGAAGACATTCGCCGGCTTGCCGGTCAGGGCGACAAAGCCGAGCGGAGACAGCGCGAGTCCGAGAATATGGACCGGCCCATCGAGTACGAAATCAGCAGAACCGAGGCCCGGGCCATATTGCATCGCGCCCGAAACCGAAGTGCTGTTGCCGTTTTGAAACCGCACAACGCCCGAGCCACGTATGATAAACATCAGATGGCCAAGCGCGGCGGGTTGCCGGTCACGCGCCGTATCTTGCTCGCAACGGAAAAAATAAAATTGCGTTACAAAAGGCGCCAGCGATGCAGACGGCGCAAAATTCGTAACATGAACCTTGTCGGGTGATATGTCGGCGTGCTGCAACGCCAGATCGGCTAAGCCATCCGCTTCCAAACCTGCCGTTCGGCTCTCTTTCATCGGTGCGACCTCTCAGGGCTGTTTATCTTTGTCTCCGATGATTTTCCCATATTAACAAGGGTTAGGCCAGCCAAGGCGCGGTTGCAAGCTTAGCGCCCGGGGATAATGGCATAAATGTCGATCGCGCCCGTCGTATCGGGCAGCTCGCCCAGCGGTTCGGAACGCATAGTTGAAAACATCGACCGCATTGCGAGGGCGGAAGCTCTGTCGGTCACGGTGGTGCCAGCCGCTGCACATTGTGCCATGCGCGCCACTTTTGCGACATGGGAATCGGCGCCGCTGGTCGTAATCGCTCCGGCGATAGCCGCGACGGCGCATCGGGCATCAGGCTTGGTTTGTCGCACGCTAGCAAGAAGCGTTTCAGCTGCGACAAACGAGTTCACACTCCGCATGTAAAATCCGCCCGCAACCGCACCCCATAAATGAGTGTCGAGGTCCGGATGATCGACTACTAGTGAAATGAGCAATTTCCCGTCGTCCAACGCTTCCCCCGGAAGTGTTGCACTTCGTTCGAGCCGCACTAAATTGTCGGTGGCGGTGACAAAATGCGGCGATGCGGTGTCATTCAGTTCCAGTCCGCTGGCATTGCCTTCCAGCCTCGCAGCATTTTCGAGCGCTGCACCTTTTGCCACCTGCGCAGCAAATTGGACTGCGGCGTCGGTCAGCGCCTCGTCTGCCGCAACAATTGTCACTGACGTAGCCAGTTCGAATATGCGGTCGTACCTAGGCAGCCATGCCTCGCCGAACGGAGCCACCGATTGAGCGCGAAATGCCGATGGAATGAGTGGCAAGACAATGTGGAGTTCGGCACCTTGTTCGATCAACGCCTCGGCGATCAAGATATCTGATCCAGCCGCCAGCGCGCCATAGCCGAAACCTGCATTGGCGCTGGCGGTCGCGTCGCGGGCAATCTTGGCAGCGTGAATATCATCGGCGGAAATACCGATTATCCCCTTGAAATAGAGCGATGCGGGCGGCGCATAACGGGCCAGCCATGCACAGGCTTCACCGCGAAACTCCGCTATCTCCCGGAATTGCCGCAGTGTCGCCGCGCGATCCTCCCACGCCGCAGGGGCAGCAAAAATCGCTTTGTCCAGCGCCGCCCGGGCATCGTCCTGCCGACCAAGCAGCAGCAAAGCCTCCGCCCGTGTCGCTTCGTGCCAATAGGGCGTCTCGCCAGCACCGCTACCGGTGTCGAGCATTTCCAACACCCGTTGCGCGAGTAGAGCCATATGTGGCGGCTGCCCCGCAAAAAGCGACATCGTCGCGGCATTGATGAGCGGATAGCTGTCGGGCCGAAGCGCGGCGGCATCGGCATAAACCTCCGCCGATTGGAGGTAGAGCCGCGCCGCCGTTTCGCCCTTCGCCTTGCGCGCCTGATCCTTGAGGAGGCGGCCTTTCAGGGTGAGGGCGGTGGGGTTGTTGGTAACGTCGCCTAGCCCCGCCGACAAAAAGCTATCCCAAGCCCGCGCGGTTGCTCCTGCGCGGGCGAGTGACAGGATGGTGGCGAAGTTGCTCATATGCCGTTACTGGACCCTATTGGCCGAAATCGGTCAACAGCCAAAAGGAACAAGCTTGCTCAGGGGTTGTTGCCCATACCGTTGCCGGTGTCAGGGTCGATTACCGCTGGTATATCGGCTGCCCCTATCAAAATGTGAATGTTCATCGAATAGACCTCTTCGGGAATATATTTGTGGTTTGTGTTTGGTTTTTTGGGGATAGGTTTCTGGTTCTTGCTGTCCACAAACCAGTTTTGAACAAACAACACATCGTTCTTTATACTGCTGTCTTTCAGCGAGATAGCGTTGTAAAAAGTCTTGTTTTGTGACGGCTTGGGTAGCACACTGTTTTTTTTCGTTTTTTGCTCGGCAAAAACCAGAAGCTTTTCAGTATCTAGTCTTGCCAAGGTGCCATCGACCAGAATGTATATCTCATGTTGGCTGCCGAACCAGAAATTCCCGAAGTTGATATCGCTACCCTCGACATAACCGGCCGGCCACTGGCCGGTTTTCGACATTGCTTGGAGTGCCGCAAAGGCGCCAACGCTGGCGCTCGAAGGCTCTGTCGTATTTGATAGAGGCTTGTCAAATTTGGTCGGATAATAAGCGTGTTTCGCGATTAGCTGACTATTATCCAAATTGATGTAAACGACACAATAATGTGTAGGTTGCCAATCTACATTTTTAGGCAAGGGTGCTTTGTCTTCTTTGCGTGGACTATCGCCCCAATCATTACATGGGGAGAACATTTTTAAGCTGTCGTCTCCTTCGGCGGCACTAGTTGGCGGAGCACCCTTGCAAGCGCTAAGTGCCAATCCAGTCCCTGCCAACGCCACAAAATTCCGTCTCGAAACATCATTCGTCATTTTCCCGTCTCCCTGTCAAATTTCACCAGCATCTCGTCGATACGCTTCAGGCCGTCGGCCTTGCCTTCCTGCCTGACTGCGGCCGCAACGTCTCCCGCATGGCGACGGGCTTGTACCCATCGTGAATTACCGGAATCACGTAGGGCCATCGCCAGCATGATAGCCGTACGAACCTGCGAGAGGCTCAGCTGCTGGTCATCCGGATATTCACGGGCGAGCTTGTCCAGAAGGGTAATCGAGCTATCGAGATACTCTATGGCCTTCTGAAAGTTGCGGCGCTTATATTCTGCCCAGCCGATACCGGTGCCCGGCCATGCCTGCCTGTGCCGCAGCTCGAAATTCTGCGGGTCCTTTGCGAGCAGGCCGTCAATCAAGCGCTGTTCTTCTTCGCGGTGCGCAATCGCCTCGTAGAAGCGGCCGGCATCGATCAAAGTATCGGCCATCCAGCCGAGCCGGTTGGCCAAGTCCATCCCGGTCGTCGCATTGGCGGGATCGAGTGCGAATGCGCGTCGCACAAAACCGATCGCAGACCGGCAATGGCCTATTGCCTTCGGAATGTCTTTCTTGTCCTTCATCAACAAATCGCAGTTGTTGCCATGGGCATAACCCATCTCCATAAGCGAACGCACAGTCCCGGGTTCGGCTTCGGCCAGCCTGCGTGCCAGCGAAAGATAACCGCGCCAATATTTGCCGGTTGTAACCAGATCGAGCTTGCGCCAAGCCGCATAGCCTACCCAATATTCGCTTTGGGCGTGTGCGAAGATGCGGTCGGGGTTTTCGGGTTCCCGCGACAATAGGGCGATCGTCGTCCGATGAGCTTCGCGGAATTTTTCGGATGCTTGGTCCAGTTGCCCCCGCCGATCCTCGTCTTCGCCCATGGCATGCATGATGCGCGCTCGCCGCTCCAGCGCGTCAGCTGGCAGCTTGGCCAAATCGCCTTGCCCCCGGTAATGCTCCATTGCCCGGTGATTGACCGAGCTAAGCACATCGAGCCGGTTCACCCCCTTCAACTTCTCCCGCAAATCGGTCAGCATATATTCGACCAACCCCTCTGCCGCCGCCCTTTGCCGGGCGGCTTCGTTGCGGGCTTGAAGGGCGAGGGTCGTCATAATGGCCATGATTAGCATCGCGGCGAGTGCGCCGCCCGTGATGGCGGTCACGCGGCGGATGCGGCGCTGCGCGTCGCGTTGGATGAGGGCATCAAGTGGAACACCGGCGATACCCGCAACGATTTTCAGGAACCCAAGTTGCGGGCCATCGCCTTTTGGTCGCAGATCGGCAGCAAGCGGCTCATTGCCATTTGCGGTGAGTATCGCCGGGAATGATGTCGCCGGATCCCCTGACAGTAAAACGGCAAATATGGGCTTGTCAGGATGATGTGCCCGGAAAAGGTCGATTTCAGCCGCAACCCAGGGTGATGAAACCGCATCCGGTGAACATAGCACGATCAGTGCCTCTGCCCTTGTTATCGCGTCGCGGATTGCATCGCTCAGGCTGGCTGCGACAGCGAGGTCTTCGCGATCACGGAATATCGGACCGAGGGCCTGCGACGAGTTGGCCCGCGCTTGTGCAATTCGTTTGGGTAGACGGTAGCGTTCCAGTCTGCGCTGCAATTTCGATGCTGCGTCTGCGTCGGCATGGCTGTAACTGATAAACGCAGTAAACCGGCGCGTGTCGCCCGGCATCATCTTGGTTGTATTGCTAGCGTCCCCCATCGCACCCTTCCTTTGGCGTGATACGGCATCTTTTACAGCATATTAGACACGGTCAAACCAATTCTTTGGCTGCTTTAGTGGCAACATATTTTTCGAGCTTGGTTACTTCGTCATCAGAAAAGCGCAGTCCCAATTTGCTCCGCCGCCACAAAATGTCCTCGGCCGTCCGAGCCCATTCGTTAGCGACAAGATAATCGACTTCTGCTGCAAAAAGGCCGTGACCAAAATCGTGACCCAGTTCAGAAACCGACCTGGCCGATCCAAGAAGGTCTCGTGATCTGGTGCCATAACTCCGTACGAGTCGCTTGACCAAAACTTCCGGTAAAAACGGATATTCGGCGCCAATCGCCTTTGCGAGCGCAGTCGCGCCATCCATCGCGAAATCACCGCCCGGCAGTGCCTTGTCGAGCGTCCAGCTTTGTCCGGCCAACATCGGCAGATATTGCGCCAGTTTGCCGACAGCACTCTCGGCCAAATGGCGATATGTCGTGATCTTGCCGCCAAAGACAGAGAGGATAGGCGCTTCGCCCTTTTGGCCGACATCGACATCGAAATGATAACCGCGTGATGCAGTTTCTGGCTTGCCTGATCCGTCGTCGACCAGCGGACGGACACCGGCATAACTGTAAACGACATCGGCTGGTGTGAGTTTCTGTTTGAAATAGACGCTGGCGGAATCACAAATATAGGCAATTTCTTGCCCAGTCGCAGTGATGTTGTCGAGCGGACCCTTGTGATCGGCATCGGTGGTGCCAATCAGCGTGAAGTCATCCTCATACGGAATTGCAAAGAAAATGCGTCCGTCGGGGTTCTGGCAGAAATAGGCTTGTGGCGTGTCGAACATTTCCCGCACAACGATATGAGAACCACGCACCAGACGAATGCGTTCATCGGCATCGCGCTGGTTCCCTGTCGTTCGCGCCAGAAGGTCAAGCACCGCAGGGCCTGCTGCATTTGCGACGGCTTTGGCGCGGACAGGTGGCTGGCCAGCAACTTCGATATGCCAGAGTCCGTCGCGCCTTTCGAGATGCATGACTTCCGCGCGCGTGCGGATATCAGCACCATGTTCTGCGGCGTCCAGAGCGTTCAAGACCACGAGCCGCGCGTCGTCCACCCAGCAATCAGAATATTCAAAGGCCTTAGCGAATTCGGGTTTTAGCGGCTTGCCTGACGGTTCGTGGCGTAGGTCGATCGTGCGTGTCGGCGGCAATTTTTTGCGCCCACCAATATGGTCGTAAAGAAATAGTCCCAAACGGACCAACCAAGCCGGGCGGATACTTTTTTGATAAGGAAGCACGAAACGCATAGGCCAGATAATATGCGGGGCGATTGCCCAAAGCCGTTCGCGCTCGATAAGTGACTCGCGGACCAGCGCAAACTCATAATGCTCCAGATAACGCAGCCCGCCATGGATCAGCTTGGTCGACGCCGACGACGTTCCACGCGCAAGATCGCCACGTTCGAGCAATATGACCTTGGCACCACGCCCGGCGGCATCGCGCGCAATGCCTGCACCATTCACGCCGCCGCCGATGACCGCGAGGTCGTAGATGATCTCGCTCATAGGAAGCCCCACGCAAAAGCTGCGGACGCGGCAAAGGCCGTCAATGTCGCAAGCACAACCGGCAACAATGCGTTCCAGCCTTGCCCCAGCAGCAGGTCAAGCCGCGAGCGCATCGCAGTTGCGGTCACTGCAAAAAGCAACATCGCTTTGGAGGCAACCAAACCATAGTCTGCGACCCAATCGGGCGCGTAGACCAGAGAGTTGAGTGCCACCGCGCCAAAGAAGGCAAGAATGAACCATGGAAGTTTGAGCTTTGCCAGCAAGCTCTTCGGCTGGCTTCCGCTGCTTCCTATCGCAAGGCCAATCAGCGCAACGGCGGGTGCCAGCAACGCAACGCGCGACAACTTTACGATCGTAGCGGTTTCGCCTGCGCTTTGCGAAAAGCTATACCCGCCGCCGAGGGCCTGTGCGACATCATGTACGGCCGCACCCATCAGGAAACCCGCCTGTCTGTCGGTAAAGTCGAGATAAGCCGCTATCAAAGGATAGAATGACATGGCTATCGCGCTGGCCAGCGCGACGCCGACCAAGGTCAGCGTAAATTGCGTCTGGTTCAATCGCTCCCGACCGATGACAGCGTAAATGGCGAGTGCTGCTGATGCGCCGCAGATTGCTGTCGCGCCGCCAGCCAGCCAACCTGAAAAGTTGCTTTGACCGCCAAGCTTTGCGCCAAACAGACCCGCGCCGATGACGAGTGCCATAATGCCGATTAGCCCGAGAAAGGCTAATGCGCCAAGGCTACCTATCTGCATAACGGTGACCTGGGTGCCCAGCAAAACTATGCCCCACCGCAGGCAAGATGTGCCGCAAAAATCGAGACCCGGATGCACTTTCTGTTCTGCCGACACGAAATTGAGTGCCAGACCAATTAGTAATCCCGCCAAAATCACTGGCATGCCATAATGTTCGGAAAACCAAGTCGCCGCCGCCGAAGCGATGGCGACAACTATAAAGCCTGGAAACAGCGCGCTGAGCGCAAGCCGTTTTCGAGGCGCGGGATCGACCTCGGCAAGATAAGTTTCGCCATAGAGGTCCGCAATGTAATTCGCGTTTATGTCTTGCGGTGTCATATGGCCTTCTATAGGCATCTGTGAGAGGAGTTCCAGCGTAAAGCAAGACGGTCGATAGGCCAAGCGCGGACACCGACGCAGTGGAGAGGACCGAAATGAAGCCGATCACGCCGACGCTGCGCTGGATCCTGTTCGGGCTGCTCTGCGTTGCCGGTATTTTCAACGCGATGGACCGGCCGGTGATCGCCATCCTCAAGCCCGACATGTCAGCCGATCTTGGCTGGAGCGACAGTGATTTCGCCAATCTAGCGTTTGTTACCCAAATAGCAGCGGCTTTGTCATTTCTGTTCACCGGCTGGCTCGTCGACCGTCTTGGTGTTATGCGGTCGATGATCGCGGGTGTGACGACCTGGAGCCTCGCGGCGATGGCGCATGGCTGGGCGCTTCTGGGCTGGCATGTCGTCGCCGCGCGGATTGGCCTTGGCGCGACCGAGGCGGTGCAGACGCCGCTGACCATCAAAACAGTTGCAACGCTGTTTCCGCCGGACAAGCGCTCCTTTGCCTTCGGCGTCGGTACCGCCATCGCGGGGCTTGGGACGATATCGATACCTTTTTTCATACCCGTTATCGCCGCGATTTGGGGATGGCGCGGCGCATTGATTTTCGGCGGGCTAGGCGGCTTTATCACGCTCGCGCTCTGGCTGTGGTTCGCGCGCGGCGTGCGGTTCGACGATAAAGCCGAGGATGCTGGACGCGACTTTTCGGACGATGGAGCCCCCTATGGACCGATTCTAAAAGAGCGGCGGACTTGGGCCATCGTGATCGCAAAAGCACTGTCCGATGCGACCTGGTGGCTGATCAATTTCTGGCTGCCCGATTTCTATCGCAAAGAGTTTGGGTTGACGACCAGCGAACTTGCGGTGCCGCTCGCCATCGCCTTTCTGGGGTCGGGCGCCGGCGCGCTGTTCGCGGGCTGGTTATCGACACACCTGTTGGAAAAGGGATGGAGCGTAAACCGCGTGCGCAAAAGTGTTATGCTCGGCTCGGCGCTGATCGTCCTGCCCTTGCCATTCGTGCTGGAGCTCGACTCGTTCTGGCCGGTCGCGATCATGATGGGCGTGGTGATGGCCGGGCATCAGGGCTTTTCATTGTCGATATTCTCGACGATTACCGACGTCGTGCCGCGCGCAAAGGTCGGACGGGTCACCGCGTTCGGCGCATTCATGGGCAATGTCGGCGGCGCGCTGATTCAGCTTGTGACCGGTGCCGTGCTGGCGGCAGGGCTCGGTTTTACCCCTCTGTTTATCTTCGCCGCTATTTCCTATATTCTCGCGCTCGGCTGGCTGCACCTGCTGCTGCCGAATATCCGCCGTGCTGAGGGCGAACCGGCAGTTATCTAAACAGCCTTCGCCAAGCCTTGGGTTTCGACCATTTCCTGCAGTTCGCCTGCTTCATACATTTCCATCATGATGTCCGAACCGCCAAGAAACTCGCCCTTCACATAAAGCTGTGGAATGGTGGGCCAGTCGCTGTAATCCTTGATGCCGGCACGGATTTCCATGTCCTGCAACACATCGACGCTTTCATAAGCGACGCCCAGATGATCAAGTATGGCAATGGCCTTGCTTGAAAATCCGCATTGCGGAAACAAAGGCGTGCCTTTCATGAACAACACCACGTCATTGCTCTTGACCAGTTCGTCAATCCGTTCGTTCACGCTCATACTATATACTCCAAAAAATTCAGGGTGTTGCCGTGGTCAGCTGAAGCGCATGCAATACGCCGCCCATTCGGCCACCCAGTGCATCATAAACTGCTTTGTGCTGCTTCACGCGCGGAACACCGCGGAAGCTCTCGCTCACGACACGCGCCGCATAATGATTGCCGTCGCCGGCAAGGTCGGTGATTTCAACCAGCGCATCGGGCAGCGCCGCCTTGATCATGCTTTCGATATCGGCGGCTGCCATTGCCATCAGGCTGGCTCGATAAACTGGCGACGGGCTTCGACCATCTTGTCTTCGAGCGCAGCACGGATTGTTGCGTCATCGACTTCAATGCCCGCCGATGTAAGGTCGCCAAGCACTTTGCGAATAACATCTTCGTCGCCAGCTTCCTCGAAATCTGCCTGTACGACCGAGGTCGCATAAGCGGTGGTTTCCTCGGGCGTCAGGCCCATTTTTTCAGCGGCCCATTGCCCGACCAGCTTGTTGCGACGCGCGGTAATCTTGAAGTGCAGGTCCGCATCGTGCGCAAACTTGTTTTCAAAAGCATTCTCGCGGTTGTCAAAGGTCGTCATGTGGCGGTTCCTGTTTTCTTGTATTCAAAGATAAGGGCTTGGTCCTGCATCAACAAGACCGGCCGTGTCAAATGTGGACTACCAGCTTGCCTACAGCGGCGCGGTCGCCAAGGCGGGCAATTGCCTGACCTGCATCGGCCAGATCGAACGTCTCCGACACACGCGGTTTGATTTTGCCCGCCGCATAAAGGTCGAACAATTCGGCAATGTTGGCATGATTTTTCTGGGGCGTGCGTGCAGCAAAAGCGCCCCAGAACACACCGCACACGTCGCAGCTTTTCAAAAGGGTCAAATTAAGCGGCAACTTTGCGATTCCGGCAGGGAAGCCGACGACAAGGAATTTACCTTCCCACGCTATGGAACGCACCGCCGGTTCGCTATAATCGCCACCGACAGTGTCATAAATGATATTGAAGCCGTCCTTGCCCGCTGCTGACTTGAACATCTCGGCCACAGCTTTGGACTGGTCCTTGTCGAACGGCTGATGCGGGTAAACGACGACATCGTCGGCTCCTGCCTCGCGCGCGATTTCGGCTTTGGCCTCGCTCGATACGCCAGCAACCACGCGGCCGCCAAAGGCCTTGCCGAGTTCAATCGCCGAAATCCCGATACCGCCCGCGCCGCCGAGAACAAGCACACTGTCGCCCTCTTTCATATGGCCACGATCCTTGAGCGCATGGATCGACGTGCCATAGGTCATCAGCAGCGACGCGCCGTCATCGAACGACATCGCATCAGGCATTTTGAAACAGTTGAATGCCGCAACCGCGACCTTCTCGGTCAACCCGCCATTGCCGCATAGGCCAATGACCCGGTCCCCGACCGCAAAACCGCTTACGCCTTCACCGACGGATTCAACCACACCAGCGATCTCACCACCCGGTGCAAAAGGGCGGGGCGGTTTGAACTGGTAGAGATCGACGATCATCAGCGTATCGGGGAAATTGATCGAGCAGGCTTTGACCGCGACCACAACCTGTCCTGGACCGGCGACGGGTTCGGGCAATTCGCCCATGACAAGTGTTTCAGGGCCGCCGGTCGCGGTCGATAATAAGGCGCGCATGTGTCTCTCCTAGGCTGCGTTTGGCACCAGCCAAGGCTGGCTTGCCGCAATTTTTGTCTCATATGTCGAAATCGCATCGCTGCTTTGTAGCGTCAGGCCGATTTCGTCGACCCCGTTCAGCAGGCAGTGTTTGCGAAAAGGGTCGATCTCGAATTCGAAGCGGTCCTGATACGGCGTGGTTACCGTCTGCGTTTCCAGATCGACATGGATCGGGTCGGTTTTGGCAACCTCCATCAACCGGTCGATTGCGGCCTGCGGCAATACGATCGCAAGCAATCCGTTTTTGAACGCATTGCCCGAGAAAATATCGGAAAAGCTGGGTGCAATAACGGCCGTAATCCCCAAATCCGCCATCGCCCAAGCCGCATGCTCGCGACTGGAGCCGCAGCCGAAATTGTCGCCGGCGATCAGGATTGGGGCGTCTGCATATTCGAGGTCGTCAAACACATTGCCCGGCACAGCGCGCAGCGATTGAAAGGCGCCTTTGCCCAAACCCGTCCGGCTTATAGTTTTCAGCCACTCAGCCGGAATGATGATGTCGGTATCAACATTTTTAAGGCCTAGCGGATAGGCGCGACCTTCTACTTGGGCGATTGGCTGCACCGGCGTTCAGTCCGTTTCGCTTTTGGGTGTCGTTTCGGTCATCGGTTCAACCTCGGGCTCCGGCGATAGCGGTTCGAGCTTACCCTTTTTGCGTGTCAGGCTGCGGCGTCCGGCATAGAGCAACGCGGCCATCAAGGCAGCAGAGCCGACTGCCGCGCCGACCTTGGCGGTCGTCGACCAGTTGTCATTGTCGTCGGGTTTGGATTTCTTGTCGGTCATGGGGCGTGTCCTTTATTGCAAACAGTCTTAGCTTTGGCCGTCCGGACAAGTAAAGGGTCTATGGCGCTATTTGTTGCGCCTGCCGGTCAGTTGCCGCCAAAGTGAAGGTTTGCGTTTTTGGGGCAAGGACTGACCCGTCGCATCGAGCAGGAATTTGGCCAGCATCAAAGCCTGGCTGTGCGTCATCAGGAAATGATGGCCGTCGACGCGGTTCTCATCGAGCGCTGCCCGTGAAACCGTACTCTGGATTCGCAGGTCGATTGAGGAACCGAGATCGTGATGCGTCCAGCCGACCACGACGCCGCGATGCTCTACAGGTTCGTCGCTCACCGATTTCGTCTTTGCTGGCCGCTTTGCCATTCAATTCCTCCCAACAGCATTTTACATTCCGCATGGGTGATGTGGAGTCAATATGCCGAAAGCGAGATGTACCGTGGCGGGACTCAGCCCATCAGCTCGCGAACATCGGTTAACCGCCCCGTCACCGCCGCTGCCGCCGCCATCGCAGGGCTGACGAGATGCGTCCGTGCACCCGGCCCCTGCCGCCCTACAAAATTGCGGTTGCTGGTCGACGCGCAGCGTTCGCCCGGCGGAACTTTGTCGGGGTTCATGCCCAGGCAAGCCGAGCAGCCCGGCTCGCGCCATTCGAGGCCGGCGTCGGTGAAGATACGGTCGAGGCCTTCGGCTTCGGCTTGTTGCTTCACAAGGCCCGACCCCGGCACGACAATAGCCCATTTGACGTTGGCTGCTTTGTGCCGCCCCTTTAGGATAGCTGCCGCGGCGCGCAGGTCTTCGATGCGGCTGTTGGTGCAGCTGCCGATGAAGATATTCTGCACCTCGACCTGCGTCATCGGCGTGCCGGGTGTCAGACCCATATAATCGAGCGATTTTTGCGCTGCGGCTTGTTTGGATGGGTCGGCAAAGCTCATCGGGTCGGGCACAATCCCGGTGATCGGAAGTACATCCTCCGGGCTAGTGCCCCACGTGACGCTCGGCGCAATGTTGGCGGCGTCGATGACTACAGTTTTGTCATAAGTTGCTCCCGCATCGGTGGCGAGGCTTCGCCAATAAGCGACCGCCGCATCCCAGTCCGCACCCTTCGGTGCCATCGGGCGGCCTTTGAGATAAGCGAACGTGACCCCATCCGGCGCAATAAGACCTGCGCGTGCGCCATGCTCGATCGCCATGTTCGATATCGTCAAACGGCCTTCAATGCTGAGATTGCGGATGACAGCCCCCGTATATTCGATGACATGGCCAGTACCACCTGCCGCCCCCAGAACGCCGGTAATGTGCAGCACCACATCCTTGGCCGTCACCCCTTGACCAAGCTCGCCGTCGACCCGGACTTCCATCGATTTCGATTGCTTGAGCTGCAACGTTTGCGTCGCCAGCACATGCTCGACCTCCGATGTGCCTATCCCGAATGCCAGCGCGCCAAGCCCGCCATGGCAGGCGGTATGGCTGTCGCCGCAAACGATGGTAGTGCCCGGCAGCGAAAAGCCCTGTTCAGGGCCGACGACATGGACAATCCCCTGATTGGCGTCACTTGCGTCGATATAGCGGATGCCGAATTCCGGCGCGTTCTTCTCTAGTGCCGCTAGCTGCTGAGCGCTTTCGGGGTCGGAAATCGGGATGCGTTTGCCCGCTTTATCCAGCCGCGCGGTCGTCGGCAGGTTGTGGTCGGGCACTGCCAGCGTCAAATCTGGCCGCCGAACCTTGCGCCCGGCAACGCGGAGTCCCTCGAACGCTTGCGGGCTGGTAACCTCGTGCACTAGGTGCCGGTCGATGAATATCAGGCAAGTGCCATCATCGCGTTTCTCGACAACATGTGCGTTCCAGATTTTTTCGTAAAGGGTTTGGGGTGCTGGCATAATGAATGTTGCCATAGAAGCGATTGCAGCGAAATCAAGTGAGGTGCCGTTTGTTGCACTTCAAAGCATGTGAAATTTGGCCTATGGCGATTTGCATGAATGTCCTGACCATCATCCTTATTGTCCTTGCCACCGTCTTTGCGATGGAATGGGTCGCATGGGCTAGCCACAAATATATCATGCATGGCTGGGGTTGGGGCTGGCACCGAGATCATCATGAGCCGCACGATAATGCGCTCGAAAAGAATGACCTTTACGGAATCGTCGGTGCGGTGATGAGTATTTCGATGTTTGCGATCGGCAGCCCGCTGGTATTGGGCGATAGTGCTTGGGAGCCGGGAACCTGGGTTGGGTTAGGCATCATGTTCTACGGCATCATCTACACGGTGATCCACGATGGCCTGGTGCACCAGCGTTATTTCAAATATGTGCCTAAACGTGGCTATGCCAAGCGGCTGGTGCAGGCACACAAGCTGCACCATGCAACCATCGGCAAGGAAGGCGGGGTAAGCTTCGGCTTCGTTTTGGCCCGCGACCCCGCGAAACTGAAGGCAGAGTTGAAAGTGCAACGCGAGACGGGCATCGCGGTGGTCCGCGAGGCCAATCTCGCTTAGTGTTGATGCACGGCCTTGGTGACATAATACGCATCAAGGCCTTCAGGCCCCGCTTCACTGCCAAATCCTGATTCTTTGACCCCGCCGAACGGCGCGTCAGGCATCGAGATCACGAAGCTGTTAAGGCCGACCATTCCGGTGTCCAGCGCGTCCGCGACCAGGTTCGCCTGCCGCGCATTTTCGGTAAAAGCGTAGGCGGCGAGACCGAATGGCAGGCGGTTTGCCTGTTCGATGGCTTCGTCAAAGGTCTTGAACGGTCGCATCAAAGCGACCGGGCCGAAGGGCTCGTCTTCCATGATATCCGCGCTCATCGGTACGTCCGACAGCACTGTCGGCTGGTAGAAGTTACCGCCTTCTCCGTGTTCGCCGCCAGTCAGCAACTTGGCCCCTTTGGCGGTCGCGTCGGCCACCAGTTTCGCTATCGCAGGTGGGCGGCGGTCGTTGGCGAGCGGGCCCATAATGGTTCCGGCATCAAGTCCGTTGCCGACCTGAACCTTCTTTGTTGCTTCGGTAAAGCCTGCGACAAAGCGATCGTAAACGCCTTCCTGCACATAAAAGCGGGTCGGCGAGATGCAGACCTGTCCGGCGTTGCGGAATTTGGTCGTGGACGAAAGGGTAATCGCCTTGTCGAGATCGCAATCGTCGAAAATGATGACCGGCGCATGTCCGCCCAGTTCCATCGTCGTGCGCTTGACGCCATCGGCGGCGAGCCTGAGCAGGTGCTTGCCCACCGGTACCGACCCGGTGAAGCTGATCTTGCGGATGATGGACGAGGCGATGAGATGGCGACTAACCATATCGGGAACGCCATAGACAAGCTGCGCGACATTGCCCGGAAGGCCAGCGTCCGCAATGCAGCGAAAAATGGCGCTGGTGCAAGCGGGCGTTTCCTCGGGTGGCTTGCAGATGATCGAGCATCCCGTAGCCAGTGCTGCCGCAAGCTTCTTGCACATCAGATTGCCGGGGAAATTCCAGGGGCTGAAGGCAGCGACGGGTCCAACCGGTTGTTTAAGTACGAGCGCGCGTTGCCCCGTCGGACGCACCAGCACGCGGCCATAGCTGCGCTTGGCCTCTTCAGCGAAATAATCGAAAAATGCCGCGCAAGACGCGACTTCTGTGCGCGATTCGCCGAGTGGCTTGCCTTGCTCGGTCGTCATCAATACGGCAATATCCTCGGCGCGTTCGCGGATCAGATCGGCGATTTTGTGCAATGTTGAGGCGCGGGCATTGACGTCGGTTTTGCGCCAGATTTCGAAACCCTTTGCAGCAGCCACCAGTGCCTCTTCAAGATCGGCGGCGCTTGCCAGCGGAAGTTCTGCGAGTGTCGCGCCGGTCGCGGGATTGACGACTTTATGCGTCTCGCGGCCCTCACCGCTGCGCCATTTGCCATCGATGTAAAGGCCAAGGTCGGTCGTATAGTTCATGAAAGCTTCCCGCAATTAAGTTCGCGGTGCATGTAGGACGGCTACCGTGGCTTTGGAACCCCTTGCGAGCCGTGTAATTTATCTACCCGAAAATCACGAGACCTTGTTCGTCAATGCGCCAGCAAGACCGGCACCCCCACTTCGCCGAGTAAGAAGCGCGTAACCCCGCCGAACAATGTTTCGCGCCAGCGGCCGTGGCCATAAGCGCCCATCACGAGAAAGTCCGGGCTCCACGCCTTGGCCTCGGCGAGTAGTCGCTCTTCAACGCTTACATCGCCTTTCCCCATCGCCGCGATTTCGGCACACACACCGTGTCGCGACAGATATGTTGCGACATCGGTCACCGGAAATTCCTGGGGCGCGCTTTCAACTTCGGCGATACGGATCGCAGCCGACGCAGCCAGCATTGGCAAGGCTGCGCGCACAGCGTTAGCCGCCTCGAAACCGCCATCATAGGCGACCATCGCACGATCAAAGCAGATGCGGTTGCAAGAAACCGGCACTGCCAGAACGGGAGTACGAGAAGCGGTAACAACATCGCTAACAAGCGTTCGGCCATGACCAGGCTTGCCTGTGGGCGTTGCGTCGAGTGACATAACGAGCACATCACCAAGACGGGCAGCGTTGACCAGCGCGTCGGCGGTTGTGCCATCGAATATCTGCCAGTCCCACGGCAAGCTCTCGACCTTCATGCGTTCGTCAATCCGCGATTGCATCTTGGCGCGCTCTTTTTCTGCGGCATCAAATGCCTCGCTGATGAAATGCGCGCCGCCGAACATGTCGAATGCAACATAATCCTGCGGGGGGCGCGGAAGTATGAGCGAAAGATGCCCATTAAACTGCCGCACAAGATCGAGTGCAACCTGCAACCGGCTTTCAAAGCCAGCATCGCTTCCAGCATGTACCATGATCGATTTCATCGTCGTTTCCTCTTGCAGCTCGCCCCGCAGATGAGTCGGCTTGATCCTGTGTTATACGCATTTGCGTGGATGTCGTTGATCCACGTCAAAATGCTTCCAATCACGAAATATATATGTCAGCGCTTAGACATGATCGCCACTCATACCGATGCCGAAAAACTGACTGTTCGACGGGCGCTGGAAGGTGATGCCGACGCGATCGCAGCAATTTATGCCGAGCATGTACGCAGCGGCACAGCGAGTTTCGACACAGTCCCACGAGGCCGGGCCGAGACCGAACAGAAAATCGCGGAGATTAGAGGCAAGGGCTGGCCGTTTCTGGCGGCGGAACTTGACGCAGAGGTGGTTGGCTATGGCTATATTACGCTGTTTCGCGACCGCCCGGCGTATGGCTTTACGTGCGAAAATTCGGTTTATGTGCGCGGCGATTGCGCAGGACGCGGCGTGGGTACTGCGCTGATGCGCGAACTGATCGATCAATCGGTAGCGTGCGGCTTCCGGCAAATGATGGCGGTTATCGGTGGCGGCGAACCCGCGTCTGTGGCCCTGCATGCAAAGATGGGCTTTGAACATGCCGGACGGATGCGATCTGTCGGACGAAAATTCGGACGCTGGCTCGACACCGTGTATATGCAGCGGGCGCTTGGCGAGGGCGACCGGACGTCGCCAAAGCACGAGCCCGGATGACAGCGCCTGATTTACGGGGAAATCAGCGCCGAACAGGCGCCGCTTAAGTGGAGAGAAATCATGGCAGAATTTGAGCTTGTAGCCCGCGGACTGCGGTTCCCTGAGGGTCCGGTGGCCATGCCCGATGGCAGCGTCATTCTGGTCGAAATCGCGTTGGGGCAAGTAACGCGAGTGAAACCTGATGGCAGCACATCGGTCATTGCAAAGCCCGGCGGCGGACCCAACGGATTGGCGCTTGGTCCGGACGGCAAATTATATTGCTGCAACAATGGCGGTTTCGAATATCTCGATACGAACGGCTTTCTAAGCCCCCAAGGAATCGCCCACGACTATTCTGGCGGCCGGATTGAGCGGATTGATATCGATACAGGCGAAGTTGAGATTCTCTACAAATCGGGCGATCACGGCTGCGTTTTGCGCGGCCCCAATGACATCGTGTTCGATGCACATGGCGGCTTCTGGTTCACCGATCACGGCAAGGTAGATTATGCCAAGCGGGTTCATGACATCGTCGGTATCTTTTATGCGAAAGCCGACGGCAGCCATCTCGAGGAAGTGATTTTTCCTTCGAACAACCCTAATGGTGTTGGCCTGTCGCCTGACGGCAAGTCGCTCTATGCCGCCGAAACTTACACCTGCCGGTTGATGAAGTTCAACATCACCGCGCCGGGCAAGGTTGCCGCGGACGCAGGCCCCGGCGGCCCCGGCATTCCGCTCTATCGTCCGGCAGGCTATAAGTTTTTCGACAGTCTCGGTATGGAAGCGAATGGCAACATTTGCGTTGCGACCATAGGCGAATGCGGCATCAGCGTGATCTCGCCCAATGGCGAATTGGTAGAGTTTGTTGCCACCGACGACATTTTCACCACTAACATAGCCTTTGGCGGAGAGGACATGATGGATGCCTATATCTGCCTCTCGGGAAGCGGTCGGCTGGTGAAGACTCGGTGGGAAAGGCCGGGATTGAAGCTACAATATTGATGCGGATACTTTTGGTTTTCATCGCCGTTCTGGCGGCAGATCCGGCGTGGAGCAAAGGTTCGCTGGTGATTGTGGGCGGCGGCCTTTCGGCAGATAATGCCGAAATTTACCGTGCATTCATTGATAGTGCGCAAGGCGGCAAGATCGCGATTGTTCCATCAGCATCGGGCGAACCGCAAGCGTCGCTTGATGTCTTTGCCGCGAACCTTGTACGGCACGGCGTTGAGCCAACCCTGATGTTATACGTCAGAATTGCCGAAGTCGACGACCTGACAACAGCAGAAGATGAATCTGCGTGGGCTTCAAATGACGACAACCTAGCGGAAATCGCCAAGATCGAGCAAGCCAAAGCTATTTGGTTTACTGGTGGCGATGATACCGCCATTTTCGTCGACCTCGGGACGCGGCGTGCCTCTGTTATCGGCCGAGGCAGTGTAACAGTCGTGAAAAATAAAAATCGTGTAGCGCCATGCGACGGGCGCTCAGCTATGTTCGGGCTCGGTGTTTATCGCGCCGGGCAAAAATTTCGTCTTCTGAAATGAGAAAAGCAAATGCCACGACACAAGGAAGCGCATCTTATCGACCGCATCGGCTGGCTCCGCGCCTCGGTACTCGGCGCGAATGACGGTATCGTTTCAACCGCGAGCTTGATCGTCGGCGTGGCTGCGGCGCAAGCAACGCCAGCCACGATATTGATGACGGGTATCGCCGGTCTGGTCGCTGGCGCGATGTCGATGGCCGCGGGCGAATATGTATCGGTCAGTTCGCAGGCCGACACCGAGGCTGCCGACCGCGAACGGGAAAAACTTGAACTTGAGACCATCCCGGAGAAGGAGCGCGAGGAACTGGTTAACATTTATGAAGCGAGAGGACTCGATCGCGCACTCGCCGAGCAAGTCGCCGACAAGTTGACCGCCCATGACGCCCTTGCAACCCATTTGCGCGATGAACTGGGCATGGCAACGCACACGGCGGCACGTCCGGTCCAAGCGGCGCTGGCATCGGCGGGTTCGTTTGCCGTCGGTGCAGCTTTGCCGTTGGCGATGGTTCCTTTGTCGCCGGCACCGTATCTGACTTGGGCCGTGTCGATTGCAGCATTGCTGTTCCTCGCCATCCTTGGCGCGGTTGGCGCCAAGGCGGGCGGGGCGGCCATCGGCAAGGCAGTCTTGCGCGTCACATTCTGGGGTGCGTTCGCAATGGCCGCAACCGCTGCTATCGGCTCGCTGTTCGGTACAGCGGTCGCTTGACGGGTAGCATGACTTTCAAGGCGGTGATTTTCGATTTCGGCGGGGTTATTACCTCGTCACCTTTCGAAGCGTTCAATCGGATGGATGCGGCACGCGGATTGCCGCAAAACTTCGTTCGACAGGTCAATTCTAACAATCCGGACAACAATGCCTGGGCGAAGTTCGAGCGAGCCGAGATCGATACAGCAGAGTTCGATGCCCTGTTCGCGGAGGAAGCCAAAGCTTTGGGGCATAACCTTGACGGCGGTTCGGTGATTGCATGCCTTGCCGGAGATATCCGCCCCGATATGGTCTCCGCCCTCGATCAATTGAAAGCCGGCGGGTTTTCGCTTGGCTGCATCACCAACAATGTCCCTGCTGGAAAAGGTGCAGGCATGGCAGGGAGCGCCGAAAAAGCCTCTGCGGTCGAAGCGATTATGGCACGATTCGATCACCTGATTGAAAGCTCCAAAGTGGGAGTGCGCAAACCCGACCCGCGCATTTACCAGTTGATGTGCGACGCTTTATATGTCGCGCCAGCGCAATGCATTAATCTCGATGACCTCGGCATCAACTGCAAACCGGCGGCGGCTTTGGGCATGTCAGCAATCAAGGTGACGAGTGGCGAGCAGGCCTTGGCTGATCTCGGCGCGCTATTGGCGTTGACCTTTGCGCCTGATGGCGGCTAGGCGGAGGCCGTTCCGTCTCTCCCATGCATTTGGAGCATATCATGGCGAAAAAACTCTTCCCCAACGCAGCTTCGGCGCTCGACGGCCTGCTGAAAAACGACATTTTGATCGCCAGCGGCGGCTTTGGCCTGTGCGGCTTGCCGGAGCGTTTGCTCGACGCAGTCCGCGACAGCGGTGTAACTGGGTTGACGTTCGTCTCGAACAACGCGGGTATCGACAATGAAGGCATCGGCAAGCTGCTCCGTACGAAGCAGGTCAAGAAGATGATCTCGTCCTATGTCGGCGAAAACAAGGAATTCGAACGCCAATATCTTGCTGGAGAGCTTGAGGTCGAATTCTGCCCGCAAGGTACGCTTGCCGAACGGATGCGCGCTGGCGGGGCAGGGATTCCCGGCTTCTACACCAAGACGGGTGTCGGGACTTTGGTGGCCGAAGGCAAGGAAGTGAAGGAATTTGACGGCCCAAATGGACCAGAAGAATATATCCTCGAACGCGGAATCTTTGCCGACCTTTCGATCATCAAGGCATGGAAAGCCGACGAAAGTGGCAACCTCGTGTTCCGTAAAACCGCCCGGAACTTCAACCTGCCTGCCGCCACTTGCGGCAAGGTCTGCGTGGCCGAAGTTGAGGAGGTCGTACCGGTCGGCTCGCTCGACCCCGACTGCATTCATTTGCCCGGAGTCTATGTGCAGCGGATGATAATGGGCGCGCCATATGACAAGAAAATCGAGTTTCGTACGGTGCGTGAACTTGAGGCGGCGTGATGACCGGCAAACCCACCCCAATAGACCTCGTCCCCTATGCCGATATGCTTGGTGACAGCCGCGAGTTCCTTCGCGTCTGGGCAAAGGAAGGCGGTCCTGTGACATGTTTCATCAACCCCGTTCCAGTCGGCGGTGACCCGATGGGTTATGGCATTGCTTTGGTCGACTGCATCCGTCACGGCGCGAAAACCTGGTCGCGGGCGACGGGTATTTCCGAAAACGAAGCTGAGGCACGCATATGGGAAGGCGTCGATGCCGAGCGCAACAACCCAACCGATATTGCCACTGAAAATCCCGGTAAGGATGGACTGATATGACAACGCATGATGGCAACACCAGTGGCTGGACCCGTGACGAAATGGCTGCGCGCGCCGCAAAAGAATTGCAAGACGGTTATTATGTGAATCTTGGCATCGGCATTCCTACTTTGGTGGCGAACCATGTTCCTGCAGACATGGAGGTTACGCTTCAGTCCGAAAACGGAATGCTCGGCATCGGGCCTTTTCCCTATGCCGGCGAGGAAGATGCCGATCTGATTAATGCCGGCAAGCAGACAATTAGCGAACTGCCGCAAACCGCCTATTTCGACAGTGCAGCATCGTTCGCGATGATACGTGGCGGCCATATCGACCTGACAGTATTGGGTGCAATGGAAGTTGCCGAAAATGGCGATATCGCCAACTGGATGATCCCCGGCAAGATGATCAAGGGCATGGGCGGCGCGATGGATCTGGTCGCGGGCGTCAAGCGCATCATCGTGGTGATGGAGCATAATGCCAAGGACGGCAGCCCGAAATTCATTCCGGCGTGCACCCTGCCGCTGACCGGCAAGAATGTGGTGGATATGATCGTCACCGATCTGGCGGTGTTCCAGCGGCCCGACCACGCGAGCCCGTTCAAGCTGATCGAAATGGCCCCCGGCGTGACGGCGGACGAGGTGAGTGCTAAAACGACGGCTCACTACGCAGCTTTCGGGTAACGTTATGCAAGATGACGAGCCATCGCTCGATGATCGCCCGCGCTGGATCTATCGCTTTGACAATTTTCGTCGCGCTTTTTCGCTGCTGCGAGAAGCTGTCGAGGCGATGGAGGAGAGAGAACTCTCACAACTCGAGAAAGAAGGAATCATTCAGCGGTTCGAGTACACATGGGAACTGACTTGGAAGACGCTGCTGGACTATCTGACATATCAGGGAATTGTGCTCCCGACGAAAACCCCTCGGTCGGTTATCGTAGCCGCTTTCCAGGCTGACATTATCGAGGACGGTGACGGTTGGATGGCCGCTCTCGAAGCCCGCAACAAGATGTCGCATGTCTACAATTTCAAGGTTTTCGAAGAGTTGATCGACGCAATTCGGGTGCGATACCTGGCACTGTTCGATCAGGTCTATGAAGACTTTCTCGCACGGCTCGCAGAGACGGACATATGACGTCCGGCTATCTTTTAAGCGATGTTCGTCGGACTGCCCTTAAAGACGTCTTGAGTCCCTTCGCAGCAAAGATCGACCGCGTTGGCCTTTTGGTTCCCACGCGACAGGTCGAGCGCGCGTC
>JANNQI010000048.1:0-88200 GCA_031400695.1 Sphingomonadales bacterium | reverse complement strand
ACATCGACCGCCAACTTCAGCGGTGCGTTCTCGCTCGTCAGTTCTTCTTACGGAACCGACGGTGCTGGTACGACGAGCTGGACCTATGCGCTGAGCGTCACGGATGCCAGCTCCGGGCTGACAAGCAACGGTGTTGCGATTACGCTGTCGCTTAACGCAGGCGTTATCGAAGGCCGCGCAGGCGGCAACCTGATCTTCACGATTGTGACCAACCCGACCACGGGCGTTGTCACGCTGACCCAGCTGGCCGAGATCGACCATGCGGTTGAAGGCACGACCACTGCGCCGTTCGATGACCAGTTTGCGATCCTTGCCAATGGCAAGGTTGCGCTGAGCGGTACGGCGACGATTATCGACAAGGACGGCGATCCTGCATCGGAGACGGTTGTCCTCGACCTTGGTGGCAACATCCGCTTTGCCGATGATGGCCCTGCGGTAACGGCGACCGGCGTGGCTCCATCCCTGACGGTTGACGAGACATTGCTTGCGACCAATGCGACGGCGAGCTTTGCTGGCGTGTTCACCACCAACTATGGCGCTGATGGTCCTGGCACGACGGCTTACACGCTGGGCGCTATTGCCGGTGCGAGCGGTCTTGTGGATACAGTGACGGGTCAGGCGGTTGTTCTGAGCCTTGTCGGCGGTGTTGTTGAAGGCCGTACAGCGGTCAGCAACGAACTTGTGTTCACGGTAAGCGTTGCGGCCAATGGCGATGTCACGCTGGATCAGGTGCGTGCGGTTGTGCACACGCCGAACACCGGCCCTGACCAGTCGACGGGTCTGTCGGCGGCCAACCTCATCACGCTGACCGCGACCTCGACCGATGGCGATGGCGATACCGCCAGCGCGACGGCCAACATCGCCAATGCACTCACGTTCAAAGACGATGCACCCGCGATTGATATTACGACTTCGGGCGCCACCCTGATTGTCGATGAATCGCTCGGCACCACCGGATCGACGCAAAATGAAGGTGGACGGGTCAACAATGATGAAACGACCGCTGGCGCAGCCGTTGGCGCGATCGGTTATGCTACGGGCATCGTCACCAGTCTGACAACGGCCACGGCAGGTGCCGACGGTGAGGCATCAAGGGTATATGCGCTTTCGGTTACCAACAGTGCGTCGGGACTTGTCGATGCGGTTACAAACCAGAATATTGTTCTGGTTCTTAATGGCTCAACAGTCGAAGGCCGTGTTGGCAGTTCGGCGGGCGCGTTATCGTTCACAATTGGGGTAAACGCCACGACGGGAGCGGTTACAATTAACCAGTTCCGCTCGGTTGAGCATAATGACAGCACCAATCATGATGAAAACGGTGGCAGTGAAGCGTTGATGTCTGCCGGCCGGATTGCGCTCGGCGTTACGATTACGGATCGCGACGGCGACAGCGCCAACGATACGGTCGATATTTCGCAAGCGTTCAAGTTCGAAGACGATGGCCCGTTGGCTGCACCGGAAACGGCGTCGGTGAACGAAAAGATAGTCGATTTCAACACTGCATTCGTGCTCGATTTCTCGGGTAGCATCGATACCACTGAATATAACACCATGCTTAATGCGGTGAAGGCTGCGATTTCGCAGCTTTTCAATTCGACCAGTGGGAATGTAACTGTAAGGCTCGTGCCGTTTGCGAGTACTGCGCCGGCGGCATATGGCCCGTTCACAACCGAAGCATCGGCATTGGCGCAGATTGATGCATTCATAGCATCACGCCCACTCAGCAGTGGAACAGATTATACTGCCGCCATTCAAACGCTGATGGCGACCTTTGCGGCCGATACAACGGCGAATAATCAGGTATTTTTCCTGAGCGACGGTAACCCGAACGAACAAACCGGGACGGGTGCGCTGTTGAATGCAACGGCAACCGCTTGGAACAATTTCGTTGATAGCAATGGCATTAACGTCACGGCAATTGGCGTCGGGAACGGTATCAACAACGGACCGCTTCAGGACATAGATGTGGATGGCACGGGCGCACCAATACTGGTTGCCAATTTCGACGACCTTATCGCGGCGCTGACGGCACTAGTGGCACCGGCCCCCGTGAGCGGCGACCTTGATTTGAATGACGATTTTGGCACCGATGGCGGCTTTATCCAGTCGATCACCATACCGAAAGCCGGACCCGATGTTACCTATACCTGGAACGGTTTGTCAGGGACAAATTCAATCATCACAGTTTCGGGTGGCGGAGCGAACATCACCGGGACGACCACGATCACTGTGCCTACCGAGCTTGGTGGATCAATGACGTTCTCTTTTGCGCTCGGTAACTGGATTTATACACCCCCAACATCGGTTGCGGCCACCACCAATGAGGTTTTCAACTACACCATCGTTGATGGTGATGGCGACACATCCTCCTCCACACTAACCGTGACAATCGTCAACGATGCCGCCCCGACCACTACGCCGGTTACTGCCGCCGTCGACGACGATGCGCTATCTGGCGGCAATCCGGGTGGAACCGGGGACGCAACATTGCCTGCACCGGAAAATGTAGCCAGCGGTGTGTTGGGCATCAATTTCGGCCCTGATGGGGCAGGCACCACAACATTCGCACAGCTACAGGGACTTACCGGAACGGTCGGGCAGGAAACAGTTGGCTACAGCTGGAATCCTGCGACCAACACGTTGACGGCAACCATAGTGGGTTCGCCAATTGGGGCCCGTGTCGGCACGCCGTTATTTACGGTGCAACTGACCAATCCGGCAACTGGAGCCTATACGGTAACGCTTGTTGATAATGTTTTGCACACAGCTGGCGGCAGCGAAAATGACGCAACTGTTGCTCTGACGTACAAGGTATCGGACGGCAACGGCACAACCACCACAGGCACGCTGAACATCAACTTCGATGATGATAGCCCTGCAATTACAAACGTCACAACGCCGCTGGCGATACTCAATAGCGGAACGGTTAGTGCCACTGGAAACTTCGCCTTTTCGACCGGCGCGGATGGGCCTGCGGCGACTAACGACGCAATTAAGGACGTCACATTCAGTGCTACTGTCAATGGCGCAGCGGTTAGCTCCCCAACGATCACCGCGGTCAGTGAAAACGCTACCACCGCAATTTATAACATCAGCTTTGGCTACGCGACGGGAATTGGTGGGACCGCGACCGAAACGGGTGTATTGACCTTCGATAAGGTGGCTGGCACGTATACCGTTGATCTTGCCGACCCTATTCAAGGCTTTTCGATCAATCAAACTGCAGCAGGAACGCTGTTTCAGGGTTACGTGCTAAACAGCACTGCAACGGACAATACCCAACCGGATGTCGCTGTAACCCAGATTACACCTAACCTCTTCGTTCAATATACAGGGGTGCAAGGTAGCTCGACGACGGTCAACTATCCGCTTGTCACTCCTGCTACCGGCAATGGAACTGGCGGATCGTTTGTCAACGGCGAGTTGTTTAGTGCAGGTGCGTCTTGGGTATCGGTTTCCAATTCGTCCAATGGTGTCGCAGGCGATACCATTGGCGGTGATGAAATTCTAAATTTCAATCTTTACAATACCAATCCAACTGGAACCGTCGGGACGCCAACTGCCAGTGCCGAAGCCATGTTCCTGAAGTTCGATGGCATTGGTAATGCCGAAGACTTTATCGTTGTACTCAAACTGTTTAATCCGACCACAGGCGTATATACCACGAAGGCGCTGATGGTGCAGAATAGCGACATCCAGAAGGGACCCGGTTCGGGGCCCAGCATATTCTCGGGTATCACGCTCGATAACAACGACGGGCTCGTTGTTATCGAATCCAACGATTATAACGCCGTGGGGGAAAACTGGACGATTGTCGGCGCACAGATTGTTGTTGATCCACTGACGGTTACCGGAACGGCAATCAACTTTAATAACGCCACGGGTGCAGGTGGTGCGAGCACCGGATCCCAAAGTTTTGCGACCGACGTTAATACTGGCGCGCCAATGAAGATTACCTCGATCGGCTTCGTCACCAAATCGACAACAGCGCAAACCGCGCAACTGACCTTTGGCGTAACGGTTCAAGATGCCGATGGCGATACAGCGTCACAGACGTTGATTGTAAATGTTGGTTCGGCACCGCCTGTCGTTCTGGATCTTGATGGCGATGGCGTGGAGTTCATTTCTACCTCCGCAGGCGTTAGGTTCGATTATTTGAACGACGGCACGCCCGAACCGACCGCATGGGTAGGCAAGGATGATGGCCTTCTGGTTCTCGACGCCAATGGTGACGGCATAGCCAATGACGGTTCTGAAATTGTTTTCGCAACCAATGGCCTCACCGACCTTCAGGGTCTCGCTGCCAAATATGATAGCAACCATGACGGCCAGCTAACTTCTGCCGATGACAGCTATGCGCTATTCGGTGTGTGGCAGGATGCGAATAGCAACGGCGTTACCGACGCGGGCGAATATCGCAGTCTGGCCGAAGCAGGAATAATCAGCATCGGCCTTGTTTCCGACGGCGTTGCCTATTTGGCCGCCAATGGCGAGGTTTCGGTTGCCGGTCAGTCGGTCTATACGAAGGCAGACGGTTCTACCGGTATCGTCGCCGACGCAGCTTTTGCGACGGGTGCCGCGCAGGTTGTGCAGAGCAAGGCTGCCGAACAGGTCCGCAGCTTCGGCAATGTGACTACGTCTATTGTTGCCGCTTCGTTGGTCGGATTGGTGATGGAAGAAAATGCTGCTGCGACCGCGCCCGACCGCGGGTTGGTCCATGCAGGCCTACAAATTGGCGAGAATATGCTCGTTCAAGAGCAGTTCCATCCGCTTTCGGACTCCGGTGTCCGCTTTGGTGGCGTCCAGCCAGCCTTCGGCCAAGTTGATGATTTCGTGCAACGCACGGGCGATATCGACAGCAGCCTGCGCGCCGTTACCGAGCCGGATTTCGCGTCCAACTTTGCAGGCGTCACGACTCCTCAAATGTCGGATCTGTTGCACGACAGCGCAGACATCATGCCGACCGGCAATGCCAATCCGGCGTTCAGCTTCGGTGGCGGCTTCGGCGGCGCGGATATGGTGATGGGCAGCATTCTCGACCTTGCCGCCGCGGCGCCAGCTATTGCCGGCAACGACAATCCGGTGACGGCTGCGCTCGACGATATTGTTCGCCACGCAATGCCGGAAACGATGGTCGATCATCTGATTGAGGCATTTGATGCCGATCTCGGTGCGACTGAAATCAGCCATGGCGGTTCGTCGAACGACAATGGTTACCTGCTTGAGATCATCAACCAAAGCGTCAGCAGTTCACACGATTACGCAATGATAAATGTCGATATCATGGGTCCGCAATTTCACGACATGACAACAACAAATAACGGATAATAAATAATAATTTGCTTCGGAGGTAAACGATCATGAAAAGATCAATAGTAAAGGCAATGGCAACTGGGGCGGCAATTTGCGTTGCCCAGCCCGCATTGGCGCAGGAAGTCGATTTGACGTCGATGAGCGTTCGGGATTTACGTCCCGAAGTACAGCGGCGGTATGATGAGGCGTTGGCGGCGACGACCAACCCGTCGGTGCTCGCATCGCTCGGCAGCAACTATATGTATGCATCCGAGGCGAAAGTCTGGTGCGGCATCGCGACAGGCTTCCTCAAAAATTCGATCCGCGACAAGGAAAGCCTGACGCGCTGCGAAAAATATCACCGGCTTATGAATGGAGCCGAACCCTCGGCTCCGGTGGTCGCCATGCCCGAGCCACCTCCGCCGCGCCCCCGTACGGCGGCGTGTGACTCGCCATTGGCGGCCACCTTGTTCTTCGATTGGGATTCGGTCGTGCTTCCCGCGAACTCAGACGAGACGCTCGCCTTTGTCACCCAGAACAAAGCAGCTTGTGGGTGGAACAGCTTCACCGTCATCGGCCACACCGACCGTTCGGGTTCGGATGGCTATAATGACAGTCTCTCCCGCCGCCGCGCCGAAGCGGTTGCCGCACGATTGCAGGCAACCGGGTTGGCAGCATCGGCACTCACCGTTTCGGGTCGCGGCGAAAGCGAACCCAAGGTTGCAACCGCCGACGGCGAACGCAACCCGACCAATCGCCGCGTCGAAGTCACGGCCAGTAATTGAGGGGGAGAAGAAAAATGAAAACCCGTAACATCCTGATGTTCACCGCTTCGGTAACATCGCTTTCATCGATTTCGACAGCCGATTCAGATAATATCGCCGCCGTCGAGCAATCCATACCGGCCATCGCAATGACCACATCGGCCACTGTTGTTGTTCCGGAAATCATGGCGGCGCAACCGGCTTTGGCTGACGCTGCGATGACCAACGCCGCCGTGGCAGTCACGCCATCTATCGAAGCGGCAGTCGTTGAGGCCGCATTGTCGTCCGCAACAGCTGCTGACGCGATTATAGAGCCTGCCATCGAAGCCGCTCCAGCGGTCGCGGCGGCAATTCCCGCCGAAGCGTTGGTGTCGGAAACGACCATCGACTTTGTCGATATGGCCCCTGCCACAATGCCGGTCGATCTGGCCGCCACTCTGGCAGCCGAGCCTTCAGATGCGGTTGTGGTTCTTCCGGTTCAGGCAGATGTCGCAGCTCCTGCGACGCTGATTGAACCAGTAGCAAAACTGTCCGAGACAGTGGCGATTGACGCGGTACCTGCGCCACAAAGCGCAGTCATCACCCACACGCCAGCTACCGGCAAAATCGCTGTTCCCGACGCACCGCAATATGCGTTCTTCGATGATGCGGCTTCATCTGCTCCGGCAGTCGCAATGCAGAGTTCGGCTGTCGATTACACCGGCACGGTGACTCTCGATCAGGCGATTGCCGCTGCGCTCGAAACCAGCCCGGAAATCAACCAGGCGATCATGAACAAGGAAGCCATCGAATTTGAACGCGAGCAGGCACAAGGCCTGTATCTGCCGCGTGTCGATATCGAAGCTTCGGCCGGCATCCGCCGTCTGGAAAACCCGACTCGCCGGACATTGGGCATCGAAGATGACGCGCTCTATCCGCTAGAAGCAGGCATCACTGCCGAGCAGACGGTAATCGATTTCGGTCGTCGTCACGGTGAGCTGATGCGTCAGGCAGCCCGCACCGACGGTGCGGCGCTGCGAGTGGCTGAGCGGTCGGAAAACACCGCGTTGCTCGTTTCGCGGCAGTATCTCGACATATTACTGCAACAACGGATCGTGGCGGCCGCCGACGACAATGTAACCTTCCATCGCAATCTGGTGGGTGATCTTGGCCAAGGCGTCCAGCAAGGTTCGATCAGCATTGCCGACCAGCAACAGGCGCAGGAACGCCTGCAAGCTGCGATTGTGCGCAAGACCGAGGCTGAAGAAGCGCTGGTCAACGCGCAGATTCAGTTGCAGACGTTGACTGGCCTTAGCATCGGCGGAGCGGCCATGCCGCAATCGCTGCGCGCGGCTGTAACTCCAACCCTGGGCGAAGCTGTCGCAGAAGCGCGGCAGAACAATCCGAAGGTCAAGGAAGCATCGGCTGACGTCGATGCGGCCCATGCTATGGTCGAAAAAGCCAATGGCGACCTTTACCCGACCATCGGCGTCGACGCACGCGGCCGGGTCGGCGAGGATATCGACGGCTTCAATGGCAAGACCAACGACGTGCAAGCACGCGTCGTGTTCAAGTGGAACATTTTCGATGGCGGTATCAACCGCGCAAAATATCAGGAAATGGTACGCCGCGCGAGCGAGTCTCGTTTCCGCCTGCATGAACTGGGCCGCTACGCCGAAGAAGATACACGGCGTGCGTGGAATAGCATGTCGACGCAGCGCAAGGTATCGGAAGAGCTTGCCACGCAAAGCCGGGTGAGCGACGACCTGCTGCTTTCCTATCGCGAGCAGTTCAACGTCGGTCGACGCTCGCTGCTTGATGTGCTCGATGCGCAGAACACCCGCTATAATGTGCAGGTGCGTCTGGAAACGGCCAAATTTGCCGAGCAGTTTGCCGAATATCAGGTGCTGGCGGCAACCAACAAGCTGCTTGTGTCGATGAACCTGGCAACGCCTGCCGGCGCGACTTCGGACGCCCGCAGCCGCTTCGATTATGGCCCGCCGCCTCCTGCGGAACTACAACGGAGACGATATCCGCGTTAATGCGGATAGTCGTTTCGGCCAATTTCGGGGGAAATTGTGTACGAACGTTTGGAAAATGAAGTGGCAGCGGCCTTGGAAAGTGTTGGTATAGCTATGCCCGACACGATCATGGCCGCCGTCAAGAGGCTCGCCCGGGAAAATGAGCTTCCCGACCCGGGCAGCCTCTTCCAGACTTTGCCTCTGGACAGCAAGGGACGGTTACCTTTTCATCAGGCCGAAAATGCCCTTGAACTGGCGGGTTTGACGACAGCGCCCTTATCGGGCGCTCGCTTGCCAAAAAAGGCCGAGCATCTGCCTGCGCTCATCCGGCTGAACGACGACAGCGTAGCGATTGTTTATGAAACAACCAAGGATCAGGCACTCGTCTGGAAGTCCGAGACTGTCGAGCCAGTATGGACCGACTTGGCGGAACTTGAGAGCTATTATGTTGGGCAAGCCATTCACGTCAGCGGCAATGCGAACCGTTTGCGGAGCGGCGACGAAGGCTGGGTCAAGGCCACGCGCGACAACTGGTTCTGGGGCGAGTTGTCTAAGATGAAGCGGGATTTCTATCCCGTATTCGGCGCGGCATTCCTGATAAATTTATTGGCGTTTGCGCTGCCGCTTTTTTCGATGAACGTTTATGACCGGATCATCCCCAATCGGGCCGTTTCCAGCCTGTGGGTGCTGGCAATTGGCGTATTACTTGCCTTTGCTGTTGAATTCGCGTTGCGCATGGCACGGTCGAACCTGCTTGACGAGCTGGGACGCAAACTCGACCTGAAGCTTTCGGAGAAGATTTTCGGCAAGCTCGTCAATCTGCCATTGGCGGACCGTTCGGGCGACACCGGGCGGTTGGTGCGGCGTGTGTCGGAATTCGAAATAGTCCGCGACTTTTTTGCGTCGACCACAGCGGTGCTGATTGTCGATATGCTGTTCCTTGTGGTTTTCGTCGCGATGATCGCGGTACTTGCAGGATGGCTTGCGCTGGTGCCCGTTATCATCATCGCGATAATGTTCTTTGCCGGCAAGATATTGCAGAGTAAAATGACCGCTGCGACGCTGGACGCGCAAGCAGATGCCGGTTTGCAGCACAGCCTGTTGGTCGAAGCGATTAGCGGTGCTGAAACTCTGAAATCCACAGCATCCGAAGGTCGGATTATCGGTCGCTGGCGGAACCTCGCGCGGATGAGCGCGCTGACGCAGGAACGCTTGCGTCACCTCAATGCGACGGCAGTGACGTTAGCCAGCGTTTGCCAGCAGATTACCAGCATCGCATTGGTCATCGGCGGCTTCTACCTGTTTGACGCAGGCGAGATCTCAATGGGGGCGATCATCGCTATCGTCATGCTGGCGGGGCGATCGCTGGCACCGGCGGGTCAGCTCGCCTTTCTGATGACTCGCGGACGGCAAGCGTTAACCGTGCTCGACAGCCTCGGCGGACTGATGGATAAGCAGGACGAACGTTCATTCGGCAGCAGCAGCGTCATCCCGACCGTACGTGATGGCCACATCAAGTTGGAGGACGCCACTTTCTCTTATCCGCAAAGCAGCCGCGAGGCGCTGACAGCGTTGAACTTGGAGATAAAACCGGGCGAGAAAATCGCCATTATCGGCCGCGTTGCATCCGGCAAGTCGACCTTGGGCCGATTGCTCTGCGGCCTTTATTATCCAGACGAAGGAGCGGTGCTGGTCGACGGTCTCGATAACCGCCAGTTCCGCCCGATCGACCTACGTCAGCAGCTTCGATTTGTTGGACAGGATGCGGAATTGTTCAGTGGGTCGATCAAGGACAATTTGCTGATGGGTGCGCCAAACGCCGATGATGACGCGCTGATCGATGCATTGCGCCGCGTTGGGGCGGACGAATTTCTGGGGCGCGACGACGGCGGCTTTGATCGTGGTACGGGTGAACGCGGACGCAATCTTTCGGGTGGCCAGCGCGGTTTCCTTGTGCTGGCGCGTGCGCTGGCCTCGCCATCGAAACTGCTTTTCCTCGACGAGCCGACCGGTGCAATGGACATGCGCACCGAAGCAAGCTTTGTCGAGCGGCTGAAAACGGCAATATATCCCGGCCAGACACTCGTCATTTCAACCCATCGCCATGCGGTGCTGTCGCTATGCGACCGGCTGATCGTCATGGACCGCGGCAGGATAGTTGCCGACGGCCCGCGCGACGAGATCATGAAGCAGGCAATGGATAAGGGACCAGCGGCATGATGCACGATTATCCCGACCGGCTCGATGCCTTCTCGCTGGACGAGGAAATGCCGCCACCCGTCCGCCAACGCGGACTTGGCAAGGTTGTCCTGACTCTCATCGGCTTGAGCATTACCATTGCCGTGCTTGTGACGCAGATCGACTGGCAGGAAGCCTACGAGCGCCTTTTCGCCGGAACCGGTACAGCTACAACTGCTCCCATCCGGACCAAAGAGCAGATTGAACTTATCGCCGTGACACAGGCCGACCAGACCAAGGTCGCAGCCGAAGGCGCGGCAGCCGAAGCGGTGAACGAAGCAATCCCGCTTGGCAAAGGCCCGGTTGAAACGGCATTGCCATTTTATCTGACCGATACCAGCATGACCAACGGCGAAAAGGCGCTGCGCTGCATGACGCAGGCGGTCTATTACGAAGCCGGTTTCGAGCCGGTCGCTGGCCGCTATGCCGTTGCGCAGGTTATCCTCAACCGGATGCGCCACCCGGCTTTTCCAAAGTCGGTTTGCGGCGTAATCTATCAAGGCAGCAACCGCCCGGGTTGCCAGTTCAGCTTCGCATGTGATGGGTCGCTATTGCGGGCGCCAGCTTCAAACGCGTGGGCCGAAGCGCGGCGGGTTGCCGAGGATGTGCTGTCGGGAGCTGTGACCTCAACAGTTGGCATGGCAACGCACTATCACGCCAATTATGTGTCGCCCTACTGGGCGCCCAAGCTGCATAAGATTACCCAGATGGGCGCGCACATCTTCTATCGCTGGCCGGGTAACTGGGGGCGGCGTGTCGCCTTTAACGGCGTCTATCGCGGGGGTGAATATATTCCTTCGGTGTCCAGCCTGGCTAACATGAATGCCGGTAAAGACGGAGAGCCCACCAGCGACCTGTTGCTCGCCGATACTCCGGTTCCCGTGCGCGCAGTTACCGACCGGCGGGCAGACAACGACATTGGCGGGCGGATCGACACCAGCAAGGGCTGGCGCTTGACCATGCCGATGGGTTCAGAAACCCGCGCCAATACCGACATGCCCACTGCCGTCAAATTGCCCGCCCTGGAGGCGACACAATGAACTTAAAGTCTTGGTTCGCGCGGTTGAACGCCGCCGAGCGGATTATCTTTTTCAGCGCCGTGGGATTATCGCTTTTCATACTCTGGGCAAGTCTTGCTCAGGTCGATGAAGTGACTCGCGGGCAAGGTCGGGTCATTCCGTCGTCCAAGGTGCAATTGGTGCAAGCTGCCGAACCCTCAACTATCGAAGAGATATTGGTGCGATCTGGCCAGACGGTCAAAAAGGGACAATTGCTCGTTCGCTTCGATGATACCACTTCTTCGTCGGAATTGGGTCAATTGCAAACAGAGACAGAGCGGCTTGCTGCGAGTTCGGCACGGCTGAATCGCGAGGCGGGCGGAGCAGGCGGCTGTGTGGGGGCAAGTTGCGAGGATGAGGCACGGTTGCAAGCTGCACGGCAGTCGGCGCAGCGCAGTCGGGTCGGTGCACTGAGTGCGGGCGTCGAGCAACGGCGGCGCGATTTGGGCGAGACGCAGGCAACGGTATCATCGCTCGAATTGAGCCTGAAACTGGCGCAAGATCAGGTCGACATGGTCCGGCCGTTAGCAGAGAAAAAGATTGTCCCGCAAACCGATCTGTTGACCGCGCAGCGCGAGTTGCAGGACATTCGCGGCAGGCTTGCTGCCGCACGCGAAGGCGCTTCACGTGCATCGGCGGCGATTCGGGAAGCACAGGCGCAAGTGGCTGAATCGCAGTTCCAATATCGTCAGGAAGCGCTCAACGAACGCTCGCAGATCAACACCAAGATCGCAGTGAATGAACAGACAATGCGCGGCGCGCAAGGCCGCCTCAACCGCGCCGAAATCCGCTCGCCGGTCAACGGCATCGTCAATGATGTGCAGGTGACGACCGTCGGCGGCTTTCTGAATGCAGGCGAGAAGATTATGCAGATCGTGCCGATGGGTGAAAAATTACTCATCGAAGCCCGCGTCACGCCGGGGGACATTGCATTCATCAAAGTTGGCGACCGCGCCAATGTAAAAGTTACCGCCTATGATTTCTCGATCTACGGCGGGCTGTCGGGGAGGGTTGCGCAGGTTTCCGCCGACAGTATTTATGACGAAGTCGAGCGGCAGGCCTATTTCACGGTGATCGTCGAAACCGACCGTGCTTTTTTGCTAAAATCAGGGAAGCGCCTGCCGATTACGCCAGGAATGATCTGCGATGTCGAAATCCTGACCGGCCGCAAAAGCGTGCTCAGCTACCTACTCAAGCCCGTGCTGAAAGCCCGTTCGGAAGCACTAACGGAACGCTGAGCAGTGCCATGGATAATACCGGCATTTCGGGCTCGACGGTAACCGTCCGCACGTCGCCAAGATTCATGCCTGCCGACGGAAGGACAGGCTCAACGGATGCCATCCGGACTGGCTGCGCAGATTGAACACTATATCCATGCACCCATTTGGCGTTCTGGCTAAAAGACATGATCGGACGGTAATCATTGGGCAGGCGGGCATCGAGCAATCGGTCGGTCAAATTGTCGAGCATCACTGCTCCATCCGCCAGCGTTACCACCAAAATCGCATGGTCAGCATTACGCACCAAATCGCGCGCCACGACCAGCCGCATCTTGTCGCGCGATATGCCAAGCGCTGACAAAAGCTCCATCTTTGCTATCGCGAAATCTTCACAATCGCCGATGCCGCGGCGGAATGTTTCACCGGCGGTTGCCCAATAATCGGAGCGACCGTAGATTTCCCGATCTTCGCCAAATTGGATGTTCCGGTTCACCCACCGATTGACAGCTTCGACTTGCCCGGATTGGTTGTTCGAATGTCGCGCGCCTGTTGCTGTTAAGAGCCGGTCGAACTTTGTTCGGCCTCGTTCGGAATTGACCGCTGCCCATTTGACATCAAATGGTGTGCGCGCGATGGCAATCGACATTGAGCCAAGAATTGCATTCGCCGAAATATCTATTTGCCGCGCGGCGTTTGGCTGAATTTGAAGTTCGCCAACATCATCACAATCGTCGCGAAACCCGTCGGAGACCGACGGCAGTATATTAGGCCCCGCGCTTGCCGCAGCTGAGCGATCCGAAGCTTGAGCGAGTCGCATTTGCTCCAATTTGCTCATTTGGCCGCCTAGAATGGCTTCGGCTTTGCTACCGGACCGTGGGCCGGCGCTTGGTTCAACATTGCCCAGCGGCGCCATTGCCATCTGGACGGGTAAACCAGCAGGCTGACCAACACAGCTTTGAGATAATGAGGTATTTGCAGAATGAGCGGTAGACTGCGCGCGAACTTGGCTTGGCATGGCCGTAATGGCCGCAGCCGCAACAATCCAGGCGATTGCTGTCGGACGATTGCGCCACAGACAACCGTTGCGCAGGCGAGGATGGAACATAGCCATCCGCAGCATATGCGACGTAAGCTACAGCCATCCGGTATCCGCATTTGGTTAATGACATACGGCTGCCGGTTAATCGATTTGTTATGGCGGTGCGTGAAATCCGGCATCCAGCATGACGACGGGAATGCTATCGTCTTCCTTGTTGGGGGGTGTTCGCCCCATCGCTTATGACAGCACGTCCCGAATGGTAACTTCATTGTAGGAAAAATGGCAATGACTGCATTTAGCCATCTGTCCTGAACTATTCACTGCCCGCTCGAGATAAAGTTTCGAGTCTGAAGCCTGATAAATGTTGGCGCTCAGTTGCATAGAATATATGAATTTTTGTTGCTGAAACGGTTTTTCCCTGTAAATCCGCTGCCCAACAGGGAAATCCAAGCGGGGAAGGGGCACTAAAGTCTGCACCCACTGCAATATTTGGCCCTCTTTCAGGTGAACCGCGCAAAACTTATGTCGAAAAAACGTAAAGGCAGTCCGCGATTTGCGGCGCTAAGGGCAAAGCCTCCATTATATTGGGTTAAGTTCACAGCATGGTTCTCGATTGTTGGCTATGTTGCGTGGCTTTCATTCATCCACGCAGTAGCCAATGTCACTTGGCAACAAAATCCGGACATGGCCTTGCGGTTTGTACCAAATCATCCGCTCGCCTTGTCCCGGAAGGCGGACGAGCTTTTTGCCGAAAAGCAGGACCCAGCAACGCTGAAAAAGGTGGAGGCGATGGCAAAGGAGTCGCTGCGGGGCGGCGCACTTAACCCGGTTGCCATCAGGTTATTGGGTTATGTGGCAGACGTTCGTGGCGACCAGAAAAAGGCGCGCGAGTTGATGCTCTTGTCGCAAAAAGTCTCGCGGCGTGATTTCGGGACGCAATTGTGGTTGATCGAAGATGCGGTCGCACGGGGTGACAAGAAGCAGGCACTTTATCATTATGACATTGCCTTGCGTACGACGCCCAGCAGCTTTTCGATTTTGCTGCCGACACTAATTGGAGCGTTGGATGACCCTGAGGTACGGTCGGCTCTCGCGCCTTATTTGAAAGCGGCTCCTGCATGGCTGCCTTCCTTCTTGGGAGAAGCAATCAACACCGCCGATAACCCGGCCAATGTCGCTGACGTCTTGGTGAAAGCCGGACCGCTTCCCGATCGCGACGATTACCGCGCGTTGTCGAACAGCCTGCTTTTGCAGTTGGCGGCTAAATCGAAATTTCCGGCATTCAGGCAATATTATTTGAGTCTTCCCGGAGCCAAGGATGCCAGCCTTCAGGCGGCAAGTTTGACCAAGGCGACTGTCAATCTGCGTTATCCTGCGGCGGGTTGGCAACTGGTCGAGAATCCGGTGATCGGCGGCAGTTTTTCGCAGGCCGACAAAAGCGGCCGCCACAGTCTGACTGCGTTTGCAGGCTCGGGTGAACGCGGCGAGCTGATGCGGAAATATCTGTATCTAACGCCGGGAAGCTATAGTTTTTCTGCACGATATACGGCGCAAGAAAGCGCCCCCGATTCTGAAATACGCTGGGAACTCCAATGCCTGTCAGCCGCTGGAAACAAAAGCATTTGGTTCACGGGCAACCCCGTTCGCAAAGGTACGTCTTCTGACAACCAAGAGTTCACTCTTGATTCGGGCTGCCGTAACCAGATGCTGATGCTGCAAGTTGCGGGCGGCAGCGGCCAACTTGGTGCCGAGTTTACCTTGCAGTCGGTCGACATCATCCGCCAGTAACGGTCAGAAAAATCGAGCTTGGCCGGGAGTGCGTCCGGCCAAGCTCTTCAGGAGAGGGTCTCCTGAAGTCGGAAGCCCTCGGGTCGCTTCCGCTCACTAGCCAATTTGCAAAAGACCAAGCGTGACGTGCGTCACGCGTCAACGCGGTCGGTGTTCGGTTCCCAAGCCTGCTGTGATGAACAAAGCGGTCGCCTCGCCCTCGATATCGGCGGTGTGCCAACAGCCGGGCGGATTGATAGCATGTTCATCGGGACCGATAGTGACGGTGGCGGTCGAGCCATCGGCATGTTCCTGATGCAGCGTCATTTGCCCCGAAAGGCAAAGCACCACCTCGTCGCCCAAAGGGTGCATTCCCAACTGTTCCAGCTTGTCGTGAAGCGGTACATCGTCACCAGCCGCCCTTCCGCGCCGTCGTGACCGTTACGTTCCCCATAACCCTGATACCAGTCCATGCCGGTAAAAAGCGGTTGGGGAACCGCAGTCGCGCCAAGGCCCAAATGGAGCGGATTTTCAACCAGGCTGGGCATCACGCATTTCCGCCATTATTCGTGGTAAGTTAAGCCGCAGCTGGTCCCATGACGAACGCATTCAGCTTATTACCGTCGGGATCGCGGAAATAACCGGCATAGAATCCTTCGCCGCGTGGTCCGGGAGGGCCTTCGCAGACGCCGCCATTGGCGAGCGCGATATCGTAAAGCCGCTGAACCTGATCCTTGTCCTTCGCCTCAAACGCAACCATCACACCGTTGCCAACGCTGGCCGCATTGCCATCGAACGGCTTGGTCAGACCAATCCCCGCCGCGCCGCCGGGTTTGCCCCATGCGATAAAGCCATCAAATTCCATCATGCGCGGTGTATCCAGTTCGGCAGCAACCGCGTCATAAAAGACTGCGGCGCGCGGCAAATCATTGGTGCCTAAAGTTACATAACCGATCATCGAATCACTCCTCCAAATGAGATTAGAACATTACGGGAACATTTGTGAAAGTCAATCAGCCGCAGGCGCAATCTTATCCTGCGTCTTGGTATCGAAATCACCTGCATCATGCCGTTCGTGCAGCTGGCTGGCAGGATCGCCCATCACACGGTTGACCATCCGCCCGCGTTTGACTGCTGGCCGCTCGGCAATCTGGTCGGTCCAGCGAATGACATTTTTATAGTCCTGCACCGACAGGAACTCACCCGCCTCATAAACCAGCCCCTTTACCAGCGCGCCATACCACGGCCAGATGGCCATGTCGGCGATCGTATATTCGTCGCCCGCCATATATTCGCGCTCCGCCAGATTGTGGTCGAGCACGTCCAATTGCCTTTTCACCTCCATCGCATAACGGTCGATGGCATATTCGATCTTGAACGGCGCATAAGCGTAAAAATGCCCGAACCCGCCACCCAGCATCGGCGCGCTGCCCATCTGCCACATAAGCCAGTTGATCGTCTCGGTGCGCGCGTGATGCTCGGTCGGCAGGAACGCACTGAACTTTTCGGCAAGGTACAGCAGGATCGACCCCGATTCGAACACCCGCGTCGGCTCGGGCGTCGAATGGTCGAACAGCGCCGGGATTTTTGAATTAGGATTGGCCTCGACAAAGCCGCTCGAAAACTGGGCGCCGTCGCGGATATTGACGAGCCACGCATCATATTCCGCGCCGCTGTGACCGAGCGCGAGCAGCTCCTCGAGCATCACGGTTACCTTCACCCCATTGGGCGTAGCGAGTGAGTAAAGCTGCATCGGATGCTTGCCAATCGGGCGTTCCTTGTCATGCGTTGCGCCTGCAATCGGGCGGTTGATGGCAGCAAACTGTCCGCCATTTTCTTTGTTCCATTCCCAGACCTTGGCTGGCGCATATTCGGAAAATGTCTGGGTCATCCTGCTCTCCTGATTCTGTGTTGATATCTAACATAGTAGCGAGCGCAGGCTTCGCCACCCGAAATAGCAGTTGACGTTTACGTAAAGTACCGCTTTAATCGCGTGATTAAATCAAGGGAGAGCCAATATGTCCGCCACCGTCGAAATCACCAACGACATCGCCCTGATCCGGATGGATGACGGCAAAGCCAATGCGATCAACTTCGAGATGATCGCCGCGTTGAACGCCGCGCTCGACACCGCGGAGGCCGAGGCGAAGGCGGTTGTCTTGGCCGGACGCGATGGCCGCTTTTCTGGCGGGTTTGATTTGAATGCCTTTGCCAGTCTCGGCGCGGAGGGCGTGTATAAATTGCTCGATGCAGGCGCGGAATTGTTACTGCGGCTCTATGGCGGCCCGCTGCCCGTGGTTGCCGCGTGCACCGGCCATGCGATTGCGATGGGGGTGTTCATCCTCAACGCCTGCGACACGCGCGTTGGCGCGAGTGGAGAATATAAGATCGGCGCGAACGAGGCGATTACCGGAATGCAATTGCCGATCTTCGCAATGGAGCTGGCCCGCGACCGGCTCAGCCCGCAACACCTGACCCGCGCGATGGTGCAGGGCTATATTTACAACCCCGAAGGCGCGGTCGAGGCAGGCTATCTCGACATGCTGGCCGAGGCAGACAAGGTCGAGACAAAGGCGATGGCAGTCGCAGGTCAGTTGGCGCAGCTTCCCGGCAAGGCCTATGCGTGGAACAAGAAGTCTATCCGCAAGGGAACGCTCGACCGGATAAGGGCGAGCTTAGGGGCGCATCATAAGGTTTGATTTTGGACGATGTGTCATTGGGTTCTTGCCAAGGAATAGCGACAGCACGTGGCGCAGCTTAATCGTTCTTCGTCGCCTCTAGTTCAGCGTCGTTTGCTTCGATCCAGTTTTCGAGCCCCTCGATAAGCTTAGGCCAAACCTCGTTATACTCATGATGAAATGTCATCATGCAAAGCTCCATCGAGCCTAGGTGCTTTTCTCCGTAAAGTTCTATCCAACGATTGTAGAAATGCGTCTCATATTCGTCGTGGTCAATCTTAGAGTATCCCCTGCAAAGCCCTTCATAACTGGGATGCGCACTTTCGGACAAGTTGGCATAAAGTGCAATTAGGCCTGGATAGCGCTTATCGCATTTCTCAAGAATAGTGACGATGTTGAGAGACCGAGGCATCTCGTCATTGTTCCGTGCGCCTAGCAGCAGCGTACTTGTCTTCTTACAAAAGAGATGAAAGTTTAGTTTGCCGTCGAGAACCTGCTGTATTTCCTGATTAAGGTAAATCAGAGTCGCTAATGACTCGAAGCCTGCTCGCAGTAGGATACGCGCGCCCAGAAGGTGTTCGCTCTGATAGAGCGCGTACGATTGGGTCATTAAGTCATGAGATCGCCAAAGTAGCGTTTCGCGAAGAACCCAAGTTCTATATGGCCCTTTCCACTTATAGACGACTGCATTGCGTGAAAGGAGGCCACCAACTGGGATACAGGACATCAACGAATTTTCCCAATTCGCTAGATTCTGCTCAATTTTAGTCGAATCGTTCAAAATGACTTGTCCCTTAACCTCCGCCATTCTGTATCTCTAGTGGCTTCCGTCAGACGGAGTAGAGAGGAACTTAGGCTTTGGGTAAAGGCGCACACGCCTCCGTCACCCAAGCCAGCGCCGCACCTTCCAACTGCGGCCCGACAACCTCCAGCACCTTGGCGTGATATTCATCCCACCAGCGCAATTCGTCGCGGTTGAGTAAGCTCGTATCCACCAACGTCTTGTCAATCGGCGCGAAGGTCAGCGTCTCGAAACCGAAATAGCGCCCTTCCGCGCCCGCAATCTTGCGCTCCTCGACCAGCACCAGATTTTCGATGCGGATGCCATATTCGCCTTGTTTGTAATAGCCGGGCTCGTTCGACAGGATCATGCCGGCGTGCAGCGGTTCGTCAGTGCCTGCCTGACCGCCCGAGAATTTCGCGATGCGTTGCGGGCCTTCGTGGACGGCCAAGAAACTGCCGACGCCGTGGCCGGTGCCGTGGGCGTAATCGACGCCGGCCTGCCAAAGCGACGCGCGCGCAAGCGTGTCGAGCTGTGCGCCTCTTGTGCCTTCGGGGAAGACCGCCAGTGCCAGCGCGATATGGCCCTTGAGCACGCGGGTGAAGCGGTCCTTCATTTCTGCGGTGGGTTCTCCCGGACCGACCCAGATGGTGCGGGTGACGTCGGTGGTGCCGTCGAGATATTGTCCGCCGCTGTCGCACAGATAGACGCTGTTCGGCTCGATCGCCCGGTTCGATTTTTCATCGACCTTGTAATGCGGAGACGCGCCATTGGGACCGGCGGCGGAGATCGTGTCGAAGCTCAGATCCTTGAGCATGCCGGTGGCTTCGCGATATTCGCGCAATTTGGCGGCGGCGGAAAGTTCGGTCAGCTCGCCCTTATGCGCTTCTTCGGACAGCCAGTGCAGATAGCGGCTGAGCGCCGCGCCATCGCGGGCTTGCGCGGCGCGGTGGCCGGATTGTTCAATCGGATTCTTGACCGCCTTGGGGAGGATGGTCGGGTCGCGCGCCTCGACGATCGTTGCGCCTGCATCCTTTAGCGCGCCGAAGATAGCCGACACCGCACGGTCGGGGTCAACCGCGATGCGCTTGCCACTCATCGCTTTCAGTTCGGGCACGAACTCCTGCGGGGTGCGCAAGCGGACGGCGTTTCCCAGATGCGCGCGAACCTCATCGTTGACCTTTTCGGGCGCGACAAACAGGTCGGCGGTACCGTCGGCATGGGCGAGCACGAAGCTCAAGGCGACCGGCGTGTTCGACACATCCTTGCCGCGTACATTCAACAACCACGCAACCGAATCGAGCGCCGAAATCACCGTGCTGTCGAGCTTGTTGGCCGTCAGCCATTCGGCCACGGCGGCGCGCTTTTCGGCGCTATTCTGTCCTGCGTATTTGTCGTCATGCACCATCAGCATCGAGTCGCTCTTGTCCGGCTGATCGGCCCAGACGGCATCGATGGGATTGCTCTTCACCGCGACCAATTCGGCGCCCTTGGCCTTCAACGCTTTGGTTGCGCTTTCGACCCAGCCCTTGGTGTGGACCCACGCATCATAGCCGATGCGCGCGCCTTCGGGGGCATGTTCTTTGAGCCAGTCCGAAATGCTCGTCTGCGGCACGCCGACATATTGCCAGTTGTTGCCATCGACCTGCTCGCGCACCTGCAACGTGTACCGCCCGTCGGTGAAGATCGCGGCTTCTTCGGAGAGAACCACCGCGCTTCCCGCCGAGCCGCCAAAGCCCGTCAGCCAGCCAAGCCGCTGCGCATAGTCGCCGACATATTCGGACATATGCTCGTCGCAAATCGGCACGACGAAACCGTCGAGATGGTCTTTCTTCAGTTGTGCGCGCAGCGCTTCGAGGCGGGCTTCATAGGTGGACATGGGACGCTTCCGTTCATATGGATATGCAGTCCATATAAGCGAGGAAAGCCTTACATGAAAGCACTGCTCCCACTGATTTTTGCTACCAGCGCATTATCCTCGCCTGCATTTGCCCAGAAAGAACCCATGACCGAAAAAACCGCCGCCGAAATCAAGCCTCCTGTCGCTGCAAAGCGTCCGCACAGCGCCACCTATCACGGCGTCACACTGACCGATGAGTATCACTGGCTGAAGGACCAGAGCTACCCGGTGGTCGATGATAAGGACGTGCTCGATTATGTGAAGGCCGAGAACGCCTATTTCGAGGCGCAGATGGCACCGCAAAAGGCGCTGACCGAAACCATCTTTCAGGAGATGAAGGGCCGTGTGAAGGAGGACGACAGCTCGGTCCCGCAAAAGGACGGCGACTTTATCTACTGGTCGAAATTCGAAGAAGGCGCGCAGTATCGCAAGCATTATCGCAAACCCGTCGCAGGCGGCGCGGACCAGCTGATCCTCGATGAAAACGAGCTCGCCAAGGGCAAGGAATATTTCCGCTTGGGTGCGGCGGAAGTCAGCCCCGACGGCAAGTTGCTGGCTTATGCGTATGACGACAATGGGTCGGAGCGGTTCGACCTGCATTTCCGCGATTTGGCGACGGGTGCGAAGCTGAAAGATATCATCCCCGGCACGCTGTCGAGCATCGTCTGGAGCAGCGACAGCAAAGGCGTAGTTTATGGCCTCGCCAACGAAAACTGGCGCACCGACAATGCCTGGTATCACCGGCTAGGCGAAGAACTCACCAAGGCGAAATTACTCTATAAGGAACAGGATATCGGTTTTGGCGTCGGTGTCGGCCTAACCGCACAGGAAGACTGGATCGTCATCGGCACCGGCGACAATGTGACCAGCGAAGTGCGGCTGGTGCCCGCAAGCGACCCGACCGCGACGCCGATCATGGTGAGCCCACGGAAGGTCGGGCGACAGTACAGCGTCGATGTTCGCGACGGCACGCTCTTTATCCACACAAATGACGATCATGTGAATTTCCGTATCGCCACCGCGAGCCTGAAAGCACCGGGCGAATGGAAGACGCTGATCGCCGGGTCCGACCGGCATTATCTGACCGGGCTTGCTTTGTTCAAGAATTTCTATGTGACCGAGGGCCGCATCGACGGTCTCGATCAGGTCGAAATCCGCGATTATGCAGATGCACAGAAGGTCGAGCGGATCAAATTTCCCGAGGCAAGCTATGATGCTGGCCTCGGCGATAATCCCGAATATGATGTAACGAAGCTGCGACTTGGCTACGAATCCATGGTCACACCCGGTACGGTGTTTGATTACACGCTGGCCGACAAAAAGCTCGAAACGCTGAAGGTTCAGGAAATTCCGAGCGGCTATGATCCGAGCCAATATGTCACCGAACGCGTGATAATCACCACGCGCGACGGGGCCAAATTGCCGGTGTCGGTGCTCACCAAAAAGGGCTTCAAGAAAGACGGCAGCCAGCCGCTCCATCTCTATGCCTATGGTGCTTACGGCTATGCCGTGCCCCCCGGGTTTAGCGCCAACCGCCTGTCGATGGTCGACCGCGGTTTCGCCTATGCCATCGCGCATATCCGTGGCGGTGATGATTTGGGCTATCAATGGTATCTCGACGGCAAGCTGACCAAGCGAACCAATACGTTCAACGATTTTGTCGATGCAGCAAAAGGCCTGATCGATTTGGGCTTCACCGCGAAGGGCAAGGTCACAGCTTCGGGCGGATCAGCAGGCGGCGAGTTGATGGGCGCGGTGGTCAATCAGGCACCCGAGCTGTTCGGCGCGGTGGTCAGCCATGTCGCTTTCGTCGATGTGCTCAACACGATGCTAGACAAAGACTTGCCGCTGACGCCGGGCGAATGGCCCGAATGGGGCAACCCGATCACTGACAAGGCCGCGTTCGACACTATCCGCAGCTATTCGCCTTATGATAATGTGAAGCGACAAGCTTACCCGCCGATGCTGTGGACAGCCGGCCTAAACGACCCGCGCGTGACCTATTGGGAACCGGCGAAGATGGTCGCCAAAATGCGCGACATGAAGACCGACGACAATGTCTTGTTGCTCAAAACCAACATGGGCGCAGGCCATGGCGGTAAGTCGGGGCGGTTCGAACGGCTGCGGGAAAATGCCGAGGAGGCCGCGTTTATCCTATGGCAGATGGGGATGGCTGAACTGGAAAAATGACGCCCTTCACCCTAAACTTCACCGCCGCCCCATCCGACATCGACGAGCTTGGTCATGTCAATAATGCGGTGTGGGTGCGGTGGATTCAGGATATGGCGACTTCGCACTGGCAAGCGGTGGCGCTACCCGAGCACATCACGGCCTATTTCTGGGTCGTGACACGGCACGAGATCGATTATCGCGGAAACATTGCGGCGGGTGAGAGCGTCACCGGGCGAACGTGGATTGAGAGCCAGCCCAAGGGCGCACAGTTCGACCGACGGGTGGATTTTATCGACGCTGCGGGCAAGGTCATTGTCCGCGCGAACACGACCTGGGCGATGATCGAAAAAGCCAGCGGGCGATTGGCCCGGGTGCGCCCTGACATTGCTGCGCCGTTTATGGCTTAGCTGTCGATAACGAGCCGAGGCCCGGACCCGAACACTGCCACCCGATCTTCGGGGTTATACAACGCGCATTTCTTCAACGACAAACAGCCGCAGCCAATGCAGCCATCCAATCGGTCGCGCGTGCGTTGCAGCATTGCAATTTTTTCGTCGAGCATGGAGCGCACGGCGCGGCTTATCTTGGCCCAATCGTCAGCGTTCGGTGTCCGTTGATGCGGCAATCGCGCCAGTTCGGCGGCGATACCCTCTATCGACAACCCCAACGCCTGCGCAATCCGAATGAATGACAGGCGGCGGATGTCGGACCGTAAAAAGCGCCTTTGGCCGCCAGCACTGCGGAACGGTTCGATCAATCCCTTTCGTTCGTAAAATCGAATGGCAGACACGGACAGGCCAGTACGGCTGGCCAGAACACCGATCGAGACGACATCCGTTGCTTTCATCGCAATGCTCCAAAAAATAGCTTAACCTCAACTTAGGTTGAGGTTGCAAAAGAACGGCGTCAACCCGGAATCTGACTTTTTCGGGTCAAATAAAGAAAAGGAACCTGACCTATGGCGCACAATTTTATCGAACATGTCAATATCACGGTAAGCAATCCAGACCGGACTGCAGAATATCTCATGCGGATCTTCGACTGGCATATCCGCTGGCGCGGGCACGCCGCCAAGGGTGGGAACACCATTCATGCCGGCAACGAGCAATTTTATCTCGCGGTATACGCGCTTGAACTTGGCAAGACCGAACCGGCCGGATATCGCAAAGGCGCGCCGCTAAACCATATTGGCATTGTCGTGGACGATTTGGATGAAGTCGAACGGCGGGTCATTGTAGAGGGCTATGAGCCGTTTAGCCATGATGACTATGAACCGGGCAAGCGCTTTTACTACTTCGACCATGACGGCGTTGAATTTGAAATAATCAATTATGTTTGAGCGGCTTTGCAGGCGGTTGGCTTCGCACTTTTTTGGATGGCGGTCAGCTGGCCTGCTGGAAAATTCTGGCTTCCGGACAGAGGCAGATCATGCGTCGAGTTCATAATCCGGCAATGAGTGAAACGCATTGCGCAACGCCTCGCTCCAGCCTTCTGAAATACTATCGAAATAGGGATCTTCAGCGGTGATCCGCCGTTCGTGAAACGGCGCGAATTCGTCGTTTTTATAGAGCATCAGATCGAGCGGCAGGCCAACCGAAAGGTTTGCCTTTAACGTGGAATCGAACGACACCATCAGCAACTTGGTGATGTCAGCAAAGGACATCTGCGATTCAAAACCGCGCACCAATATTGGGCGACCATATTTGGTTTCGCCGATCTGGAAAAAAGGCGTCTCGGGGCTCGCCTCGATGAAATTGCCTTCCGGGTAGATGAGGTAAAGCCGAGGCTCCATGCCCTTTATCTGGCCGCCCAATATCACGCTCGCCTTGAAATTGGGGGCATTCGGTGTCGCCGCTTCGTCTCCCGTCAGCGCCCGCGCGACGATGGTTTCGCGCAATGTTGCGCCGATAATGTTGGCCACTTGAAACATCGTCGGCGCAGCAAGGATCGACGGTTTGCGTTCGGATGGCGCCTTGGTGCGCTCCTCCAGCTGGCTAATCAGCGCTTGAGTTGTAGCAAGGTTTCCGGCGGTCATTATGCTAATGAAACGCTCGCCCGGAACTTCCCAATGAAACATTTTGCGAAAGGTCGAGATATTGTCGACACCTGAATTTGTACGCGTATCGGACATGAACGCCATGCCCTTATCCAACAACATTCCTACGCAATATGTCATTCTAACCCAAAAGCCCCCGCCCTGCTTATGAATCTCTATTGTTCGACGCGCAAGGATACAACCATGCTTTTGTCGCGCGCGCCAAATGACATGCCGGACACTGGCGCCGCGTCGCGATAGTCAAAGCCAGTGGCAACGCGGACATAGCGCCCATCGGGACTGATACCGTTCGAAATGTCGAAACCAACCCAGCCGATGTTGTCGAGATGTGCCTCGGCCCAGGCATGGCTGGCGGTCTGTTCGATTTGGCCGTCCATCATCAGGTATCCCGAGACATAGCGCGCCGGGACACCCATCGACCGGCACGCGGCGATGAAGATATGCGCATGGTCCTGACAGACACCTGCGCCAGCAGTGATGGCATGCTCCGCGCTGCTGTCGACGCTCGTAGCGCCACCGCGATATTCAACCGCCGACAAGATATGCGCTGACAGTTCGTGCAGCATTCCGATCTTGTCTTCCGCGTCGCGGTCTATGCCGACCAGCAATCGTTGCACCCCGCGCGCCGCATTGGTCAGCCGCGTCGGGCGGCAATACGCCCATAAAGGCACATGGCTGCGGTGCTTGCCCAATATGCCATGATTGTCAGCGGTTTCGACTGTTCCCTGACAGCTGATCGTAATTGCGGTGCGGCCTTCCTCGATGGAAATCAGCGTCACATGATTGTTGTGCGGGTCGTCATGTTCGGCCTCGACCTTGCCGCCGTCTATGCGGAGTTGCCAATCATGGATGGCCTGCCCCGCGCCGTCCTTGGGACGCAGCTTCAGCCGTTGGAGTGCATAATGGACCGGCTGGTCGAACTGATATTCGGTGGTGTGATGGATCGATAATAGCATCAGGAATTGAACCTATATTCCTGCTCGACCATCGCGGCCAGATTGCGGTTTACGCGCAGGAACTCGATCAGGAATTCGTGCAATCCGTCTTCAAGGATTGAGGCCGAGGTGAGCGAGGCGAAGCTGCTGTAGATACGCTCGGCCTCGGTCAGGCTTGCCGATTGCACGCCGTAAGACATCGCAAGATTGCGTAAATTGTCAGTGAGCTTGCCATAACAAAATGAAAGACTGCGCGGAAAACGGCCGTCGAGAATCAGGAAATCGGCGATACCCATTGCACTGGCTCTGCCAGGGTAAAGCCAGCGATAGGCGCTGTAAGCCGAGGTCGAGCGCAATATCGTCTCCCACTGGATATTGTCCAGTGACGACCCGACGAACGAGACGGACGGCAGCAACACATAATATTTAACGTCGAGCAGCCGCGCCATGCTGTCGGCACGCTCGATGAAATTGCCGACGCGGCTGAAATTATAGCCATCGTTGCGCAGCATGGTGTTTTCCAATGCGCCCCGTACCTGCGCCGTTTGCCGCTCGATCAGGTCGATGGTCGCGGGCAGATCGGCTTCGCGCACTTGCCGCTTCAGCCCGTCATTTACGCAAATCCAGCATTCGTTAACGGCTTCCCAAAGTTCGCGCGTGATTGCTGTGCGTGTCGTGCGAGCATTCTGCCGCGCGTGGTCGATCAGGTTGCGCAAATTGCCGGGATTATTTTTGTCGCGCAGCAGATAGTCAACAACCTGCGCAGCGTTATAGTCTGCGTGGGTCGCGCGAAAGGCGGCGTCCGTTCCAAGTGCCGCAAGGATCGAACGCCATTCATCCTGCCGCCCGCTGTTGCGGGTGAGCGTGAACCGGTGGCCGGTCTCGATAAGGCGGGCAATATTCTCTGCCCGCTCCAGATATCGGAACAGCCAGAAAATGCCGGATGCGGTTTTGCCTAGCATCTAGTCATCCTCGATTACCCAGCTGTCCTTGGTGCCGCCGCCCTGGCTGCTGTTCACGACCAGCGATCCCTTACGCAGTGCTACGCGGGTGAGACCCCCGGGCGTGATGTCGATTTTGTCGGGCGAAACGAGAACAAAGGGGCGCAAATCGACATGGCGAGGTGACAGGCCGCTGCTTGTAAAGATCGGAATAGTCGAAAGGGCCAATGTCGGCTGCGCGATATAGTTGGCGGGCTTGGCGACAAGCTTGGCACGAAACTCTGAAAGTTCGCGTTTGCTTGCCGCAGGACCGATCAACATGCCGTACCCACCCGAGCCGTGAACTTCCTTGACCACAAGCTCGCTCAGATGGTCGAGGACATAAGCAAGTGAATCCTTCTCCGAACAGCGCCAGGTATCGACGTTCTTCAGGATTGGTTTCTCGCCAGTGTAGAATTCGACGATGTCGGGCATATAGCTATAAACCGCCTTGTCGTCGGCAATGCCGGTGCCGGGCGCGTTGGCGATGGTAATCTTTCCTGCACGGTACAGGTCGAAAATGCCGGGGATACCAAGCTTTGATTCGGGCTTGAAAATCAGCGGGTCGAGATAATCATCGTCGAGGCGGCGATACAGCACATCGATTGGCTGATAGCCGCGAGTCGTCCGCATCGCGACACGGCCGTCAACGATGCGGATGTCATGGCCCTCAACCAGCTCGGCGCCCATCTGGTCGGCAAGGAACGCGTGTTCGAAATAGGCGCTATTGTGGATGCCGGGCGTCAGCACCGCGATGACGGGTTGGCCGGTACATGCAGGCGGCGCGACGCGGCTGAGCGAAGCGCGCAAATTCTTCGGGTAATCGCTGACATTGCGGACGCGAATATTGCTGAACAGCTCGGGAAACATATTCATCATCGTTTCGCGGTTTTCGAGCATGTACGAAACGCCCGACGGGGTGCGGGCATTATCCTCTAGTACGACAAATTCATCGGGGCCGGTGCGAACAAGGTCGATGCCGACAATATGCGTATAGACGCCGCCCGGCGGGGTGAAGCCGATCATCTGAGACACGAAGGCCTCGTTTTTTTCGAGAAGCTCGACGGGAAAACGTCCAGCGCGGACAATCTCCTGACGGTGATAAATGTCCTGAAGGAAAGCGTTGATCGCGCGCACGCGCTGTTCGATGCCGCGCGAAACCTTTGCCCATTGCCGCGCGGTCACAATACGCGGGATGATGTCGAACGGGATCAGCCGTTCTTCGGCCTCGTCATCTCCGTAGACCGCAAAGGTAATACCGGTACGCCGGAAAAATTCCTCGGCATCACGTGCCTTTTGCTTGAGGTGGGTGCTATCCTGCTCGGCAAACCATTTGTGATAAGCGGTATACGCGGCGCGCGGCGCCCCGTCTTCATTCAGCATTTCATCAAAGCAGGGCGGTTTTGTTGCCATTAACGCGATGTCTGCACAAAAAAAGTGCAGAGAACAAGCAACTTCGCACCTGCACAATTTATGGGCAGCATGCTTCCCTAAAAGTCGATTGCAACGCCCTTCAATTCCCAATCTCCATACCGCACGGGGTCCAGACGATCGGGGTCTGGCTCAGCTCTGCGGCCGACATCCTTTGGTTCCGGCACGGGCAGGCTTTTGGAGAGATAGTCGGGTGCTTTGACGTGCGGCGGGCGTTTCCCCATGGCTTTTTCCTTATTTGATGCCATGAAGATTGGTGCTCGGGCGACGTTTTGCAAGCCGATAACAAAGTTGTGCGAATCTGCCCGCCCGCCTAGTGCGCTTGGCATGACCGACGAAATCTCAGGCCTTCCCACCCGCCGTGCAGCTTTACGCCTGCTCGACACGGTAATGCGGATGGGGACGCCGATGGATCAGGCAACCGCCAATGCGACCAAAGGCCTTTCGCCGCCCGACCGTGCGCTGGCGATTGCAATTGCACAGGAAACGTTGCGCTGGTCGGTCGATCTGGACGCGCTGATCGACAGCAAAACAAAGCAGCCGCTGCCCGACGATGCCAAGGCGCGGATGGTGCTGCGGCTGGCGCTGGCGCAGATCTTGCGGTTGGGAACACCCGCACACGCGGCGATTGCGACCGCGCTGCCATTGGTCGATGGTGGTCCGAGGCGGCTGGTGCACGGCGTGCTGGGCTCGCTGCTGCGCGCCGAGGTTAAGCTACCCGAAACGCCGTCGCTGCCCGAGGCAGCGATGATGCGCTGGCACCCGGCGTGGGGCGATGGCATGATCGTGGGCGCGCAGGCCGCGCTGGCTGAACCACCGCCGCTCGATCTCGCTTTGGGCGATCCCGCGCGGACTGTTGAATGGGCCGAAAGGCTGGGTGGCATCAGCCTGATGCCCGGCCATGTCCGACTGCCGCGTGGCACAGCGGTCGAGGAGCTCGACGGCTATGACGAGGGCGCTTGGTGGGTGCAGGATTTAGCGGCGAGCCTCCCGGCGCGGCTATTGGGTGATGGCACCGGCAAACGCGCGCTCGATTTGTGCGCGGCGCCGGGCGGTAAGACAATGCAGCTTTCCGCTGCCGGTTTTACGGTCACCGCACTCGATAACAGCGCACGCCGGATGGACCGGTTGATGTCCAATCTGGAGCGCACGCGGTTGAACGCGGAGCGGGTCAATGCCGATGTAATGGACTGGAAGCCGGTCGAACAATATGACGCAATCCTGCTCGACGCGCCGTGCAGCGCGACCGGCACCATGCGCCGCCATCCTGACGTGCTGCATCGGATTGACTTGAAAGCCATCAACAATCTGGCGGCGATCCAGAGCGCGATGCTCGACCGCGCGGCGAAGTGGGTAAAACCTGGGGGGATGCTGGTATTTGCGACCTGTTCGCTCGAACCGCATGAAGGCGAGGCGCAGGCCGAGGCGTTTTTGGCGCGGCATTCTGAATATACGACACAAGCTGCAACCGCCGACGAGCTGCCCGTCGGTGTAGCGCCGAATGCGCAGGGTCATATCCGCACCATGCCACCCATGCTGGCCGAGCAAGGCGGCCTCGACGGATTTTTCGTCGCGAGGTTTGTTCGAGGGATGCAGATATGATTGCACCAACGCTGACCACCGACCGGCTAACCATCGAACCGATGTCGCTTAAACATTGGGAAGCCTATGCCGCCGCTTGGGCCGATCCGCGCATGACCGAGTTCATCGGCGGCGACCCGCGAAATCGCAATATCAGCTGGGGCAAGTTCCTGGCCGGCATCGGGCTATGGTCGCTGCTTGGCTATGGCTATTGGTCCTTCGTCGAGCGGGAGAATGGAGCCTTTGTCGGAAACGGCGGCTTGGCACAGTTCGAACGCGGCATCCCCGAACTGGAGGGATATCCCGAAGCGGGTTGGGCCTTTGCCGCCGATGCATGGGGTAAGGGGTATGCGACCGAGGCGATGATCGCGATACTGGAATGGGCCGACGAGGCGAAGCTCGGCGAAATCCGCTGTATTATTGATCTCGGCAATAGCGCCTCGCACAACGTTGCAGCCAAGCTTGGCTTTACCAAATTTGCCGAATCTCACGACGTTATCGGTGACCTGTTCATTTATAGCCGTAAGCCGCAGCTACCTTCACGATAAGCTGTGCATAACGCCGCCCGCTGGCTTGCCCCTGCGGTTTTGCGAGGCTAAGCGCCTTATATGTCCAGCGCCATCCGCATTGCGCCCTCTATCCTCTCTGCCGATTTCGCGCGGCTTGGCGAGGAAGTGCGCGCGATTGACGAGGCGGGCTGTGATTGGATCCATGTCGATGTAATGGACGGCCACTTTGTACCGAATATCACTATTGGCCCGGCTGTCGTAAAGGCGCTTCGCCATCACAGTGCCAAACCCTTTGACGTCCACCTGATGATCTCTCCGGTCGATACGTTTGTGAAGGACTTCGCCGACGCAGGCGCGGACATCATTTCCTTCCATCCCGAGGCCGGACCGCATCCGCACCGCACAGTGCAGCTGATCAAATCGCTCGGCAAAATGGCAGGCATCGTGCTCAACCCGCATACCCCTGCCAAGATGCTCGATTATCTGATCGAGGATATCGATCTGGTGCTGGTGATGAGCGTCAACCCCGGTTTCGGCGGGCAGAGCTTTATTTCGAGCCAATTACGCAAAATCGAAGCCATCCGCAAAATGATCGAAATGACCGGCCGCGATATCAGGCTTGAGGTCGATGGCGGCATTACCGTCGAGACCGCGCCGCTTGCCATTTCGGCAGGCGCGGATACGCTAGTGGCTGGAACCGCGACCTTCAAGGGCGGTCCGGAGCATTACGCCGCAAATATCCAGGCGCTGAGGGGTGAATGACCGGCAGTAATGAAGGCGGCAACGAATACGGCCAAGCGGCTCTGAACGTCAGGCCTAAAGGCGCGGGCCAGAATCTTCTCGAACGATTATCCTTACAATTTTACAAGTTAACCTGGCGCACACCGCTGCACAGCGGGCGGCTCAAGGGTAAGGTGCCGTTGCGCTTGCTGGCGGTGCCCGAAGACCCGTTGAAGGGTAGCGTCGCGCGTGGCCAGTCGCTGCGGATGGGCAAATTCCATATTCAGGGGTTTGAGCAAGCCTTTGCAGGGCTCGATTATCAGAAGCGGACGTTGCCTCCAGCGCTTATCGACTACATCCACCGCTTTGACTGGCTGCGCGATCTCGCGGCGGCGACCAATCGCGGCGAGGGTGCGCCGGTGGCGGCGCAAATCGCCGATGACTGGCTGATCGCCAACGGAATGAAGACGCGCGAACCCGCCTGGCGGGTCGACAATTGCGCGTGGCGGTTGCTCAATATGGCGGCAGGTTCGCCCTTTCTGCTAACCAGCACCGACCCGGTCTACCGTTCGCGCGTCATCAACCATTTCGCCCGTGTTGCCCGCCATCTCGATCAGAGCGCCCCGCGCGCGCAAAACCATTTTGCCAAAAGCGTTGGCTGGGCGGGCGTGGTCGCAGCATCCTTGTTGCTGCCCGAGGGCAAAGCGCGGCGGGCGGTTGGCGAGAATGGGCTGAAGGAAACATTGGCCGCGACGATTTTCCCCGATGGCGGTGTGGTGTCGCGCTCGCCCGTCCAGTTGATGGAATTGATCGGGCTGCTCAGCCTGCTCAAGCAATGCTATAACGCGCGCGACGAAATCGCACCGGCGTTCCTAACCGATGCGCTGGGCCGGGCTGTTCCCGCATTGCTTGGCCTGACTCACGCCGATGGCGGCCTCGGCGCATGGCAAGGGTCTGCGCATGTCGGCGCAGAGCGGATCGAGGCGCTCGTCGCGGCCAGCGAAGTGCGTGCTCGCCCGCACCGCCAAGCACTCGATTGGGGCTATCAGCGGGTGTCGGCGGGCAAGTCGGTGCTGCTGCTCGACGCTGGACCGCCACCGCTCGCACGGCAATCGGCGTCGGGTTGTGCGTCCACGCTCGCGTTCGAATTGTCGCATGGCGCACAACGCATTATCGTCAATTGCGGCGGCGCGGCGTTGGTCGGGGCGAGCATTCCGGCGGCACTAGCAAGAGGCCTGCGGACCACAGCCGCGCACTCAACCTTGTGCATCAACGACACCAATTCGACCGCGATCCTGCCGGGCGGTCAACTTGGAAAGGGCGTTGCCGAGGTCGGGCTTGAACGCCGCGATGTCGATCAGGCGACGCGGATTGAAGCGATCCATGACGGCTATGTGCGGGGCTTTGGCTATAATCATTCGCGGCTGTTGATACTTCGATCGGACGGCATGGAATTGCGCGGCGAAGACACGCTGGTACCGCAGGGCAAACCCAAGGACGGGACGCCAGTGCATGTGCGGTTTCACCTCGGGCCGGACATTGAAATCACCCCGACCGGCAACAAGCAGACGACCTTGCTGCGCATGGCCGACGGCAGTAGTTGGGCCTTCGCGGCGGCAGGCGGAGTGCTCTCGATTGATGACAGCCTGTGGGTCGACGAGGAAGGTCGCCCGCACCCGACACGCCAGCTTGTGATTGTCGCCGACACTGGTAAAGGCGGCCTCACCATCGGCTGGCAGCTGCGCCATTTAGGATAGATTTATGCAAGACGTCGTCATCAAACGGGCGCTTTTATCGGTGTCGGACAAGGCCGGATTGGTCGAATTGGGCCATGCGCTGGCGGCGCGGCATGTCGAACTGGTTTCGACCGGAGGAACGGCAAAGACGCTCCGCGATGCAGGCCTTCAGGTGAAGGACATCAGCGAACTGACTGGCTTTCCCGAGATGATGGATGGCCGGGTGAAGACGTTGCATCCCAAGGTGCATGGCGGGCTGCTTGCCGTGCGCGATAACCCCGAACATGCCGCCGCGATGAAAATGCACGATATCGGCGCGATCGACCTTGTCGTGGTCAACCTCTACCCCTTCGTGCAAACGGTGATGAAAGGCGCGAGCCGCGACGAGATTATCGAGAATATCGATATCGGTGGTCCTTCGATGGTCCGCAGCGCGGCTAAAAACCATGCCTATGTGACCATTGTCACCGACCCTACGGATTATGATAATCTGATTGCCGAGCTCGAAGAAAGTGATGGCAAAACCTCTTATGACTTCCGCCGCAAATGCGCGGCCAAAGCCTATTCGGCGACCGCAGCCTATGACAGCATGATCAGCCAATGGTTCGCTTTTGCCGACCAGCAGCAGCTGTTTCCAGACATGCTCGCGGTCAACGGTAACCGCGTGACCGAACTGCGCTACGGCGAAAACCCGCACCAGCGCGCCGCGTTATACGTGCCGGCCGGACCACATGGGTCAGGCATCGCGCAGGCCGAACAAGTGCAGGGCAAGGAGCTGTCGTACAATAACTACAACGATGCCGATGCCGCATTGGAGCTGGTCAGCGAATTCCGCGATGGACCGCCTACCGTCGTTATCGTCAAGCACGCCAATCCGTGCGGCGTGGCTACCGGCGATACGCTGATAGATGCCTATCGCGCCGCACTCGAATGCGACAGCGTGTCGGCTTTTGGCGGTATCGTTGCGGTTAACCGGCCTTTGGACGGCGCGACTGCGGAGGCGATTACAGAGATTTTCACCGAGGTCGTGGCGGCTCCATCTGCCGACGATGCGGCGAAAGCGGTGTTTGCGAAAAAGAAGAATTTGCGCTTGTTGCTAACGGGCGAGTTGCCCGACCCCAAGCGTGGCGGGCTGACGATCAAGCCGATTACCGGCGGGCTGCTCGTGCAGTCGCGCGATAATGGTCATGTCGCCGATAGCGAATTGCAGGTTGTTACCAAGCGTGCGCCAAGCCTGCAGGAACTGGCTGATTGCCGCTTTGCCTGGACTGTTGCCAAGCATGTCAAATCCAATGCTATCGTCTACGCCAAGGACGGCGCAACCGCGGGCATTGGTGCAGGTCAGATGAACCGCCGCGACAGTGCGCGGATTGCGGCGATCAAGGCGAAGGAAGCTGCTGAAACTTACGGTTGGGCCATTCCCCGCACCGCCGGTTCAGCCGTCGCCTCTGATGCGTTTTTCCCGTTCGCCGACGGCCTGCTCGCCGCTGCCGAAGCAGGGGCCACTGCAGTCATTCAACCCGGTGGTTCGATGCGCGACGACGAGGTCATTGCCGCCGCCGACGAAGCTGGCCTTGCCATGGTCTTCACCGGCATGCGGCATTTTAGGCACTGAGGTGCGCCAGAGCCTCAGACATGTTGCACTGATCGTTCGCGATTATGATGAGGCGATTCAATTTTTTGTCGAACTTTTGGGGTTCGAATTGCTATCTGACGAGTATCAGCAAGAGCAGGACAAAAGATGGGTAGTTGTTGTGCCGCCGGGTTCTGGCCCTGAAGGGTCATCCATTTTACTCGCCCGTGCAAGCAATGATGAACAAGCAAAGGCAATCGGCAATCAGTCGGGTGGCCGGGTTTTTCTGTTCCTTGAAACCGACGACTTTGATCGCGACTTTGCGGCGATGGCCGCCAAGGGTATCCGCTTTGTCCGCGAACCCGCCACGCAGGCCTATGGCAAGGTGGCGGTGTTCGAAGATTTATACGGAAACTTGTGGGATTTGGTTCAGTTTAGCTGAACCCTCACCCAGCGCGTTTTACCGGGCCCCTGAAATTACCATTACCGCCCTTTTTGGGGCCGTAGTTGCGCGCAGGTGCGCCAGGGTCGCGGCGGTTTTCACTGCGGGCAGCAAATGCGCGGTCAGCGGTAGGGCGACGATCTCCGCTTGGCGCGTTATCGTTGCGAGGGCGTGGCGTTGCCGCACCTTCACGGCTACCGTCGCGTGGACCGATTGCTGGCTGCCAGCCGCCTTGCGGAGCATGGGTGCGCTGGCGGGTTTCGCCGTTGCGTCCGGTGCCGCCATTGTTGCCGCCAAGTTTTTTGCCCGCGTAATTGGTGCGTCCGCCGCCGGGATGACCGCCACCGCGACCGCCGCGCGATCCTTCGGGCTTTTTATCGGCAGCTGGCGGCGGAAGCGCTGCAACCGCTGCACGGAAACCTTCGGGCAAACCAAGCGTCATCGCACGTACACCGGTCAGGCGCTCAATATCCTTCATATAGCCGCGCTCGTCACCGGCGACGAAGCTCATCGCGACGCCTTCACGGCCTGCACGCGCGGTGCGGCCGATGCGGTGGACATACTGTTCGGGCACATTGGGCAGCTCGAAATTGAACACATGGCTGACGCCGGGGACGTCGATCCCGCGCGCGGCGATGTCGGTGGCGACGAGGATTTTGATCTTGCCGTCACGGAAGGCCTGCAAAGCAGCGGTGCGCTGGCCTGCGACTTGTTGCCGTGGATAGCCGCCGACTGAATACCAGCGCCTGCAAGCCCGCGCACGACGCGGTCGGCACCATGCTTGGTGCGGGTGAAAACCAACGCACGGTCGATCTCTTCGCTTTGCAGTTTGAGCGTCAGCAATGTCTGCTTTTCGCGCTGTTCAACGAAAGTCACGAACTGCTCGACGCGCTCTGCGGTAGTTGCCGCAGGTGCAACCGAAACGCGCACCGGATTGTTGAGGAAGCGGTTGCCCAGCTCGGCAATCGCCTTTGGCATCGTTGCCGAGAAAAACAGCGTCTGGCGCTGCTTGGGCAGCAATTGGTCGATGCGCTTCAACGCGTGGATAAAGCCCAAATCCATCATCTGGTCGGCTTCGTCGAGAACGAAGATTTCGACGTCCTTCAATGTCACCGCGCGCTGCTCGATCAGGTCAATTAGACGACCCGGCGTGGCAACGAGAATATCGACACCGCCTGCGAGGCGCTTTTTCTGGCTAAAAATCGGCATGCCGCCGAAGACACAATCAACCTTGAGGCCAAGGAACTTGCCATAAGTGCGGAAGCTGTCGGCGATCTGCGCCGCCAGTTCGCGGGTGGGCGACAATACGAGCATACGGCAGCTATATTGCTGGCGTGCTTTTGGTTTCGTGGCGAAATGGTGAAGCGAAGGAAGCGCGAACGCCGCCGTCTTGCCGGTGCCGGTCTGCGCGATACCGCACAGGTCACGGCCCTGCAACAAGGACGGGATCGCCTGTTGCTGGATGGGGGTAGGCGTATCATATCCGGCGGCTTCAAGCGCCTTGAGGATAGGTTGGGCAAGGCCCAGGTCTTGGAAAAAAGACATTTTTATACTTTCAAATAGTCGTCGCAGCCCCATGAAGCGCGTCCTTCAAACAGGACCGCACGGGCGCAACAGCAGGTGTTCGGGAGCAGCCTATGCCGACCCGTTGGAAACAACCCTGCGTGATATGGGAAGCCTCTAAGCTTACGCATCTTGTTCGATTGGCGAGGCCACCATATGCGGCCCTCACGCTGCCAATACTGCGGCGGTCTTGTCCGCTCGCCTCATGCGCTTGGTGGCCATATGGCGGCGAAACACCAGAAAAGCAAGTTATTTGTGCGACGCAGCAACAATCTTACGCGCGGACCAGATTCGCAAGGTCTTGTTAACCATCTATTAGGGCATTTCGTTCACAGATTTCTCCAAGGACCAATTCCGGGGGAAAATATGACCATTCAGGGCCAAAATTCGGTGGATGTAGCAATCATTGGCGCGGGGCCTGCGGGTCTGACTGCGGCCTATTTGCTGACCAAAAAGGGTTACAGCGTCACCGTTATTGAAAAAGACGAACGCTATGTCGGCGGCATCAGCCGCACAGTTGAGGTCGACGGCTATCGTTTCGACATTGGCGGCCACCGTTTCTTCTCGAAATCGAAAGAGGTCGTTGATCTCTGGAATGAAATTCTGCCCGACGATTTCATCCAGCGCCCGCGTATGAGCCGGATCTATTATGAAGGTAAATTCTACAGCTATCCGCTGCGCGCATTTGAGGCATTGTTCAACCTCGGCATCATCCGTTCGACTTTATGCATGGCAAGCTATGCCAAAGCCAAAGTCTTTCCGAACAAGAATGTCCGCAGCTTTCAGGACTGGACCGTCAACCAGTTCGGCCACAAACTGTTTTCGATCTTCTTCAAAACCTATACCGAAAAAGTATGGGGCATGCCCTGCGACGAAATGTCGGCAGATTGGGCAGCGCAACGCATCAAGGGTTTGAGCCTTGGCGCAGCGGTGATGGACGGGCTGAAGCGTTCGTTCGGCCTCAACAAGAGGCCTAACGATGGCATGGAAACCAAAACCCTGCTCGAAACCTTCCGCTATCCGCGGTTGGGACCGGGCATGATGTGGGATGCTGCGCGCGATTTCGTCCTTGCCAAGGGCAACCATGTTCTCATGGGTCACAGCTTCAAACAATTGGCGCAGGATGCAGAGGGCAACTGGCGTATGTCAGCGACCAAGGCCGATGGCAGCGAAGCAGTAATCACCGCGAAGCATGTCATTAGCAGTGCACCGATGCGCGAACTGTCGGCACGTATCCACCCGCTGCCGCAAACATCGCTGCAGGCAAACAATCTGCGCTACCGCGACTTCCTGACCGTTGCGCTTATGATCAAGTCCGACGACTTGTTCCCCGACAATTGGATTTATATCCACGACAGCAAGGTGCAAGTCGGCCGCGTGCAGAATTTCCGCAGCTGGTCGCCCGAAATGGTGCCCGATCCTTCTATCGCATGCGTTGGCCTCGAATATTTTTGTTTCGAAAACGACAATCTGTGGGCTTCGAGCGACGCCGACCTGATCGAGCTCGCTAAAAAGGAAATGGGCATTTTAGGCCTGTGCAAACCCGAAGATGTGGTTGGCGGTGCGGTCGTTCGTCAGGAAAAGGCTTACCCAGTCTACGATGACGATTATGCCGCCAATGTCGAGGCGATGCGCGCCGAACTCGAAGCCCGCTATCCAAAGCTGCACATGGTTGGCCGCAACGGTATGCACCGCTACAACAATCAGGATCACGCGATGATGACGTCGATGCTGACGGTTGAAAATATCGTTGCAGGATCGCGCGTCTACAATATCTGGAATGTCAACGAAGACGCCGAATATCATGAGTCAGGAGACGAGGGTGAGCAGCAGGTCATTACCGTAACAGTCACCGAAGACCAGGCTGCTGCGCTGACGTCGGAACGCGACGTGCCCAAGCGGATCGAAAAGGGTGAAGAACCCCGCAAGGCCGCTTAAGCGATATGGACCGCGCCATCGCCTCCGCGCTGGTGATGTGGCACCGGTTCACGATCACGCGCTATCTGGCGGCGAGCATAATTGCATTGGCTTTTGATGTCGCGTTGTTCTCCAGCCTGGTCGCGATGGCCATTGACCCGACAATTGCCTCTGCCGCTGGCTATTGTGCAGGCATCGTCATTCACTGGCTAGTCAGCGCCAATATGGTGTTCACCGGCAAGACCCGCGACGGCTCGGCGCTGAATATCCAGCGCGCACTGTTTGCCGGCTCGGCCTTTATTGGCCTTGGCATCACTGTTGCAACTGTCGAGATATTGGGCCGCTTTGGCGTCCACCCGATCCCGTCGAAAGGCGCGGCAATTGGTATCAGTTTTGTCGCCGTCTACGCGATGCGCAAATGGGGGGTATTTCGATGACGGCATTAGCGGTTGATTTTGAACGCCCCGCATCCTGGCGCGTTGACGAAGAGATCCGGAAATTCGGCAGTTGGCTGCTGATTTGGGTGGTACTCGCCAATATCGGTTTTGTTGCGCTCTGGTTTTCGGGCGCGCCGCCGCGGCACATGGAAATCGTTTATGCCGGCATTATCGGGCTGGTGGTAAAACGCCTGCCTTTTGTCATCCGCTACCTCTCCTTTGTCGGAATCATGACTTTTTCGACGCTGAAATTTGTCGGCGGGCTGTTTAATCTCGATATATCGTCGCTGCTTTACTCGCTGCAATTTTTTGCCGAGATTAAGCCGGGAAACTCGTTCGATTATATCGCCGCGGGAATCGCGATTCTGGCCGTCATGGCGCTGGCGTGGAAACTGCTGAAGCGCGACACCAACTTCTCGCGCCCAGTGTTGATTGCCGCCGCCGCTGCCTCCAGCATATTGCTGGCGGGTGTCGATGTCTGGATGGGCAAGGATATGCGCGGGCATTATTTCCGCGCTGCGCCGGAAGGGGCAGTGTTCGGTTCGGCGACCGGCGACAGCGGCTTTGCCGCGCGCGCCGACGGCAAGCGCCATCTGGTTTTGATCGTCGTAGAGGCAATGGGTTTGCCACGCGGCAACCCCGAAATGTCGAAGCTGCTGTTCGCGCCATTGGTCGACAACCCAGACGTGCAGGCACGATACGATTTCAAACGCGGGACGACGCCTTATTACAACAGCACGACCGCCGGAGAAATCCGCGAGCTCTGTGGACGTTGGGGCGATTATTACGAACTGGTCGACCGTAAGGACGGCAGTTGCCTGCCAACAACGCTGGCGAAAAAAGGCTATGATACGCTGGCAATGCACAGCTTCACCGGGTCCTTCTTCAAGCGCGAGGACTGGTATCCCAATATCGGTTTTGAACGGCGCGAGTTCGGCGCCGACATGATGAAAGATGGCGCGGAAAAATGCGGCGGCGTTTTCCCCGGTGCGTGCGACCGGCAAATCCCTTCACAGATTGCGGCAAAATTGAAAGCCGCCGGAAAGCCTACATTTCTGTACTGGCTGACACTCAATGCGCATTTGCCGGTGCCTGCGGGCCTTAACCTCAATGTCGATAATTGCGAGCGCGTGTCGCCATTTCTCAAAGCCGAATATCCGCAAATATGCCGCCAGTTTGCGATCTATCACGATATCGAGACTGCGCTGGCGAGCGAAATCACTGCAGCCGACTTCCCCGACGCCGACATATTACTCGTCGGCGACCATATGCCGCCCTATTTCGACCGGCATCACCGCACGCAGTTCGACCCGGCGCATGTTCCGTGGCTATATCTGCGCCGCAAGGATAATGCAGACAATTCTGCCACCCTGCGTTAAAGCACGGCACAGGGGGCAGGCATGATCGAAAATTCGCAAGGCGGGCGTGGCGGCGTTCCGGTTCAAATACTTGGTGCATTGTGGCTTTTGGTATCGGCGGGCCTGATCTGGTCCGGCTGGACTCCAATCACCACACTGTCCGGGTGGGACCCGGACGACGCGTTGCGGCTTGTACAACTGCGTGATTTCCTGAACGGTCAAAGCTGGTTCGACACCACGCAATACCGCATGAACCCGCCGGATGGTGCGCCGATGCACTGGTCGCGGCTCATCGAACTGCCGCTGGCGTTGCTGGTAGTAATGTTACGCCCAATTTTCGGACAGCCGATTGCGGAAATGATTGCGGGAACGGCGGTGCCGATTCTACTTCTGGGCTGGATTACGCTTATGCTCGCCCGCATTGCGACGCGTCTGTCCTCGCGTGAAGCAGGCGTTGCAGCGGCGCTTATCGCCCTTTCGTCCGGCGCATTGCTGCTCCAGCTCCGTCCGATGCGGATCGACCATCACGGGTGGCAGATTGCCATGGCGGTGCTGGCATTATCGACGATATTCTGGAGCGACGTGCGCAAGGCCGGGCTCGTGCTGGGCGTTGCGCTTACTGTGTGGCTGCATATCAGCCTCGAAGGCGCGCCGATGACGGCTGCCTTTTTCCTGCTGCTGGGGCTTCGATGGGTGCGCGACGCAGACGAGGGCGACCGGTTGTTCTGGACCATCCTCAGCTTTGCTATTTTTTCATTGCTGCTGTTTTTCGGGACTCAGGCTAACGGCCTATACGTCGCAACATATTGCGACACCGTCTCGCCGCCGCATGTCGCTGCGATATTGCTGGCGACGGCTATCATGCTGCCTACTATCCGTTTCTGCCCCGACGACTGGCGGCTGCGGACGGGGGGAGCGGCAATGGCCGGAATTGGGGCGTTGGCGATAATTTTGTTTACCGCCCCGCAATGCGTCGGCGGCGCCTTCGGCAACCTGGACCCGCTTGTCCGCGAATATTGGTACAGCAACGTGACCGAAGGCTTGCCGATTTGGCATCAGCCTTGGCGGGTCGCGATCAATCTGGGTGCGGGTCTGCTTTTCGGTGCATTCAGCTGGCTTGTCGTGCGCAACGCAATGAAGCGTGAAGACCGGCGTAAGCTCGACAGCATCGGCTTTTTCATCCTCTACGGTTTGTTGTTATCGACGCTTGTTTTTCGGACGATTTCCGTGGCGTCGGCTTATGCCATTCCGGCGACTGCGGTGCTTATAGCGTCACTTTTCAAACATTATCGCCAGTCGAAAATCCCTTTACGGCGGATTGGGCTGGTTGCCGCGATGCTTGCACTGCTGGTGCCGGGAGCGGTCATTTCGTCAATGATGCGCGCGATACCTGACAAGGCCGACCAGAAGGAAAAACCTGTCACGACCGCCAATGACCATTGCCAATCGGCGCTATCGGTCCGGGCACTTTCAACGCTGCCTAAAGGCACATTCGTTGCGTCGTTCGACATGGGTCCAACAATCCTTGCACAAACGCCGCACCGGGTACTCGCCAGCAGCCATCACCGTAACGAGCAAGCGATGCATGACCACATCCAGATTTTTCGCTCCGAGCCCGCCACGGCACACCGGCTGATGCAGGCGCGCGGCATCAATTATCTCGCGATTTGCCCAAACGAAGCCGAGCTCGGTTTCTATGCAAAAAAAGATCCCAAGGGATTATGGGCGCAGATCAAGGCGAACAGGGTGCCCGACTGGCTGCTCCCGTTGCCTGATCATGGTGAGCACATCAAAGTCTGGCGGGTGCGCTAGGGGCCGTTTCTCGGCTGCAACGACAAGCATTAGATGGCGAGACTGAATTGTTTTCCGCCAGGCAACCGGTACCCATCGAGTAACGATGCGATTGCGCGCGAATATGGCAAGCCATCACTTTCGATGAAAATCGCACCAGCTTCGATTCCCGCAAGATGTCGCATTGCAAACTTGTTCAATGCAGCTGCTACGGTATCGATAATATGTTTCGGGATCGGTCCTGAATTGCCAGTACAGAGCAGCCTCTCGATCAACCCACCACGTAGTTTGTCATCTGGTGATCGCTTTATCCCCTTTGACGCGGTGAAGTTCTGCGCCGATGCCAGCATGCGGTACCGACCGGGGTGCTTCTCGTTCTGGATGATATGGTCGGGAAAACAGCTTATCGCGCTCGCTCCCAGACCTATCATATGTGTGCAGTTATCGTCGGTATATCCCTGAAAGTTGCGGTGTAATCTGCCCTGTTCGGCCGCAACCGACAGGCTGTCATTCGGACGGGCAAAATGGTCGAAGCCGATTGCGGTGTAGCCAGCTCGAACAAGCTGGTGGTACCCGATATCGGCGAGTTTGAATCGTTCTGCCGGGCCGGGTAGTGCGCAGTCATCAATCCGTTGCTGACGCGGGAAAAGGTTAGGCATATGGGCGTAGCCAAACAATGCAATTCTGGCAGGAGCAAGCCTGATTGCGGTGTCCAGTGTTGACTGCAAGTCATCCATACTCTGGCCGGGAAGACCGTACATAAGGTCGAAGTTAACCGCATCAATGCCGACGTCACGAAGCTGCTTCATGCAATCTTCGATCATCCCCACCGGTTGTATCCGGCCGATCGCGCGCTGGATTTCATCCGAAAAGCTCTGCACGCCCAGACTGACACGCGACACCCCGCAATGTGCCAGCGTTGCCGCCCACTCGGCGTTAAAGATGCGGGGATCGATTTCGACGGAAATATTGGGTCGGTCGCACGAGAATGTTGTAAATATCCGGTCAAAAAGCCGGACGAAATCCACCGGTGCAATTGCGTTGGGGCTACCGCCGCCAAAGGCGATGTTCTTGACCCGGCCACGCCCCCCAAGTTTGCCAGCGATCAAGGCAATTTCTGCTTCCAATGCAACCAAGTACGAGGCCAGCCTTTGCGTCCTGCCTGCCGCCCCGGTGTTGCATCCGCAATACCAGCAGATTTGCTGGCAGTAAGGGATATGGACGTAAAGCGACACCGGGTCGCCCGGTCCGATAGCCGATAGTTCTTCTACAAGCTCGCCACTTCCTACGCCTTCGCGAAATTCAACTGCCGTGGGGTAGCTGGTGTATCTCGGCACATTGCCGGAAAGCAGATCGGGATAATATGGCCACACCGGCCTTTATTGGGTTAGATTGATGGGTGATGTCCTTGATCCTGATCAACCAGCGCCTTGATTGAAATCAATGCGATGTCAGCACCGGAAGCCTAACTCCTCAATATGCCCAGTCTATAGGAGTTCCGAATATGACCGCCAAAAATGTTGGAAATCTCGACCGCATTATCCGCATTTTCCTCGGCATATTGCTGATCGCGATGGTGTTCGTCGGGCCGAAGTCCGCTTGGGGTTGGGTTGGCCTCGTGCCGCTCTTCACCGGCCTTTTCCGCTGGTGTCCGGCTTACCTGCCATTTGGCATCAGCACCTGCAGAAAATAATCGACCTCATCCCAAAGGATAAGAACATGAAATTGCTAAAATACACGTTATTGCCTGCGGCAGTTGCCGCGAGCGCGCTCGCATCGCCTGCTTTCGCCGAAGCTGGCGATACTTTCATTCGCGTCCGTGCGATTATCGTCGCGCCAACCGAGAGTTCGGGGGGCATATTGCCGACTTTCCCGACCGAAGAGGTTAAGGTCAACAACAGCATCATGCCGGAAGTCGATATTACGCATATGGTAAGCAACCATGTGGGTCTGGAACTGATTGCCGCAACGACCAAGCATAATGCTTCGGGAAAAACCGGAACAACCGGAGGCATTGGCAAGCTGGCATCCACCTGGGTACTTCCGCCGACGCTGACCGTGCAATATCATTTTGCACCCGAAGCGAAGGTTCGGCCCTATGTCGGCGCGGGCGTCAACTATACGATTTTCTATTCGGAAAAGCCGTCAGCCGGCTTGGAAACCGCCGTCGGGCAAACCGATGTCAATTTGAAGAACAGCTTTGGCTGGGCGGCGCAGGCAGGGATCGACATCGACCTGAACGAAAAGATGTTCCTCAACTTCGATGTCAAATATATCGATATTGATACGACCGCACGGCTGGCGACTACCGCTATCGGCACGCAGCGCGTGAAGATCAGTCTCGATCCCGTCGTATTCGGCGTTGGCGTGGGTTTCCGCTTCTAGAGAGAGTCAGCGAAAACTTCGCGCCACGGGCGGCGCTTCCGGGGGGAGGCGCCGCTCTTTTTATTTCAGCAGCAACCCTCGCCATCTGTGCCGTCGGCTTTTCTCTTGCGCTCATTGGCCACATGGCACCCCTTTTTGCAGCAAGAATGATCATCACCTTCGCCGGGGAGCGGCGCTTTGATCGGAATCGAAATGCGGACATTGTTATCACCACACACGCCAACCATGATTGATTTGCCTGCGGCTGGAACGGGCGGAGCGGTCAGGATCGCCGCTGAAAAAAGCGCAATGAGCTGCTTCAAGGCCGGTCCTCATCATCAATCAATATCCGCAAGGCGGCGCCATCGGCATCGTCGAACTGACCATTTTTGAGCGACCAGAAAAACGCGGCCAAGCCGGTCAAGCCCAGCCCTAGGGCCACCGGAATAAGAAGAGCGAGGCCGGTCACTTCGCCGCCATCTTTAACCGCAACGCATTGGCAACGACGATCAGCGAGGAACCTGACATCGCAGCGGCGGCAATTAATGGCGTGACGAGACCGCTAATAGCGAGCGGCACCGCGATGAGGTTGTAGCCAATCGCCAGCACAAAATTCTGCTTCACGATATGCTGTGTCCGGCGCGCTGCGCGAATAGCGGTTGCAACTGGAGTAAGGGCGTCGCCCAGGAAAACCATGTCGGCGGCATGCTGTCCCGCATCGCTGGCCGAAGCAGGGGCGATTGAGGCATGACCTGCGGCAAGGGCAGGGCCGTCGTTCAGGCCGTCGCCAACCATCAGCACTTTGTGTCCTGCGGCCTTTTGCCGTGCAATGGCGTCGAGCTTATCCTGCGGCAACATCGAGGTTTGTGCGGTTATGCCGAGGGCCCGAGCAACTGGTGCAACCGACTCGGACCGGTCGCCCGATATGATCGACGAAGTCAGGCCAAGCGCTTTTAGCTCGGCGAGAGTGGCCGCTGCACCCGAACGCATCTGGTCGGAAAAATGCACGGCAAAAGATGGCTGACCCTGAATTTGTAGTTGCGATGCAAGTCCCTCATGCGATATTTCCATGTCCGGACGGCCAAGCGATACTGCGCGGCCATTGTCGGTCGCAAAAATGCCGGATCCAGCCACTTCCCGGATCTGTTCAATTTTCGCGGCGATGACGCCTTTTTCTTCCAGCCCGCGTCTGATGCCTTCCGATAAAGGATGGCGGCTCGCCCTCGCCAAAGCGAGAAGGACCGCTTTCTGCTCGCCATTTGTATCCGCCAGATTGGTCGGCGTCGGCCGACCCATCGTTAGCGTTCCGGTCTTGTCGAACATCGCCATGTCAACTTCGGCTAGCCGTTCGAGAGCGCTGCCGTCCTTGACCAATATCCCAGCCTTCATGAGCGCTCCGGCAACAACTATCTGCGCCGCAGGGACCGCAAGCCCCAATGCGCAGGGGCAGGTGATAATGAGTACCGCGACCGCGATCAGGAGGCTTTCGTGCCACCCCGCTCCCGCCGCCATCCAGCCCAGAAAGCTAAGCGCCGCGAGCGTGTGGACCGCTGGCGCATAAAGGCGCGCGGCCCGGTCGGCAACGCGCACATAAACCGATTTGCCTTGGGACGCCTGTTCCATCAATCGAGCAATGTCCGCAATGGCGGTGTCGGGGCCAGCGGCGGTCACGCGGACCTGTACCGGCGCGTCGAGGTTCAACGTGCCTGCATGGACATCGCTGCCGACAACAACCAGTTGCGCTGTCGTTTCGCCGGTCAACAACGACAAATCGAAACTGCTGACGCCCTCAATCACGACACCGTCGGCTGCTAGCCGCTCACCAGCGGCGACCAGCATGACCATGTCCGGCACCAATGCCTTTGCATCAATCCACGCTGTCTTTCCATTTGCCTGTAGAACCATCGCACCCGCAGCAGTCTGCTTGAGCAGAGCGCTCACCCCGTCACGAGCGCGGTTACGCATTACTGCATCGAGCCAGCGACCCGTCAGCAGGAAAAACAGCAGCATCACAACGCCATCAAAATAGGCATGCGGACCGTGAGTAAATGTTTCGTACAGGCTGAGTGCCGTGGTAATCGTGACGCCAATCGAAATCGGCACATCCATATTGGTGCGCCTCTTGCGCAGCGCGGACCAGGCCGAACGGAAAAAGGGCTGCCCCGCGTAAGCAACCGTTGGCAAAGCAATCAGCGCGGAGAGCCAGTGGAACAGATCGCGTGTGACCCCAGTCGCGCCCGACCAGACGGAAACCGACAACAGCATGATATTCATCATCGCAAAGCCTGCAACCGCCATTGCCTTCAACAACTGCTGCGCCTCGCCACCTGCGCTGTCGCCCAGGGCGTCGTTTATCGGTTGGGCTTCAAACCCAGTTTCGGCAATTGCGGCCAACAGCTGAGGCGTGGTGAACTCTGGCAAATGCGTAATCGCGACGCGTTTGGCGGTGAAGTTGACCCGGGCATTGGCAATTCCCGGTTTAAGCGCCAGACCATTTTCGAGTTTCGAGATACAGCCCGCACAGCGCATCCCCGGTACCGCGAAGTCGGTAACGGGCAACGCGACTGGTCCGCTATTTGGCGTCGCTGCGGTCACTGCACCTCTTCCGAAATCCTGTAGATATCCGGCCCACGCCGCAACGACAGTTGCACGTTCCAGCGGCCGGCAGGCAGTGCGGCTTTGGACTGCAAACGCCCATCACTTTGCGGCACAAATGCTAGCGCGATGTCGTCAGCACGACCCAGCGGGTGCAAGGCGTCACCGACTGCGTTCAGATCGTTTAGTGCCGAACCATTAAGACGCGCGTGAATGACCACGTGCCGGTCCGCTGACAATGAAAGTTTGACGTTCCAGCCAAGCTTGCCCTGCTTATCAGCAGAAGCGAGCCAGCGGTTATAGTTCTGACTTGCGACATAGCTGTTATCGACGACGGTGCCGCCAAAAGTTCCGACTGCCATCCGCGCCATATTGAAATTTACCGCCATCACGATGCCGAAAAACGCGACCAATATGGCGGTCATGTGCCAGCCGGTGAACTTTCCTTTCGTGAGCATATTCATTCGCCGTCTTCCTCTTCTTCGTTTTCCGGTCTTTCGAACACGACGGTGTCGCTGTCGCCGCGTTCATCACCGGTTCGGGCGCGGGTGCTGATGCGGAACTCGGTTCGCTCCTCACCTTTGGCAGGTGCGGCAATGAACAATCGGACCTTGTGCACCGCGTCGGACGCGACCGCGAAGTTGATATTCGCCTTCGCAAACGCGCGGTCACCGTCGGGTGTCCAGACAACCGCGCCGGGCAGGCCCTCGACATAGACATCGACGATACGCGGCCGCGTTTCCATGTTGCGGATTTTCAGCGTGTAGTTGTTGCGGATCGAGCCGTCGGAGAGACGCACATAGACTGGGTTGCGGTCTGGCTGCACCGCAAGATCGAGCCGGGTGCGCTGCCCGAGCGTAAATAGCATCGCCAGGCCGATGGCCGCCCAAATTCCGAAATAGATCAGCGTCCGCGGGCGGAGGAGCGTCTTGAGCGCGGTCTTGCCCGTCCCACCGGACTTTTCGACGTCCGCATCATCCAAGGTGCAGTAGTCGATCAGCCCTCGCGGTTTGCCGATCTGGGCCATGACATTGTCACAGGCGTCGATACACAAGGCGCAGGTTATGCAGCCGATTTGCGGCCCTTCGCGAATGTCGATACCCGTTGGGCAAACCGCAACGCACTGGTTGCAGTCGATGCAGTCGCCAAAGGCTGCTGGATCGGCTTGGGCTGCCTTAAGGCTCCCGCGCTTTTCCCCGCGCCAGTCCTTGTACGTCACAAGCAGCGACTTTTCATCCATCATCGCGGTCTGGATGCGCGGCCACGGGCACATATAGATGCAGACCTGCTCGCGCATGAAACCGCCGAAGATGAAGGTCGTCGCAGTTAATATGCCGACGGTCGCATAGGCCACCGGCGCGGCATTGCCGCTCCAGAAATCGCGCACTAATGTCGGCGCGTCGGCGAAATACATGATCCACGCCCCGCCGGTCCAGAAGGCGATGAACAGCCAGACCGACCATTTGCTGAGGCGCTTGCCGATCTTCTCCGGACCCCAGGCTGCTTTCTCAAGCCGGATTTGTGCGTTGCGGTCGCCGTCGATGAAGCGTTCGACATGCTGGAACAGGTCGGTCCAAACCGTTTGCGGGCAACTATATCCGCACCATGCTCGCCCCACCGCACTTGTCAGCAGGAACAGCCCGATACCCGCCATGATCAGAAGTCCAACAACATAATAAAATTCATGCGGCCAGATTTCGATCTGGAACATGTAAAAACGACGATTGGCAAGGTCTACTAACACCGCCTGATCGGGCGCATATGCTCCGCGGTCCCAGCGGATCCAAGGCGTGACGTAATAAATCGCCAGCGTGACCGCCATTATGCCCCATTTCAGCCGGCGGTAAAATCCGTCGACTGCCTTGGGATAGACGCCCTTGCGAGCTTGATAGAGCGCCTGTTTGGGACCGGTCAGATCTTCAGGGCTGGACATTAAGGGCGACCTTTGCCGGGTCGGGGGCCGGTGTTGCGGCTGGTACCGGAATCGCCTCGCCGCCGCCCAAGGAGTGGACATAAGCGGCGAGCATCTTGATTGTTACCGGGTCGAGCCGGTTGTCCCAGCGTGGCATTACGCCGTAACGCGCCTTGTTGACCGTTGTCGTCAAGCTCGCCTTGTCCCCGCCATATAGCCAGATACCGTCGGTCAGGTTCGGCGCACCGAATTCGCGTAACCCTTTGCCGTCCACGCCGTGGCAGGATGCACAGTTCGCCGCGAAGACTGTTGCCCCAGTGGCAGATTTTGCGCTCACTTTTTCCAGTCCCGACAGCGAGCGGACATAAGATGTCACCGCATCGATTTCACCATTGGCGAGTATGCCTGCAAATGCAGGCATCTGTGAAAAGCGCGTTGCTTCATGGTCGGGTTGCCGGACGCCGTTGGTCAGCGTGTAATGGATGGAAGCGAGATCGCCGCCCCACAGCCAGTCGTCGTCATTGAGGTTGGGATAGCCCTTCGAACCCGCCGCGCCCGAACCATGGCACTGCACACAATGCACCTTGAACGCGGCGCGTCCGCCTTCGATAGCTGCTTGGTACAGCTTTTCATTGCCGGCCAATTGCTCGACCGGTATTGCTGCCAGCGCATTGGTGATCGGCGCGCGTCGAAGCGCCTCGGCTTTCAGCTCCTGCTCGAACTGGCCGCGGCTCGACCAATTCCACACACCTTGGGTAGCACTATTCAGCATCGGGATCGCGGGAAACAACACCACATATCCAAGGGCCCAAACAATACACGCCCAAAAGGTCAACACCCACCAGCGCGGCATTGGGGTGTCGAGTTCTTCGATACCATCCCATTCGTGACCAACCGTCTGTGTACCCGTCGGGGCGTCGATTCTTTTGTTTTCAGCCATTTTCATCGTCCCTGAAAATCATGTTTGCCGCATCGTGATTGCGTTGTTTGTGTCCCTTGCGAAAAGGCCATGCGATGAGGGTGAAGAAGATCAGTCCCATCATCACCAGCCCCCAGCTATCCGCAAAATGGCGAAGATCGTTATAGTTCATCGTGGCTGCTCATAGGCCTTGGCCTTTTCGCGATCGACCAATGTGCCGAGCATCTGCAGATAGGAGATAACGGCATCCATTTCGGTAACCTTGGCGGGGTTGCCATCGAAGTCGCGAACCTGTGCTTTGGGATAGCGCGCTTTCAAAGCTGCACCGTCAGCATTGGGGTCCGCCTGTGCCATCAAGTCGGCATCGGCCTCTTTGATCGCTTCATCGGTATAAGGAACGCCTACGCGCGACAATGCCGTCAAATGCCCCGACATATTGCCCGCCTTGACCGGACGCCCGGCCAGAAACGCATAAGGCGGCATGATCGATTCCGGCACCACGCTGCGCGGGTCCTTTAGATGGGCGCGGTGCCATTCGTCCGAATAGCGCCCGCCGACGCGCGCCAGATCGGGTCCGGTCCGCTTCGAGCCCCACTGGAACGGATGGTCGTACATGCTTTCCGCCGCGAGGCTGTAAGCACCATAACGCTCCACCTCGTCGCGGAACGGGCGGATCATCTGGCTGTGGCAGACATAGCAGCCTTCACGAATGTAGATGTTGCGCCCGGTCAATTCGAGCGGCGTGTAGGGCCGCATGCCATCGACCTTTTCGACGGTCGAATCGATCCAAAACAAAGGCGCGATTTCCACGAGGCCGCCGATCAGTACCGCCCCAAGCGCGCACAGCCCGAGCAGGCCGACATTGCGTTCAAGTTTCTTATGGCTGAATCGGGTTTTTGTTGTGCTTGTCATGTTCGTTGCTCCTTATTCAGCCGGAACGGCGACGTAGGGACGGTCGACGTCTGCATTGTAAGGCGTCTCGGTCATCGGCTTTTCGACCCGCAGTTTGCCCGCAACGGTCATCCACACATTGTAGACCATGATGAGCGCGCCCGAGAGGTAGAGCAGCCCGCCAAAGGCGCGGATGAGGTACATCGGGAACATCGCCGCGACCGTCTCGGCGAAAGAGTAGACGAGGTAACCGTCAGCTCCATATTCCCGCCACATCAGGCCCTGCATAATGCCAGAGACCCACATCGCGGACGCGTAGAAGACAATGCCAAGCGTCGAGAGCCAGAAGTGCCAGTTAATCATCCGCAGCGAATACATCCGCTGGCGATTCCATAGGCGCGGGAACAGATAATAGAGGCAGGCAAAGGTGATCATGCCGTTCCAACCCAATGCACCGCTATGCACATGACCGATGGTCCAATCGGTATAATGGCTGAGCGAGTTCACCGCCTTGATTGACAGCATTGGGCCTTCAAAGGTGCTCATGCCGTAAAAGGCGAGCGCCATCACCATCATACGGATAATCGGATCGGTGCGGATCTTGTCCCACGCGCCGTTGAGCGTCATCAAGCCGTTGATCATCCCGCCCCAACTCGGCATCCATAGCACCACAGAAAACACCATGCCCAGCGTCTGCGCCCAGTCGGGCAGCGCCGTATAATGAAGGTGATGCGGACCTGCCCAGATGTAGAGAAAGATCAGCGACCAAAAATGCACGATAGACAGCCGGTAGGAATAGACCGGCCGCTCGGCCTGCTTCGGCACAAAATAATACATCATCGCCAGGAAACCGGCGGTCAGGAAAAAGCCCACCGCATTGTGCCCATACCACCACTGCGTCAGCGCATCCTGCACACCGGCAAAGGCGCTGTAGCTTTTGGAACCGAAAATGCTGACCGGCATCGACAGGTTGTTGACGAGGTGCAACATCGCCACGGTGATGATGAAGCTCAGGTAGAACCAGTTCGCGACGTAGATATGCGGCTCTTTGCGATTGACGATAGTGCCGACGAACACTGCGAGATAGCTGACCCAGACAATCGTTAGCCAGATATCGACATACCACTCAGGCTCGGCATATTCGCGCGCTTCGGTGACGCCCATCAGATAGCCGGTGGCGGCCAGCACGATGAATAGCTGATAGCCCCAGAAGACAAAACGGGCGAGACCGGGGAAGGCGAGTCTCGCCCGGCAAGTGCGCTGGACGACGTAGAAACTCGTCGCGATCAACGCATTGCCTCCGAACGCGAAAATCACCGCTGAAGTATGCAGCGGGCGCAGGCGACCGAATGTGGTATACTCCAGATTGAGGTTAAGCGCCGGGAACGCCAGCTGAAGCGCGATGATCAGCCCGACCGTAAAACCTGCAATGCCCCAGAATAATGTCGCAATCACACCCCAGCGAATGGGATCGTCGTCATAATGCGATGCCATCGATGGCCCGCTCAGCACAGGAAAGCTGCGCGTTACGAAATCGAATTTGTTCATCGACGCCGCCATCGCAATCAATGCGGCAATGCAGATGATTCCCATGTGAATTGAAAAAGCGGAATCTGCGCCCAGCACCATGGCAACAAACGCCAAAAATGCAGCCGCCATCCACACAAAAGTGCGTGCAACCAGGTCGTCCATATTCTTTCCCCGAGCCGAAAAATGACGGCTCCTGTCGTTGTCATGCGGCGGCGCAGCATGATCTTCCTTGATTCAGATCAAACAGTAGAAAAAGTGCGCCTCAAGCGGCGGCAGACAGATCCTGCAAACGGCGCCGATCCTGGATCGAAACCATGCGGCGGTCGGGAAGGCCAATGACGCCATCGGCCTTCAGGCGGGAAAGCTGACGACTTACCGTTTCGATAGTCAGCCCGAGAACATCGCCCATTTGCTGCCGGTCTAACGGCAACGCAAACTCGTTTAATTCATTCTGTTCGACTGAACAGCCAGTCTCGCCCAAACGGATAGACATTTCGAGCAATAAGGTCGCGATCCGTTCAGTAGCTGTCTTTTTGCCAAGCAGCAGCATCCATTCGCGGGCACGGTCCAGTTCTTCTAAAGTCCGCTGCAGCAGTTTATGTTCCAGCGCCGGGTGATTGCGTGCGAAAGCATCAAAACTGGAGCGCGAAAAGATACATAATTCGGCGTCGCTTAGCGCTGTCACGCTATATGGACTCTTTCGCCCGAACGGCCTGCCAATGAAGTCTGCCGGGAAAACCACCCCGACGATCTGTTCACGCCCGTCAGATATGCTCATCGAAACTTTCAGGATACCGGAAATGACATTGGCGACGATGATCGAATCGTCTCCTTCCCAAACCAGCGTCTGGCCCTTCGACACGCGCTGCTTTCGCCCCAATCGGCCAAGAACTTCCAGTTCGTCAGGCATCAAAGCAGCGCAAATGGCGCTGTTGCGTACCACGCATTGGGAACAGTCCTTCATCGCCCCGTCCTATACAGCAGGTTCCGGCGAAGCAACGCGCGATTCAGAAATGCACCTTATTTACAAAAATTGGCGGTGGGTGCAGTCGGACTTGAACCTCTCTCCGTTTGGATTTCCCTGTTGTGCAGGGAATTTACAGGGAACTTCGCGAAGTTTCGCTGGGCTCTCTGTAATTTCGAGGTCCGTTAGTTAGGTTTTCTGCGGCTTACAACTACATATTCCCTAAAATTCTGAACAGGGAATATGTTTCGTGTAGCAGCGATCGAATACGTGGGATCAGTGAACTGATACGTAACATTGCTGCTAAATGGTTTGAAGGAAAAGATCTGCTTCGTAATCTCGCCTATTTTCATCCTGTCGCCCCGACAAAAGGTGAGTCTAAGGCCGCTCCTACCTTGGCGCCTAGCAAGTGCTTGACTGGGAGAGAAGCAATGCGTCTTAAGGGGTCACCGTTACGATGATCCAAAATGGCGAAAAGAGATTCTACTGGCCGTTCCGGAAGTACACGGACGAGTATCGAATTTGTTAGCCTTACCCAGTACGCTACTCCTTATTCCTGTCGCAAAACGGCCGTTGGAATAGGGCAAATTCGGGGTAGGTGATTCGCAAAATCTACCGATTTTGATTCGCGAAGTGTTAACATTTATGGTTAATCGTCAGCCATGCAAGATGGGAAGAAACGTTCGTTTGGGCCATTTTTCGCTGGCCTTCCCCGTGATTGCTAATACCGATAGCTGGCAATAAAATCATTGAATCGATACAATATTTTACAACTTTAGCGAGCAATACGCTGTGTGTAATACAACCGCGATACTCCGTTAGAGGTATGCTAGCTATTTTGCATAGTAACAATTTCAAATGCTACTTCCTGTTGCCACTGCGGCCATTTTGATGAAGAACATATATCGTTATGTGTATAACTTTGTGCACAACATCGCGGATGTGAGTTTTTCGGGGCATCAACAGATATCAAAATGTAGAGCCTCATTTGAATAATGGGTCGCCAGTCACTGATTTTGTCGGAGGATGGCGAAATGCAAATCAAGGTGCAAATTTCCCTGTTGGGGAAAAACGAGATTGCCCGGGAAGGGCTTCGACAGATTCTTTCGAGTGAGAAGTTTCACATTAAGGAATCTTTGGCCGATGCAACCAGTCTTATAGCGTCACTAAAGGCCCCGGTTATTTCCGGCGAGGCTCATGTCATCATTGTTGACAATAGCTTTGAGGATGGGTGCCTTGAAACTTGTCGCGCCATCGCGGCAGTCAAGTCACAAGCCCGGCTGGTGATGCTAGCCGACCATTATGTTTTCGAAAATGTTGCGCTGGCATTCCAACTTGGCGTGGACGCGGTGATCATTAAGGAAATTTCCTGCGAGCCGCTGATCGAATCGATCTGTCTGGTGGCAATGGGGGAAAAGGTATTTCCGTCACAATTGGTGAACAATATAACCAACTGCGCCCCTACCGAAACGAATGGTGACTGGAAGACAAGCGCGATGGCGATCGGTCTTTCTGTCCGTGAAGTCGAAATACTCGAAAGCATCATGATGGGAATGGCGAACAAGGTCATCGCCCGGCAATTTGGCATTTGCGAGGCCACAGTGAAGGTTCATGTGAAGGCGATATTGCGCAAACTTGGCGTCGAAAACCGCACCCAGGCCGCGACATGGGCTGTGAAGCATGGCGTCGGCAGTCCGGTGCAACTTGCATTGACTGACATGGGGCCAAGCACATCGTTTGCTATATTGGCAACAGGGATGGAACAAGCAGCCTAAGTTAGATTTAATGCGTTTCTTAAAGGGTCGATAAAATCGCCCGTCCGTGCCTATCTTTCGTTTAGTGCTTCCGACCGCGCTCTCACCAGTGGCTTTAACAAATAGCTCAATATGCTTTTCTTGCCGGTGACAATTTCGACATCGCAGATCATACCCGGGCTGATCGGCAAACGGCGCTTGCCGCTTTGCAGGAAAGCCCGGTCGGTTTCGACGACAACGCTAAAATAGGCTTCCTTGGCCGCTTCATCGTAAATGCTATCTGCAGAAATTTGCACTACTTTGCCGTTGAGACCGCCGTAGACGGCAAAATCATAAGCCGTCACCTTCACGTTTGCACGGTCGTTTACCTTGATGAACGCGATATCCTTCGGACTCACGCGCGCTTCGACCAAAAGTTTATCGCCGACCGGTACAACCTGCATTATTTTTTGACCGGCCTGAACGAAGCCGCCAACCGTGGTCACCTGTATATCATTGACGATGCCGTCCACTGGCGACCGGAGTTCACTGCGCTGGACGCGACCTGCGGCTCCGCGCAGCGATTCTGAATTTACGGCCATTTTAGCTGCAAGTTGACTACGCTCATTCAACGCTTCCTGACGGAATTGTAGGCTGGCCTCTGACGACTGCGCCAATGCTTCGCTGATTGCAGCTTGTGCCCGCGATGAAGCCTGCTGGGCCGCTGCAAGCTTGCCCTGGATTTCGCTCGCATCGCGTTGAGCATCCATCAGTTCGGTTTGCGGCACGATTGATTTGGCGGCAAGCGGGGCCAATATGTCGACTTGACCCTGCGCCAGCTTCAGGCTGGACTGAAGCGAAGTGATGGTCGCCTGAGCCTCGCCATAGTCGCGTCTGCGCTGCTCGACGGCAGCATTCAGTGCAGATTTTCGGCTACGCAGAGTCGCGGCGCGGACCGATTGTAAAGCCGCCTCTTGGCTGCATTCGACTTGCGCGACGCCGCTCGCATCTGTACATTCGGAACTGCCGTCGCCTGCTCCTTCACGCAACAACCGGTCGGACCGTGCCGCAAGCGAGCGATTTTCAGCAGTAATCTGTCCGAGCTGCGACGAAGATTCAGTATCGTCGAGCCGGACCAGCAACTGCCCTTTGCGCACCGCTTGTCCCGGACGCACGACAATGTTCTGAATCGACGCGGGCTCAGAGGACTGCACAATCTGTGCCTTGCTCGACGGGATAACACGCCCTTGGCCGCGGGTCACTTCATCGACGCGCGCGAAGCTAGCCCAGCTAAAGAACACAAAAATACCCATTCCCGACGTTAGGATGATGCGGCGTGCACCCGTAAATGCCCTCGACCTGATCATGAACCGTTCCCTTTTGCTGCAATATCATATTCTCCGGCCTGCTGCCGCGCGATCATGCTCGAAGAACGTATTGTATCCTCAGGCTCTGGAATGGTGGCCGTCCATCCCTTCGACACATCGAGACGTCCGCCGACATCGCTGTCGGCGCGGTTGTCCGGGACCAGTTCGGCCGGTACGCGCGCTTCGGTAAATGCAGGCAATTGCGCTTCGACATCGCCGCCGCTTTTGCGAGCAAGCGAACGTGGCAGAATTGCCGGTATGGCTTCGGCGCCTGCGTAGCGATCCGAAAAAGAACGCGGTAGCCCCCATCCACCCGGCCAGCGGTAAAAGATGTGCGCGCCGATCCTAGCGATCTTTACAAGCTTGGGTGCCCAATATGGCGAGACGTAATTAGCATGGTAATGCGTCGAATAGCCGACACGCTCCTCGACATGACCATTGAGCGCATCGCGCGCGACCATTTGCGCCTCTGCCCATTTGGCGGGATCGGGTCGGCGGTTCAGCGAACCATCGCACGTGAAGCTGAACTGGCACACCGGCCTGTTCACGCCCTGATAGACGACGCCGCACACCGAATTGGGAAATGCCGGGTGGCGCATGCGGTTAAGCACGACTTGTGCAACCGCGCGTCGCCCCTGCAAAGGTTCGTACGCAGCCTCATAATAAACCGCTTGAGTGAGGCAGCGCAACGCGGTCAGTCCGGTTTCGAGCTTCTGGCTAAACAGTTGAAACGGACGTGCACTTGCAACGGGACTCGCGGTAAAGGGGATCGCCTCGTTACGCTCAGTTGCCTCGACAGGCGTGAGATCGTCGTCGGGTGCCGGATTTTCAATCACTTTAATGAGCAATTGCTTTTCCTGAGCGGTAACAGGTTGCAAGGGATCGTCTTCGGCATATGCATTGTCTTGCGATCCTAGGGCTTCGAGCCAATGCGCCCACAATGTTTCCGAAGTGAGTAACGATACTAGGAGCGCGATTCCCGCAAGCCAAACTATAGTGCGCTTATTGCGTCCCGGTGCTTGTGCGTAAGGCCCGAAAGTTACCGTCACACTCATGCAAAGCCGGCCCCTGCAAGTATTTCATCGCGCGGACCATCGGCGACGATACGCCCGCCGTCCATAACGATCAGCCGGTCGACGACGCCCAGCACGGTGAGTCTGTGGGTAGCGACAATCAGCGTTTGCGACGGCGAAATCGCGGTTTGCAAACGTTCGACAAAGAGTTTCTCGGTGTGCGTATCCATCGCGCCGGTCGGCTCGTCGAGGAACAGGACTTTCGAAGGATTCATAAGCGCGCGCGCAAGCACAAGGAAGCTCCGTTGCCCGCCCGACAGGCGATTGCCGCGTTCGCCAATGTTGAAATCAAAGCCTGTTGCATCGCGCCCCAGAAAGCTGTCGGCACCCGACTTCATTACCGCATCGATGATATCCGCATCGCCCGCTTCGGTTGCCCCAATCATTAGATTTTCGCGGATCGTTCCACTGAACAGCTCGGCATCCTGACCGACAAAGCGCAGGTTCGAGCGGATTTCGTGGGGATGATGCTGGCGGCTGTCGAGCCCGTCGATGCTGTAGCTGCCTGCCGTTGGATCATAGAGTCCGCAACACACCCGGCCCAAGGTCGATTTTCCGGAGGCAACGCGGCCGATCAGGCCAACCCGCTCGCCGGGCTCGATTGTCAGGCTGATATCGGCCAGCGTTTCACGTCCGACCTCAGGGTAACTGAAGCCGACATGGTCGAAATGCAAACGCGCATCGCGTATCTGCGGGGTGATTGAACGGCTCCCCTTATCGCGCTCGTCCGCTTGGTCCATGAGGAGTTGCAAGCTGTTCAGCGTCACAAATGCTTGCCGCCCGCGCGTCATCAAAAAAGCCAGTTGGCCGACTGGCGCGAGCGATCGTCCGGCAAGCATGACGATCGCGATAATCGCGCCCATCGACACCGTGCCCGCGCTGAACAAATAGAAGCCGCCGATTACCAGCGCGATATTGGTTCCTTGCTGACACAGAGTGGCCAGGTTGACCGCCGTCGCCGTGAGCTTGCGCATTTCTTCCTGCGTATAGGCATTCGAGTCGGAATAGCGCCGCCATTTGCCTAGCATGCGCCCCTCGGCGCGGCATGCCTTCACTGTTTCAAGGCTGCCGATCGATTCGAACAACGTCGTCTGCAACAGGCTGGCATCTGCTTGCGCGTCGATCACCGCCGCGCTCATTCGCCGCTGCAAAACCCATCCGATACCCAGCATGATGGCCATCGAAACAAATGGTATGACCGCAAGCCAGCCGCCGAGTATCGCAATCAATACCACGAATACGAAAAGGAAGAGGATGTCGGTGATCAGAACCACGGTCGTCGATGCAAAAAAGTCGCGCACTTGTTCGTACTCGGTGACGCGGCGCGCCAATGCACCTGTACTGCCTCGCTGTGTCGCAAGTGGCAGGTTGAGGACCTTGTCGAGCAGACGCTGCGAAAGGCGGGCGTCGATACTGCGGGCGACCTCATCGACAAGCCCGGAGCGCGCGAGCCTGAGGCTGTATTCGACGGCGATGGCGAACAGTGCACCGAGCGCAAGCACCCAAAGACTGGTTGCCGCTTTATTCGGAATAATTCGGTCATACACGTTCATCGTGAACAAAGGCAGTGCAAAGGCCAGCACATTGATAAGTAGCGACGCCAACATCACGTAATAATATTGGTCGCGTTCTTTCCAGACTTCGCTCCAGAACCAGTGCGCTTTTTTTGCCTGATCCCAAGGCCGTTCGCGCGTGGTTTCTTTCGCCGGATCATGCCGGATTATAACTCCCTGCCCCGAATAGAGCGCTGCCAGCGACTCTCTGTCGATTTGGATATCAGTGCTCGTTCCAGGAAGTCGCAGGCGGCACATGCCGGCGTCGATCTTCTTGAGAACAGCCGGTCGTCCGCTTTTCAGAAAGAGGATAGCCGGAACATCGTGCTCGTTCCAGGCTACAAGAGGCTGGTTGAGCAGCGCGCATCGCAGGCCGACGCGATGGATTGCATGATCGAGCTGATCCAATGGCAATTTGCCGTCGTCACCGAGCGCAAGGCCTCCCTTTATCCGTATTTCGGCAAATGGCCGTTCGAATATCTCTGCAACTATTGCGACCGAATCGAGCAACTCATCGCCTGCAGGCGTCTTTTCGTTCCATGCCTCGAAATCGATCGACCGGTCGGGGGTTTCCCACCGGCGCACATTAAGTTGCTCGCCGATATCGGTCATCGCGGATCACGCAATGCTTCGGTGTCGAGCGGTTGCGTCGGTTCGACCTTGAACCGAGTGCGCGCTGTTGCTTCTGCCGCTTTGGGTGGCGCAATCTGCATTGCTTGAAGCAACGCATTTTGCGCCGCAAGCAGTTTAAACTCGGCAAAGAACTGCGCGAAGCGGGCGGTTTCAGCCCTCACCTGGACATTATAGCGGGTGTTTTGCGCATCGAGTACATCAAGTAGCGAACGCCGTCCGACGTTGAACTGTGCACGATATGACCGCAGCAATTCGTCGGACACCTTGCTTTGCCCATCGAGTTCCTTGACCAGCTTTCCCTGACTATCCCAAGCGTTCCAGGCGACACGAATATCCTCTTCGGCCTCTCGGACCATCTGGTCGAGGCGGAATTGCGTTTCCCTCTCGCGGCGGTACATTTCCTGAATTTTGGCGCGTTTGATACCGCCATTGAAGATGTCCCAGCGCAATACCAGCCCGCCTTGCAAGTCGTTGGTTTCGCCGCGGAAGCCATCGATGTCGTCACCGATACGGGCATTGCCTTCGAGCGAGAGAGTCGGAACCGTATCGGCCTTGGCCTTGCGTACCAACGCATGGGCCGCGTCGAGATCGGCTTGCGCTTCACGCACCCGCGGATTTTGATTGCGCGCCCGTGCGATTGACTCTTCCAGACTGGCCGGAATGCTCTCTCCCAATGACGGCGGAAGCGTCGCCCCATCGACCAGATCCAATCCGGTAAGCGTCCGGAAGGAAGCTGCGGTGTTTACCATGTCCTGATTGGCCTCTGTCAAACGCGCGCGCGCAGCGGACTGCCGCTCTTCGGCTTGCTGCTGATCGGCAATGCTGATCGAGCCTTTGGTAACGCCCTCCCGCAAATCGCCGACCAGCCGGTCGTGAAAGCCGATATTGTCTTCCGACGCGGCAACGATCCGCTGTTGCAACATATAGTCGAGATATTGCCTTGAGACCTGCAGCGCGACGAATTGCGCACGTTCCTCGACACGGAAAGCCGCCCCGTCGGTACGCGCGGCCTGACGCTTCACCTCGCTGCTGCGGCTGCCGCCGTCGAACAGCACCTGCTCAAGCCGCAAGCCGGCCTCCATAGGATAGAGTTCCTTGTTGGCGATGCCGAGCGAACGACGCGTCGCATTTTCAAGGCGACGAATGCCAATCGACCCTTCAACCGAAATGCGGGGCAAAAACAGACCCTGCGCTTGTTCGCGCTCGAATTCGATAGCCGTCTTGTTCTCGGCTGCCTGATTGATTTCCGGATGGGTCTGCATCGCCGTTTCGACTGCGGTTTTCAATTCGATGCGTTCGGACCTCAGCCCACTGGGCATGGCGACAATAGCAGTCGCAACGCATAGGGCTTTCAATATCTGGCTTCTCTGCATGATCATTCCCCTGTTTTGTCCGTCAACCTGAGTCGAATGGTGAGGATATTTAAATAACTGTATTTGCTCTCTATGTTCTCGCGTCCCGGTCTCTTTCTTCATTGTGGTTATACATTTATGGCTATGCATGCCCCGTCGCTGCGGCATGATCCATTTGGGCGATCGCTTGATGTTCGGCGATGTCAGGCATGAACATGTTGCCAGCCGCCAACAGCCCGGCGTCGGCAAGATATGCCGGCCCATCTAGGATTAAATTCGGTTGGCTGGCTTGCTCTGGCCCGCCATAAGCAGCCAGCAAAGCGTCGAGATCGACCGTGCGACCGTCGATGGCGTCGCCGATGATTGCCTTGACCTCATCGATGGGTAAATCGGGGTGTTCTTGCTGTGTGAGCGTTTGCAATAGCACCTGATCGCCAGTCGCGGCGAGTGGGCCGACATGTGATTCATCTGATGCGGCATCGACTTTTGGGTCGTCGGCAGCAGCAACTTTCGAGGAAGCCGGATCATCGAGTTTTACGATGTCGGGTCCAGTGACGAAAGTATGATCGTCGATGTCGAGATGCGATGGCGTTATTGGCTGTTTGCCAGTTGCGGTATCGTCTGCGGGTTGTTCGAGCGAAAATGCAAGTTCCGATGTGGCCTCGACGGTCGTTGGCTCAACCATGATTCCGATTGGACTGTCAGTATCTTCGGCAATCAGCAGATTGTCCGTATCAGGTCCGCCGTTTTCCTGCGCCGCCAACGGTAAGGCTGCTACTAGCCCTGCAGCAACCAGCGCTGTTGAGAGACCATTTGCTACCGTCGAATTGGCGCGCAGCGGATCATGGAGGAAGTTAGTGGCGAACGCGGCATCCGCAAGCTTGCCCGAACTGCCGTTGGTTCGGGTAAACTCTGCTTCGCCGCGAACAATAACCTCGCCATTGGCGGCGGTATAGCTGCGACCGTCCGATACCAGCGAGATACTCGCAATGCCGGCGGCCGACAGCGAAAGCAATTCGCCGGGGTCGGTAACGCCGTTGCCGTTCGCATCCTGCCAAATCGCGAACTTGGCAAATGCTGCGTCGCCCGCGTCGAGTTTGCCATCGTGGTTGCTGTCATAATTGGCGGCAAGACCTTGGAGGTCGGTCAGGGTGCCGTGCGCAAAGACTATTTCCGTCCCGTTGTTGACTTTACCGTCACCATTTTTATCGAGCACGAGCAATCCGTCGTCGCTGCCAACCCAACTAGTCGATTCCGCTTTGCCATCGCCATCATAATCGAAGCCGACTCCAGCAGCGCTCGACACAAATTCGACGCCGTCGCCGTCGAGATCGAGCACGACCGGCGGGGCGAGCGCGGTGATAGTGATCGATAGCGAAGCGGTTGCGGTGTCGCCATCCTTGTCGACGATACTGTACGAAAAGGCCTCGGTCGCGGTGACGGTTATCGGCGATGGCGGCTGATAACTATATTGGCCGGTCGCGAAGTTAAGTTGTAATGTCCCGCCCATCGGGGTGGTGACCGTCAAGACGGAGCCTGCGATCGAACCACCACTTGAGACAGCGATGGTCGATGCGCCGTCCCATGTGTAAGTGGCAGTGCCGACGGTAATAGCGAGCAAACGGCCGCCATCTGCTCCATAGGCATCGTTGGCATCGAGATCGCCGGATACTGCTGTCGGGACGACAACCGAAAGCAGCGTTGCCACAAGATCATCGAAATCATTGATCAGAATTGGCTCATTGTCTGGTGCCGCATTCAGGTCGACGTCGCGCAGCCGCTGAATATTGAGTGGTTGGAGCGGGTTATTGTCGATCCCGATTGCGGTCACATTGACATTGTTGTTATCAACAAAGCTATTCCAGGCTGCGGCTGTTGCGTTAGTCAACGAATTGATAACTGTAGGAATAATAGGGGGGTTCGGTGGGCTGAACTGAACGCCTTGGTTTGGGTTGCCGTCGCTCAAGAAAAACACCTGGTTGCTTGAGCCGGACACCGCCGAGAAGTTCGCCAAGGCCGTCTGGATCGCCGAGGTGTAGTTCGTGTTAAGACCGATATTATCGGGCCGCGTACCGCCATCTGACGGATTGAGCGAGTCGAGATACGCATTCGCCTCAGCCGCCGTCGTAAAGGATGGCGATGCAAAAGAACCCGACGAGAAAATTACGAACTTGATCGAAAGCGCGTTCAACGCCGATGAATCGAGCAGCGTGAGGGCTGCCTTGACCGCATCCAGCATGATATCGAGCTCGCCATTGTCGATACTGTCGCTGAAATCAAGGATAAACAAAGTGTTAACGTCCTGCTGAACCTGCGCCGACGAACCGGTTTCGCCTGTTGCTGCTGGCGCATCGTCCTCGATGATGATCCGAATGGCAGCGGCGTTGGTGGTCGTTACGGTTCCATCGAAAACCGATACCGGAACCGAGAATTCCTTCAGATCTTCGAGCGACACCGTCGGATGGTCGACCGCGCGCGACAATGACACGGTATAGTTACCATTGGCGGCAAGTGTCACCCGAATGACCTCAGCCGTTCCGACCGAACCGATTAAGGTCCCGGTGCCAGCACCCGTCCAGGTAACGGGGATTCCGCCAGCAGTCAGCACCGCGCCCGGGTTGCCCAAAGTTGCGGTCAGGATTTCGCCAGCGTCAGCGTCAGCGATGGCCAATGTGCCGTTGATCGTTGCGCTGTTGGTCGTATCGAGCGTCGCATTAGGCGCGGAATCGGCAAGTCCGCCAGGCAGCTCCTCCTCCGAGACACGGGCCGTTGCCGTGCCGATTGTCGGTGCTTCGTTGGTGCCGAAGACAGTTATCGTCAGCGTGGAACTGACCGACAACAAGCCGTCGCTGATGGTGTAGCCGAAGCTGTCGATCAGCGACTGGCCGGCATCGAGCGCGTTGACGACCGGATTGTCCTCGTTGAGCATATAGGTATAGGCGCCATTGGCGGCAATCACGAGGGTTCCATACAGCCCGACATAGGTCCCGGCTGATGTAACGCTAATCGGCTCAAGATCAGGGTCGGTGTCGGCAACGTCAGCGAAACTGCCCAATGGCGCGCCGGGATGGGCAATGGCCTGAAGCACATTGCCAACCGCGGACGGGTCAGAGCCGCTGATCCCGTCAAGCACCCAATTGGTGTCAGCGCGGGCAACCGGAAAGTCGTTGGCTCCTGTAATCGAGATCGTAATGATTGCTGTCGCCGTGTCGCCGTCGGCATCGACCACCGTATATGCAAACGTCTCGTTAAGCGATTGATTGGCCCCAAGCGCAATAACGTCCGGGTCAAGGATGTCGAGGTCATATCTGTACGTGCCGTTCACCGACAGAGTGAGCGAGCCGTAATTGCCGGCGAGCGCAGTCCCCAACGCGCCTGCTGTTGCGCCGAACGAGACCGCCGAAACGAGCAATTTGCCATCGGCACCATTATTATCGGCCGAGCCGTCGGTGACATTGTCGTCGACCCCGCCGAGCGCGGTAAGCACATTCCCATCAGCGAATATCTGCCCATCGCGTGCCACACTGTCGTTGTCGTTGATCGCGACCGGGGCATCATCCTTGATCGCAAAATTGCCGGTAATGTCAGTTGTCGATTGCGCGGTATCACCGTCGCCATCGGTAACGATTGCCGTCAGCGTGATCAGATTGGTGCCGCTTAGGAACCTAGTCTGGTCGGGTCCGCTGTCTGGGCTGTGGATGATTGCGCGCGACTGATCGAAGGTAACGATGCCGCTTGCCGACACTGAGATGCGAAACACTTCATGCGTGGAGGTACGGCCAAAGATGACACCGCCGACAATCGACAGGACAACCGCCTCGCCGGTGAGCGAATCGATAAGCCCGCTCGGCCCTGCGGTCACGCCAAGCTGATAGGCGACGCTGCCTGCACCATCGGCACCAAAATCGAGCATCGTTGCGAACAGCCCAGACAGATCGGCCGTAGCATCGACCGCGAGAAAACTTTCATCGAGGATCAGCAGGGGCGCTCCCGTCCCTGCGGTCACAGTAGGTCCGTCATCGGCAAAACGGATATTGCCGCCTAGATCGACCGCAACGGTATCCGATGCCCGGTCGCCATCGCGATCGACAATCGTCGCGGTGCCGCGCAGTTCGACGAGGTTGGCCGGCAATTCCAGTATCTGGCTGACATAGTTGCTCGACGATCCTGGCAAAGGATGGTCGAGCTCGGCAAACTGTTTGAGCGTGACGACGCCGGTTGCGGCGTTGACCGAAATGCTGAACACCGGCGATCCGCCCGCGCTACCGACGATTTCGCTAGCGACCAACGCCAGTGTAATAGCAACACCATTGCTGGTCAGTCCGGTTGCGCCAGCACCGGTGCCAAGCGCCAGGGCATAAGTCCAGCTGACTGCTGCACCGTTCGATCCATCCGCGCCAAAATTGGTCGCGCCGATGGAAAATGCTGCGGAAAGATTGGCTGTCGCCGTGTCGAAGGCTGCGCCCCTGGTATCGCCATCCTGCGTGGTAAGGACGATGCTGTTGGTATCGACAGCGATCACGTCGATCGATGGTCCATCATCCCTGAATACCAGCGCGTTGCCAATGGCCACCGAAGCTGTTGCCTGATCGCCGTCGGAGTCTGTCACGGTGGCGACCAGCTGGACCAGCTGCGACGGTATGGTTGCTAGGTCGTCGGGATTGGACGGGTCGGCGTGACGGACGGCGCGTATCTGGTCTAGCGTAGCCACGCCGTCGGGTGCGACGGTCAGGCGGAATGCCACGGTGCCGGGCGAGCCGGAAACCCTGCCTTCCAGCACATTCCCCGAAACGTGCAGGACAATTGGCGCGTTCGTCGCAACATCGACCAGACCGGATCCGTCGCCGACCTCGAATGTATAGGAGATATTGCCTGGCTGGTCGGCACCGAAGACGACATTGAACAAGGCCGCAAAGTTTGCGGTGGCATTGGTCGCCAGATTGCTTTCATCGACGGTTAGCAACCCAATGACCGGCGCATTGGTGGTGATCGACGGGACGTCGTCGGATACAGAAACATTGACTATTCTTGCAACATGGTCGCCATCACTATCGGTAGCAATCACACTGACCGAGCCGAGCGCGGCGATGTCGTCGGCATTAATGCCTGGATGGAACGGATAATTGGACTCGAGTGTTGCCACCACGGTTGCGGTCATGCCGACAACTGTCAGGTCCAGAATGACTACGGGCTTGTCGACATCCCAACCGATGATTTGCGTATCCGACACCCGAGTCCACGTCAGCCCGCCACCCAGCCCCGAAACATTGCCAAAGACGATCGAAACGATCGGGTCCGACCCCGGTACAAACTGAATCTGGCCTTCGACCGTTACTGGGGGTTCCATCGCGGGTGACGTCCCGTTTTCGAGAAATTCGTCATCGAGGGTCAACGTTATCGGCGCACTAGCCCTTGGATTAGCCCCATCGACAATGCGGATCTGCTGTTGCGCGGTAGACGTATCGCCGTCACCATCGGTAATCGTATAGGTGAAATCAGCTATCAGCGCGACAGCGCTCGAAGCCGATACAGGATCGAAGGTCCATGCTCCGCTGGCCTGGAAGGTATATGTTCCGTGCACATTCGAGTATGTCGTTGTGCCGGTTGGCAGCACGGCAACGGTTGTGCCGCCGATGTTGACCGACGTTACCCTCGAGCCATCGGCACCCTGGGTGTCGTTGCCCAGCAAATTGCCTGAAATTGGGGGTGCATCTTCGGCAACGGTGATAGCAGGGGCAGCGCGAGCCACCGGCACGTCGTCGGTGACACCGAAGGTGATGGTGTTTTGGCTGGTGTTGCCGAACGCGTCGGTGACCGTGTAGGTGAACGTCTCGACCAGCGGCACGTTGTTGGTGCCGTTGTTTGCGTTCGCGCCCTTGACCGGGCTGGTCAGCGTGTAGGTATAGGTGCCGTCGGCGTTGAGCGCGAACGTCCCGTGACTGCCGACCCCTGTGCCTGTCAGCGCGAACGCCAGCGGCCCGGTCCCGCCTGTTACATTGTCGTTCAAGTCGCCCGAGACGCTTTCATCCTCGCTGCCGGGGTTGCTGCCAGAGGGAAGCGCTGCTTCGTCGACCTGCAGCCCAACCGTCGTTGCCGTCAGGCCCGAGTCCGCAAGCGTAATCGTCAAGGTCGTGGTCGATATATCGCCATCGCCGTCGCGCAGCGTATATACGAACACGTCGCTTGCACCTGCGGGCGGCACGATATTGGGGTTGGCGACATAGACATAGCTGCCATCGGCGGCCACGGTCAGCTTGCCGTAAAGCCCTGCGATCGCAACGCCGATGCCGCTACTGGCGATGCTCGACGGATCGCCGCCCGACGCCCTGACCCCGAGGATCGTCGCCTCGTCGGCCCCTGCAACATCGTTGGCAAGCAGGCCCGCCGCAGCATCGACGCTCAGCGCCTCGCCTTCGCCCACATCCCCTCCGTCAGCCATGGCAAGCGGGGCATCGTCGATAATCACGACATCGAGCCAGGAGGAAGCGACCGTCCCGTCGCTGTCGGTGATCACCACCGCAAAGCTCTCGGTCAGCGAACCGCCATTGGCGCCGCTGTGCAACAGCAGATTGTCGGTCAGCTCATAGCTGTACGCGATAGTACCGCCGATCAGCTCGCCGTTCGCATCGTAGAGCGGTACGAAGTCGGTAATTGTCAAGATGCCGTGATCGGTCGCAATTGCAAGGCCGACCACGATGTCGCCGTCGAACAAGGCCATACCGCCTATCGTCAGGCTTTTTACACCGTCGGCTGCGCTGAACTCGAAGCTGCCGGTGCGGACCAGCGCGTCGCTGTCGGGCGCCGAGCCGTCGGCCAGGTTCGCCTCCGATACGGTCGCCTCGGCACCATCGGGGTTCAACCCGGTGATCACCACGACATCGTCCCTGCCGCGGATCGTGAGGGTCAGCGTCGCCACCGCCTCGTCGCCGTCGGCGTCGGTGATTGTATATTCAAAAGCCTCGGTCAGGATCTCGGTCCCATCGAGACCGATGACATCGGGGTTGCCATTATCGAGCGCATAGCTGTAGCTGCCATCGGCGTTCAGGGTCAGCGTGCCATAAGTACCCGCGGTCGCGCCATCGACAAAGCCGCTCGCGCCGCCGAAGGACACCGCAGTGACCGCCGCGCTATCCGCCCCTTGCGTATCGGCAGCGCCATCGCTCGCATTGCCATCCGCGCCACCCACGCCGGTCAGAACATTGCCATCGGCAACCCCGCCATCGCCAGCCTGAACAATATCCACATCGTCAAGAGCCACCGGCACGTCGTCGGTTATCGCAATCGACAGCGTGCCCGCCGCCTCGTCGCCATCCTGGTCAACCACCTTGACGCTGAAATCCTCAATGACGTCGTCGCCGTTTGCGGCTGTGGTCAACATGTAGCTGTAAGTGATCGTTGTTGCGCTGATCCCTGTAACCGTCAGTGTCCCGAAGGTTCCGGTGAACGTCTGACCAACCGTCTTAAGCTCGACGCCATCGATCAGTATCTTGCCGGGACCGTCGATGATAGAAATTGCAAAGCTGCCGCTGGTTGTTGCCAATCCGCTGTCGGGGTCGGAGCCGGTGGGCAGGCCAGCTTCCGACACCGACTGGCCGTCATCATCACCGCTTGGCACGACGACGGTAACGCCACCATCAGCGATCGATATCGTCAATGTTGCCGTTGATGTATCGCCGTCGCCGTCAGTCAACTTATAGCTGAATATGTCGGCCACACCGCCGGGGGTGCTCGCGTTGCGGGTGTAGCTGTAGCTACCGTCGGCGTTGAGGGTGAGTATACCATACAGGCCCGCAATGGCGGTGCTGGGAGCGACCGATCCGTTTGGCCCGGTAACTTCCGAGACTTTTGCACCGTCGGCACCTAAAGTATCCCGTCCTCCGTCGCCTTCGCCATCGGTGATGACGTTCCCGGTTGCAGGACCGAAATTGCCAGCAGCCAGCCGATCAGTATCGGCGCTGGCAACCGGCGCATCGTCGATAATGTCGATGACAAGGCTGGCCGATGCGCTGTCGCCATCCTGATCGGTGACGCTGACACTGATTGGTTGGCTCGATGGTCCCCCGACGACATTGTCGTTGAGAACGAAAGCATATTCGATTGAGTCCTTGTTGATCGCAATGACGATGAAAACGCCGGTCGGAAGCCCGATTTCCTGGTCGACCGCCGTTACCTTGACGCCGTTAATTGTAACCACCGCTGGACCATCGGGCGCTTCGAAGCCGATCACCCCGAAGGTAATGTTAGAGCCATCGCCGTCACGCGATCCCGAGGGTTCGCCATCGCGTTCGGACAAGCCGGCTTCATCGACCGCAGTACCTTCGTCGCCGGCCACCGGGACCACCAGGCCAACGCCGCTATTACCGATATTGACCGTTAACGTCGCTGTCGAAATGTCACCATCGCCGTCGGTGAGCTGGTAGGTAAACACGTCAGTGACACCGCCAGGTGTACCTGCCGTGCGGACATAGCTGTAATTGCCATTCGGCAGCATCAGCAAAGTGCCGTACAGTCCCTGGACAACAGCGCCCGATCCGGAAAAATCAGTCGCCGACGAAGCCCTGATACCGGTCACCGATGCGCCGTCCGCGCCAAGCGTATCGACGCCCGATGCGCCGCTTGCGGTTCCGATTCCGGTCAGCACGTTGCCGACTTGCGCGGTATAAAGATTAGGTGCGATGTTCTCGACGTCGGCGCGTGCCGTCGGTACGTCGTCGTTGACTGCAATCGTGAGCGTGGCGGTGGCGACGTCGCCGTCAATATCGGTGACGGTTACAGTGACAACATCGGTCGCGTCGGAAATGATGCTGTTATCGACGAGCGTGTAGCTGTAGCCGATTGCATCGGGCGCGATGCTGGTAATCGTAATCAGGCCGAGCGGTGTGATGATCGTTTGACCGACAGCGGTGATCGCAGTGCCGTTGACCGCTACAACACTCGGTTGATCGGGCGAATTAATCTGAATCGCCCCCGACACGGTTTCAGCAGGGGACGAAGGGTCGGAGCCCGCAGGCTCGTTACCGCGTGCGGCAAGCGCCGCTTCAGATACCGTTGCCGTCGCCGAGATGCTACCCGCTGGCTGGTCGGGTGTTATGATCGATATCAGCGGTTCGTTGTCGATCGCTACTGGTATAAAATCTTCTTCGGCCGGAGCAGCGAACACGAAATCGGTTGGCGGAAGCAGATCGCCAAGCCCGAACGGATCGCCGATATCGCCCGGCGTTTCGACGAAATTGCCCCCCGAACTTTGCGGAGCGCCAGCGGCGGGCTCCGGCTCCTGTCCTGCAATCAACGCCGCAATATTGGCGGCCGATATGTTGATGGGGCCAAGAGCAATCTGCGGCGGATGAAGCGCGCCATCAACGATGACCAAAACCTGCCCATCGGGCAGCGTTATGATCAGATTCGGTCCCGATATCCGGATGGCATCAAGGCGGGTTCCAGCGGGCAGCCTGACAATGCCGTCCACCGGCGTCAATATTGTTGCCCCGGCAGGGATCACGCCAGGCGAACCATCAAACCCGGTCGTGGCTGGTGGCTTCGCTATGGCGTGTGAATTGCCCGCATTGTCTGCGGCTTCATCTTGGACGCCAAGCGTCTGATTGAACCTAAGCTCCATCGCCTACACACCCCTGCAATAACTGCTCGCGCCAGATTCAGGGCATTGGCTGTAACGGGAGCCCCCCTTCGCTATGCGCGAACAATTGACCGGTTCCGTGTCCGCTATTGCGCCCGGAACCTGCTTATGGATCGTGTGATTTGTGCTTAGTGCTCATTGGCGACCATTGCCCGAGCTTCATCACCCTTGAGCGCAATTCAACCGCCATCCAGCCGATTCGGCAATGGAAATTCAAGGTAGATATACTTATCCTTTTGGATAGATGAAATAACTAACGGGTTATTGTTATATATTAAAATTGATTATTTTAATAATCTTCATCATTATTATTTATACTAACGCATAATATTTATATATTAAAACATACATTAATAACTTATAAAGTATTTTATGGTTAAAATATCGCATTATTACTTAAGATAAAAGTTAATTGAGTTTCGCGTCTATTTTTGTTTTCGCCACAATCCTGCCGCTGCGCTGTATAATATAGCTACCTACATACTTCCCTGGTTGCCAGCCAGCTGCAGGAGCGCGTTTGCCGCTATAGGCAAACCAGCTAAGGCCGCCGTCAGTTATTTCTGCCTGTTGCCTATGAACCGTCCGGCCGTCGGGCCCGATGATATCGAATGTCTGGATATCGCCCGGCTTTGCTCCGAAAACATCTGCCCACAGGATCACAGGCGCCTGCCGACTGGTGAGACTTGGCGCGCCGCTGCGGTCGGCGACCAATTTTGATGGGACAGTAGATGCAAGCCCGAGTGAGATAACTGCGGTAGGCTGATATTCGAGCTCGCGTGCAGCTTCCGCTGCCCAGATACCATTCCGCGATGCCGCGGCGGCGCAAGCGCTTCCTTGGGTTTCGCCGGTGAATGGGTCGACGGCTTTGCCCTCATGGCGGACGGTAAAATGCAAATGCGGAAACTCGGCATTGCCGGACATGCCGACCAGTCCCATCTGCTGACCTGCGACTATTCGCTGGCCTAGTTTAACCCCGACGCTTCCTTGTCGCAAATGGCTATATTGCGTTTCCCAGCCGTTGCCGTGATCGATCACAACACCGTTTCCTGCATCCTTGCCTTTCAAATCCGTACGCGCTCGCGAACTTATGTCGGGCTCGCCATCGCGGATGCGCAGGACTGTTCCCGGCGCGGCAGCGACCACAGCATAGCCCGACCGCATGTCTTCCATGGTTCGCAATCGTATATCTACTCCGTCGTGTCCATCGGTCGTCAAGTTGCCGCAGCGATAGTCGCGACGCCCGGTGCTAGAATCATGATCCACCAGTTTCTGTATGAAGCAGGACCGTCCGATTTGGCATTTCACTGGAAACGACAGCGGTGGAGAATTTTGCATTGGTGCTGACAATGCCAACCACGATAGAGCACATACGAGCGAGAAAAATATCATACCATGTTTGAAGCCAATGTTCATCGATTTCACATGTCAGCTGGATTGATGCATCGCTGCTAAATAAACGGAACGGCGTCGGTCGCTGAAAGCTGGTGCATAGGGGCGACGAATTCATCATTCATCAATTGTGGCTCAGGCGAAATATTTCCTGCGCAATCAATAATGGCAAAGCCACCAAAACCATCCATACTGTTGATTGAGTGGATCGCATCATCATCGTTGCTCGACATAGTCGAACTCTTTGCATCCTGCGCGAATTCTGCGTTGTCTATCTTGATCGTGAAATCTAGTATCTGATCGTCGCTAAATGTTGTCACGCCATCGAAAACATCCCCCGAAGCTGAGATTTCGGCCGGGGCTTCAACAGGCGCATCTTCTATGGCGTCCGGAATGACCGAAGCATCTTTGCCCGGCAGTATCGTTTCGCCGCGCCCATCGACTCCGGGTTCAGGCAAGTTTTTGTTTGGCGGAAATTGGTCGAAGGCTGACGGATCGATTGCCGGTGCGGGAGCATTCGCATCGACAATCGGTCGGTCAACCCCCGCTTCTAACGCGATATGACTGCCCATCGGATCGGCAGAAAGATTTAGCCCGGGAGCCGCCTTCAGGTTGAGATAAGACGACGCAATCTCCGTTACCGGTTGTGAAAGGTCATCGCCCAAGCCGGCGGCCGCAGACGGGGGGGTAGCGTCGGCGGCGCGCGCGGCTCCGTCAGCTTGTGCTGACGCAATGCGGGGCTTGGCTGTGAGGCCAACGAGCTGGACAATGTTAACGGGACCGATAGAAAATTTGTCCTGCATAGCCTCTATTTCTCTGCTGTCGTTCGGTAAGACTTGTGACTGATCATTCGATGCCAGCCTGACTTTGGGGTGCCCCGAATCGGCTTTTTTCGACATTCCCTGTTGGGGACATCCCAATTCTATATTTTTGGAACGGTTCGCGACTAACGAAATGCTTCAAGATGAAAAAGGGGAGCAGGCCGCGGCCTGCTCCCCAAGTTGCAGAGGTCCGTCGAGGAATGGCTTCCCCGTACGAAGCACAACCTCAGACGAACGTAATCATATTGTAGTTGGCATTGCCCTGGCTGTACGCATTGATTGCGGCAACCGAGTCATATGCGCCCGCGGTCGCAAGAGCAACTGTGAGGGCATTTGCACCTTCCCAGAAGTCCTCGAGAATGACGGTACCTGCCGATGTCACGACTAATACGTCAAGGTCATCGCCCTGGCCGTCCCAGTCGCCCGTGATAACAAGCATATCTGACGTTGGATCGAACGTGCCATCAACATCAAAGACCAGCGTGTCCTTGTTAGCAAGGCTGAAGTCACGGCCAGCACCAAGGCTGAACGGACCGGAAATGTTGTCATCTCCGAAGCCAGGCGAACTGTCGGTCGAGTCGAACCGGAAGTAGTCACGTCCGGAACCGCCCGACATCGAGTCGTTGCCTTCACCACCGGTGAGGGTATCGGTTCCCGATTCGCCTTGCAGCTCGTCATCGCCGTCGCCACCGTTGATGGTGTCGTTGCCAATATCGCCACGGATCGCATCGTCGCCAGCATCACCGTTCATGATGTCGTTGCCACCGTTGCCGCCCATGAAGTCGTTGCCATTGCCACCGTTCATGGTGTCGGCACCATCCAGCAGCGAACCATTCTGGTCGAAGAAGGTGTCGCCATACATCGTGTCGTTGCCATCACCGCCATTGATGGTGTCGTTACCACGGTCACCCGCGAGCGCGTCATTGCCATCATTGCCGTTGACCAGATCGTTGCCGAGGCCGCCTTGGACGAAGTCATTGCCATCATTTCCGGACAGGTTGTCGTTGCCTGCACCGCCGGTGATGGTGTCATCGCCTTCATTGCCGCTCACGACGTCGTTACCGTCGCCGCCTGCAAGGACATCGTTGCCGAGACCGCCAGTGATGCTGTCATTACCTTCATCGCCCGACACATTGTCATCGCCTGCATCACCACTGATGACGTCGTCGCCTTCGTTGCCGTTGATCACATCGTCGCCGTTGCCGCCGCTGATGGTATCATTGTCTAAGAAAGCAGGGTCGAATGCATCATATGGACCCTGTTCCCCGTTACCGGTGATGACATCGTCGCCGTCGCCGCCATTGAGCGTATCGTCGCCAAGCTGGCCAGCGATCAAGTCATTGCCGGCGTCGCCGTTGACAAGGTCGTTGTCGTCGTTGCCGTTGAGCGTGTCATCGTCGGCACCGCCGCTGATGTCGTCCTCGCCTGCACTGCCGACGATGTAGTCGAGACCAGCGCCACCACGCAGCACGTCATTGCCGTCTTCGCCGTCGAGTTCGTCGTCGCCGTCCTCACCGTTCAGATTGTCATTGCCGTTGCCGCCAACGAGCTGGTCAAAACCGGTTCCGCCGAGCATTGTATCGTCGCCGTCGTCACCCCAGAGCAGATCGTCGCCGCTTTCACCAAAAACGAGGTCGTTACCGCCTTGCGCCATGATCTGATCGTCGCCAGCGCCGCCCGCGATGATATCGGCTTGACCAAGGCTTGGGTTGTAGCCGCTGTCATTATAGGCATAATCGGGATCGGCATTGCGGCCGGGACCGCCATCACCGAAGATGACATCATTGCCGTCTTCGCCGAACAACTGGTCGATGCCAACGGTGTTGGTGCCGCCGTCGATATAGTCATCGCCGGTGCCACCAAGGACAATGTCTGCATCGGCATTGCCGAACAGATTGTCGTTTCCGCTGCCGCCGTCGACAAAGTCAGTACCGGATCCGCCTTCGGCACGGTCGTCGCCCGACTGGCCGTAGAGAACGTCATTGCCGCTGTCGCCGCGAAGGAAATCGTTTCCGCCGCCGCCATACGCAGTATCGTTGCCAATGCCGCCAATCAGCGTGTCATTGCCGTCGGCTACACCGTTGTCGACACCGACCCAGCTAACCGTGATTGGCGGTCCTGGATTGACTACGAACGAGCCTTGGTCGCCAACGAGCGTGTCGTTGCCGGTGCCGCCGTCGATACGATCGTTCCCCGAACGACCGATAAGCGAATCGTTGCCGGCATCACCCCAAAGGTCATTGTCGAAATTGTTGCCGAGCACCGTGTCATCGCCACCATTGCCGCGAGCGTTGTATGGCAGGTTTGCGGTTGATGTGATCGCCCCGAGGTCGATAGTTTCGGCAACATTGGTTCCAAGCACCTGGCCGCGGGCGGTAGTCGCCTTTGGCGCATTAGGTGCGCTAGAAGGATTAACTGTAGGCATTTTCATATCCTCTTCATTGTTGGGTCGCATGGATACGATCTCGCCAACGGGCCAGAACGCACCCCCAATGATCTCGCCAAAACGAAATCATGAATGATGGATATGGCGAAGAGGTGGGGTCCAATATCCCTGCTTGGGGACATGGTTAGTTTTTTATTGTTGTCCTATTTTGGGGCAGCTTGGATGCGCATGCTGTTGTTTCGCCAGCAACCTCGCAACGAATTATCAACGCGTCGCCTTACTTGGTTGCGATGCTTTTGTTGCCTAGTTTCGAAACTTCGGGCCGATTTGTCTGGTTACCTTGTCCCGGCAATTCCGCCGCCGGCGCGGTTGCCCCAAGCGAAGCGATATCAGGACGGGTCATCGCCGTTGGCTGAACGCTCCCTGCGTCGGGACGCACAGCCACGGCACCCAGTGAGGACAGGGCAGGCCGATCTGGTGCATTGGCCATGTATCGCGCGTTCCCTGCCATCACCGTGTCCAATGACAAATTGCCGGTCGCAGCCAGCACCCCGGCGTGCGCAACGAATTCATTGCGGATAGCCCGCTCCAAAGTGATCCGTGCTGCCAAGAGTTCGTTCTGCGCGTCCAGCACTTCGGCCAAAGTCCGGTTGCCGCCAACCGATTCCTTTTTTATCCCCTCAGCCGCGAGCGCGATCGCATCGACTGCGGCTTGGGCCAACTCGATGATGCTTTTTGCCGATTGCCATCGAGTCCAGCTATTGGAGACTTCTTCGCCAACTGTGCGCTCGGCAAATTCAGTCTGCGCAAGTCGCTGATCTCGAACGGCACGCGCGCGGCGAATTTCAGCAAAATTGCGTGGCTGGAAGATGGGCACATTCAGTTCGATGCCACTAAACAAAGCCGACCGATCGTTTGGCAGCTGCCCAGTAAACAAGTTGGCCACGCCGCCCGTCAAAAATTCATAGCCGCCGACGGCATCCAGTTGCGGAAACAAAGCGCCCTTGGCAAAACTTACGCCTTTCTTGCCAGCAACGGCATTGAGGTGTGCTACCTGGATTCTTGGACTGGCTTCGATTGCCACATTCTGTGCCTGGGTCAACGACCCCGGAAGCGTCGCCAAAGCTGGAAGAGGTGGAACGACCGTCGCCGATTGCCCGCTAACAGCGCGGAAACGATTGCCGCTTACATTCAGTTCTTCGGTTGCCGCCAATATGCCCGCCTGCGATGTTGCCAGCCGTGCCTTGGCAAGATTTTCATCAGTGCGAGTCGATTCGCCAAATTCCATCCGCCGCGATGTCGCCCGCAATTGTTCGGCGATGGCATCGCTTTGCGCTTGCGAATATTGCTTAATCTGTCGGTGGGTATGAACGTCGGCCGCGGTGGTGAGCAGTTCTAGCAGGATATCGGATGTCACAGCCTGCAGTGCAGCTTCGGCAGAAGCCAGTTCGGCTTCGGCGACGAGCACTGCATTAAGGGTGCGATCGCCGTCATAGACGCGCACCCGCGCCTCGACCGAAGCCTGCGCTGCGACAAATCGCGCGTCGCCCGGGCCGCCGTTTTTGATATCGATCTCGCGTTTCTGCACAAGGCCGTTAGCCGCGATGCTCGGCAGAAAGCCTGCTTCTGCGGCCTGCAACCGCGCTTTAGCGATCCGCACTTGCTGGCGCTGGGCGGCAATTTCAGGGTTGGTTTCAATAACGACTCGCGCCAATGCGTCCATTGAACTCGATGGGACATTGCTCCGGATAACAGGCTGCGCCGATACCGGAAATGCCGGAATCGCAACGGTGCCCGTGATGGCGATAGCGAGGGTTAGTCCCTCGCCCACTCGTAATTTTCTCTGCACAATCGACTCTCCTGAAGGCCAACATGACCTTGGGTAGCGGAGCCCTTTTTTTGGGTTGATTATCCTTAGATGCAAGATTTGGAAACTACCCAGATGGATATGTCCAACGGGATAATAGACTCTCCGCAGCGATTCGAAATAGAGTCCAATCACTGCCTGCTCCGATAGATTAAGCATGTAGTGTTGTAGTTAGGTTCCCGTAATCTTTCTTCAAATCAAAGCCTGGCGAAAGATAGATAAAAGATCGTCAGCTGGCCCGTTTTCTAAACCGTATCGCTAGATACCGGGTCGACGCAACATGGTCGCAAGTACCTTGCCGCAGCGGTGCTCCTTTCCGCATGCGATAGGATTCATTGGGGGGCCGTGATGACGATGAAAATGGACTATCCGGCACAATTCGCAAAGACGAATGACGAGATTTACTATTCGGAAGAGGATGTCCGCGACCTAGTTTTTCCCGATGTCGAACCACATGGCCGACGTTCGGCCGACATGTCGACGACGCGCAAGGTCTGGTATGATTATCTTGCCCAGCATGGTGTGAAGGCGGCAATCTTGTCCGTCCTGCTGCCATCGGCGGGCTCGCAGCGGCACGCTTTTCTTGTCGGACTTGAAAGTGCGCGACATGACCTTGATGCAACACAGCAATTGCTGGCAATTGCCGAGCGGCTATGGGCGCGCATGGAACATGATCCTGCGCTCCAATTTGACGTTTCGACCATTTGGCCGGACCAACCCGAAACAGGCCTTGTCGGCGAATTGCTGGCCCGCTTCGATCATGGTGTCTCGGCACAAACTCAACATCAAGGAGCTAAGGTTCGCGCGGTCTATTTTCGCGAGAAGGCGCTCGACCGATTCAGTCCGCAGGAAGTCGCATCGCTTCAGTTAATCCTCCCGCTTTTTGCCGAATCCGCCGCCGGGGGAGCTCAGCTCGCCCGACAGGCGCAGCGTTCGGCGATGCTCGAGGCAATGTTCGACCGCGTGTCGCTGTCGATGACGATGCTCACGTCCGAATCGCGGCCGCTATTTATGAACAGCGCGGCAAAAGCAATGCTCGATGAACGCAAATGGCTTATCCGTTCAGCCGACGGGTCGATCTCGAGCATTAATTCCCGGCAATCGAAACCGCTGCGCGAAAGCATCCGGCGGGCGGCAACCGCCGAGCCCGGCGCGCTGACCGAAAATGTATTCCGGCTGGATTGCAACACGGGCGAATGGCGCTTGGCTTATGTCGTGTCGGCGATGTCGCGTTCTGGTGAAACGACCAATCGATGCGCACTATTGATCGTTCTTGCGCCCGGCAAGATGGATGCGCCAACGCAGATGCTCGAAGCTTTGGGTCTGCTGCCATCCGAGCAGCGTTTCCTTGGCCATTTCCTTAAATCGAGCAGCTTGGGCGACGCCGCTGTCGATTGCGGCCTGTCTGAAGAAACTGCACGGACCTACTTGAAACGGGTCAGGGCGAAGCTCGGCGTTCATCGTCAGATGGAACTCGCGGGATTGATTTCGGGGCTCGTTTTGCCGATCCACGGCCCAAACTCGCAATCGGCCGGAGATTGAGAGATGTCTGCCAAGCCTGAAAACTTATTGAAAGACAGCTTGCGGCCACATCGGGGGGTGATCGGACAGCTTGTCTTTTTCTCGTTCATTGGAAACCTCGCGGTATTGGCGATGTCGCTTTATATGATGCAAATCTACGACCGGGTGCTGACCAGCCAGAGTCGTGACACGCTTGTTTATCTGACGATCGCGATCATGCTGACACTTTTGCTTGGTGCAGTGATGGAAGGCGTCCGGCAAAAAATCGCCAATCGGGTGGGCACTTGGATGGCACAGAAACTCGCCCCGTCGTTGCTGATCCGCTCGCTCGAACAGAAACTGATGACGTCCAACTCCCGGTTGGAGGCGTTGCGCGAGTTATCGCAGATCAAGAATTTCATCTCGACACCCACGGTTTTCAGCGTGATCGATATGCTGTGGGTGCCGTTATATCTGATCGTGATTTTCCTGCTTCACCCGGTGTTCGGAATAATTTCGTCGGTCGGAGTGGTTTTGTTGTTAGGCCTGACGCTGCTCAACGAACGTGGGACGCGCAATGCGATCAAAGAAACCCAGGCGCAGACCGTCAAGAATATGCAATATGCCGAATGCCTGGTTCGCAACAGCGAAGTCATCGACGCCATGGGCATGTCGAAACACACCGTATCGCACTGGGCCAGTCGCTATTTCGATGAAATCGACAAGGTCGACAAAACGCTAGTTTTCTCCAGCAATGTGATCGCGATAACCAAATTCATCCGCAACGTCGTGCAGGTCGCGCTTCTTAGCTTCGGTGCGGTCCTGGTGCTCGATCAGCAGCTAACCGGCGGCGCGATGATCGCTGGATCGATTATTGCGGCTCGCTTGCTGGCACCGATTGAAGCATCGATGAGCTATTGGAAGCAGTTCGTGCTGGCGCGGCAGAGTTATCAGAAGCTGGTACAGTTCTTCGATCTGCCGCGAGCGCGGCCGTCGGGCATGAAGTTACCGACCCCGACGGGCAAGCTGACCGTCGAAGGGATGACCTACGCCGTTCCGGGTATGAAAACCCCTATATTGAAAAACATCACCTTCAGGATCGAGCCGGGTACATCGCTGGCTATCGTCGGACCGTCCGCTTCGGGCAAAACGACATTGTCGCGATTGCTTGTCGGCGTGCTGAAACCCAATATGGGTCATGTCCGCCTCGACGGGGCCGACACCTTCGACTGGATGCGCGAGGATTTCGGCCCGAATGTCGGCTATTTGCCGCAGGATATCGAATTGCTGCCCGGCACCATCCGGCAGAATATCGCCCGTTTCAATCCGGATGCTGCCGATGCCGATGTGATAGCAGCGGCCAAGCTTGCGGATTGCCACGACATGATCCTGCAACTCGTCGACGGCTATGACTGCATCTTGACCGAAGGCGGCCGCCAGCTTTCGGGCGGCCAGAGGCAGCGGATCGGTCTTGCACGGGCATTATTTGGAATGCCCAAACTTATTGTGCTCGACGAGCCTAATTCTAGCCTCGATTCGCGCGGCGACATGGCGCTGGCGGCAACGATCCAGAAGCTCAAGGCGCTTGGAATTACCAACGTCACGGTTTCGCACCGCGCCAACCTTTTACGGCTTGCCGACAAGATACTGATGATGGTTGAGGGGAAAGTCGCCAATTTCGGCGATGCCGAAACGATCATTGCACAATTGACGGGTGGAAAGCTCTCAAGTCAGCCCAATGGCAACGCAGCGCCGCCGCAGTCCAAATCGGTTATGTTCAATCAAGAGGGCATGAGCGCATGAATGTGCAATCGCGAATTCCTTCGAAAGAACTGGCTTTACCTCTCGATCTCACAACCAATGAGCCCGATCTTAGGGCGCCGCGGGTCAAAGGTTCGCTTCGCCTCGCATTTATCGCGATCGCGGCATTTCTGGCGGTGTTCTCTTTCTGGAGTTGGGCGGCACCTTTGAACAGCGCTGCGATAGCTCCGGGAATACTGGAGGCGGCAGGCGGCGGTCGCCGCACCGTTCAGCATCTTGAAGGCGGAATTGTTGCCGAGTTTCTGGTCAAGGAAGGCCAGAAAGTAAGGGCAGGTGAAGTGTTGGTTCAGCTGGACACAACCCAAAACGATGCCCGCGATGCCGCCGTGCGCTCGGCGCTTTTTGGGATGCTCGCGCAAGATGCGCGGCTGACGGCGGAACGGCAGGGGCTTCGTTCGGTGATTTATCCCGCAGAGCTGATGGCGGTGGCGGACAAGCCGGAAATTCAGGAAATCATTGCGGCATCAAACGCGTTGTTCGCCGCTCGGCGGCGAGGCCTTGTCGACCAGACCACCGTTCTGCGCGAAAGGATTGGCCAATCGCAAGCTGAAATCGGGAGTGCGAAAGCGCAACTGGCGGCGATCGGCGATCAAGCCAAACTGCTCGACGACGAGGAAATGGGGGTCAACATGCTCGTTGAGGAGGGGCTCGAGCGCAAGTCGCGGTTGCTTGCGCTGCAACGTCAACGATCGGCCGCCGATGGGCAACAGGGGCAGCTAACCAACAATCTCGACCGAATCCGCAAGACGATGGACGAGATGAACGCCCAGATGGCGTTTCTTCGTGGCCAGACCGTCACCGATGCCACGACGCAGCAGCGCGACGTTCAGATGCAGATCGCCGAAGCACGCGAAAAACTGAAAGTCAGCGAAGATATTCGCAAGCGCCAGCAGATCGTCGCGCCCGTCGACGGAGTGGTCGCCAATCTGCGGCTGATTACCCCGGGCGGCGTCATCGGTGCGGGGCAGCCGGTATTGGACATTGTCCCGTCGAACGAGAGGATTGTCGTGGCGGCCCGCTTGAATGCGAACGACATCGATATGGTCCATCCCGGATTGACCGCCGAAATCAAACTTACTCCGTTCAAGGCCCGCGTTTTGCCAGGCCTGAAGGGCGTGGTTCGCGAAGTCAGCGCCGACGCGACGTTCGACGAGGAAGCGCGACAGCTTTATTACAAAGTAAAAATCGAAATTCCACCGGAGGAATTGAAACATTTTCCGGAGGTCAAGCTGACGTCGGGTATGCCGACCGAAGTGTTTATTGATCTCGGCTCGACCTCGCTCATGCAATATTTGCTTCAACCGATGATCGACAGCTTCCATCGCGCATTCAGGGAATCATAGGCGCGGCGCAAGTGGTGAACGTGACGCACGTTTTGCCCAGGGGATGAAGAGGGAGGGCCAGTGCCAGGCTGCACTATCGTTTTCGGCGAAATAGGCCAGCTTGCGCAAAATGCTGCGATCAGCATCGCGGCGATTTGCGGAAACAACAGCTCGCTCCCCGCTTTGACAGCAGATGTGGCGATTGTTGCTAAGGACGAGCTTGGCAATGAACCCCCGGCATTGGGCCATGCAATTTCGATTACAGCCTCACCGCTAGGCACCGTGGCTGCATCGGATGGTGTGCATAATGGCGCTTTGCCGGACGACCTGTTGATCGACGGAGATGCCGTTCAGCAAGACGAAAGCCCCCGCTTCAAGGGTGGTTATGTTTTTTTCGGCTCAGGTCTTCACGACATGGCGCAGCCTGGGTCCGTTACGATCTACGGTATTACTAACGTTGATTGGCGGTCACCGAACCAGCAATCGCACCCCGAACGATATCCGGCGACAGATCCACCCGGTAACAATATCGGCCTATCGACCGCAGATCTAAGCGACGAAGACTTCCCCCAACCCGGCTCGGATGAAGATAATCTTGCGAAGGCGACCGATGCCCCGGGCGGCGGGTTACGGCTGAATGCCGGATATTCCTCGATCGAGGGGATTGCTGTTGGCGGCAAAATCACCCGGACTAACATCTTTGGTTCCGGAACCGAGCTTGGCGCGTCGGCCAGCTATTCGAAGGTGAGAACCGCATTCGAACTTGGCTATAGCGACGGCAATTTACTCGGCAGCAAATATGCCTTTGCGCCGACATTATTTGCCGAACGGGTTTCATCCAAAAATTTCGGTAAAGGGCTTCGTCTGGCACCCTTTCGCCAATCGGCCCGCGGCATCAATGTTCTTTTGAACCGAAAGCTCGATAGCGGCTTGTCGGCAACTTTCAATTATCGCTGGTCGAAAGATTCGTTTCAAATGATCGGCAAAAACGCCAACTGCGACAGCGCGGTTTTTGGCAGTGCATTGTGCGGGACAATAGGTAAAACCACCAGCTCGATACTAAGCTTTGCCCTGACGTTTGACAGGAAAAGCCAATCGGCCGGAGTGCCTCGCGGGTTCAGGCTGCAGTTAGCCCAGGACTTGTCCGTCGGCGGCTCGGCATCGTTTGCACGATCCCGCGCGAGCGGCGAGGCACTGATCGGACTGGGTGGCAGCTGGAATGTATCGTTCGACATCGAAGGCGGGTATATCAAGCGGATTGGTAATGACAAAATCCCACTCTTCGACCGGTTCTACATCGGCGATTCAAGTATACGCGGTTTCGATTTGCGCGGCATCGGTCCCAAGATTCGGCCATCTGGCGCGCAAGCCGCAGAAACCGTGGGGATCGGCGGACGCGCTTATTATGCAGTGCGCACGGAATTGTCGTTCGCAGCCGGCGGGATGTTGGGCGTAAACGGTGTGCGCCCAGGCATATTTATTGATGCAGGGTCGGTATTCGCAGCGGACAGGACTGGTCTTCTTGCAGGAGAGAAATTGCTCGGCAATTCTGGCAAACCGCGTATTTCGGTCGGAATAGGCCTATCCATGAACACGCCGGTCGGCAGGCTGAGAATTGATTTTGCTAAGCCAATATTGAAACAGTTGGGCGACCGGGGAAAGCTGCTGTCCGTTTCATTCGGTACGACCATATAGCACAAACATGTCTGGCACTTCTGCCTCGTTTTTCCAACGCCAGCTAAGGGAGAGAATAAAATGACTGATTTCGTCCTCTCGCTCTCTTGTGAAGACAAGCCAGGACTCGTTACCGCTGTCGCCGCGGCAATTTTTGCCGCAGGCGGCAATATTACCGAGGCCCAACAGTTCAACGATCCGGAATGTGGTCGGTTTTTATGCTTGTGATGTTCACCGCATCCCAGGAAGCGGGAGCGATCAACACTTTTTTGATACCGTTGGTAGAAACACATTGCCATGATTTTGCGGCTATCCGACGTGAGCAGCCGCACGCGGGTTTTGCTTCTGACCTCGAAGTTTGACCACTGCCTTGCGGATCTTCTATATCGGCACCGCATCGGCGAGTTGGAAATGAACATCGTTGGGATCGTTTCAAATCATCCGCGCGATGCTATTTCGACCGAGAATATCGGCGAAATTCCCTTTCATCATCTACCGGTAACCAAAGAGGGCAAATCGGAACAAGAAGGGCGCATCAAGGCGCTGATCGATACCACTGGCACCGAACTGATCGTGCTTGCCCGATATATGCAGATACTGTCAGACGATCTAGCGAGGACATCAATGGCTTTTCGAACTTAAGTCGGAGTAATACTTAATCGCTAATTACGGCGATACGCACCTTAGTTTAAAAGACTCGGAGACAACGGTCGTTAAGTAACCTGTGTGAATGAACAAAACTGAGTTTGGGTAAAACTAAGAAAACTGGTGAAATCAGGGCTTTAATGGATAAACCTGAAGCCATGGGTTTTAAGAGGAAACGAGGCATTGCGATGCCAGCGCTACTCCGTAACCTCATGGATTTAGCATAAAGAATGGCAGGCGTTTCGATGACTGAAAACTCAGCACCGACACTAATACTTCGCCGCGGCGATCCTGCACACAGGTTCCATGCGCGCGCTCTTAGTGGGAATCAGAATTACAATTTTGATTTAGCCGCAGGTCGACATTTGCTGCTTCTCTTTTTCGGTTCTGCGGCTGAGCCTGCGAGCGCAGCGGCTCTTCAACTTGTTGCCGCGAACCGTTCCTTGTTCGACGATACCTCTGCCTGCTTCTTTGGAATTACCACCAACCCTAATGATGAGGCTAAACAACGTATCGGTCAATCGATACCAGGCATACGCTTCTTCCTCGATTATGATAGCCGCGTGAGCACGCTTTACGGGGCGGCCCGTGCATCAGTTTCCGTTGCAAGCAGCTATAGACCATATTGGCTGCTGCTTTGTCCGCAACTTAGGGTTCTTGCCGCCTACGATATCGACCAAGGACTCACCGCTTTAAGGCATCTTGCCGCCGTGAAGGATACTGAAAGGAGTTCCCAATGGGCACCTGTTCTATCGCTCCCGAATGTGATTGAGCCAGAGTTGTGCCAACAGCTCATCCAACTTTACGAGCAGGATGGCGGCCAACAGAGCGGATTTATGAGGGATGAAGACGGAAAGACCGTTTTGAAGCTCGATCCATCACACAAAATCAGAAGAGACTTTAGAATTACATGTATGGCGCTTCGCCAATCTCTCGTTCATCGCGTCCATCAGCGCATAGTTCCCGAGATAAAGCGCGCATTCCAGTTCAACGCAACTCGGATTGAGCGTTATATTGTCGCTTGCTATGATGCAAACGACGGAGGGCACTTCAGGCCCCATCGTGACAATACTACTCGAGGCACCGCGCACCGACGTTTTGCGATTACAATCAATCTCAACGCCGAGGATTACGAAGGCGGCAATCTGCGATTTCCGGAATTCGGACAACGCACCTATCGTGCAACGACGGGCGGCGCCATAATATTTTCCTGCTCGTTACTGCACGAGGCCACGCCGGTAACAAAAGGACGTCGCTATGCATTTCTGCCGTTTTTGTACGACGATGCCGCAGCAACGATAAGAGAAAAGAACAACCAGTTTCTCGGCGATGAAGTGGGCGTTTATAAAAACCATCAAAACAACATAGCTCTGTCAGCTAGTTTTTGATCGCCGATGCCGTTGGGTGAATTGGGAACTCGATCCTTAGAGGGTTGCGGTGTGGCACTTCCCCGACGCAGCCGCTGCGCCCGCTTTGGTCATTGAAGTTGGACGAGCATTGGCGATCTTGAGGGCAGTTGGATATGACTTTCGACAACGGGTAGGAATGCGCTTTGGATCAAATATGGAATCTGAGCGTACGGCGAAGGGCTCGAATAGAACATTTTATACATAAACTTGTTTTATTTCGTTATCTTGATGGCTCTAAAAATCTACCCCGCATTATACCCCACACTTTTGCGACGCTTCTTCTATTTTTTCCAATTTTAGGGCGTCCTGATTTTTCTGTTTTTGTCTATTTTAGAAAAGGTGCGTCCCGCCTTGTTCGCACATTCGGAATCGTCCCGATTTGAAACATTCCATATTCTGCGGCCCAAGGGGCTGGCATGAGTCTTCCAACCGTAATACGTCTTGTTTATCGCACCGAGGCGACCCGACTTTGACGGCCCTTGTGGCCGTCATTTTTCATTAAGTTTCGCGTTGACCGGAAATTCTGAGAACGTCGGCATCGTTTCGGCAAGGTGAGCATTCTACTCGGCTGCGAGAATTTCCTCTATCTCTGCTGCTCCGAAGTCTTCTGCGTTGATGAAGTCCGCATTCTGCAACACCTGCAATCTGCGGATCAGCCGATAAAGCGCGTGATGCGGGACGCTGACCACATCGTCCCGGTCGCGGTCTGGCGCTTTCTGCTGCCGGATAACGACGCCATTCTGCGAAGGATAGACGACCACCGCCTGCACCGGCTGGACGACGAGTTCCGCCTCTTTCCAGTCGTACTCTAAATCCCGTGCCATTTTCTTTTCTCCCGGCATAACAAACCCCAAACGAGCATAAGTCAGGGCTGTGGCGCTGCATGTCCCCACTTGCGGACTAAGACAAAAAATAGTCAGACCTTGCCTCGTAGTCGGATGCGCAATTACCGGCCAATTCCAGTCACTGATGTCTCCAAATGACTCGTGTGAATCTATGTCAGCTATCCGGGAGGCTGTTCCAGCGATTAAATGTCTTCAAAGTTAGCGAAAGCCGCTGGCCTTCAGATTAGAAAAGAACCGAAACTCAACCGAGACAATGTGCAGCAGAGACACAGACCCTTATCGCGGGGGTGGGCCAATGCTCCGCGCGTCTCTGTTAGGCGTTTGCGCTGCTGAATGGCCCAAATTCGCGCGACTTTTCAGATATTCTATCAGAACTTTAGAAAATTCTGACTGCGTGGCGGAGACGGAGGGATTCGAACCCTCGATACGCTTTTGACGTATACTCACTTTCCAGGCGAGCGCCTTCGACCACTCGGCCACGTCTCCGCATCCCATTCGGGAAGCGACGCCCCTAGCGGCTCGTTATATCTTTCGCAAGGGCGTGCGATTTGCAATACTCACGGGCATGAAGAGATATCTGATCCTTGCCGCCAGCGCTGCGATTTTTGCCGCGCTTCCGCTTTCTGCTCAAGAGAAGCCAGTTTTTCCAGCGCCGGGCGAGATCGTCGCGGCGGCGAAGGCGGAGGAGTGGGTGGCGATAGTGCCGTCGGACCTGCTGGTCATGGAACTTGCTCCGGACGCGAAGGGCAATCCGCGCCGCGTCGTCATCCAGCTGATGCCAGCGCCGTTCAGCGAGGGCTGGGTCGGCAATATCCGGAAGCTGGCGGCCGCGAAATGGTGGGACGGCACCAGCATAAACCGCGTTCAGGACAATTATGTCGTGCAATGGGGCGATGCAACCGAGAAGAAGGCTTTGCCCGAGGGTTTGGCGGTGGTGCCGGAGAGTGGGTACACGATAGCGGCGGAAAAGTGGGACAACCCGGGATTTCAAGGTGCCCGCGCTGCGTCGCGGTCAGGCCCTGACGAGTTTGACGATGGACTGATAGACGAACCTTACGCTAAAAAGGCTGAGCATTGGGAGGGCTGGTCCTTTGGATCTGACTTTAAGAACGTTTGGCCAACCCACTGCTACGGCATGGTTGGCGTGGGCCGCAACTTGTCGCCCGACACCGGTACCGGAGCCGAACTTTACACCGTCATCGGCCATGCGCCGCGGCATCTCGACCGCAATATTGCACTGGTGGGGCGGGTGATTGAGGGGATCGAGCATCTCTCCAGCCTGCCGCGCGGGTCCGGCGCGCTTGGCTTTTACGAGAAGGAAGAGGAGCGGGTGCCGATATTGTCGGTGCGGCTGGGCAATGAGGCGAAAGAATTGCCCGCGTTCGAGTATCTCTCGACCGAGAGTGCCAGTTTCGCGGCTTATGCCGAAGCGCGGGCGAACCGGCGTGACCCGTTCTTCAACGTGCCAGCCGGTGGTGCGGATATCTGCAACATTCCGGTCCCGGTGCGGCGCAAGCCGGTGAAGTGAGCGCCGAACGCTACACCGTCCGCACGCCGCTCTGGATATGGACAAGCGATAAAGCGCCCGCCAGTTGGCATTTCCTGACCATCGACGGCGAGGTTGCCGAAGCCATCCATGCGCTTGCGCTCATGCGGCGGCTGGAGAGCGGGCGGCGGCGTGGTTGGGGCGCAATCAAGGTTTCGGCGACGATTGGCGACACCGCATGGGAGACGTCGATGTTTCCGGCGACCGATGTCAAAGGATGGCTTCTTCCCGTAAAGGCGGCGGTGCGCAAAGCCGAGGGCATTGTCGCAGGCGACGATGTCGAAGTGACATTATCGCTCTAGTCCGCCATCATCGTACGCATCTTTTCGAGTGCAGCTTTTTAACTTGTCATACCCGCGCCGCGCCAACGCACGGTCGGGATTAGTCGACAATAGCCTTCGCAATTGCCCGGATCGCATCGGGGCGGGCGACAAAGGCCATATGCGTGCAGTCGAGTTCGATCCGATTATCGGACTCGTGTCGCTGCCCGCGGGCCGAATGCGGTGCGACTACGCCG
>JANNQI010000047.1:0-37658 GCA_031400695.1 Sphingomonadales bacterium | reverse complement strand
CTCGCGAAAGGCGCGGCGAAAGCACGCGAATTGGGAACGCCGACGCTCAAGGCAGCCTATGCGGCGCTTGGGCTGCTGCGCTGAAACGCAAGTCTGCATCGTTCAACCGAAGTTCAGCGAAACCATGTTAGTTTTGAAACGTTACTGCTATAATAGCAACAAGCCGTCGCATGAGGATTTGCCATGAAGAATAGGTTCGTCACTTTTCTAGCCCCCGTCGCGCTACTCGCGCTTGGTGCCTGCGCCACGCCATTCAAGGCCGATGTTTCGCGCTTTCAGGAATTGCCTGCGCCGCAGGGCCAGACCTTTGCGATCAAGGCGGCTGATCCGGCAAATGCAGGAGGCATTGAATTCGGCCAATATGCCTCGCTGATTGCCACCGAATTGCAAGAGATCGGCTATGTGCCCGCTTCGGGCGGAGCCGCCGACATGACCGTTACGCTCGATTATGCCGTCGATGGAGGTAAGGAGCGCACGGTTGTCCGCTCTGACCCGTTCTACGATCCCTATTGGGGTTTTGGCGGCTATTACCGTCCCTATGTTGTGCGCACCCGTCGCGGCGCGCGTTACATCACGGGATATTATGACCCGTTCCTCTACAGCGGCTTCAATCGCGGCTATGACGTCGACAATTTCACGGTCTACACAGCAAATCTCGATATGAAGATCGACCGTAACAATGACGGCAAACGCCTCTTCGAAGGCAAGGCCGAAGCAAAGTCACGCTCGAACAAGCTCCCTTATCTTGTACCGAACCTGGTCGAGGCGATGTTTACCGGATTTCCCGGGAATAGCGGCGAAACCGTCAGAATTTCGGTGGCGCCTGAAGACAAGAAATAAGACCGTTACCCAAAAGGCGTCTGGCTGATGTCGGGCGCCTTAACCCATCGGGTACAATATTTCCTTGGTCACTTTGTGCACCGCTGTCATCACTTCGTCGCTCAGCTTCAAATCGATGGCTGCAAATATTTCGTCGAGCTGATCTTCGCGGCTTACGCCGACGATTGTGGATGCGACAAAGTCATTCTGTTTGGACCAAGCTGTCGCAAGCGTGACCGGCGACATCCCCGCGTCTTTGGCAATCGCCACAATGCGCGCAGTAGATTCCAACGCCCGTGGCCCGGCAAAACGCTGCGCCATCTCAATCTGCCGCGAACCTTCCATCCCCAGATAGCGCGAAAAGCGCGCACCTTCGGGCCGGGCGCCGTCCAGATATTTGCCCGACAACACCCCGCCGCCCAACGGCGAATAAGGCAGTAAGGAAACGCCCTCCTGACGGCATACCTGCTTCAGGTCATCCTCGAACCGGCGATTGTTGATCGAATAGTTGTTCTGGATCGTGTGAAAACGCGCCGTCCCCAGCCGTTCTGAGGTCGCAAGGCTCTTCATCAAGCCATAGCTCGTCTCGTTCGAGCATCCCAGAACGCGCACCTTGCCGGCGCGGACCAGTTCATCAAGCGTCTCCATCGTCTCGTCATAGGCCGTGCCATGGTCGGGCCAGTGCGTCTGGTAAAGGTCAATATAGTCGGTCTGCAACCGGCGCAGGCTGTCCTCCACCGCGACCGTAATATTGTGCCGGTCAAGCGCGGTCATGCCGCCGCGTTTCGGCGATTTGAACCAGGTGTGGCTTGGCCCCGACACCTTGGTCGCCATAATGATGGCATCGCGGTTCTTGCCCTTCATCCAGCGCCCGACGATTTCCTCGGTCCGGCCAACCCATTTGATGTCGGGCGGCACCGGATAGCCCTCTGCGGTATCGAAGAAATTGATGCCCGCATCGAAGCTTTTGTCGAGAATGCGGTGTGCCTCTGCCTCTTCGGTTTGCGAGCCGAAAGTCATCGTCCCCATGCAGATGTCGGACACATAGACGGCGCTTTTGCCGAGACGACGATTTTCCATATTCTCTCCTAATATTGACCGGCGGCACCAACAACGAGAAACGCCAATGCGGCCAGCAGACCTGCCATCCGGTTCGACCGGAAATGCCCGATTGCGTTACTGCCATCGGTTTTGAGCGAAAATAGCTGAAGTGCAAGATGAATAGCGACAGGGACGAGCGCAACAAGCGCCTGTTTTTCAGGCCGAACGCTCCAAATCGCCATGCCCCATCCGATTAACGTGAGCAGATAGAATAGCGCCACGCCGGCTCTTACGTTTGCGCCTAACCGCAGCGCGCTCGACTTTATCCCGACCAGCGCATCATCCTCTCGGTCCTGCATCGCATAGATTGTGTCGTAACCGATGACCCAGCAGATCGTGCCGGCATAAAGCCACGTAATCGCCGGGTCGGCCCTGCCTGTTATTGCTACCCATCCTACCAAAGTGCCCCAGCTGAACACAAGCCCCAGCCAGACTTGCGGCCACCATGTAATGCGTTTCATGAAGGGATAGGCGGCAACCAAAGCCAGACTTCCCAGAGCAACCAGTTGCGCCTCCCAGCGTAGTTGCAGCAGGACAACAAGCCCGATTAAACACAAAAAAAACAGCCAGATCCACGCTGCTTTCAACCCGACAGTTCCGCTAGGCAAAGGGCGCAAAGCAGTGCGCGCAACTTGCGAGTCGAGATCGCGGTCGACAATGTCGTTATACACGCAACCCGCCCCGCGCATTACAATCGCGCCGAGCAACATCCACAAAGCAAGATGCCACTGGGCAATCAGCCCGCCCGACAATGCCAGACCGAAAACGCATGGCCAGAACAACAGCCACCAGCCGATCGGCCGGTCGAACCGCGCCAGCAAGGCAAATCCCCGCAGTTTTTGCGGGAGCAGAGCCATGATGCCTGTATATTCGCTGTCGGGAACAATGTTTGTGGTCACGGCGGTTCTGATAACCGCAGCTCGCGCGCTTGTCGAAGGGCGTTTTTCCGCTATGTCGCTTAGATGATCGCTACCCCCGCCTGGCCCCCGAAATCCACGCCGCGCTTGTTCGTGGAACAGCCGCTGGCGGAGAGCGGGGAGATACACATCACGGGCAACGCTGCGCATTATCTTTTGGGCGTGATGCGGCTGAAAGAAGGCGCTCCAGTCAAACTTTTCGACGATATTTCAGGCGAATATCTCGCAACCGTATCGAGTGCCGGTAAACGCGACCTCGTCCTTTCTGTTGAAGCAAAACTGCGACCACGCGAGAGCGTCCCTGACCTTTGGCTATGCCAAGCCCTCATCAAAAAAGACCGTTTCGACTGGATTGCCGAAAAGGCCTGTGAGCTGGGCGCGGCGCGTTTCGTGCCGTTGCTCACCGCGCGTTGCGTGGTCGACAAGGTCAAGGAAGAACGGCTCCGCGCCCACATGATCGAAGCCGCCGAGCAATGCGAACGCACCGCACTTCCCGAAATCGCGGCCGTCACCAAACTCGACTCATTACTGAAAAACTGGCCCGAAGGCCGCACGCTCTATTTCTGCGATGAACGCGGCGGCGAACCATTCGGATCCGCAATAAAAAGCGGACCTGCCGCTATCCTGATCGGGCCCGAGGGCGGTTTTACCGATGAGGAGAATATAATGCTCCGTGCGCACCCTGCTGCGGTCGCCGTATCTTTAGGCCCTCGAATATTACGCGCCGACACGGCAGCAGTCGCTGCGCTGTCGATATGGATGGCCGCGCAGGGCGACTGGAACTAGTCGATCCGACCAGTAAAGGTGAATGAAAAGCTGGTCGGTCCCGCAGCCGTCGCGGCAGCCATGGTTCCAGATGGCTGGAAACGCAATCCGGTGATCGCGCCGTTATAGCCCGTACCGAGCGCCGCGGTATAGGGCGCTCCACCACCCACCGCGCTCGAATACGTTACCATTGTTCCCTGATTGAATGCCGCAAGCCCGCTATTGCCGACATTCATCGTCATCGGTGTCGAGGCGTCTATCGTGAAATCAGGTGGAAAGGGGTCGGTGATAATGATACTGTTCGCGTCGACCGCAAGGTTCCCGGTGTTCTGCACTGTAACGGTATACTGAATACGTGCCCCTGCAATCGCCTTCGGGTTGGTTACACTGACTCCGTCACTCAATACCGTCGATATTTTTGTCACCACCAAAGTCGCGTTGCCTGCAAGCCTTGTGTTGGTGATGGTGCACGTGATGATATCACCAAGCACTGGTGTGATGTTGCCTGGAACGGCGGTCGGGAAAGTGGTCGTCACGCCATTTGTGCCGTTGGTGCAAGCAAGCGTTCTGGTATATTGGGTCAGGCTTCCCGGCCCCGACATGACTTCATCGAGCGTATAAGCGGTTCCAGCCGTCACCGGCGTAAAGCCGGTGTCACCGCCGGTTACTACATTGGTTGCACCGGCTGTGGTTGCAGACGCAACGACCGTCGCGCCCTGATTAATGCGGACCGTAAACTGGTCCGTCGAAAAGCGCCTGTTGCTGCCAAGCGCTTTCCGCAGCCGGATCTGCGGATATGCAGCGTTCGTGAATGTGCATTGCACCGCATCGCCAAACTGCAGCGCGCCAAAATTATATGACGTGGTCAGAATATTGGATGGCAGCGGCGTCGAACTTGTTGTGCCGTTCGTGCATGTCAGGCGGCTGCTATATTGCGTAATGGCGCTGACGCTGCCCGCTGCCATGGTTTCGGTCAGCGTCAAGGGGATACCGGACGCAAGCGAAACCGCCGCAGCGGTAAACGGGCCGTTGCTCGTCCCGGTCGTTGTCCCGGTCGCCAGCGTGCTGCCCGATGAGGTGGCTGCAATGCGGAAAGTGAACTGGTCGGCGGCGTTGATACGCGCACCGGTTATCTGCTTGTTCAAGCGGATCGAGGCGAACCGCACCGCGAACATCATGCCCTGAAGACCTGAACCTGTCATACTTGCGGTAACGGCGGTCGGGCTGTTCGTGCCGACGATATACCCGCCGACATTTCCTGTCTGCCCCCCGCCGGTTGTCGTGAAAGTACTGCTGCTGATACCCGATGATGTCGGGTACTGGTTGCCGCTAATCGGGTTGACCCTGTCGAGTTCGATCCAGCCGCCACCATTTGTGCCAAAAACGATTTGCTCGTTACCATCGGTCGATTCCGCATCGGCAGCAACAAACGCGTAAGCGGTTACGGCTGGAGCTCCGGGCGGCGGTGTAATCAGGATCGAGGAAATGTTGAAGTTTACGGTCGATCCGTTGTTGGACATGTACAAAATCGGACGACCGGGAATTCCCAGAAACGCCGAATTGCCAACCGCCGCGCCGGTCCAGGACGGTGCAGCGGTCGACACTGCGGCAGTTGCTGCGGTGCTGGTTGCCTTGAGATTGAACGACAGCACCGAGCCGTCGGATAAGGTGAAAGAGAAATTTTGCCCCGACACCGAACGCGCGGTGGCGTCATTATAGGTGGTGAAGTCCAGCCAGCAATAGGTCTGCCATCCCGCCGGCGCTGTACCTTGCGAAGTTGCCGCAGAACAGCTTTGGGCATAAGCGGGGGCGGCTGCCATCCCCGCGCACAGGATGACAACTCGTAGCAGCCAGACCAAGTATGGCGGCAGGTGCTTGAAACCCCTCATTCGACGAAACACCCTAAATCGAAACGGTTAATGGTTGGTAATCAATATTATCGTCGAAGAAGATCATAGCAGCCCCGTATTGGACATACCGCCATGCTGACTGGTTAACAAAAGCCCGTTTGCACGCTTGCCAAGCCGGATAAACCATTGCTCGCGTGGAATGGCTGTCTATTTTAACATGCGGAAGATTTTACATTTCGGACGCACATTTCGAGAATGGTTTAGCATGTATAAACGATATTCTGGCATGGCGTATGCGTGTCCAGACTACGTCCATACCTTGATAAACGACCAGTGCGTGTAACATTGCTACATCGCATAATGATGTTGTCGGCGACGCTGTTCGCTCTGGCCATGCAATGTGCGCCGGCGCATGCTCAGTTGCGCTCGTTGCTAAATCCGTCTTTCGAACTCAACGATCCTGCTGGTCCCGGCGCACCCAATTTCGAGATTATCACCAACGGCTCGGTCGTCGGTTGGGATTCAACCACCGGCGAAATCGAATTGTGGGACAGCAATTTCAACGGCGTTCCCGCCTATGCCGGCAATGTATTTGCCGAAATGAATGCCAATGTGAACGGCACGCTGTACCAGAACATCTGCCTCATCAATGGCGAACCGATCGGGTGGACCTTTGCCCACCGCGCTCGAACCGGCGGCGCCGCAACCCAGACTGCGCGGTTCCAGGTCGCCAATAGCGGTGGGACGGTATTGCAAACATTGGCGATTCAAGCATCGACGACAGCCAACCAGATCTGGAATGTAAACACCGGCAGCACAACCTATACCGGGGCATCGGGTTTGCAGCGCGTGCAATTCAACACGCTGGATTCAGGTTCGTTCGGCAACTTTCTCGACGGCATCCAGCTGTCGCTGAGGCCGTTTATCCAGCTTTCCGGCGCAACGGGAACGGGAGTGGAATCGGTGCCCATCGCAAATGTGCCGAGCATATTAATCACCGGACTGGTCACTACGCCATTTGCCGTCACAATCACGGTCACAGGTGGCACGGCCACTTTGGGGAGCGATTACACGACGCCGAGCGGCACCGCCAGTTTTACCGTCACCATTCCCGCCGGCACCTACAACAACAGCGTGATCCCGCTTGGCATTAACATCACTGACGACAGCGCAGTGGAATCGAGCGAAACGATTGCGTTTTCGGTCGGCGCAGGTGCCAATCACACGTTGGGGAATACCGTCGCCTGCGGCTCGTCCGCGCAAACATCATCTACCTACACGATCACTGACGATGATTCACGGGTGACGCTACGCAAACAATGGACCAACGCGATTGTTGGCGATGATGCGACGATCACGATATCTAGGGCAGCAGTGGTGATCGATACGCTGAATTCAGACGCTGGTGCGGCAAGCGAACTCGACAGCGATGCGACGCCGACCAACGCAGTTATCGGCGAGACCCTAACGCTAGCCGAGACATTGGCTGGCACTAATGTCGGGGTGTACTCAGCAGCACTTGCGTGCAGCGGTGCAGCGGATAGCAACCTCGCCAACGGCCTGACCATTGCGGCGGGCGAGACCAATATCATCTGCACCTATACCAACAGCCGCGACACCAGGCTGAGCGTTACCAAGACCAGCAGCATCACTGCCGACGGGGTAAGCGTAACCAACCCAAAAGCGGTGCCCGCTTCGACGGTGCGCTATTGCATATTAGTAACCAACACCGGGCCAGGAACCAGCACGTCCGTCATCGCAACCGATACACTTCCATCATTCGTTACTTATGTCGCGGGTAGTATGCGCTCAGGCACCAACTGCGCTTCGGCAGTCACCGTGGAAGACGACAACGCGACCGGCGCAGATGAAAGCGATCCCTTCGGCGTATCCGTGACCGGATCTACAATTACCGGCGTTACCGCTTCGCTTGCCGCTAATGCGACCTTCGCAATGGCGTTCAATGCCACAGTGAATTGACCACCAATAGCAACGTCATTGCTGCCCGATGTGTAAATACTAACCATCCTATTGATTCAGTGTTAAACTATCTGGCAATTGAATTAGGCAAGATTAACATTTTGCAGCTATTATCTCGGAGCTATGCAGCGTTTGGCATCTTTGCGGGCACTGGTTTCTGGAACCAATCCACCGTTGATGACGGCATGCTTACTGCTGTTATTAGCGTTGACGCTACAACCGTCTGCGGCGTCGGCGCAAACAGTCAACCAGTATAGCAACACGACCATTGGTACGATTACCGACAATAACTGCGGCACGGCAGGCCAAATAACCCGGACCTTTACCGTTCCCACCACGTATATCGTCGGTGACGTCAACATCGGTATCTTTGCCAGCCATACCTACCGAAGCGACCTTCGGATTACGCTGAGATCGCCTGCGGGAACCACGGTGACGGTGATGACATGGACGGGCAATGTGCAATCCGGCGACAATCTTAATGACCTGTTCGACGATGAAGCGGCAGCAGCCATTGGAACGCACAATGCTACAGCAGCGGATCCGCTGACACCAGTGCCGCCCCCTTATTCGCACAGTTTTCGACCCAGCAACCCACTCACCGCCTTTGATGGCCAAAATGCCGCGGGCACATGGACGCTGGTGGTATGTGACGCAGTGGCCGCGGATACTGGCCAGTTTCGCCGCGCCGATCTGTACATTACCTCGACCAGCCTGTCGGTTGTCAAAACGAGCTCAACGATAAGCGATGGAGTCAGTGGCGCGAACCCGAAATCGGTACCTGGCGCGGTGACTCAATTTTGTCTCCTCGTCACCAATAACGGCAACACAGAAACCGCGGCTTCGACCAATGTACAGGCGGTCGATATCATTCCGGCGACCATGACCTATGTTGCGGGCAGCCTGTTTTCGGGCACCAGCTGCGCCACCGCAACGACCGCGGAGGACGACAATGCCGCAGGCGCTGACGAGAGCGATCCGTTTGGCATTTCGGTTACGGGATCGACAGTAACCGGTATAACGGCTTCGCTGGCCGCAGGCGGTACATTTGCAATCGTGTTTCGCGCCACCGTAAACTGATTTGCTAAAATCGCTGGCACAAATCCTGTTACATTTCTAAACCGCCGCCATGAGCACCAAAACAGTTTCGAATCGCAACGATCCTGTGATCGAAACCCGCGATCAGCTTATCGCCGCTATTGCCAAGGGCGAGAAGCCCAAGGAACGCTGGCGCATCGGTACCGAGCACGAGAAGTTCGTCTATTGCCGAAACGACTATCATGCGCCTTCGTATGACGAACCCGGCGGCATCCGCGATATGCTGATGGCGATGACCGAGTTCGGTTGGGAGCCGGTGTATGAAGGCGACAATGTCATCGCGCTGAAAGGTGCTGACGGCGCGGTCAGTCTTGAGCCCGCGGGGCAACTCGAATTGTCCGGAGCGCCGCTCGAAAATCTGCACCAGACCTGCGCCGAAACCGGGCGCCATCTGATACAGGTCAAGGCGATCGGCGACAAGACCGGCAAGGGCTTTTTGGGCCTTGGACTCTGGCCCGACAAGACGCGCGCCGAGCTGCCAATCATGCCCAAGGGCCGCTACGAAATCATGCTGCGCCATATGCCGCGTGTGGGCAGTATGGGCCTCGACATGATGCTGCGTACCTGCACCATTCAGGTCAATCTCGATTATTCGAGCGAGGCCGACATGGCGCACAAATTCCGCACATCGCTGGCGCTGCAACCGCTGGCGACCGCTTTATTCGCGAACTCGCCGTTTCTCGAAGGCAAGCCCAACGGGTTCCTGTCCTACCGCAGCCATATCTGGTCCGACACCGACCCGCAGCGCACCGGAATGTTGCCCTTCGTGTTCGACGAAAACTTCGGTTACGAGCGATATGTCGATTACATGCTCAATGTGCCGATGTACTTCGTCTACCGCGACGGCAAATATATCGACGCGTCTGGCCTCGATTTCAAAGATTTCCTGAAGGGCGATCTCTCGGTCCTCCCCGGCGAAAAACCTACGGTCGCCGACTGGGAAGACCATATGTCAACCGCCTTCCCCGAAGTCCGGCTGAAATCCTTTCTGGAAATGCGCGGCGCGGATGGCGGTCCGTGGAACCGGATTTGCGCGCTGCCTGCGTTCTGGGTTGGTTTGCTCTATGACCAGAATGCGCTTGATGCCGCGTGGGATGAGGTCAAGCTTTGGACGATCGAAGAACGCGAAGCGCTGCGCAACGCAGTGCCTGCACAAGCATTAAACGCAGCAATTCCCGGCGGCGGTAAATTGCTCGATCTGGCTGGCCGCATTCTCGATATCTCGTCGTCCGGTCTTGCCGCGCGCAATGTACTCAACAGTAGTGGCGATAACGAAACCGGCTATCTCGACCCGTTGCGCGAAATCGTCGCCTCGGGCAAAACGGTGGCTGAAGTCATGCTCGACAAATATCATGGCGAGTGGGGCGGCGACATCACCCGCATCTATGACGAAATGAGCTTCTAGGCCTCCGATGCATAAACGCCACAGGTGACATAAAAACGTCGCATTTCTGCAAAGCTTTGTTGAATGCTTCTGCACCGCAGCATAACTGTGTTTTTAGTCGCACCCTAAACTGCCGATTCTCTTTTCCCTGTTCGTCACCTGGAGAAATTTCATGCGTTCCATCCGCTCAACACTCGCATCCAGCGTCGCAATTGCCGTCGCGTCCACCAGTCTGTTCATCGCCCCTGCTGCTTATGCGCAGGATGAAACCGCTGAAGACGGCCCCGGCCTTAGCGAAATCGTTGTCACCGCGCAGCGGCGCGAGGAGAACCTGCAGGACGTGCCATTGTCGGTGACCGCAGTCAGCGGCGACAAGCTTGACGCCATCTCGGCTGGCGGCGTTGATATTCGCGGTATTTCCGGACGCGTCCCAAGCCTTCTCGTCGAATCCTCATTTGGTCGTACCTTCCCTCGCTTCTATATCCGCGGCCTCGGCAACACCGATTTCGATTTCAACGCGGCCCAGCCTGTCAGCCTGGTGTATGACGATGTTGTCCTCGAAAACCCGATCCTCAAGGGCTTCCCGATTTTCGATCTGGAGCGCGTCGAAGTATTGCGCGGCCCACAAGGCACGCTTTTCGGCCGCAATACGCCAGCCGGTATCGTCAAGTTCGATAGCGTGAAGCCAAGCGACGTCGCTGGTGGCTATGGCAAAATCTCTTACGGTCGCTTCAATGCGATTAACGCGCAAGGCGCGGTGGGTGGTCCGCTCGGCGAAAAGGTCAGCGTCCGCCTTTCGGGCATGTATCAGCGGCAGGATGATTATATCGACAATGTCTTACCCAGCGGCACGACCAAGGACGCGTTCGAAGGCTATGAAGAATATGCCGCGCGCCTGCAGTTCCTGATCAAGCCGAGCGACGACCTCGACATCTTGCTGACTGGCCAGTTCCGGTCATTGGACGGCACCGCACGGGTTTTCCGCGCTGGAGTATTCACGCGCGGCCAACAAGGTCTGAACAGCAATTTTAACCGCTATCGCGTTTCGACCGATGGCAAGAACGAGCAAAAGGTCGACACGCAGAACGCAACCGCGCGCATCACCTATGACGCAGGCCCAGTCTCGCTGATTTCGGTCACCAGCTACTGGCACGGAGACGCGACTTCGGTTGGTGACGTCGACGGCGGATTTGGAGCGAATTTCTTGCCGCCCAATCTCTACGGCCCTGACAATATTCCTTTCACCGCAGAAACACGCGATAGTGTCCCGACCCTGAAGCAGTTTACGCAGGAATTCCGTATTGCAAGCAATGGCGATGGCCCATTAAGCTATCAGGCCGGACTTTTCTACTTCGACGAGAAGCTCAGCATCGTCAGCGAAAATTACTCTACTCTGGGTGACCCAAGCAACGCTCCCGGAGGCGTGAACATCTTGGTTTCGCAGGCTCAGCAAAGCAAGGCCTATGGCGTGTTCGGATCGCTGACTTACCAGTTGACCGATCAGCTCAGTGTGACGGGCGGAATTCGTTATAATGACGACAAGCGCACTTATAACGTTGTCCGCAGCAAAGACACACAGTTTCCAGGCTTCCTTCAGGACCCACTCGGCAGCGTGAATCGTCGGGTTAGCGACAACAATGTCACATGGGATTTGAGCACAACCTACGCCGCAACCGACGACGTCAACCTTTACGCCCGCGTTGCCCGTGGCTATCGCGCGCCAAGCATTCAGGGACGCATCCTGTTCCCGGCGAACACCGCGCAGACACTGGAAGACGGCGTTACCATCGGTCAGTCCGAAACGATCACTTCGTGGGAAGCAGGCGTAAAGTCGACTTTCCTAGATGGTCGTGGCCGTTTCAACCTCAACGGGTTTTACTATAACCTCAACGACGCCCAATTGACGGCCGTTGGTGGTACCGTAAACTCGAACCGGCTGGTCAATGCCGACAAGGTTCGGGGATATGGACTTGAAGCCGATCTTGAACTGAGGCCGGTTCCGGAACTGATGCTGACGGTTGGCGTCAGCTATAACAACACTGAAATCAAGGATCCCAACTTAACCACCGCCGCTTGCGGTGCAACCCGGGTCGATACGTTCAGCAATCTGTCGCTTTGCACGCTCCTTGATCCGATTGTGACGCCAGCAGCACCATTCTCGTCGGCGATCGTCAACATCAACGGCAACAGCCTGCCGCAAAGCCCGCGCTGGATTGCCAACTGGACCGCACGTTATGGCATCCCGGTCGGCGACGGCGAAATCTATGCCTACACCGACTGGGCGTACCGTTCGAAGATCAACTTCTTCCTATATGAATCGGTCGAGTTCCAGGACAAGAGCATGCTCGAAGGCGGTCTGCGCGTGGGTTACAAAACCGACGCGTTCGATATCGCCGCATTCGTCCGCAACATCACCAAGGATACTTCGGCGGTTGGCGGCATCGACTTCAACAACCTGACCGGCTTCGTCAACGAACCGCGTATCTGGGGCGTCGAAGCAGGCTTCAAGTTCTAGGCTGGTTATCCAAGCCTTGCCCTGCGGAGCCGGATTTTCGGATTACTCCGCAGGGTGCACTTCTGCACCATTACGAAGGCGATTGCCGGCAGCCCCACGCAACGCAGCAAAAAAGCGCGGGACGAGTGCGTTACGGTCCATCCATGCTGCATATTCGGCATAGGCTGGGTCTGCCATCAGGTGCTTTTCCTCGGTTCGCGCTCGCCAATAATATATGCTGCTGACCAGTGCCAGAATTGCACTGTTGCGGATCATGTCAGTGGTGCTGCCCGTGGTGACGAGGAATGGCAACGTCGCGAGCCACCAATAGCTGTTTTTGGCGAGATAGGCGGGATGCTTGCTGAAGGCATACGGCCCATGCGTCAAAATGCCGCGATGGGTCAGGTTGGAAAAGCGCAGACCGAATGCGACGGTGGCCCAAGCATAGATTCCCGTGAGTGCAACCAGCATCGCGCCCCAAATCCATAGCAAAGCCGTTTGCCCTTCGAACCAGTATGCCCAATCGCTGGTGCCGATATGATAATCGAGTGGCCCGCCATTGTTCATCAGGATGAACGGCGGATAGCACATCAAAGCCGCAACCCAGCCAGCAAGATTGGGGTTAGCGGTGCGGATATGTGCGTCGAGCGGCTTCATTGTCAGCATATAGCCGACCGTGGCGAACTGCACATCGACGAGGAACATCGCGGTGATGAGGGCATTGGCCAGCCACACCGGATTGGTTGCAACCTCGGCAAAGTTCATGTTGACGATATCGCGGAAACCGCCGGGTACTATCGAGATCATGAAGGCCAAGAAAAAACCCTTCACCGCCCAGGCCCGCAGATGGTGAAAGATTTCGTCGCGGTCCCAATCGGCACGCCCCGATATCCACGCGCCGAGATGCCAAGCACCGTCGCGCGGATTGACGAGATAGCGATCGAGCCAAACGACATAAGGCACCGAAAGAATAATAAGCGGAATCGCTGCCGCCTGAAACATCTGCATCGCAAACAGGTAATTACCGTCCCAGTAGAATCGACAGAGCGCATAGATGCTGGCGATAACTGCCCATGTCGCCCATAGCCCGGCAATCTTGATGATGCTGGTGTCGAGCACATCGGCGACGGGGCGATTCAGGCTCCAGTCAATGCCAGTCGATTGCCGCCTGTGCACCTTGTCCACCAACAGCGACCAAAGCACCATCGGCAGCCCGCAAAAGACAAGTGCGACCAGCGCAGAATAAGGACCGTCGGCCAGCGCAGGCCAGCCCGGGAAGCCCAGCGCCGCGCCAATAGCGCCGAAATTGCGCGCGACGATTACCGCCAGAAACAGCCCGAACAGCCCGCTCAAGCCGACAGCAGTGCTGACGGCGGACACGGGCCGGGGATCGGCGGCTTTGACAGCGTTGGCTTTCATGAGCCGGTACTAGCTAAAATTGGTTAAGAAACGGCAAGCAACGGCCGCGTCAGCTGGCGAGAATGTTGATCGAAAACGCAATGACGCCAATGTTGAAAACGAACGCCGCGATGCTGTGGAAGATGACGACCTTGCGCCATTGACCATCGGTTATCGCGACGTCCGAGGTCTGGAATGTCATGCCCAGGGTGTAGGAAAAATAGACGAAATCCCAATAATCGGGTACCTTGGTCTTGGGAAATTCGACTCCCCCGCGATCACCGACGCCGCGGCTATCATCGTAAAACAGGTGCGCGTAGTGGATGGCGTAGATCATGTTCGAAAAGCACCAGGCTATTCCTAGTGTGGCGATAATCAGTACGACGGCAAATTGGTTGGGTGCTTCGCGTTGCGTCAGTTCCGAGGCGACTGCCGTCAGGATGGTCGCCATGATGACTGCGGTCAGGGCCAGCAGCAATATCCGGTCGGCGTCGACGGGTTTTGCCTGCTTGCGGATACCTACCGCATCCAGCCGGAACAACGGTGCTAACGTTGCGAAATAACCTAAAGCAGCGACATCAAACCCTAGCATGATCGCCTGATACCAAGGCAGCCAAAATCCAAAAGCCGCCGCCGAGGCACACAGCAAAAGAAACAAACCATAACGCCAGGGCATGAATGCCGAAACGGGCGTTTTGTTTGGCATCCTATTTCCCGCGATGCCCAAGCAACCGCAACCGCAACGCGTTCAGCTTGATGAATCCCGCCGCATCCTTCTGGTCATAGGCGCCGGCGTCATCCTCGAATGTTACGACCTTTTCGCTATACAGGCTGTTTGGAGATTTCCGCCCAACTACGCTTGCCAAGCCTTTGTAAAGTTTCAATCGAACCGTGCCCGAAACGTGCTCTTGGCTATGGTCAATCGCCGCCTGCAACATCTCGCGCTCGGGCGAAAACCAGAAGCCGTTATAGATAAGCTCGGCATATTTCGGCATCAGCTCATCCTTGAGATGTGCTGCACCTCGGTCAAGCGTGATGCTCTCGATACCACGATGCGCACGCGCATAGATTTCGCCACCGGGGGTTTCGTACATGCCACGTGACTTCATGCCGACGAAGCGGTTTTCGACGAGGTCAAGGCGGCCGATACCATGCTTGCGGCCAAGTTCATTCAGCGCCGCGAGCAAAGTCGCGGGCGACATCGCCTCGCCGTTCAAAGCCACGCCGTCGCCCTTTTCGAAATCGACAGTGATATATTCGGGCGTGTCGGGTGCATCCTCGGGATTAACCGTGCGCGAATAGACATAATCGGGGGTTTCATCCCACGGATCTTCGAGCACCTTGCCCTCGGATGAGGTATGCAGCAGGTTTGCGTCAGTCGAAAACGGGCTTTCGCCGCGCTTGTCCTTAGGCACCGGAATCTGGTGCTGCTCGGCCCATTCGATTAGCCGTGTGCGGCTGGTTAGGTCCCATTCACGCCACGGTGCAATGACCTTGATATCCGGGTTCAACGCATAAGCTGAAAGCTCGAACCGCACCTGATCATTACCCTTTCCGGTCGCACCATGCGCAATCGCATCTGCGCCGGTTTCGGCAGCAATCTCGATAAGCCGCTTCGAAATCAGCGGCCGGGCAATCGACGTACCGAGCAAATAATCGCCCTCGTACCGCGCATTGGCGCGCATCATCGGAAAGACAAAATCGCGAACAAATTCCTCGCGCAAATCGTCGATGTATATGTGATGGTCGGGCACGCCCATCAGCACCGCCTTGTCGCGCGCAGGTCCAAGTTCCTCGCCTTGCCCCAGATCGGCGGTGAAGGTCACCACCTCGCAGCCATATTCCACCTGCAACCACTTCAGGATGACGCTGGTGTCGAGACCCCCCGAATAGGCAAGCACGACTTTCTTTATATTGTCTTTTGACATGGCATTTTCCGATGCTGAATTTCAGCCGCGCGCCTATCAGCTTAGCTGCCGTTCCACAACTCCCAGAGCTGCCAGAGCCCCAGCAACAGGAACATCGCAGCGGCAACACGGTGAACGACCTTTAGCGACACCTTCTCAACAAGCTTCTCACCCAGATAGACCGCAGAGACATTGGCGAGCATCATGCCGAAAGTCGTGCCAGCCGCCACGGCAATAACCGAGTGATATTGTGCGCCCAGCGCAATCGTTGCGACCTGAGTCTTGTCCCCCATTTCAACCAGGAAAAAGGCGATGGTCGTCGCGACGAAGGCCCCACGCTGCGATGCGACTTTCATATCGTCATCGACCTTGTCGGGGATGAGCGTCCATCCAGCCATCGCGATAAATCCGAACGCAATGGCATAACGAAAAGCGTCGCTGGCAAAGAAGCCAGCCAGTGCGCTCCCCGCCCACGCGGCCAGCGCGTGGTTCGCAATCGTCGCGGTGAAAATCCCGGCGATAATCGGCAGCGGTGTTTTGAACCGCGTCGCAAGTAGGATCGCCAGCAGCATCGTCTTGTCACCAATCTCGGCAATCGCAACGAGCACGGCGGACGTGAAGAAAATTTCCATCTGAAACTCCGGGGCCAGGCAAAAATTCGACGCAATGCCACCGGCGACCCCTGCCCGACCGGTGCAGGTTGCCGATGCCATTGGTCTCGCCTTGAGCCGCATCACACGACCCCACATGCACCACGACCTCTCGGCCAAATATGTTGATGCATGTCCAATCCCAAGGTGGAATCGCTGGCTACTCCCCAGATGACACGTTATCCTCTAGGCCGCTGTCGAGGGAGAAGCAAGATGGCCAAAGCGGAGCTCAAGACAAAGCCGACCGAAATCAGCGTTGGCGCTTTTATCGATACTGTTGCCGACGAGAAGCAGCGGGCGGATGCGCACAAGATCGCTGATATGATGGAGCGGCTTTCAGGCCACCAGCCCAAAATGTGGGGACCAAGTATTATCGGCTTCGGCAGCTATCATTACAAATATGACAGCGGCCGCGAGGGCGATATGTGCCGCATCGGTTTCAGCCCGCGCAAGGAAAATACGGTGTTATATCTGATCGACGGGTTTGAAGGGCGTGCTGCGCTGATGGAGAATCTGGGCAAACACAAAACCGGCAAATCCTGCCTGTATATCAAGCGGCTGAGCGATGTCGATGAAGCGGTTTTGGAACAGCTGATTGTCGAATCGCTGGCCTATATGGCGAAAAAATACCCCGAATAAGGGCGTAACTTTAAGGCGTGTTTTCGCGAACTTCATAACGCGGACGGGGTTTAACTCCCTTTTTCCCTGTCCGTACCCGAGAATAGGAATGTTCGATGAAAAATACCGTTGCCCTGTTCATGACGTTGGTCCCGCTCGCGCTTGGTGGCTGCCAGAAATCGGCGCCGGTTGTTGAAAAGGCGCAAGCTGCAACCCCAATAGTTGCGGCCAAAAGCAACGCGACGGCAGAAAATCCTATCGTTGTCGAACTTTATCAAAGCCAGGGTTGTTCATCATGCCCACCGGCCAATGCTGCGGTCAACGCCGTGGCCGATCAGCCCGGCGTCATCGCGCTCAGTTTTGCCGTAACCTATTGGGACCGGCTCGGCTGGAAAGATGTTTTCGCCGACAAAGCCTATACGCAGCGGCAATATGATTATGCCCATGCACTCGGCAACGCCAATGTGGCCACCCCGCAGATCATCATCAACGGCAAGACCGCAATCACGGGCATCAAGCAGGGGGAGCTCGCGAGGAGCATCGCAGCTAGCGCGCCGGTTACCAAAGGCCCGACCATAGACTTGGACAAGGATAAGATAAAAATCGGCAAGGGCAACGGACCCGCTAATATATGGCTGGTTCGCTACGACCCGCGAACGCAAAATGTTGCCATCCGTTCAGGTGAAAATACCGGGCGCACATTGCCCCACAAAAACATTGTGCGGTCGTTGACCAAGCTTGGCCAATGGAACGGGCCCGCAGCAAGTTTCAACTTGCCTGCGCCTCCGTCCAACCAGCTCAAAACTGTGATCTTGGTTCAGCGAGCAGGAGCCGGTCCCATCATCGCGGCCAAGACCGTTTGATTATTCCGCCGAGACGCCGTCGATATCATTGGTGTTCTTGCCCCGGCCAGCCTGTCTTATCTTGAACTGCCGCCGGTTGTTCAGATAGCGGATTGCAACCGCGACCAAAATCAACACCATCACAGCGCAAAGCGCATAGGCAACAACCAGCCTCGTTTCCATGTGAATGCTATACTCCCACGACCCAGTTTTCCGGGCGAATTTTCTATATCAAAAGTTGTAAAATAATGTCGGTTAAGTGGCAATGATATTTCACGGTAAACCGGTAATTCATTGTGTACTAGTACACACCAGCCACACCCGACTAAGCTGCAATCAGCAGTTTTGCGTCGTCCGACATAGTCACTCCATGCCAATTGTCGACGATCAGACAGTCACCCATAGCTGCCGTTTGACCTGCAATCTCTATTTCCCCTGAAAGCGGGATTCCCCAATAGCGGTCGAACCTAGGCAACTCCGCAATTTGCAGATGATTGCCGACCAGCCACAGATTAAAGTGCGGACCGTCGAGAAGCTGCTGCCCGCAAGCAGCATGACCGGATCGCGGATCAGCATAAGGAGTGGCGACGGACACCGAAACGCCATCGTCCAAATGCAGTTCGCGAGGCCGCCCGTAATCGTAAAGCCGGTACGTGATGTCGGCATATTGCTGCACTTCTACCAAGGTGATGCCTGCACCAATCGCATGAACGGTGCCTGCTTGTATGTAGAAATAATCGCCTGCCTTGACTGGCTTCCAGTCCATCAACTGCTCTATTTCGCCGGAAATAGACACCGCGCGCAACGCTTCGGCGTCGAGCGGCTTTTTCGTGCCCATGCCAAGAACTGCGCCCGGTTCAGCACTAACAATATACCAGCATTCTTCCTTGCCCGACGGCATTCCGCGCGCCTGCGCCTCGGTATCATTGGGATGCACCTGAATCGAAAGCTTTTCAGAGGTAAAAAGCCACTTGACCAGTATTGGGAGCGGGTCCGGTCCATCGCCTTCATACCAGATCTCACCGATGCGGCGTCCACCCATATCGCCGAAGGCGGCAGGAATATCGGTCCTTCCCCAAGGCTTTTCGACCAGATGTTTGTTAAGCTTCATGACGCGGCACCTATCAGCAATTAAACGCTTTTGCACCGCACAAACTATCGCTAGGGAGACGGCAACAATAAAGCATCTCCCCGGGCACCAAGTTTCACTGGAGCCAAAATAATGACTGAATATGTGACCCGCTCAGGCCTGCAAGTTGCAGAAGAACTGGCTTTGTTTGTCGAAACCCGCGTGCTCGCAGGAACCGGTATTGCCGCCGATAGCTTGTGGACGGGCCTTGCGAATATTCTCAACCGGTTTGTTCCCGTCAACCGGGATTTACTGGCCAAACGCGACGCGTTGCAGGCGCAGATTGATTCGTGGCACAAGGCACATCCAGGACCGATTACCGATATGCCCGCTTATCAGGCGTTTCTACGGGAGATCGGCTATCTGGTTCCCGAGCCAGCGCCGTTTGCCATTGGTACGCAAAATGTCGATGCCGAAATCGCAACGATGGCAGGGCCGCAATTGGTGGTGCCAAGCCTTAACGACCGCTTTGTTCTAAACGCCGCCAACGCGCGCTGGGGCAGTCTTTACGACGCGCTTTACGGCACCGATGTTCTTGATGCGCCGCCTGCACGTAGCGGCGGTTATGACGCCGAACGCGGAGCGGCGGTGGTTGCCTATGCACGGCAATTCCTAAATGACACCATCCCGGGCTGGGAAGCTGTTCTTACCGGCGGCTCATCACCGCATTATGTCGCTAAGTCCGAGTTCGGCGAAACGCAGCGCTATCTATTCAAACAAAACGGTCTGCATATCGAGATATTTGTCGATCCCACGCACCCCATCGGCGCGACCGACGACCTCGATATCGCTGACGTAATCCTCGAAGCCGCGCTCACCACGATTATCGATCTCGAAGATTCGGTCGCGGCAGTCGATGCGCAAGACAAGGTCGCGGCTTACACCAACTGGCTGGGCCTGATGCGCGGCGACCTTGTCGCCTCTTTTGACAAGGGCGGCCGGACGATGACCCGCGCGCTCGACGCAGACCGCATATATGACGCCGTCACCCTGCCCGGCCGCAGCCTGATGTTCGTGCGCAATGTCGGGCATTTGATGACTAATCCGGCAGTGCTTTTGCCTGACGGCAGCGAAGCGCCCGAAGGCATCCTTGACGCGCTATTCACTTCGCTTTGCGCCTTACACGACCTGATGGGTCTTGGCACGCACAGCAACAGCCGTGCTGGCAGCATTTATATCGTGAAACCAAAGATGCACGGGCCTGAAGAAGCCGCGATGACCAACGCCTTGTTCGATGCGGTCGAAGACGTCCTTGGCCTTCCGCGCCATACCGTTAAAGTCGGCGTGATGGACGAAGAACGCCGTACCAGCGCCAACCTTGCTGCCTGCATCCACGCGGTTCAAGATCGGATCGTTTTCATCAACACCGGCTTCCTCGACCGTACCGGCGACGAAATGCACACGGCGATGCACGCTGGCCCGATGATCCGCAAAGCCGAGATGAAAACGTCGAGCTGGATTCAAGCATACGAAGCGCGCAACGTCCAAATCGGCCTCGCCTGCGGGCTTTCGGGCAAGGCGCAGATCGGCAAGGGCATGTGGGCAGCGCCCGACATGATGCGCGACATGATGGCGCAGAAGATCGGTCACCCCAAAGCAGGCGCGAACACCGCTTGGGTGCCCTCGCCCACCGCCGCGACGTTGCACGCGATGCACTATCACGCTTTTGACGTTTTCGCGCGGCAGGCTGAGTTGGCCAAGGCGCCGACACCGGGCCTCGACCCCCTGCTGACCATTCCCGTCGCGCCTGTCGGTCACAACTGGTCCGACGAAGATGTCACACAGGAACTCGAAAACAACGCGCAAGGCATTCTAGGCTATGTCGTCCGCTGGATCGACCAGGGCGTCGGCTGTTCGAAGGTTCCCGATATCCACGACATCGGCCTGATGGAGGACCGCGCGACGTTGCGGATTTCATCGCAGCATATCGCCAACTGGATGCTCCACGGCATCGCGACCGAAGCACAGGTCGATGCGGCGCTGGCTAAAATGGCCGCGAAGGTCGACGCGCAAAACGCGGGTGACCCATTCTACGAAAAGCTGACACCAGACAGCATTGCCCTCAAAGCCGCGCGCGCTCTGGTCTATGAAGGCGTTGCGCAGCCCAACGGCTACACCGAACCTTTGCTCCACAAATTCCGGCTGGAGAAGAAAGCGGCGGAATGATTGCACCTATACTGCATGCCTCCTGCCTGTGCGGTGCCACGCGCTATTCGATTGATGGAGCAATCGGCGAGGTCGCGTTGTGCTATTGTGACCAGTGCAAGCGCGCAAATGGCGGCGCTTTTAATGTGGCGGTTCTGGTAAAAAGCAGTCAGATCAGCTTTCAATCCAAAAGCAGAATAGCAGAATTTGAAAGTTCACCCGGAAAATACCGGGCGTTCTGCAAAAGCTGCGGTTCGCCGATTTACAGCCGGCGCGATGACTTACCCGATGTACTTCGGCTTAGGGGCGGCTTGATCGCCGAATTACCTGCTCCTGCAGTCCTCAGCGAGGGCTATAAGGAGAAATCATGGTCATGGTTGAGCCTAAAAGCCGCCGTTTGAACTACACTACTGATCCATCGATTACTTCATCTGCGCCGCCTTCCACTCCATCGCGCGGCGCACCCGGCGTTCGACCGACGGGTGCGAGTAAAATGCGATTTCCTCGAATGCCGATGGGCGCGGGTAGCGGTATTCGGCGGTTTTCACCAAAGCCCCCGCCAAAGCATCAGGCAAATTGACCGTACGTAGCGAATAAGCGTCCGCTTCGCTTTCGCCAATCCGGGTAACGCTGTTCAACGCAGGCTGCGCCAACACCCCCAGCACCGAAACGATGAAGAGCAGGATCGGCAATCCTTCGGGATCGCCGACTTGTGCCTTGCTGCCGAATGCGGCGGCGACGCGATTGAATATAAGGTTCGCGAGAAAGAAGCCGAGCATCGCCAGCCCCGCAAAAAGCAACACGATGCGCCAGACATGGCCGAGAACATAATGTCCGACTTCATGCCCGGTCACGGCCTTCACCTCGTCGAGCGAGGCCTCCTTCAGCGCCACATCCGAAATCGCGATTCGGCCCGTCCCTAAAACGCCCGACACGTTGGCGGTAAAATTGTTCGACTGGCGCGATCCGTCAAACATCAACAGCCGGTCATGCGGGATTCCTGCTTCATCCGCCATCTTGATCAACGCGGTCTTGACCGGGCCTTCGGGCACTGGCTTATATTCGTTAAAAATCGGCTCGATCAGGACCGGCGAGAGCAGTATCGTGGCCGCTGCCGCAAACGCCGTGAGGCCACCTGACCACAGCCACCATTTCGCCCCGGCCTTGCGGATGAGCGCGTAGACGCCAAGGAAGAACAAGCCGCCCAACACCGCTGAAATGACGATGCTGATGCTGCCTTGTGCCAGAAAGTCGGACAAAGGCTGGCTCGTCCGGCCATAGCTTTTCTCGCGGAAATATTCATCGTACAGCGTCCACGGCAGCGTGAGCAAAGCAGAGATTATGAAATAGGTCGTCGTAATCAGCCATGTCCGCAAAGCCCAACCGCGCTTTTCAAGTCGCGCTGCCACGCGGTCGAGAATACCCAAACGCACGATGAACAACGTTACAACCGCGGAAACCACCAGTCCCCAAAGCAATATCCAGTGCCCGCCTGAAGTATAGGCGGCGGCTTTCTCCAATGCCGCTTGGCCAAGCCCGTCGATATAGCGCGCGGTTTCAACCGCTGGATCAAATGTCATCACCAATTCCCTCCGATTAACTGTGTTAGTTAGATGATACAGCTTCATCTTGCAAGCGCGATCGCGGCAACTTGCCTAACCGCTTCTTGCGTGGTTTATTTGTCTGATGTGGAGGTTGATACTGACATATGGAATCGCCCTGGCGGCGCTAGCATTTCTGCTCGAATGGCTGGGTTACAAACATGCCGTGCACGCATGGACGACCGAATTTTATGTCACGAGCATTGCGATCGTCTTTGTCGCACTTGGTATTTGGGTCGGCAACCGCCTTACAGCGCGACCGCGCTTGCAATATGCGCGGAACGACGCAGCGATAGCATCGCTCGGCATCAGCGCACGCGAATGCGAGGTTCTGGAAATGCTGGCGGCAGGTCATGCCAACAAGGTTATCGCCCGCCACCTCAATATCTCGCCGAACACCGTAAAAACGCATGTTGCCCGACTTTACGAGAAGCTTGAGGTCACGAGCCGGACGCAGGCCATCGGAAAAGCGCGCGAGCTTGATATTTTGCCGTAATTTTTGATGATGCCACCAAAGTCACCCGTTTGGGCGATAGATTATCCTGATTGCCCCGTTTTATTCTCCATGGCATCCATAACATCAGGGAGAAAGTTTATGGGCAGAATAATAGTCGTTTACGGCGTCATCGCAGGCGTCACGGTCGCATTGCTGATGCGGGTCGCCATGACGCTGTTCCCCGAAGGCGGCATGGCGGGGATGATCGCCGGTTTTTCGTCGATGATCATTGCGCTGACTTTCGTGTTCATCGGCGTAAAACGCTATCGCGATGTAGAGCTCGGCGGCGTCATCCACTTTGGAAAGGCGCTGGCTGTCGGCTTCGGTATCGCGGCAATTGCGACAATTTTCTATGTCGCTGCGTGGGAGCTATATCTCTATTTTACCAACTACACCTTCATGGACGAATATACGCGCATAGCGATTGAGCAGGCGCAGAAAGCAGAAAAGTCGGCAGCGGAGGTCGCGGCGCTTGCCAAGGAAATGGAAGGCTTCAAAGAATTATATGCGAACCCAATCAGCCGCTGGGCAGTGACCGCGATGGAAATTTCGCCCGTTGCCTTGCTGATGCCGATTATCTCAGCCGCGCTCCTTCGCAACAGCCGTTTCATGCCGGCGAAAGCCGCTACCGCTTGAACCGAGACTCTTCCTGATGCACTAAGCTGCATCAGGGAGATTATTATGCGCGAGTTGACTATCCGTTCGGTGATATTGGGCGGGCTGATTACGCTGCTGTTTACCGCGGCCAATGTGTATCTGGGGCTGAAGGCCGGTTTGACCTTTGCCACCTCGATTCCGGCGGCAGTCATTTCGATGGCGATATTGCGGATGTTACCCGGCGGGACCATCCTTGAGAATAATATCGTGCAGACTATCGCCAGCGCGGCGGGGACATTGTCGGCGATCATCTTCGTGCTGCCGGGGCTGGTAATCCTGGGGTACTGGCAGGGCTTTCCGTTCCTGACGACCGCGGCAGTTTGCGCGACCGGCGGGATATTGGGCGTCATGTTCTCGGTGCCGTTGCGACGGGCATTGGTCACCGGATCCGACCTGCCCTATCCCGAGGGCAAGGCAGCGGCTGAGGTGCTGATCGTCGGCTCCGCCGAAGGTTCGGGGTCAGAAGAAAACAAGCGTGGGCTGACCACGATAGTCGTCAACTCGCTGCTGTCGGCGGGATTGTCTTTGCTCATCGCGATGAAGCTCGTGGCCGGCGAAATTGCACATTTCTTTAAGGTAGGTGCCGGCGCGACCGGCGCTTCGACCTCAATCAGCCTTGCGCTCATCGGTGTGGGCCATCTGGTCGGGCTGTCGGTCGGGCTCGCTATGCTGCTCGGCATGGCAATCAGCTGGATTGGGCTTGTTCCCTATTTCAGTCAGGGCGTATCGGGTGCCGATGCCGCCGAAATCGCCGGAACCGTCTTCCGCGAAAAGGCGCGTTTCATTGGCGCAGGCACGATTGGTGTTGCTGCCATCTGGACATTGCTCAAAATCATCGGGCCAATTGTGCAAGGCCTCAAAGGCGCATTTGCAGCATCGGCCGCACGCGCCGCTGGCGGTGAGATGGCGCTTACCGAACGCGACATTCCGATTAAGATCGTCGGCGCAATCATCCTGATTACGCTTATCCCCATCGCGTTCCTGCTGTGGCAGTTCCTCGGTGCGACTCCGCTGGCCGGATTGGCAGGCCCGATTATCGCGCTAACCATCGTCTATATACTGCTCGCGGGCGTCGTCATCGCATCGGTCTGCGGCTATATGGCGGGTCTTATCGGCGCATCCAACTCGCCGATTTCGGGCGTCGGCATCCTCGCCGTGGTCGGTGCATCGCTTATGCTGCTCGGCTTTTTCGGACGTGGCGGGACGCCTGACGAGACCGAAGCGATGATCGCTTATGCCTTGTTCGCCACCGCCATCGTCTTCGGCATCGCGACCATTTCCAACGACAATCTGCAGGACTTGAAAACCGGCCAGATCGTCGGTGCAACGCCATGGCGGCAGCAGGTGGCTTTGGTGATCGGCGTGATCTTCGGCAGCCTCGCGATTCCGCCAGTGCTCGACCTGCTCAACAACGCCTTCGGTTTTGCCGGAAGCGTGGGCGCTGGAGAAAATGCCCTCGCCGCTCCGCAAGCTCTGTTGATCTCAGCGTTGGCGAAGGGCGTACTCGGGGGCGATCTCGATTGGGGCTTGCTCGGCCTTGGCGCGCTGATCGGCGTTGCCGTGGTTATCGCCGATGAAATGTTGGGCAAGGCGGGCAAGCGCCGCCTGCCGCCGCTCGGCGTCGGCATGGGCGTTTACCTACCGATGGCGCTGACCTTCCTGATCGTGGTCGGCACCGTACTCGGCCATACTTACGAAAAATGGGCAGACTCGCGCAAAGACCCCGAAGCCGCCAAACGTATGGGTGTGCTTGCCGCAACCGGCTTGATTGTCGGTGAAAGCCTGTTCGGCGTGGCCTTTGCAGGGATCGTGGCAGGCAGCGGTAGCGATGCGCCACTGGCAGTCGTCGGTGAAAGCTTCGAACCGATCGCCATGTGGGGCGGCGCGGCAGTGTTTATCGCGATACTTTGGTGGATTTACAGCCGGACACGCCGCGAGGCGTCGGCTTCCTAACCTCCGAAGCTCGTCATCCCTGCGAAAGCAGGGATCTCAGGCAGCTCTAAACTGCCGCTCAGGCGTTAAGCCGATCCCATAAATCGTGCCATCCGGGATTCATCGTTTCGATCAGTTCCACACGCCACATTCGCGGCCATGATTTAACGCGCTTTTCCCTAACGATTGCTTCTTCGATTGACGGAACCCATTCATAGTAAACCAGCTTCGTCAGGTTATAGCGGCGCGCAAATTGTGCGCCGCGACCCTCTCGATGCTGGAATATTCTGGCAGGTAGGTTCGATGTGACACCAACATAGAGAACGCCGTAGCGCTTGTTTGTCATAATGTAGACCCAGCCGCCTTTTTGCATAACGGCGGTCGGCGCTACACGGCCCGAGATCCCTGCTTTCGCAGGGATGACGAGGTGTTTGGAAGAGACCCCAGTCCGCTAAGCATTCGCGTCAATAAACCGCTCGGCATCCAAAGCCGCCATGCACCCCGTCCCTGCGCTCGTCACGGCCTGACGATAGATATGATCCATCACGTCGCCTGATGCGAACACGCCCGGCACGCTGGTTTCGGTTGCTTGTCCCTCGGCCCCGCCGCGGACCTTGATATAGCCGCCTGCCATGTCGAGATGGCCTTCGAAAATGCCGGTGTTGGGCTTGTGGCCGATGGCGATGAATACGCCGTGCAGTTCGATATCCTGCGTGCCGCTGCCATCGGTCGCTGCAACCCGCATGCCGGTCACCCCGCTCGCATCGCCGAGCACCTCATCGAGCGTGTGGTTCCATTTGATAGTGACCTTGCCCTCTGCTTCGCGTGCAAACAGGCGGTCTTGCAGGATTTTCTCAGCCTTCAACTTGTCGCGCCGATGCACCAATGTCACATGGCTCGCAATATTGGCTAGATACAGCGCCTCTTCTACCGCGGTATTACCGCCGCCGATCACCGCGACCGGCTTGTTGCGGTAAAAGAACCCGTCGCAGGTCGCGCAGGCCGATACGCCCTTGCCCATGAACGCGGTCTCGCTTGGTAGCCCCAGATATTGTGCGCTGGCACCCGTCGCGATGATTACCGCGTCCGCGGTATAATCGCCCGCGCCGCCGGTCAGCGTGAAGGGCCGCTTCGAAAAATCGACCTTTTCGATATAGTCATTCTCGATCCGCGTCCCGAAACGTTCGGCATGCTTGCGCATCCGCTCCATCAATTCGGGGCCCATCACGCCGGCATCATCGCCCGGCCAGTTGTCGACTTCCGTGGTCGTCATCAACTGCCCGCCGATTTCAACGCCGGTGATAATCATCGGCGACAGGTTCGCGCGCGCGGCATATACGGCGGCGGTATAGCCCGCCGGGCCGGAGCCGATAATGATGACTGGGGCGTGGCGTTCGGTCGTAGTCATATTCTGCTTTCGCTGATTCTGTTGGGCACGACATAGGCATTGCGCCTGTATTGGCCAAGGGCGGCGCGTGACTTATCCCCACGAAATTAGGGCTTCACATTGCGTGTGCGGCCACTTATCAGGCGCTCAAGTTCAAGGCTTCAGGGAGCTTTCCATGACAAAGATAACAGTAATTTCACGCGATGGCGAAAGCCGCGAGGTCCAGGCCGAAGCTGGCTTGAGCCTTATGGAAGTCATCCGCGACAATGGCTTTGACGAATTGCTGGCTTTGTGCGGCGGCTGCTGCTCCTGCGCGACCTGCCATGTGCATGTCGACCCGGCCTTTGCCGACAAGCTGCCGAAAATGGGCGAAGACGAGAACGACCTGCTCGACAGCACCGACCACCGCAACGAAACCTCGCGCCTGTCGTGCCAAATCCAGGTCAGCGACGCGCTCGACGGCCTGATCGTGACCATCGCACCCGAAGACTAAACGCCGAAATACTAAACCGCAGTCACCAACCCGATTATCGCCCCTGTCATCGCGGAGGCGAGATTGCCCGCGACCCAGCTTTTCATGCCCAGCGACGCCGCATCTGCGCGGCGCGCGGGACATAAGGTGCCGATGGTCGATACCAGCAACCCGACGCTGGCAAGGTTGGCAAAGCCGCACAGGGCATAAGTAACAATCAGCTTGCTGCGCGGACCCAGCGTTCCGTCGGCCAGTGCCGCCATGTCGAGATAGGCGACATATTCATTCAATATCGCCTTGGTCCCCATCAGCCCGCCCGCCGTCCCTGCCTCGTTCCACGGCACGCCGATTGCCCACATCAACGGCGCGAACAGCCAACCGAACATCCGGCGCAGCGTCAGCGGATCGCCGTCGATGAGCGGCAACACGGTCAGCATCTGATCCACCAAAGCCACGAGCGCGAACACGACGATGATAATGCCGATGACCGCGAGGAACAGCTGCACCCCATCCATCGTGCCGGTAATCACCGCATCGATGCTGCTTTCATATTTCAGACTGGTGTCGTCCGGGTCCATCTGCGTGTCACCTTCGCCCGGCACCATCAGCCGTGCGATCAGGATCGATGCAGGCAGCACGATCAAAGACGCCGAGATCATATGGCCAACAGCGTCTGGAACCGTTTTGGACAAGGTCTGCGCATACAGAATGAGGATCGCGCCCGAGATTGTCGACATCGCCAACACCATGACCATGAACAGTTCGCTGCGGCTCATTTTCTCGAAATAGGCGCGCACCACCAAGGGCGCTTCGACGACGCCCAGGAAGATATTTGCCCCTGCACTCAGACCGACGACGCCGCTGACGCCCATCGTCTTTTGCATCGCCCAGCTCAGCCCGCGCACGATGAAAGACAATATCTTCCAGTGCCACAGCAATGCCGCGAGTGCAGAAAAGACGATGACCAAGGGCAATATCTGGAATGCGATGATCAGCGGCGGCGCGGCACCGTCCTTCAATATAAACGGCATTTCACCGCCGCCGGTATAGCCGAACATATAGCTCGATCCGACCAAGGTCGCCTTCTCGATGGCCATCACTGCATAATTGGCAAGCATGATGACGTCCCAGACAAAAGGTACACGCACGATCACCAGCGCGATCAGGATTTGCAGCAGCAACGCCCCGCCAACCCAGCGCCAGCCGGGAAAGGCCTTGCGGTCCTCTGACAATCCCCACGCCATCAGCAAGATCGCCGATATCCCGACGAGTCCCTGCAATTGCTGAAGCAAAGCCATCAACCGCGCATCGCCTTATCGAACGATTCCTCTAGCACCGGATAGCCATGCCCGTCGGGGATGCACAGCCAGTTGCCGTCCTCGCGCTTGTCGACATAGGTGAGCACGGTGGAAACCGGATGCTCCGCCGCATGCGCAGCTGCCGCGTCGAAACTGCCGAACATCGCTAGCCGCTCCAGATTGCGGCGCGTGGGGAAGATAATCTTGATTTTCCCTTCATCGGCCCACGCCAATGTCTCGGCGGCACTTGCCCAAAACAGCGCGCGGTTTTCGGTGTGGTCGACGGTCGCCAACGGCGTCGTGTTGCCCGCATCGACAAGATAGAAGCGCGTATCGAACACGCGGCTTGCGCCTTCGAACGCAGGCGGTCGCCAACGCGACCATGACACAAGCTGATCGAAATCGGGTATCCAGCCGTGGCGCGTGCATATGGCTTGCAGGCTGTCGCCATTATGGAGTTCGGCGCGCGCATCGTCGCAATCTGCTGGGTCGGCAACACCCGTCAGCCCCAACGCCAGCCCCGCCTCCTCGATTGTCTCACGGATCGCCGCCAGCCGCGCCGCCGCTTCATCAAGGGGTAACGGCCCGCCCAACATCTCGGCATAATCGAAATCCGCAGGATCGACCTTCCCTCCTGGAAAAACCGCCGCGCCACCGGCAAAAGCCATCGCCTTGATCCGCTCGACCATAAGCAGCAACGGCGCGCCACCATCGGGGTTTTCGCGAAATATCACCATCGTGGCGGCGGGGGTAGCGACGGGTTGGGGATCTGTTTCAGAGGTCATGCTCCTAACAAGCATGATTAGGCAAAGCTTAGAAGCGGAAACTTAATCCGGCGGTTAAACTTGTTGCTTCCGGTCCGGCAAAACCCAACGTGCGGTTGGCATTCAGGTTCAGCCGCCATTTATCGGCAATCGCGAACGACGCCGATGCGCCAAGCTCGGCCCATTCGTCGCTTTGTCCCGGCACATTGCGCGCAGCGACAACACGGCTGATTGTGTCACCAGCGGTGCCCGAACGCGACGCGCTGCTATTCGAGGTCGCAACGAACGCCGCGTTTACACCGATGCTATGTTCGCCGAATAATTTTTGCAGCGATGCACCGAACGATCCGGTTATGCCATCTTCCTGCGATTTCACAGTCCGCACATCGCCACCCGGAAGGATAACCGCGCGGGCGATATCGACCTTGTCATAATCGACCGCAACGAACGGAGATAGGATAATGCTCTCCGACAACGCCGCTTCATATGTGACAGCCCCGCCGACCGCAAAACTGCTGCCGTCACTGTTGATAGACACCCGGCCACCTGGCAAAGTTTCCGGGTCGAACCGGCGCTGACCCAGCGAGACATAACCGTCAAGGCTGACATCACCAAAACTCCGGCCTGCCGAAACGGTAACGGCTTCGCTATCGACCGGCACGGCATTTATCAGCCCTTGAGTCACGCCGCCGCGGACCATCGATACGCCGATTTCAACATATCCCTGCTCAAAGTCCCGGGCGAGCGCGATACTTGCAAATTGCGGATCCTCGTCGCCCGAATAGAGTGTGGTTCCACCACTGACGCCCAGCCGCCAGCCGTCGTCCGCATATGCGCTTGCTGGTGCCATGATTGCTGCCGACGCCAGCATGACTGTCAAAATTTTCATGAACTGCCTCCTGTTTCGACCCTCTTTCGGGCCGGGTGAAGGTTCAACGTGCAAGCCCGCAAAATCCTTCGGAAATTTTTTCGAAGGGTTTTTGCGCTACGTGCGTATTATCTTCGAACACTACTTTGGTGAGTGCGAACATGATGCAGCAGGCGGTCAGACAGGCCGAACAGAGTGATGACGAACTGGTCGCCCGCATTGCTGCGCGCGATCATGCCGCGATGCGTCTGGTTGCCGACCGTTATGCGCAGCTGGTTTGGCGCGTTGCCTATCGCATGCTGGGTGACGCAACCGAGGCAGAGGATGTGGCTCAGGAGTCGCTGCTAAAGCTCTGGAATCACGCCGACCGCTGGCAACCCGGCGGCGCTGGCATCGCGCCGTGGCTTAAGAAAGTGACGGTCAACCAGTGTCTGGATCGGTTGCGGCGGAAACGCTTTGCCAGCGACGAGGATGTGCCCGAGCGCGAGGATGAAACTCCGCTAGCGGACAAACAGATCGAGGCGGTTGAAACAGGACAAGCGGTCAAGGATTGTATCGAGGCGCTCCCCGACCGGCAGCGCGCGGCAGTCATTCTGACTTATTATGAAGAGCAGCCCAACCAAGGGGCTGCGGAAAGTTTGGAAATGCAATTGAAGGCCTTTGAATCTTTGCTGTTCCGTGCGCGCGCGTCCTTGAAAGGCTGCGTCGAGCGCAAGGGCGTCGTTGGAAGGGCCGGATAATGGCAGAGCCAGCATTTTCTCCCGAAATCGAAAAGGCGCTGGATGCTTATGCGGTGCCACCCATGCCCACCGGATTTTCCGACCGGCTGATGGCGCGCATTGCCAGCGGTGATACCGGCGTGGTCGATACCGCCGCCCATTTGCCGCTTCCCCGTGCGCGCAAATCCAGCCCGTGGCGGCGCACGAGCCGCATCGTTGGCTCAGTCGCAATCTTCTCGCTCGCCACCGCTACGGCGGCCGCGGCAGGTTTCTTCGGCGATCCGATCTATGTGCCAGGGGTCAGCGAGGCTTTGGTCGAGGCCAAAATCGTCGACGCTCCCAAGCCGGTGGCCAAACCGCAGGTGCGGATGGTCGCCGAAGCCAAGCCTACCGAAACAGTTATGGCGCAACCACCCGCAACGGGCAGTGCCGCCATCGTCAACCGTGTGACGGACCTGCGCAACGATCCCGGATTTGCCAAACTGACTCCGCGCGAGCGCCATGCCGTTACGGGCAAGGAAATCAGGCAGATGGTCCGCTCAGGTGAAGCCACGCGTCAGGATGTCCGCACCGCCGTTCGCCAACTCGCCCAAGACGCCGACCCCGCTACGAAGGAAGCATGGCGCAAGGCAGCGGCCGAACGGCGCGAGAAACGACTGGAACGACGTGAGCGGATCGGCGCGATCGCGGAACCGCAAAGCGTAACCGATCCGCAGGTAAGTGATGGCGAACCCACGATCGCGACCACCGATGCGCCGCCAACAGTCGAATCCGCGAAACTTTCACCCGATACGGCCGAAGCCATTCGTGAGAATATTCGCAATGCGACCCCCGAACAGCGCGCAGCATTGCGCAACGCCCTGCGCGAACGTCGGCAACTCCGTCAGCAGCGGCGGGGACAATAATCCTCCCCGGTTCGGGGAGGGGGACCAGCGAAGCTGGTGGAGGGGCACGGGCCGAATAGCTCGGACCCTAGCTGCACGTTCCCCTCCGTCAGCGCTGCGCGCTGCCACCTCCCCGTTTCGGGGAGGAATAAAATATCGAAGGGTTTCGCTTCGCCATTCGTTTGATTTTCAGGAGCGGGGAAATTCTCCCTCCCGCAAATCAGGAGAATGGACATGAAATATCTTATCGCATTACCGCTGGTCGCATTGGCATTCGCCGTGTCTGCTAACGCCCAGACCACCAAGACCACCACGATTGAAAATCCAAAAGGCACAGCCACAAGAACAGCGACCCGCGACCAGGGCAATCTCACCGTAGATGCCACCGCAACACGCGCTAGCGACGGTGCCACTGCAACCCGCACCCGCGAACGCACAAAAACCGAAGACGGCGTCAGCGGCAGTGGGTCGCAGACCGGCTTCAACGGCAAGACGAGCTCGTACGAATATGACCGCGTACGGACCGATGATGGCTGGACGACTACCGGCAACGCAACCGACAAGCAGGGCCGAGCTTATGAATATGACGCTTATGGCCGCAAGACAGAAACCGGCCGCGAGAACAGCCGCACGGTGACGCGCGACGGTGCGCAAGTTTACAACCGCACCGGCAGCGTCAACCGGGTCGACGGCCAAATCCAGCGCAACGTCAACACAACGCGCGATCCCAGCTTCAAGCCGCGCAAAGTCACGCGTCGCCGCTGAACAATATTGCTGCGCGCCACCCCGCACTCACGGCGCGCAGCAACACCCCGGCCCGGCGCGTGTCGCAATGCAACGGGCATCCTATGGGGAGCGGCGGCATGGGCCTCCAATCCGCCGTTCCCCGCCCTTTCATGTAAAGTCTGATGCACTCTTATTGCGCGCCGCAAGATAAAGTGGCAGCCTCATTAACCGGAGGCGTATATGGGCATCATCGAAATATTGGGATTGGCCGGCAGCCTAAGCCTGCTTTCAGGCTGGCGCTTTTACCTCACGATATTCGCCACCGGGCTTGCGATGCATTTCAACATCGTGCCGCTCCCGGAAAACCTGAAAATGCTCGACGTACTCGCCAATCCGTGGGTGATCGGAATCGCCGGTATCGGGATGGTCGCGGAGTTTTTCGCCGACAAGATCGCGTGGCTCGATTCGATCTGGGATGGTCTCCACACACTCGTCCGCCCCGTCGGGGGTGCGTTGCTGGCGCTGGCCATCGTCGACAGTTCGGACCCGACATGGCAGGTTATCGCGTTTCTGCTCGGCGGCGGCGCTGCGCTGGCGAGCCATGCGACCAAGTCCACCGCGCGAGCGGCGGTGAACACCAGTCCGGAGCCGTTCAGTAATGTGGTAGTTTCAACCGTGGAAGACGTGGCGACCGGCGGCCTTCTCGTATTAGCCTTTGCCAACCCTGTCGCGGCGCTGGTTATTGCGTTGAGCCTGCTGGCGCTAGCGATATGGGGGCTGTGGGCTGGCTACCGGGCATTCCGGAGGGTGTTCCCGAAGCCTGTTGCGGAAACGGTTGAGAGCTAGTGCCTGTCCCACTGGCGAAGGTGACATTCGCATCGGGTATTGGGATAATCGGCTTCGGCAATTCGCCGCTATAGCCCGAATAAATGAATCCGCCATTTTCCAGCGTCTCCAATATCCATTCGCGCTTTTCGGGTTCGACCACGAAACAGCCCTCGCTCGATCCCGGACGCCCCTTGTTCGAAATATATTCGGCATTGAAGTAACGCCGCCTTTCGGGGGCGTAGCTGTGCACCACGATATCGCGCATCCGCATCTGGTTATTCGAAGGCTCCAACCCGTCGAGTCGAAGCGATAGCCCGTTAATGCCGACATAGCGCTCCGCCCCGATTGCCGCGCCCAGCGACGATGACAGGCTGTTGTACACATTGCTGAAGATGGTCGCGTAGCCATCATCGTCGGGGTCCGACCCGATGCCATGTGCCACGAGAATAGGCCGGTCTAGCCCATCGCCATCGCGCAAATCGACGTGGTAAAGGCGCGGCTCGCGGCTGTGCTTGGCGAAGTCGACCACAACAATGACAGCAGGACCTGCGTTGCGGCCAAAGCTGCAATAATATTGGCGGTATTTTTCAATCGCGGTGGTGAACAACTTGCCATCCAGCCGCTGCTTCGGCGAGGCAAATGCGTCATAATAGCCGTAAGAAATGGCTTTGGCCGAATGGCCGAGCGAAGCGCAGTCAATCTGCGGCCGGGGCGGTTTGACATAGACTGGCATCATTACAGTGCCGTCACCCGTGCCCGATTTGAAAGTCGGTTGTGCAGCGGGCGCAGCCAATTCCTGCGCAACCACAGGCGAAGCCAACAGCGCCAGCGATGCCAGCAAGGAGTTTCGTGCGATCAAAATATATCTCATCTGTTGTTCCGGCTTGCCCCAAGCCATATGCTCAACGATGCGCCCCTTATTATCGTTCCATTATGCTGAATTTGCGAGATTCGGCAAGAGTGGGCGAAACCCTACCTTGAAATATGTGCCAAAGCGCGCCACTTTCAGACGTGACCGCGCGCCCTTGCGCTTTAAGAACAAATCTGGAACAACGCCCAATATGAGCCTCACCCACATCAAGGTGCGCGGTGCGCGCGAGCATAATCTCAAGGGCGTCGATATCGACCTGCCGCGCGATCAGTTGATCGTGATTACCGGGCTGTCGGGCAGCGGCAAATCGAGCCTCGCGTTCGACACCATCTATGCCGAGGGGCAGCGGCGCTATGTGGAATCGCTGTCGGCCTATGCGCGGCAGTTCCTCGAAATGATGCAGAAGCCCGATGTCGAGCATATCGAAGGGCTGTCCCCTGCGATCTCCATCGAGCAGAAGACCACATCGCGTAACCCGCGCTCGACGGTCGCGACGGTCACCGAGATTTACGACTATATGCGGCTGCTCTGGGCGCGCGTTGGCGTGCCCTACTCGCCCGCAACCGGCCTGCCGATTACCGCGCAGACCGTCAGCCAGATGGTCGACCGCGTGATGGCGCTGCCAGAGGGTACGCGCGCCTTCCTGCTGGCGCCGGTGGTGCAGGGCCGCAAGGGCGAATATCGCAAGGAACTCGCCGAATGGCAGCGCTCGGGCTACACCCGCGTGCGGATTGACGGCGAACTTTATGCCATCGAGGAAGCCCCCGCGCTCGACAAGAAATACAAGCATGACATCGAGGTTGTGGTCGACCGCATCGTCGTCAAGGACGGCATCCAGCAACGGCTGGCCGAGAGTTTCGAAGCGGCGTTGAAGCTCGCCGACGGGCTGGCCTTTGTCGACCTCGCCGACACCACCGTGGCTGAATTGGTGCCGAGCGCATTTGGCGAGGCCCGCGCGACATTCACCTCCGCGCCCAACACCACCGGCGGCAGCATGAAAGGCACCGGCCTACCCGCCAACCGCATCGTCTTCAGTGAAAAATTCGCCTGTCCGGTCAGCGGATTCACTATCGCCGAAATCGCCCCGCGCCTGTTCTCGTTCAACGCCCCGCAAGGCGCGTGCCCCGATTGCGACGGCCTTGGCGAGCGGCAGGAGTTCGACCCGCAACTTGTCGTCCCCAACGAACATCTCAGCCTCAAAAAGGGCGCAGTCGTGCCGTGGGCGAAATCCAACCCGCCCTCGCCTTACTACATGCAAGTGCTGTCCAGCCTCGCCAAGGCTTACGACTTCAACCTCGACACCCCGTGGGAGGATCTGCTCCCCGATCAGAAGCTCATCATCCTCCACGGCACCGGCGGGCTTCCCGTCGAGCTGACTTTCAAGGACGGCCGCAAGGAATATACGGTGCGCAAGGCGTTCGAGGGCGTCATCGGCAACCTCAACCGCCGTCTGCTGCAGACCGACAGCGCGTGGATGCGCGAGGAACTGTCGAAATACCAGACCTCGCAACCGTGCGAAACCTGCCACGGCGCGCGGCTCAAACCCGAAGCGCTTTCGGTCAAGATCGCTGGCGTAGACATCGCCACCCCCACCAAGATGAGCGTCGGCGACGCTTTGGTCTGGTTCGGCAATGTCGACCAGACGCTGACCAATCAGCAGCAGCAGATTGCCAAGGCGATCCTCAAGGAAATCAACGAACGGCTGGGTTTCCTCAACAATGTCGGCCTCGATTATCTCAACCTAGACCGCACCAGCGGCACGCTGTCCGGCGGCGAGAGCCAGCGTATCCGCCTCGCGTCGCAAATCGGCAGCGGCCTGTCGGGCGTGCTCTACGTCCTCGACGAACCCAGCATCGGCTTGCACCAGAAGGACAATGACCGCCTGCTCGCGACACTGCGCCGTCTGCGCGATCTCGGCAACACCGTCATCGTCGTCGAGCATGACGAGGACGCGATTCGCACCGCCGACTGGATTGTCGACCTCGGCCCCGGCGCGGGCGTCCACGGCGGCGAGGTGATGGCCGAAGGGCCGCTCGACGTCATCCTCAGGGCCAAATCGCTCACCGCCGATTATCTCAACGGCACCCGCGAAATCGCGGTCCCCAAGACCCGGCGCAAGGGCAACAAGAAGAAGCTGACCGTCCACAACGCCCGCGCCAACAATCTGAAGAACGTCACCGCGAGCATCCCGCTCGGCACCTTCTGCTGCATCACCGGCGTGTCGGGTTCGGGCAAGTCGAGCTTCACCATCGACACGCTCTACGCCTCGGCGGCGCGAAGCCTCAACGGCGCGCGAGTCATTGCGGGCGCGCATGACAAGATTACCGGCCTCGAACATTGCGACAAGGTGATCGACATCGACCAGTCACCCATCGGCCGCACGCCAAGGTCGAACCCCGCGACCTATACCGGCGCGTTCACCAACATCCGCGACTGGTTCGCGCAGCTGCCTGAAAGCGCGGCGCGCGGGTACAAGCCGGGGCGTTTCTCGTTCAACGTCAAGGGCGGCCGATGCGAAACCTGCAGCGGCGACGGCCTCATCAAGATCGAAATGCACTTCCTGCCCGACGTCTATGTGACGTGCGAGGAATGCAACGGCAAACGCTACAACCGCGAGACGCTTGAGGTCAAATGGAAGGGCCTCTCGATCGCCGACGTGCTCGACATGACGGTCGAGGACGCGGTCGAGGTGTTCAAGGCCGTCCCCCCGATCCGCGACAAAATGGCGATGCTGGCCGAGGTTGGCCTTGGCTATGTCAAGGTCGGGCAGCAGGCAACGACGCTGTCGGGCGGCGAAGCGCAACGCGTCAAACTCGCGAAGGAACTCAGCCGCCGCAGCACCGGCCAGACGCTCTACATATTGGACGAGCCCACCACCGGATTGCATTTCGAGGATGTCCGCAAACTGCTTGAGGTCCTCCACCGCCTGGTGGAACAGGGCAACAGCGTGGTGGTGATCGAACATAATCTCGACGTCATCAAGACCGCGGACTGGGTGATCGACCTCGGGCCAGAGGGCGGGGTTAAAGGCGGGGAGATTGTCGCGGAGGGAACGCCT
>JANNQI010000046.1:0-180709 GCA_031400695.1 Sphingomonadales bacterium | reverse complement strand
CCGCAATTTTGTGCTCACCCCTGCTGCGATGATCGCTCCGGATTGGCGTGATCCAGTCACCAGTCTGACCGTTCGCCAGCTGCAATCGCGATTTAACCGGCCAAAGCCGCTTGACCCCGAATGAGAGCGCCATTAGGGGGAGCGCTCTCGCATAAACCGGCAGGCCGGTTGTGATACGGGCCCTTAGCTCAGTCGGTAGAGCAACTGACTTTTAATCAGTAGGTCGCTGGTTCGAACCCAGCAGGGCTCACCACCTTTGGGTAGAAGGTTGGCGTATGGTTCCGGAATGACGGCCGGCAAGCCGCACCAAAGAAAGCGCATTTTTTGCTGGGTGCGACCGGGACTGTTGGTCGCGCCACCCTCACAACGCTGGTCGAACGCGGATATGACGTCGTGGCATTTGTCCGGCCTTCGTCGATTAAATCGATGAAAAGTGAAGGGGCGGAAATACGCATCGGCAAAGTGACCGACGCGCAATCGATATTTCGTGACGGATTTCGCAGTGAGCATTTCGACGTTTTGTTGTCTTGCCTCGCCTCACGCAACGGCGCGCCAAAGGATGCTTGGAGGATCGATTACTAGGCCAATTTTGATGCACTTAATGCCGCAAAGTCCAGCGGCGTCCAGCATTTCGTGCTGTTGTCAGCCATTTGCGTGCAAAGGCCGCGGCTGGCGTTTCAACATGCAAAGCTCGCATTCGAAAAAGCGCTGATTGAATCCGGGACCACTTATTCGATCGTGCGCCCCACGGCATTTTTCAAGTCGCTTTCGGGACAAGTAGAGCGGGTCCGGGCAATGCCAGTACGCCAAAGCAGCAGCGCGAGATCTTATTTGCGCTGTTAGGAAAAGAACCACGCTTCCGGCATGTGTCGGTAAGGCTGCTTGACGCCATCTTTGGTGGACTTGATTTGGTTGGACGTGTTTTGCCCGCCGCAAAAACAAAAGCAGAACTAGCACGAATCGGACAATATTATGCGACCGAATCGATGCTGGTCTGGAACGTCGAAACCAGAGCTTATGACTCTGCAGGTACACCTTGGACTGGAACCGATACCCTGCAGGACCACTACAAGCGGCTAATCGAAGGCAAATCCAGCATCGAACGCGGTAAGCATTCGGTGCTCTAAGCAACCGTAAGCTATGGACATTCTGGCAATATTAGCGGATGATTTGCCATGAGTTTTACCGAGCATCCATTACGCCGCTGGGCTGTCGACGAAATGCGCCTGCGCCGGTTCGCGCCCGTTGGCAAGCATTGCGAAATGGTTCAGGCAGTTCGGTTAATAAGCGCGGAAGAACGCGCGCTTGAAGATCGCTGGCTCATCGGCGACCGGCCCGATTTCGACGACTGGAGTTTGGCGCCCCGCCACGGATCGGGTCAAACGAGATCCGGGATCCATTTTCTGTGGGAACGCCATACGGAGGCGAGTACACTTACGTTGATTTTTCCCGAAGCCGCGCCGACTTCGGTCCGCAATCCTTACATAAATTGGCTCGAATCCTGGCCGGGTGCAGTGGTTCGTGCCACCCGCGTATTTGTGATGCCGGACGCCGACGGCAGCGAAGCGCAGCTGCAAAAAATAGGTATTTCGGAACGTGAGATCGTGTGTTGCGATGTAAACGCAGGGCTCCGTATTTGGTCTGATTTCGGAATCCTGGATGACGGCTACGGTCGCTTGTTGGTCAGGGCGGGCGATGTCGAAGATGGCGAACGCGGACGGATAATCCAGCGCGTGCAGGAGCTTGGCAATTATCGCAACCTTGCTTTGCTCGGTTTTCCAACGGTGCAGCAATATGGACCGCAGGTGGACGAGTTGGAGAGAAAGCTCTCCGAACATGCGAAACGCGTGACGGTTGCAGATGATGACGACGAAACCTTGCTCAACGAGCTTGCTAATATTTCCGCGCAGCTTGAGCTTATCCGCTCGACAACCGGCTTTCGGCTGAGCGCAACTGCAGCTTACGCCGAAGTCGCAGCCGACCGCTTGGCGTCGCTCAATGTTCAACCAGTTGCCAATTTCCAGAGCCTGACCGATTTTACCGAGCGACGCCTGATTCCTGCTTCTCGGACCTGTTCGGTTTTCCGGCAAAGGCTAAGTCATATTGCCGAACGTATTTCCGGCGTTATGCACACGCTGGATGTGCGGATCGATAGCCGGATAAAGGCACAAAACCTTGGACTGATGCGTTCAATGGAGCGGTCAACTCAGCTTCAACTGCGCCTACAGACTTTGGTAGAGGGCCTATCGGTAATTGCTGCAGCTTATTATCTGGTCGGATTGATAGGCTATATTTCAAAAGGCGTATCGGCCTTCCCGTCCGGGTCGAAATCGGAAATTTTTGTCGGCGCTGTCACCTTGCCGGTGGTCCTGTTGATCTACGCATTTGTCCGCCATCTGCGGCATAAGGTGTTGAAGGAAACCGAAGAGGGAAATGACCGTATTGCCGATTAATGCAGCAGGGCGATAATGCCCTTTCAATTGATTTTGATGTGCGTTAGTCTATATGCGGGTTGAGACGTAACACATTGACTATGCTATCAATTTATACGGGATAGGAGACAGTATGGCCAAAGCAAAAATACTAGCAAGCGTTGTCGCTTTGTCGGCATTGGTCGCAGCCTGTTCGGGCGGCGGTTCGGACAAGAAGGTCGACGAAAAAGCTGCAGAAGCAGCACCTTCTCCGGCAGCGCCCGACTCAGCGGCAGCTGCTACTGTGGCTGCTAGCGCACTGGCACCAGACGACGTGTCCACCTTGGACGGCACCAAATTGGCAAGCTTTACCGGCACTGCAGCCGCAGGAAAGCTGGTGTTTGCGCAGTGCCGCGCCTGTCATGTTACCGATGCCGGCGTGAACAAGACCGGCCCATCGCTTGCTGGCATTATCGGTCGCAAATCCGGTTCGGTCGCCGGGTACAATTATTCGCCAGCCAATGCCGGAAGCGGCGATGTCTGGACGAGAGAAAAGCTGTTTCAATATCTGGAAAAGCCGCAGCGCGTGATTCCAAAAACAAAGATGATTTTTGCAGGCCTGCCCGATGCGCAAAAGCGCGCAGACTTGATCGCTTATCTTGAGAACCCCACCTGATAGGGAGTGGTTATATTCCAAACAAAAAAGGCGGAGTTACACTTAGCCTTTTTTTGGGACCCGGAAAGCGTTATCCGGCGGCCATATCACGCCGCGCCAAAGCGCATTGCGACCCGATTTCGCTGAGAGCGATCAGCAATGTCATCTTGACCGACAATTGCGCTAGAAGGAAATCCGCCCATGATGATTAGTTAACCCACAAAAACGCCACGCCAAGATGCCTTGGGTGATGGAACCGATTTGCCGGCTCAGCCGTTACGAATCGATTGCAATCGTGGCGCGCTGATTGATTGTTTGAATAAGCCTGATTTTCGCTGTTATTGCGGCGACAAGACCGTATTGAGAAACTCTAACTCCCCTATGACGACGAAAACCCTGCCCCTTTTTGCCTTGCTGCTCACGTTGTCGGGATGCAGCGACGTTGAGGAGAAGCGTGACCGTCCTACACCGCTGGTTACAACTGCGGCGGTGACCGCTCATCAATTCGCTGATCGCTTTGCCGCGGTGGGCAACGCGAACGCAAACGAGCAGGTTTCGGTGCGCGCGCCGGTGACCGAGCGCATCACGCAACTCGGTTTCACCGACGGGGCCTTTGTACAGCGCGGGCAAATGCTGGCCGTTCTGGCGCAAGGACAGGAAACCGCATCGCTGGCGAGCGCACAGGCACGGGTGACCGAAGCCGAGAAGCAACTGGCGCGAATTGCCGAATTGCACCGGCGGGGTTTTGCCACCAATGCCGCGCTTGAGGCCGAAACGGCAAATGCGGCGTCCGCACGCGCGGCAGCCAATGAAGCAGGCGCATCGGTCGGCGACCGCGTGGTCCGCGCGCCGTTTTCGGGACAGGTATCATTGCGGCGCATTTCGGTCGGCGCCGTCGTCAGCGCAGGCGACGAGATTGCGACGGTCAGCGACCTGCGCTCCATCAAACTCGACTTCTCAATCCCCGAAACGATGCTGGCCAATGTCAGCCGTGGGCAGACCATCACTGCGAAGGCCGCTGCTTATCCTGAGGCGATGTTCTCCGGGCGAATCGAGGCAATTGATCCAGTGGTCAATGTCCAGACACGGACCGCGACGCTGCGCGCAGTCATTCCCAATCGCGGCGGGATGCTGAAACCGGGCATGCTGATGACCGTTACAATATCTTCAAATCCCCGGACCGCGTTTGCGGTGCCCGAACTGGCGCTGGTTCGAGAGGGCGACACGAGTTTCGTTTATACGCTCGATACGAAACAGAAAGCGAAGCGTGTTCCGGTAAAAACCGGCGCGCGCGATGGCAATTTGGTGGAAATACTTGAAGGACTGAAGGTCGGCGACCGGATCGTAACGGAAGGCGTCGTTAAGTTATCCGATGGTGCGCAGGCCCGAACCAAAAAGGCGGATGCGCCAGACGCTGCCGCAAAGTCGGGGCGTTGATATAGTCTTATGACGTTATCCGACATTTCTGTCCGCCGTCCGGTGTTCGCTGCGGTGCTGGCGATCCTGATGGTACTGGTAGGCATTGTCGGTTACTTCAGCCTTCCGGTTCGAGAATATCCCGATACAGAACCGCCGATTGTCTCGGTCGACACGACTTATACCGGCGCGGCCGCCACAGTGGTCGAAACACGCGTGACCCAAGTTCTGGAAAACGCTCTTGCGGGCATTGAGGGTATCCAAACACTCACCTCTCGGTCGCGCGACGGACAATCCTCGATCACCATCGAATTTGCGCCGGGCCGCACGGTAGACAGCGCGGCGAACGATGTCCGTGACCGCGTCGGTGGCGCGCTGGACGATTTGCCCGAAGAAGTTCTCGCGCCCGAAGTGCGCAAGGTCGACGCCGATTCATCGCCCATCCTGTTTCTGGTTGTATCCAAACCTGGCTGGTCGCGGCTTGAACTCAGCGATTATGTCGACCGCAATCTTGTCGATCGTTTCTCCGCAATCGATGGCGTGGCACGCGTATTTGTCGGAGGCGAGGCGCGCCCATCGATGCGGATCTGGCTTCAGCCGGACCGTCTGGCTGCCTTCGGCCTGACACCCGCCGATATCGAAAATGCCCTGCGCGTACAGAATGTCGAACTGCCCGCGGGTCGCCTTGAATCTGCCGACCAGAATATAACCTTGCGCGTCACCCGGGCCTTTGCCGACGTCGAACAGTTCCGACAACTGGTGGTGTCGCGCGGCACCGACGGATATCTGGTTCGGCTAGGCGACATTGCGCGGGTCGAGACCGGAGCAGAAAACCCTTATTCGGCGTTCCGGCTGAACGGCAATTCGGCGCTTGGAATGGGCATAGTTCGCCAGTCGGGGGCTAACACTCTGGCGGTTGCCGATGCTGCGAAGCAACTCGCGGAGGAGATCAAGTCAACCTTGCCGCAAGGCATGACCCTTGCTGTCGGGTCCGACGATTCACAGTTCATCAGTAAGGCGATCGATGGTGTTTGGGTGACGCTGGCTGAGGCTGCGGTGCTCGTTGTTTTGGTTATTTTCCTATTTTTGGGGAGCTGGCGGGCAACGATTATTCCGGCAATAACCGTGCCGATTTGTCTGCTGGCAACTTTTGCAGTTCTTTGGTTGCTCGGATTTTCCATCAACCTGCTGACATTGCTCGCAATGGTCCTAGCCATTGGACTTGTCGTCGATGACGCAATCGTCGTCCTTGAGAATGTCTATCACCGCATAGAGCGAGGCGAGCCTCCACTTGTTGCTGCCGTTCAAGGGACGCGGCAAGTAGCGTTTGCAGTTATCTCAACCACTGTCGTCGTTTGCGCGGTGTTTGTGCCAGTGATGTTTCTGGCGGGTCAAACCGGACTGCTGTTCCGCGAGCTTGCGGGCGCAATGATAGCGGCAATCGCTTTTTCGGGTTTTGTCGCGCTTAGCCTTGCCCCGATGCTTTGCTCGAAATTACTGCGCCATGAAGAGCGTGGCAGGCTGGCCAAATGGGTTGATGACCGCTTTGGCCGAATCGAAAGCTCATATAGCAGTCTTGTCACACGGGTTATTGCCAAACCGGCTTTTGCTTTGTTGGGGGTCGCGGCATTTTTGGGAATTGCTGTTTTCGGGTTCACGTTCCTCGACTCCGAACTGGCACCGGCGGAGGATGTCGGCATCCTCAATGCCAGTATTTCCGCGGCCGAAGGCACCGGCTTTGCGGCGATGGACAAGTATATGCTCGATGCCTCGAAGCCCGTATTGGGCTTACTGGAAAAAGGAACCGTTCGTTCGATTATCCAGCGCACGCCGGGCGGTTTTAGCGCAAGCGATGATTTCAACAACGGCACATTCATCGTCTTTCTGAAACCCTGGGAAGAGCGCACCGAAACCACAAATGAAGTCGTGGCGCAGGTCAACAAAATCCTCGCCGACATTCCAACTGTCCGCGGAAATGCGTCGGTTCGGTCTTCCTTGGCACGCGGTCGCGGCCAGCCGTTGAATTTTGTCATCGCAGGTTCGACTTATGAATCGCTCGTCACCGCCCGCGACCGCATATTGGCGGCCGCCAGCAACAATCCGGGCATCGTCAATCTCGATTCCGATTACAAGGAATCCAAACCGCAGATGGAGGTCGAAGTCGATACGACGCGTGCCGGCGACCTCGGGGTTTCCGTATCCGACGTTAGCCAGGCGTTGCAATCGCTGCTCGGATCGCGCCGGGTTTCGACTTACGTCGACCGGGGCGAGGAATATCGGGTTATCGTGCAAGCCGATGCGCCGGACCGCGCATCGCCGGAAAACCTGGCGGCCATTCAGGTTCGCACCCGCGATAGCTCACTTGTCTCGCTGGCCAACCTGGTCAGATATTCGGAAACCGCAGGCGCGCGTGATCTCGGGCGCTTTAACAAACTGCGCGCGATTACCCTGTCTGGGGGATTGGCGCCGGGCTATACCATGGGCGAGGCACTCGCCTTCCTCGAAGCCGAAGCGGCACAATCTCCCGAAATCCTCGCTGTCGGCTATCGCGGCGAGAGTCAGGCGTTCAAGGAAACCGGCGGCTCCATCGTGGTAATTTTCCTGTTGACGATCGTGCTTGTCTATCTCGTGCTCGCCGCGCAGTTTGAAAGCTTCGTTCACCCGTTGACCATCATCACCACGGTGCCCTTGGCGGTCGGCGGCGGGCTAATCGGACTGTGGCTAACGGGCACCACGCTGAACCTGTACAGCCAGATCGGGATCGTCATGCTTGTTGGTCTAGCGGCGAAAAACGGCATTTTGATTGTCGAATTCGCCAACCAGTTGCGCGATGAAGGCAAGGACATCATCGAAGCTGTGGAGCAGGCGGCAACGCGGCGTTTGCGCCCAATTCTGATGACTTCGATCGCGACCGTATTCGGCGCGATCCCGCTAGCAATTGCCAGCGGTGCAGGCGGGGCGGCCCGAGGCGCTATCGGTGTTGTTATTGTATTCGGCGTGACGCTGGCGACGCTGATTACGCTTGTTCTGATCCCAATAATCTATTCTCGGTTGGCGAAGTATACTGGCTCGCCCGAGGCGGTGACACGAAAATTGGAAGCCGAAATGAAGGCGCAGGAAGCGCCGTCAGTCTGACACCTCTTTGACGCGGAGCATCGCAAGCGCGGCCAGCGCCATGACCACCGCCGCAAAAGCCATCGTCCATATCGGCTCGGTCGGGAAAAATGCCTTTAATATGCTACCCATCACAGTCGCCACCAGCAATTGTGGCACCACGATGAACACATTGAATAGCCCCATATAGATACCAAGCTTGTTCTGAGGCAGGCTCGACGCGAGGATCGCATAAGGCATGGCGAGGATCGACGCCCAAGCAATGCCGACGCCGATTTCGGAGAGGATCAGCAGGTTCGGATCGCGGATGAACAGAAAGCTCGCATAGCCCGCCGCGCCAGCCAGCAGGCAAATCATGTGCGTTTTCACCTTGCCTATTTTCTTCGCCATGGTCGGCAACATGAACAACGCTGCCATTGCCGCGACTCCGTTATAGATTGCGAACAAAGTGCCGACCCAGTTGCCGCCCTCGCCATAGGCTGCACTTGCAGGATCGGCAGAGCCGAACATATATTGTGCGACCACAGGCGTGGTGTAAATCCACATGATAAAAAGCGCCGACCAGCTGAAAAACTGTGCCAGTGCGAGTTTTTTCATGATGTCCGGCATCCCGGAAAAGTCGCCTACGATGTGTGACAGCACATTATTGTCGCGGCCTGACTTGGCGAGGTTAATCGCAAGCGCGCTGGCAATACCGTAGGCCGCGAGCAACGCACCGAGTAGATACACTTCCTTTTCGAGACCCACCAATCCCACCAATGCGGTCACAATCGCGCCCGCCACGATCCAGATTGCAGCGCCGCCCACCGAACGCGCGGCAAGTGCCCTGATCGTGGCACCGCTGTCAGCGGGCGGGCCATCGAAAGCTGCCATCTCGGCCGGGCTATATTCCTTTGTGGTGAGCACGGTCCACATGACTGCAACAAAAAGTGCTACACCGCCGAACCAGAAGCTGTATCTGACGGTATCGGGAATCTGCCCCTCGGGCGCGACGTTCGCTATACCCCATGCGTCGAGCACATAGGGGAAGAGCGAACCGACCACTGCACCTGCGCCAATGAAAGCGGTCTGCACTGCATAGCCCGCAGTATGTTGGTCCTTTCGCAGCATATCGCCTACAAATGCGCGGAAAGGTTCCATCGAAATGTTAAGTGACGCGTCGAGCACCCAGAGCATGACGGCCGCAAACAGCAGCACCTCGGCAAGCGGCATCGCAATCAGCGAAAGCGCGGCCAAAATTGCGCCAGCAAGGAAATAGGGCCGACGGCGACCGAGCCTGCCAAACCACGTACGGTCGCTGAAATGCCCGATCAAAGGCTGCACCAACAACCCGGTCAGCGGCGCAGCAATCCACAATGCGGGCAAATCATCTAGGCTGGTGCCGAGCGCCTGGAATATCCGCGACATATTGCCGTTTTGCAGGGCAAAGCCAATCTGGATACCGAAAAAGCCGAAGCTGATATTCCACAGCCCCCAAAATCCCTGACGCGGTTTTTCCACGAGATGCCCTCTCCAAAGCTATGTTCTTGAATATCAGGCTGGCAGAGAACGCCTGCTGTCGCAACGTGCATACGTATGGGGAAGCAAATCAGTCAGTGCGCGCCGCAGGATTGGCGGACGATCAGCTTGGCTGGAAGCACCGCCGTTGTAGCATGTTCATTGCGGATTTGTTTGAGTAGGCTATCGACCAATATCTCGCCCGCCCGCTTGTAATCCTGCTGGATTGTGGTGAGCGGCGGATGCGTCATGCCAGCCGCAGGAATGTCGTCAAAGCCGATTATCGCCAAATCTTCGGGCACCTTGAGTCCCTGTTCGCGTAGCGCCGTCAATGCGCCAATGGCGATGGTATCGCTTGCGGCAAAGATCGCATCGAACGGCACGCCGCGCGCAATCAACTGTTGCGCCGCATCATATCCTGCATCCTGCGCATTCAACGCATCGACCTGCAGCGCCGGGTCGGCGATAATCCCCTCACCTCCCTGCGCCTCGCAAGAGCCACGATAGCGGTCCTGAAATTCGGGATAGTGGCTGCTGGCATCACCGAGAAAGGCAATTTTTTTGCGACCATGCTGCATCAGATGTCGTGCAGCATCTAATCCACCGCGAAAATTGTCGCAGCCGATGGTCGTCCCCGGTTGGCCTTCCTGCGCGAAGCCCCAGCGGACAAAGTGCGTTTCCTGCTCGACCAGCTTTTCCAGTTTCTCGCGGTAAAGCTCGTAATCGCCATAGCCCAACAAGATTATGCCGTCGGCCTTGCGACTGTCCTCATAATCGACGTGCCAGTCCGACGACAATTGCTGGAAGGAAATCAATAGGTCATAGCCTCGTTGTGCGCAGGTGCGGGTAATTGAACCCAGCATTGAAAGGAAGAAGGGATTGATGCCGGTCTCGTCCGGCGTCGGGTCTTCGAAAAAAAGCAGCGCAATGGTGCGGGTTTCCTGCAAACGCAAACTCGACGCATTCTTGTCGACTTTGTAGTTGAGCTGTTTCGCAATGGCTTCGATCCGCAACCTTGTGTGCTCCGACACAGTCGGGCTGCCGCGCAAGGCTCTCGACACGGTTGGCTGCGAAACCCCTGCGAGTTGCGCAATATCGAACGATGTGGCCTTGACCGCCATGGTTGTTTCCTGCTCCCGCGCCTAGCCTAGCATAGCGCAGGTCTAGCGCAATCGGTTGCCACTCCATCAATCGCGTTACGCCGCAACTGTGTTAATTCTGCAACAGCCGCAAACGCATAAATTGAATACGTATGTGGTTTTCTAGCTAATCGATCGCTTCAGGCGCATTCTTCATAGGTCATAATTGCATCGAGGCGAACCTGCGCACGATGCTTCAATGTAGCCGGTTACCGTCCGCCAAATTGGTCGGAGCCATTTAGGGGAGTGAATCATGGCCAAGTTCCAGTTTAATTCTGCGCGCCGTTTCGCGCATAGCGTCAGCCGCGTTGCGCTGGGCACTGCAATGGTTGCGGCATTTGCTGCACCGGCTTTCGCACAAGATGCTGCGCCTGCTGAAGAGGAAGAAGACGCCATCGTCGTCTCCGGTTTCCGCGCTTCGCTTGAGAATGCGGTCAACGAGAAGAAGAACAACGACCAAATCGTTGAGTCGGTTTCGGCAGAAGACATCGGCAAGTTGCCAGACGCATCGATCGGTGAATCGATTGCTCGCCTTCCCGGCGTAACTTCGCAGCGCCTGAACGGTCGTTCGAACAACATCTCCATCCGCGGTTTCGGCCCCGACTTTTCGCAGACCGTCCTCAACGGCCGCGAACAGACATCCACCGGTGACAGCCGCGCAGTCGAATTCGACCAATATCCGTCGGAAATCGTCAGCCAGGTCGTCGTCTATAAATCGCCAACCGCATCGCTTGTCGGTCAGGGCCTAGTCGGCACAATCGACATCCGCACTGTCCGCCCGCTCGATTATGGCAAGCAGGTTCTCGCCATCGGTGCACGCGGTACTTACGCCGATCTGGGCGCATTGAATGCCGGTTCGAAGAAATATGGTTATCGCGCCAACGCAACTTATATCGACCAGTTCGCCGACGACACCATCGGGATCGCGCTGTCGGCATCTTATGTTGATGAGCCTTACCAGCTTCAGGAATTTAATGCCTGGGGTTATGCGGGGTCGGGCACGGCAGCATCGCCAGCAGTAATTGGCGGTTCCAAGTCGTTCGTGACCTCGACCCAGCTGAAACGCTTGGGACTGAACGGCACGCTCCAGTATCAGGCATCGGACACCGTCCGCATGACCTTCGACGGCTTCTACTCGAACTTTGAAGACGACCAGTCGAAGCGCGGCATTGAACTGCCGCTTGGCTTTGGCGCGTTCGGTACAACCGGGCCGACCGGCACGACCGTAGCCGATGGCTTTGTTAATGCTGGAACTTTCAGTAACGTGCAGGGCGTTGTCCGTAACGATATCTTCCAGCGCAAGGCTGATCTCTATTCGTTCGGTTACAATGCCGAATACGACGGCGACGATGGCTGGAAAGCCTTTATCGACGTCGGCTATTCGCGCACAGACCGTAACGAGCTGAGCATCGAAAGTTATTCGGGCACCGGCTTCGGCCAAGCACTTGGCGCAACCGATACGATTAGCTTTACTTCTGGACCATCGGGCACGGTATTTGACCCAACGCTCGACTACAGCAATCCTTCTCTCATCCGTCTAACCGACCCACTCGGTTGGGGTGGCGGCGTTGTGCCACAAGCCGGCTATTACAATAACCGCATCATCGAAGACGAACTGAAGCAATATCGCGTCGGTGTTGAGAAGGAAGTCGAGGGCTTTTTCTCGGCAGTCAAGTTCGGGCTAAACTACACCGACCGGCAGAAGAGCCTGACGCCAGACGAATTCCTCGTCCGGCTTCGCGGCGGTGCCCTCGAGCTTCCGATCCCGACCGACGCTCTGCTGCGTCCAACCAACCTAAGCTATCTCGGTCTCGGTCCAATCGTCAGCTATGACGCACGCGACCTGATTGCTGACGGCACGCTTGTTCTCAACCGCAACCTTTCACCCGACATTCCGGCGAAAGCCTATAACATTACCGAAGACCTAATGACGGCCTATCTGCAGCTTGATATCGAGCAGGAAATGGGTAGCGGCACGTTGACGGGGAATATCGGCGTACAGGCCATTCACACCGATCAAGGCTCATCGGGCACGGTGTTCGCTGGCGGCGTCGCACGTTCGGTTCGGGCTAGCGCAAGCTATTGGGATGTTTTGCCCAGCCTTAACCTGTCGATGCGTTTCGACAGCGATTTTGTTATCCGTTTTGCGGCGTCGCGTCAGATACAGCGTCCGCGCTTGGATGACCTGCGCGTTGCAGTCTCATACGGCATTAACAATACGATAGCGGACAGCCCCACCGGCTTGGCACCATTCATCGATGGTAATGGCGGCAACCCGCAGCTTAGGCCATATCGTGCCAATGCGTTCGACCTGAACTTCGAAAAATATTTCGGCCAGTCAGGCGTAATCTCGCTCCAGCTGTTCCACAAGGACGTGAAGAGCTATATCGACCGTACACGTTTCCCGTTTGATTTTGCTGGCTACCCGCTGCCTACAGGCTTACCGCCTGCGACATTGATCGGCCGGCTGGAATCATCGTTCAACACCGGCGGCGGTAAACTTTACGGCGGCGAACTCGCTATCACCCTGCCTTTCGTAAATATCAGCGAAGCGCTCGATGGTTTTGGTGTAACCGGCGGCGTTGGCTATACCAAAACCAAGATTGAGGATGCGGCTGGCAACGTCGACCAGATTCCCGGCTATTCGAAATGGGTCGCCAACGGCACCGCCTTCTTCGAAAAATGGGGCTTCAACGCACGCGGTTCGGTTCGCTATCGTTCGACATTCTTGGGCGATTTCACAGGCTTCGGCGGGTCGCCAACGCGGCGTACGGCGCTTGCCGAGCTGATTGTTGATGGCCAGATCGGCTATGATTTCCAGGAAGGCAGCGCGCTTCAGGGTCTGTCTGTTTACGTCCAAGGCCAGAACCTAACCGATGAACGCTTCGCTTCGGTCGGCGCGGCACGTAACCAGGTCATCGACTACCAGATTTACGGTCGCCGGTTCCTCGCCGGGTTCACCTTCAAGTTCTGATGAGCTAATCATAGGCCCCCGCCGCGGTAGGACAAAATCCTGACGTGGCGGGGGCCTTTTTTGTCGGTAAGTGGAGAGCATGGAGAGAGCTCTGAAACAGATCGTGATAGTAGGTGGAGGCACGGCGGGCTGGATGGCTGCGGCTGCTTTCGTGGGCTTTCTGGGTCAGGGGTACTCTATCCGCCTAATCGAGTCAGATGAAATCGCCACTGTTGGCGTTGGCGAGGCGACCATTCCCGCAATTCAGTTGTTCAATCAGAGCCTCGGTATCGACGAAAACGAATTCATCCGCGCGACGCAAGGTTCGTTCAAGCTCGGCATCGAGTTTGTCGACTGGACCGAACCCGGACATCGTTACCTTCACGCTTTTGGTCAGGTTGGACGGCCTTTGGGCTTGCTCCCGTTTCATCATTACTGGCTGCGGCATCATCAGCAGGGCGGCGCATCGTCGCTGTGGGACCATGCCCCCACCGCACTTGCGGCAGCGGACAATCGATTTGCCCGTCCGGTCGAAAAACCAGGCGCGCTGCCCAGCGGCGTTGCTTATGCCTATCATTTCGATGCGGGCCTATATGCGGTTTTCTTGCGCAAATTTGCGGAAGTGCGAGGCGTTTCGCGCACTGAGGGCCAAGTTGTCGATGTCGTGCTGGACGGCGAAAGCGGCTTTGTCGAATCCGTAAAGCTTGCGTCGGGTGAGACGGTCAAAGGCGATTTCTTCATCGACTGCTCGGGTTTTCGCGGGTTGCTGATCGAACAAGCGCTTGAGAGCGGCTATGATGACTGGTCGAACTACCTCCCCTGCAATCGCGCGCTCGCTGTACCTTGCGCGTCCGCCGATCCGTTGACACCCTATACGCGCTCGACGGCGCGCGAAGCAGGCTGGCAATGGCGCATTCCGCTGCAGCACCGCACCGGCAATGGCTATGTCTATTGCAGCGACTTCATCAGCGATGCAAATGCAACCGACACATTGATGTCGAACCTTGACGGCGAAGCGCTCGCCGAACCGCGCCAATTGCGTTTCGTCACCGGCAAGCGGCGGCAAATCTGGAAGAAAAATGTCGTCGCGCTTGGCCTTTCCAGCGGCTTCCTCGAACCGCTGGAGTCCACCAGTATTCATCTTATCCAGGCTGGTATCGCCAAGTTGCTCGATTTCTTCCCTAACGCTGGTTTCCAACAGGCCGATATCGACGGCTTCAACCGCGCGATGGATTTCGAGTTCAACTCGGTCCGCGATTTTATCATCCTGCACTATAAAGCCAACCGCCGCCCGGGTGAGTTTTGGAAACAGTGCCGCGAAATGATGATACCTGACAGCCTCGCCGCGAAGATCGATCTGTTCAAAACCAATGGCCGCATCGTTCGGTTCAACGAGGAACTGTTTACCGAACTTGGTTGGCTTCAGGTAATGTGGGGGCAAGGATTGCGGCCCGAAGGCTATCACCCCCTCGCCGACCAACTTACGCCCGATCAGCTTGCCGAATTCATTGCCGTATCGCACAAACATGCGGCGCACGTCGCATCACAAATGCCACTGCACCAGGATTATATCGCCGCCAACTGCCTGGCACCTCCCCCCGAAATGAAAAAGGCCCTGCCATGAAAGCGAAATTGCTAGCTAGCCTGATCGCGCTGACGCTGGCGACACCGGCAGTCGCCCAATCCTATCGTGACCGCCTGCCGGAAGACGAAGTCATCTACTTTGTCCTCCCCGATCGTTTCGCCAACGGCGACCCGAAAAACGACACCGGTGGTATCAAGGGCGACCGGCTGAAACATGGGTTCGATCCGACCCATAAGGGCTTTTACCAAGGCGGCGACTTGAAAGGGCTGACCCAGAAACTCGATTATATCCAGTCGATGGGCGTGACCGCCATCTGGTTTGCACCGATTTTCAAGAACAAGGCGGTTCAGGGTGGGCCTGGCCAGGAAAGCGCCGGATATCACGGCTATTGGATTACCGATTTCACCAGCGTCGATCCGCATTTCGGCACCAACGCCGAATTTAAGGCGTTTGTCGATGCAGCACATAATCGGGACATGAAAGTGTATATGGATATCGTCGTGAATCACACGGCCGATGTCATCCAATATCGCGATTGCCCCGGCGATTGCGCCTATCGCAGCATCGCGGATTATCCCTACTCGCGCGCAGGCGGCGTCAAGGGTGCGCCTATCAACCCTGGTTTTGCGGGCGACAGCGTCCAGACCGACGAGAATTTCGCTAAGCTGACCGACATGAATTTTGCCTATCAACCCTTTGTCCCGAAGGACGAGGAAAGTATCAAGGTTCCAGTATGGCTGAACGACATTCGTTATTATCACAATCGTGGCAATTCTTACTGGAAGGGCGAGAGCGTCGTTTACGGTGATTTTGTCGGTCTGGATGATGTCGCCGCCGAAAATCTGCGTGTCGTTCGCGGCTTTATCGATGTTTTCGGCAAATGGATCGACGATTTCGGCATTGACGGTTTTCGCATCGACACGTCCAAGCACGTCAATTCCGAATTCTGGCAGGCTTTCGTCCCTGCCATGTACGAACGCGCCAAGAAACGCGGCATTCCTAATTTCCACATCTTTGCCGAAGTGATGGTCGACGGCACCGACACCGCAACGCTCGCGCGGTATAATCGCACCGACCAATATGACACGCTCGATTTCGCCTTCACATGGGCGGTAGTGGAAGCGCTGAGCGGCAAAAATGGTCCCGAGGCTTTGAGCCGGTTGATGGCCAATGATGTTCTTTACCGAGACGGTCCGTCTTCGGCAAAACGGATGCCGACATTTCTCGGAAATCACGACATCGCCCGCTTCACGACCAATCTTCGCCGCAGGATGCCTGATATCAGTCAGGACGAATTGTTGAAACGGACGCTGCTTGCGCATGCATTGATGTTCACGATGCGTGGAGTACCCACCATTTATTCGGGCGATGAGCAAGGCTTTGTCAGCGATGGCGGCGATCAGGACACGCGCGAGACGCTGTTTGCCTCAAAGGTGAAACTCTATCTCGACAATGATCTCATCGGCACCGATAACACACACGCGCAGGATAATTTTGCACAGGATCATCCGATTTACCGGCAAATTGCAATGCTGTCGAAAATCCGCCTAGCATCCTCCGCATTACGACGCGGAAAGACAATCGTTCGAAACCATGGCGAAAAGCCTGGCTTGTTTGCCTTCAGTCGGATCGACGAAACCAGCGGTGAAGAGGTTGTGATTATCGCCAATACCAGCAACGAACCCGTTACCGGCAATTTCGAACTTAGCCCAAGCACAGCAGGATTTTCGCAGATCCATGGGACCTGCCCCAATCTGAACGCGCCGGGGTCGGCTGCCGTCACCCTTCAACCTCTCGATTATGTCATCTGCGCCGCAAAATGAGTGAAATACAAAAATCATTGCCCCGAACAATAGCTGACCGCCCGTGGTGGCGCGGCGCGACCATTTACCAGGTCTATCCGCGCAGCTTTGCCGATTCCAACAGCGACGGCATCGGCGATTTGCCGGGAATTACCGGTAAGCTGGATTATATCGCCTCACTGGGAGTCGATGCGGTCTGGCTGTCGCCCTTTTTCACTTCGCCGATGAAGGATTTTGGTTATGACGTCGCCGATTATTGCGATGTCGATCCGATCTTTGGCACGCTCGCCGATTTCGACGCGCTGATTTCTAAGGCGCACTCACTCGGCCTCAAAATCCTGATCGACCAGGTTTATTCGCACACCTCGGACCTGCATGAATGGTTTGCGACAAGTCGGACATCGCGCGACGACATAAAAGCCGACTGGTACGTCTGGGCCGATGCCAAAGCGGACGGCACACCGCCCAATAACTGGCAATCGGTGTTCGGTGGCCCTGCTTGGACATGGGACGCGCGCCGCCGCCAATATTATATGCACAATTTCCTGAGCAGCCAGCCGCAGTTGAATGTCCACAATCCGGCAGTTCAAGATGCTTTGCTGGGTGTAGCCAAATTCTGGCTCGACCGCGGCGTTGATGGGTTTCGCGTCGATGCGATCAACTTTGCGATGCACGACCCGGAATTGAAGGACAACCCTCCTGCACCGGCCGGAAACGGGCTTCGCACGCGACCGTTCGATTTCCAGTTGAAGGTACATAACCAGTCGCATCCCGATATACCGGCCTTTATCGAACGTGTCCGCGCGCTCACCGACAGCTATGATGGGCGCTTTACCGTTGCCGAAATTGGCGGGCCCGATCCGGACCGCGAAATGAAGGCATTCACCGCTGGCGAAACGCATTTCAACAGCGCCTATGGTTTTAACTTTCTCTATGCCGAGCAGCTGACCCCGGCGCTCGTCCGCGAAGCGCTCGAAGCATGGCCCGACAGCGATGGCATCGGCTGGCCGTCATGGGCGTTCTCCAACCATGACGCCCCTCGCTGGATCAGCCGCTGGGCACCCGAGGATGTTCGCGACGCCTATGCACGAATGGTGATGCTGCTGTTCGTTTCGCTGCGCGGCAATGTCATTCTTTGGCAGGGTGAAGAACTTGGGCTTACCCAAGTCGAAATTCCGTTCGAGAAATTGCAGGACCCCGAAGCAATCGCCAACTGGCCGTTGACACTTAGCCGAGATGGCACGCGGACACCGATGCCTTGGACGGCGGATGCTCGACATTGCGGATTCAGCGATGCCGAACCTTGGCTTCCGCTTGGGCCGGATCACAAAGCAATGGCGGTCGATGTTGAAGACGCCGACCCTGATTCGATGCTAGCGCTCACCCGCGAACTGGTTGCCTTTCGCAACGCCAACGAAGCGATGCTGGTCGGCGATTTGTACATAATCGAGGCGCAAGGCGACCTGTTGGTGTTCGAACGGCGCAGCGTCGGCCAACATCTGATCTGCGCATTCAATATGGGTGGTACCGACCTCGACTGGAGTCCTGCGCAGCCCGACCGATGGCGCCTGGTCAAGTCGGTGAACGATGCAAGCGCGGCTTCGCTTCCTGCCTATGCCGCAAAAATTATTGAAAAAATCGCTTAAGGAGCCGCAAGATGGGTAGCAAGAAAATCAGTTATCCGGTTATTGCGCTTGGCGGTGCTTTGCTCGCTGCGGTTTCCGCCAACGCACAGCCGGTTGCTACCGCTTCCTCGCCGGATGGCACGGTAAGCGTTGCTGTATCCGTCGACGGCGACGGCCGCGCCGCTTATGCGGTTACGCGAAAAGGCAAACCGATATTGGCGCCGTCTAAGCTCGGATTTCTGCTGACCGATGCCGTAAAAATCGACCGTCGCCTGACAGTCACGGGTCAGGAAACACGCGACTTCGACGAAACATGGACTCAGCCATGGGGCGAATGGAAAAGCATCCGCAACCGTTACCGCGAACTCAAGGTGCATCTGAAAGAAAGCACCGCACTCGCACGCGTGTTCACCGTTACTTTCCGGCTTTACGAAGACGGCGTCGGCTTTCGCTATGAATTTCCCGAACAGCCGAACTTGGCAAATACCAACATTGCCGAAGAGTTGACGGAGTTTGCTTTTGCCAGCGATGGCACGGCTTGGTGGAAGCCTGCCTTCTTGTGGAATCGCGAGGAATATCTCTACAACAAGACGCCGCTGTCTGCCGTTGCCAACGCCGATACGCCGATTACGATCAAGCTAACCGATGGCACGCATGTTGCGCTGCATGAAGCGGCGCTTGTAGACTATTCAGGCATGGCCGTCGCCAGAACCGAGGGCAATACCCTGCGGGCCGCGCTCCATCCAGGAGCGGGCGAACCTAAAGTGCAGAAAAAGGGCGCGTGGATGACGCCTTGGCGCACGCTGATCATCGCCGACGATGCGGCCGGCGTATATCACAGCCATCTGATGCTCAACCTCAACGAACCTAACAAATTGGGAGACGTAAGCTGGATCAAGCCCGGCAAATTTGCAGGCGTCTGGTGGAACATGATCAAGGGAGAATGGAGCTGGGCGCGCGGTCCGAAACACGGCGCAACAAACGCAAATGTGAAACGCTACATCGACTTCGCTTCCGAAAACAAAATCCCACATCTGCTGGTCGAGGGGTGGAATGTCGGCTGGGACGGGGATTGGTTCGGTAACGGCTATGACATGGATTTTGCCCAGCCGACCGAGGATTTCGACGCCGATATGCTGGTGGCTTATGGCAAGAAAAAAGGTGTGCGTCTTATCGGCCATCATGAAACCGGCGGTGCCGCCAGCCATTATGAGAAGCAGTTTGACAAGGCGTTCAAATTCGCCGCCGACCGCAATTATATGGTAGTCAAGACCGGCTATGTGACCGACGCGGGGCAGATGGAACGCGACGATCCCGACGGCAAGAAATACCGCGAGTGGCATCAGGGTCAGTGGATGGTGAACCACCAACTGCGCGTCGTCGAGAAGGCTGCGGAATACAAAATTGGAATCGACAGCCACGAACCCGTGAAGGGCACCGGCCTACACCGAACTTACCCTAACTGGGTCGCGCGCGAGGGCATGCGCGGGATGGAATATAATAGCTGGGGCGGCAAGAACCCGCCCGAGCATGAAGCAAATATCGTATTCACCCGCATGCTTGAAGGCCCGATGGACTTCACGCCGGGCATATTGAGCCTGAAGGGTGAGAAGGATAGTGATATCCTCTCGACTATAGCCAAGCAGCTTGCCCTCTATGTGGTAATCTATTCGCCGGTGGTGATGGTAGCCGACACGCCGGAAAATTACGCCAAGTATCCGGCGGAGATGAAGTTCATTCGCGATGTGCCAACCGATTGGCAGGACACCAAAGTATTGAACGGTGAAATCGGCGATTTTGTTACCATCGCGCGCAAGGAGCGCAACGGCGAAGGCTGGTACATTGGCGGCGTCGGTGATGAAGAGGCGCGGACAGTAACATTCAAACTCGATTTCTTGACGTCGGGTAAGAAATACAAGGCTGAAATCTACCGTGACGGCGACGATGCCGATTATCGCACCGAGAAACGCCATTCGATCGCAATCGAAAGCAGGGCGTTGACCTCTGCCGACAGCCTTACGATGCGCATGGCGCCCGGCGGTGGCTTCGCAATCCGGCTGGTTCCCGGCAAATGATCGACCGGCGTCGCCTGATTGCTGCTTCGGGCGCAGCGGCATTGCTCGCGCTGCTCCCGTTCAAGGCGTCAGCGCAGGATCAAGGACGTTTTGTCGATCTGGGGGCGCTGCAATCGAAGCATATTGCGCCAACCAAAGTCGTGATCTGGCTCCCCCCGGGCTATGACGCCAGCAAACAGCGCTACGGTGTCGTCTATATGCACGACGGCCAGAATCTTTTCGATCCGAAAAGATCGAATTTCAACAAGGTCTGGGCTGCCGACAAATCGGCACTCCGGCTGATCGCGGCGGGCAAGGTCAAACCCTTCATCATCGTTGGCATCGACCAGCCCGGCGAGGATCGCGGACGGCAATATTTTCCTCGCATGATGGCGGATTTGCTCTCACCTGCTGTGCGCGACAAGCTCGCATCGCAGGGTAACGGCAAGCCGATTATCTCGGACGAATATCTGAAATTCATCGTCGAGGAGCTGAAACCAAAAATCGACCGGGAATATCGGACCCGCCGGGATCGAAAGCATACCGCTATTGCCGGTTCAAGCATGGGCGGGCTGATTTCCCTCTACGCGATCACCAGATATCCGAAGGTTTTTGGAACAGCAGGTGCGGTTTCGACTCATCTGCCTCTCGGCAATCCCAATTGGTCCGATGAAGAACGCAAAGACATTTTTTCTGCGTGGCGAGGCTATGTAAAGCAGGAACTCGGCAAACCTCAAGGCCGCCGCATATGGTTCGACCATGGCACCGAAACGCTCGATGCGTTTTACCAGCCATATCAGGAAAACCTCAACGCGGCTTTGGTCGCCAATGGCTGGCGCGAGGGTCGCGATTTTTCGAGCCGGGTTTACAAAGGCACACCTCATGAGGAAAATGCCTGGGCGGCACGGATGGACGATATCTTCGGTTGGATGCTACAGCGCCGTTAATGGTCAGTGAGCAGCATCATTTCGTCATCTTGGGCGGCGGCACAGCGGGCTGGATGGCGGCGTGCCTGATTGCCAAACAATGGCCAAAACATAAGGTCACGGTAGTCGAATCCCCCGATATCGGCATAATCGGCGTCGGCGAAGGTTCGACACCGCAGTTGAAGGTTTTTTTCGAAACGCTCGGCATAGGGGAATCAGAATGGATGCCGAGATGCAATGCGACCTACAAGGCAGGGATCAGCTTTCATGGCTGGTCAGAACGGCCTGGGTTTGAGAGCTATTTCCACCCGTTTCATACAGAACTCGACGGCTTTACCGAGCATCAATTCGCGTACCGAACACGCGCACGACGCACGGGACGCGATGTGTGGGCGCATCCCGACCGGTTTTTCCTGCCAGCAAGAATTGCAGCAGAGAGCCGGGCGCCGATTACGCCCCCCAGTTTTCCATTCGAGATTGGTTATGGCTATCATTTCGATGCGGTGCTCGTCGGCAAGACGCTGCGCGAACATGCGTTGGATAAACTGGGCGTGGTCCATTTCGAACGCACCGTTAGCGAAGTGTTGCTCGATGAAAAAGGCGCAGTCAGCGCCTTGAGAGTAAACGATAACGAACTGATTACTGGAGATTTTTTTATCGACTGCAGCGGCTTTCGCAGTACTATTATGCAAAAAGCGTTGGCCGAACCCTTCCGCCCTTTTGCCGAAAACCTGTTCAATGATCGCGCCGTCGCGATGCCCACGCCAAATGACGAAGGCGATATACGCAGTGAAACGCGTGCAACGGCACTTTCAGCCGGATGGGCATGGAAAATCCCGCTTACCGGACGCGCGGGCAACGGGTACGTCTATTCTTCCAGATATATAGACCCCGACGCTGCCGAAACCGAACTGCGCGCACATCTTGGGCTTCTTGACGCCGATGTCGAAGCGCGACATCTGCAAATGAATGTGGGTAGGGTCGAGCGCACCTGGACTAAAAACTGCCTCGCAGTCGGCCTGTCGCAGGGCTTTATCGAGCCGCTTGAGGCAACCGCGCTGCATATCGTTCAGTCGACGGTCGAGGGCTTTATCGACGCTTATGAGCAGGGCGGTATGTCGGCCTTACATGCCGATGAGTTCAACCAGAAAATCGCGCGACGTTATGACGGCATTCGCGACTATATCGTCGCGCATTACCGGATGAACCAGCGCAGCGACAGTCAGTATTGGCGCGACAATGCCACAAACAATTTGCTTTCAGACAATCTGAGGGAAATTATAACTGTCTGGTTTACCGGTGCCGATTTGGCCGAAGCAATCGCTCGGCTCGATATCGGCAAATTTTATAGTTCTCTATCTTGGCACTGCCTGCTGGCAGGTTACGGCACTTTCCCGCCAGATTACAAGCTCACTGCGTCAACCGATGGGCTCGCGCTCGCCGACATGGCAAAGATCGATTCGTTCATTACCGGATGCGCCATGAATTTCGGATCGCACAAAGCGGCTTTGGCGAATTTATCATCATGATTTTGTGACTTTTTAACCTCTAGGACTTATCTTCCGCCTCGTCCCAAGAGTCGCTGCCGCAGGAACGGATTTCGATGTATAAAGTCATGGTCATTTTCGGGACGCGGCCCGAGGCTATCAAGCTATTTCCAGTTATCAATGCTTTAAAGTCACAAGCCAAGATAGCTTGTGAAGTATTGGTAAGCGCACAGCACCGCGAAATGCTCGACCAAGTGCTATCCATCAGCGGCATTATCCCCGATCATGACCTCGATCTGATGCAACCCGGCCAGTCGCTCGACGCGATCACCGCGCGGCTTTTGGAAGGCATCGGCGGTGTGCTCGACCGTGCCAAACCCGATCGGGTTGTCGTGCAGGGAGACACTGCGACCGCCATGGTTGGCGCGCTCGCGGCTTATTACCGCAAAATCCCGGTCAGCCATGTCGAGGCAGGCTTGCGCAGCCACAATATCTACCAGCCATGGCCCGAAGAAGTGAACCGCAAGATTATCGGGACAATTGCGGACCAGCATTTTGCCCCGACCGATGTTTCGGCAGCTGCGTTAAAAGCCGAAGCTGTTCCTGAAAATCGGGTGTTCGTCACCGGCAATACCGTCATAGATGCCCTGCATTGGGTAACCGACCAAATCTCGCACCGCCCCGAGATGGCGGCTGGCCTGAAAGACATCGAAGCCCGCTTTGCAGGCAAGAAAATCATCGGTATCACCACCCACCGGCGCGAAAATTTCGGGGACGGTATGGAAAACATCGCAGGTGCGATTAGGGTAATCGCCACGCGCGACGACGTCGCCTGTATTTTCCCGGTTCACATGAACCCCAATGTCCGTGCCGTAATGGACAAGGAATTGGGGAATTTGCCAAATGTCGCAATGATAGAGCCTCTCGATTATCCGCATTTCGCACGATTGCTGTTGATCAGCCACATCATGCTCACCGATAGTGGGGGTGTTCAAGAGGAGGCGCCTGCCCTTGGCAAGCCCGTGCTCGTGATGCGCGACACCACCGAACGCCCCGAAGGCGTGACTGCTGGCACAGCAAAGCTGATTGGCACCGACAAAGTCCGCATAATTTCCGAAATATTCACGCTTTTAGACGATGATGCTGCCTATTCGGCGATGGCCCGCGCGTACAATCCTTTCGGGGACGGCAAAGCGAGCCAGCGCATAGCGGAGATCATTTGGAATGCTAGTCGACAAAAAACCTGACGTTTGCGTGGTCGGGCTGGGTTATATCGGCCTTCCCACAGCAGCAGTAATTGCGCGTTCGGGTTGCAGGGTGCTAGGCGTGGACGTCAATTACGATGTCGTTGAAACCATAAACCGCGGCGAAATCCACATCGAGGAGGTCGATCTTGACGGGCTGGTTCAGGGTGTAGTTGCGCGCAAAATGCTGCGCGCCTCGATGATGGTCGAGCCTTCCGATGTCTTTGTGATTGCCGTGCCGACCCCGTTTGACGACGAGCACGCGCCAGACATCACCTATGTCCTGAGCGCCGCCACCAACATTGCAGCGGTGCTGAAATCGGGGGATACGATCATCGTTGAATCGACCTCACCGGTAGGAACCACCGATCAGGTGTGCAATCTCATTGCAACGCTGCGCCCCGATCTGAAAATGCCCGGCATCGCCGCCGAAACTCCCGATGTTTCGATAGCCTATTGCCCCGAACGCGTCTTGCCTGGCCGGATACTCGAAGAGTTGACCAACAACGACCGCTCGATCGGCGGCATCACCCCGCGTTGCGCCCGCAAAGCGCTGACATTTTACAAGCGCTTCGTTCGCGGCGAGTGCATCACCACCGACGCACGCTCGGCGGAAATGACCAAGCTCGTCGAAAACGCATTCCGCGACGTCAACATCGCCTTTGCCAACGAGCTTTCGATCGTTGCCGACCATATGGGCCTTGATGTGTGGGAGGTCATCCGCCTCGCCAATCGTCACCCTCGTGTTAACATATTGCAACCGGGACCGGGCGTCGGCGGTCACTGTATAGCCGTCGACCCATGGTTCATCGTTCATGGCGCACCCGAGCAAAGCCAACTGATCCGCACCGCCCGCAACGTCAACGACGGCAAGATCGACCATGTCATCGCCCGCGCCGCCGCCATCATATCGGCAAATCCGCATAAGAAAGTCGGCTGCATGGGTCTGGCGTTCAAGGCAAATATCGACGATTTTCGCGAAAGTCCGGCGATGAAAGTGGCCGCTGAACTCGCAGGCCGTTTCGGCGGCAGGATCAACATCGTTGAGCCATATGCCGCGACGCTGCCGAAGGAATTTGACGGCACCGGCGCGCACTTGATCGATATCGACACCGCGTTGCTGGATTGCGATATCCTGATCACTCTGGTCGACCACGATGCCTTCAAGGCAATCCCCTTGGCCGAACGGTCCGGAAAGCTGGTGTATGACGTCCGCGGCATATGGTACGACCAGCCGCAATTACCGGCTCGAGCGCCCGAGTTGCGGCTGGCAAGTTGACATTACGTTTTGAAATTTTCACGTTGAAGCTGAGACCTCATGCCTGACAGCACCCATTCGAATACGAACCCACTTTGTATTCCTACTGCATTGTCAGACCGCGTCGCAGCAGCCGCTGACAGTCAACCGCACTTGGCAGCGAAAACAAAAAATAGCATTTTTCTGCAAGACTCCGAATAGTCATTCGTTGGGCATATTCCTTGTTAGCTTTTGTGTTTTTGCCTAATACGCCGTTTGGAAATCGTTCAAGAGGTCGACAATAATGAAAATCGCAATGATCGGTTCGGGCTATGTTGGCCTTGTCTCCGGTGCCTGTTTTGCTGACTTTGGCCATGACGTTGTGTGCGTCGACAAGGATGCGAGCAAGATTGATCGTTTGAACGCGAATATAATGCCGATTTACGAGCCAGGGCTCGACGCGCTGGTAAAGAGCAATGTCGATGCTGGGCGTTTGTCGTTCTCAATCGACTTAGCATTATCCGTCAAAGGCTGTGACGCGGTTTTCATCGCGGTCGGAACACCTTCACGCCGTGGCGATGGCCATGCCGACCTGAGCTATGTCTATGCAGCAGCAGAAGAACTGGCAGGGGCTATCGACCCAAAAACGGTGGTGGTTACCAAGTCGACGGTTCCCGTTGGCACCGGCGACGAAGTCGAACGGATTATCCGCGAGAGCAATCCAGACCTAGAATTTGCCGTTGTGTCCAACCCGGAATTCTTGCGTGAAGGCGCGGCGATTGGCGATTTCAAGCGACCTGACCGGATCGTCGTCGGCAGCGATGACGAATGGGCCCGCGATGTGATGCGAGCAGTCTATCGCCCTCTATTCCTGAACGAATCACCCATGCTATTCACCAGCCGCCGTTCGTCCGAGTTGATCAAATATGCTGCCAACGCGTTCCTTGCGACCAAGATTACTTTCATTAACGAAATGGCAGATCTCTGCGAAAAACTTGGCGCGAACGTGCAGGATGTGTCGCGGGGTATCGGCCTAGATAACCGCATCGGGTCTAAATTCCTGCATGCAGGCCCGGGCTATGGCGGCAGCTGTTTTCCCAAGGACACATTGGCATTACTCAAAACCGCGCAGGATAACGAAACGCCGGTCCGTATCGTCGAAGCGGTCGTGCAGGCCAATGATCTTCGCAAACGCGCTATGGGACGCAAGATTGTCAACGCTTTGGGCGGCGATGCGCGCGGAAAGAAAGTCGCACTACTAGGGCTTACCTTTAAACCAAACACCGACGATATGCGCGATGCACCTTCGATTGCTATCGTCCAAACACTGCTCGATGCGGGCGCGGAGGTCTATGCACACGATCCGGAAGGCATGGAAGAAGCCGCCAAAATCTTGCCGGAAGTGGTAATGGCTAACAGTGCTTACGACGCCGCCAGCGGTGCCGATGCAGTCGCACTCGTCACTGAATGGGATGCCTACCGCGCGCTCGACCTTGAAAAGCTGCGGGCTGCGATGAAGGGCAATGCGCTTATCGACCTGCGCAACATCTATCGCGCTGGCGAGGCAGAGGCTGCTGGTTTTGCCTATTCGAGCGTCGGCCGATAGCGTTACGCCAAAGCAGAAGTTGAACGGTGCCAAGCCTTTGCTTGTTGCGACCTCCCAAACTATGCGTAAATAGCGCGACATGTCCCGCAATCTGACCCATTTGCAGCGGCTCGAGGCCGAAAGCATCCATATCATGCGCGAAGTCGTGGCCGAAGCCGATCGCCCGGTGATGCTGTATAGCATCGGCAAGGATAGCGCGGTGATGCTGCATCTTGCCAAAAAAGCCTTTTACCCCGCGCCGCCGCCCTTCCCCCTTCTTCACGTCGATACCACCTGGAAATTCAGCGCGATGTACCATATGCGCGAGAAATCCGCGCAGGACGCGGGGATGGAGTTGCTTGTGTGGCAGAACCCCGAGGCCGTTGCGCGGGGAATAAATCCGTTCGACCATGGCGGCCTGCATACTGACATGTGGAAGACCGAGGGGCTCAAACAGGCGCTCGATCATTATGGCTTCGACGCGGCGTTTGGCGGTGCGCGGCGTGACGAAGAAAAGAGCAGAGCGAAAGAACGAGTTTTCAGCTTCCGGTCGGCAAATCACCGCTGGGACCCTAAAAACCAGCGGCCCGAATTGTGGAACCTTTACAACGCGCGCAAGGCCAAGGGAGAAAGCATTCGGGTTTTCCCGATCTCTAACTGGACCGAACTGGACATCTGGCAATATATACACCTTGAAAACATCCCTATCGTCCCCCTCTATTTCAGTGCACCACGCCCTACCTATGAATGGGACGGAGGGCTGTTCATGGCGGACGACCTTGATCGTATAGAAAAAGTTCTCGGCTACGTGCCTCAAATCACCGAACGGTCGATCCGCTTCCGGACTCTGGGTTGCTTTCCGCTGACCGGCGCTGTCGAGAGCGAAGCGAAAAACCTGCCGCAAGTTATTCAGGAAATGCTGCTTACTACGACGTCTGAACGTCAAGGTCGGGTAATCGATCACGATCAAGCCGCAAGCATGGAAAAGAAGAAGCAGGAGGGTTATTTCTGATGTCCTCCGTCTACGAAACTGATGCTTTGATCGCGTCCGACATCGACGCGTATCTTGAAAGCAACCATCACAAATCGCTATTGCGGTTCATCACATGCGGGTCTGTGGATGACGGAAAGTCGACTTTAATCGGTAGGTTACTCTACGATTCTAAGATGATTTTTGAAGATCAGCTTGCCGCGCTTGAAGCAGACAGCAAGCGGGTTGGCACGCAAGGGCAGGATATCGATTTCGCGCTGCTAGTCGATGGGCTTGCTGCCGAGCGCGAACAGGGCATTACGATCGATGTCGCCTACCGATTCTTCACTACCGAAAAGCGCAAGTTCATCGTTGCCGACACGCCGGGACACGAACAATATACCCGCAACATGGTTACAGGCGCGTCCACCGCTGACCTTGCCGTCATCTTGATAGATGCGCGAAAGGGCGTTCTCAAACAAACGCGGCGACACAGCTATCTGGCGCATCTGATCGGCATCAAGAATATAATGTTAGCGGTCAACAAGATGGACCTCGTCGATTATGATGTGCTGCGTTACGATGCCATTGTCGAGGATTACCGCTGTTTCGCGCGCGACATCGGGATTGCCGAATTCACCGCAATCCCGATTTCGGGGTTCAAGGGCGACAACATCACGACATCGTCGCCCAACACGCCGTGGTACAAGGGCAAACCGCTGATCGAACTACTCGAAAACGTCGAACTCGATATCATAAGCGACCAGCAAAAGCCCTTTCGCCTGGCGGTTCAATGGATCAATCGCCCCAATCTAGATTTTCGTGGCTTTGCCGGGCAGATCGCCAGCGGCGTCGTTCACAAAGGCGACGCGGTGCGGATACTGCCGAGCGGCAAAACATCGACCGTGTCGCGCATCGTCACCTTCGATGGCGATCTCGACGAAGCTGTTGCAGGACAATCCGTAACCTTGTGCCTCGCCGACGAGGTCGATTGCTCACGCGGCGATGTTATCGCGCTGGCCGACGACCCACCGCAAAACGCCGACCAGTTCGAAGCCAATCTCGTCTGGATGGCGGACGAGCCGATGGTGCCTGGACGAGCATATTGGCTCAAGCTAGGCACGCAGACCATCTCGGCGACAGTCCAGCCGCCCAAATATCAGGTGAACGTCAATACGCTCGAACAGCTTGCAGCAAAAACGCTGGAGTTGAACGCAATCGGGGTTGCCGAAATCACCACAGACCGCGCGATGGTGTTCGAGCCTTACGCCGAAAATCGTACGCTGGGCGGTTTCATCCTTATCGACAAAATCACCAATGCCACCGTTGCCGCTGGTATGTTGAACTTCAGCCTGCGGCGCGCGCAGAACGTCCATTGGCAAGCGATAGATATCAGCCGCGATGCCCATGCACGGCAAAAAGGCCAGTTGCCCAAGTTGCTCTGGTTCACCGGTCTTTCGGGGTCTGGCAAATCGACCATCGCTAATCTGGTTGAAAAGAAATTGCATGCATTGGGACGGCACAGCTTTCTGCTCGACGGCGACAATGTCCGCCACGGTCTGAACAAGGATCTGGGCTTTACCGACACCGACCGGATCGAGAATATCCGCCGCGTTGGCGAAGTTGCGAAGCTGATGACCGATGCGGGGCTGATCGTGCTCACTGCCTTTATCTCGCCGTTCCGCGCTGAGCGAGAGATGGTGCGCGGGATGCTGCCAGCAGGTGAGTTCGTTGAAATCTTCATTGATACGCCACTCGCTGATGCAGAAGCGCGCGATGTCAAAGGGCTTTACAAGAAAGCACGTGCTGGCGAACTCAAGAATTTTACCGGTATCGACAGCCCGTATGAGGCTCCAGAAAAGCCCGATATCCGTATAGAAACCACGCGCGTGTCGCCCGAGGACGCCGCAGAGATGATCGTCGAACAGGTTATCGGCGTCTGGAGCCCAGATCTTTGACCGATGACGATCTCGCCGCGCAACTGGCTGGGGAAGCGGGTGCACTATTGCTGGAAATCCAGCATAACGGTCGGTTTGGAGGGCAAGAGCTCGGAGACGAAGGTGATCGCGTAGCCAATGATTATTTATGCGCGGCGTTGCGCAAAGCCCGGCCCGATGATGCGTTACTTTCGGAAGAAGAAAAAGACTGCCTCTCGCGCTGCGCGGTCAGCCGGGTCTGGATCATCGACCCACTGGACGGCACCCGCGAATATCGTGAAGGCCGTAACGACTGGGCAGTGCATGTGGCGCTAGCTATCGATGGCGTTCCAAGTGCGGGCGCAGTTGCCCTGCCCGGCTTGGGGATAACTCTTTCATCCGGCAGCCCACCGCCACTCTCCGGGCCCAACCAGCCGTTAAAAATGCTGGTAAGCCGCACCCGGCCAGCGGCGGAAGCGGTGAAAGTTGCTGAAAGGCTGGGCGCGGATTTGCTGCCGATGGGCTCGGCGGGTGCCAAGGCAATGGCGGTCGTGCGCGGTGAGGCAGACATCTACCTCCACACCGGCGGGCAATATGAATGGGACAATTGCGCACCGATTGCCGTTGCACAGGCCGCTGGACTTCATTGTTCACGCATCGACGGGACGCCGGTGCGTTATAATAATCCGGATCCCTATTTGCCCGACCTGCTGATTTGCCGGACCGAACTGGTTTCAGCAATCATGTCTGCGCTAGCGGTTTAGTTCACCTGCCGCTCGCGCCCTTCCCAATAGGGGGCGCGCAAATCCTTGCGCAGAATCTTGCCCGAAGCATTGCGCGGCAAGGCGGCAATGACTTCGACCGACTTTGGCACCTTGAACGCCGCAATCCGCTCGCGCGCCCACTGGATTACACTATCCGCTTCTAGCGATGCCCCGGGCTTTGCAACACACACGGCCTTAACCGACTCCCCCCATTTATCGTCGGGAACGCCGATAACTGCGACTTCCAGAACATCTGGATGCCCGTAAATTGCGCTCTCTACCTCGGCGGGATACACATTCTCGCCGCCAGAGATGATCATGTCCTTCACTCGGTCGTGGATGTACAGATAGCCGTCTTCGTCGAGATATCCAGCATCGCCCGTCTTTATCCAGCCCCCGTCGGCCACGGTGCCGAGCGTCGCGTCCGGTAGATTCCAGTAACCAACCATGTTGTTCGACGACCGCGTCCAGATTTCACCGACTTCACGAGTCGCAACATCCCCGCCTGCGCCATTGACGATGCGGATTTCTACTCCAGGCAGTGGCTTGCCAGCAGACCGCATCCTTTCATTACCATCTGGGTCATGGTCCTCTGGCGGCAGCATCGCGATGGTGCCCGTAGTCTCGGTCATTCCGTAAACCTGAATGAACTCGGCTCCAAAAACCTTGATACATTGCCGCAGTAGTTCGAGTGGCATGGGCGCTGCGCCATAAAGGATATATTTCAGTCGGCTATAATCGACCTGTGTGCACCGAGGTTGCTGCAACATTATGTGAAGCGCTGCGGGCACGATAAACAATCGCGTTACTCCAGCATTCTCGATGGCATCGAAAACACCATCGGGCGTGAATTCGGCAAGCACCAATGCAGGCAATCCCGAAGCTACCGCCATAATCCCCAGTCCCGTCCCGCCAATGTGCGCGCAGGGCATCGCGACAAGCACGACTTCGTCATCATCCCATTTCGTGTAGGCTTGATCCGAGCCTGCGGCATGTTTCCGCAACGCGAACAGGTTGCTGTTCGACAGCACCGCGCCCTTTGGATTGCCCGTTGTGCCGGAGGTATAAAGCTGGAGAACCGCATCGTCGGGACCGGCGGCTTCGAAATCGCTCTGCGATGCCGCTGCGATCATCGCCCTTGCCTCATCTTCTCCGATTATTCTCTCGACGTTGGGAATGTGCCCTTCCAGCGCAGGCCCCACATCAAACCCTGCCCCGGTAATCAGCAGCTTTGCGCCAGTATCGTTGACGATATAGGACCATTCCGCCGGAGCGAGCCGCCAACCGATGGGAACCATGACGATGCCAACCCGAGCTGCCCCATAGAAAAGGCTGAAATAAAGGTCGCTATTCTTGCCGATCCACGCAATTCGGTCGCCTTTTTGTATACCCAATGCCAAAAGCATCGATGCAATTTTTGCGGTAGTTTCTTCTAGCTGGCTATAGTTTTGGCTGCGGGTGGCTTCACGTAAGGCAGGGTGGTCAGGGCGATCGGTGGCCCAATGGCGAATAAACCCGTCAAACGTGAGGATATCCAAAGTTATATCGGCCATGTTGCTCGCTCTCCGTCGGTTTGGGCCTGTTATTGGCAGAGGCCTCGATGTGTTTTGTCGAGAGATATTGGCAACAAGTCAATCGCCGCGCTACAGGCGCGCTAATCGCCTTTTGGCGCAAGCATTTAGGGAGCATGTTCATGCACATTTCGGGTCGTATCATCGCCATCGCATTATTGGCCAGCATCAGCCTGCCCGCCTTCGCCCAGAATGACGACAAGCGTGAAATCGTTGTCACCGGACGTTCGCTTAAAGACACTGAAACCGACCTGAAGGCATGCCTCGCTCGCGGATGTCCTCCCGATGAAGATATCAAGGCCACACTAGCGCACGCCGAAAACTTATTTGTCGAAGGCGATTATCGTATCGCCCGCGAAACTTTGGGCAAATCACTGGGCCGCAACCGCCAGCATAAGGGGCAATATCCGATAGAAGTCTCTGACCTGCTGCGTGCGAATGGCAATGTTGCGGCGCATTTGGGCGAAGTGAATTCCTACCGCCTATCCGTGCTGGATATGCGCGACACGCTCAAAGGTGCATTAAAGCCCGACGATTATCGGGTTTTCGGGGCGGAAATCGAAGTCGCGGATTCGCGCTTGAAACTTGGCTATCTCGAAGAAGCCAAAGACAAATATTTGCAGATTGAAAAGCAGGCGATGGCAAAAGGCCTGCCTTTTGTATCGGCCATCGCCAAATTGCGCGAACTGTCGCTGCTCGTGCAAGTCGCCGATAACCAAAAGACCGCCTTTGCCAAAAAGGAAGCGAATGACGCGCTCGACGCCTTTATCGCAAACCCGACTGAGGGAGCAGAGCAATATCGTCTGGTCGCCGAGGTGCTGAAATCACGTATGGACCGGCTGTCTGGCAGCACCGAAACGACCGACAAGATAATCGCGCGTTATGCGGCGCTTGGTGGAACCGAGCGCCCGATGCTGATCTATGCGAAACCTATCGAAATGAACGAGGCGCAGACCGCACGCGCCGCAGCAGGTGGCAGCGACCTGAACCGGATCGGCACACAAGTTGTCGAGAATCGCTGGGTCGACATCGGCTTTTGGATTGGCGCCGATGGCCGCGTGGATGAACCCGAGATTCTGCGAAGCGAAGGCAGCACCGACTGGACCGACGTTGTAGTTAAATCGATCAAGAGCCGGATCTATGCTCCGCTAAAGGCCGAAAAGGACGGCTCGTCGCCAGGCATATATGCGGTCGAGCGTTTCTCTATCACCGCTGGATACGAGGACGCGACAACGGGCACCCGCATCCGCAAGCGGTCGCCTGTTGCCAAAATCGAGCGTATCGACCTTACAGGCTGACGGATTACTCCGCCGCCACTGCCTGCTCTGGCTCCCGCCACACCAGCACCGGCTTGCGCGCTGCTAGCGTCTCGTCAAGACGACGGCGCGGGGCGTGGTGTGGCGCGGACTTCAGCGAAGCGTCGCCTGCCTTCGCCCGCTGCGCCACGGACCGCAGCGCGCCGATAAACTGGTCGAGCGTCGCCTTGCTTTCGGTTTCGGTCGGTTCGACCAGCATCGCGCCGTGGACTACGAGCGGAAAATAGACCGTCATCGGATGATAACCCTCGTCGATCAGGCCCTTGGCGATATCTAGCGTTGAGAAACCCTCGGCCATGCCGTTATCGCTGAACAACGCCTCATGCATACACGGCCCGCTATGCGCGAATGGTGCGTCGAGCACGTCTTCCAGGCTACGCAGGATGTAGTTTGCGTTGAGTACGGCATCCTCGGCCACCTGGCGCAAGCCATCGGCTCCGTGCGACATGATATATGACAATGCACGGGTAAACATCCCCATCTGGCCGTGAAACGCCGTCATCCGACCAAAACTATGCGGATGGCGTTCGCCCGCCGTTTCTTCCTCGACCAGCGTATAATAGCCATCGACGTGGCGCTCGGTGAAAGGCAGCGGGCCATAGGGCGACAAGGCTTCAGACAGCACTACCGGCCCCGAACCCGGGCCGCCGCCACCGTGTGGAGTGGAAAAAGTTTTGTGCAGGTTGATGTGCATCGCGTCGATACCGAGATCGCCCGGACGCACCCGGCCGACAATCGCGTTGAAATTCGCGCCGTCGCAATAGACATAACCTCCTGCGGCATGGACCGCGTCCGAAATCGCCTTCATATCGCGCTCGAATAGGCCGCAGGTATTGGGATTGGTTATCATCACCCCGGCAACGTCGGGTCCGAGCCGTGCCTTCAGCGCATCGAGATCGACGCGACCTTCGGATGTCGCCGGGATATTCTCGACCGAGAAACCGGCGAAGGCGGCGGTGGCCGGGTTCGTGCCATGGGCACTTTCAGGAACCAAAATGACGCTACGCTCGTCGCCGCGCGCTTCGAGTGCGGCCTTGATTGCTAGAATGCCGCACAACTCGCCATGCGCACCGGCCTTCGGCGTCATCGCCACGCCGTGCATGCCTGTGAGTTTAATCAGCCAGACCGCAAGCTCGTTGATGACCGCAAGTGCGCCTTGTACCGTTTCTACCGGCTGCATCGGGTGGACATCGGCAAAGCCCGCCATCCGCGCGACTTTTTCGTTGAGGCGCGGATTATGCTTCATCGTGCAGCTGCCGAGCGGAAAGAAACCAAGGTCGATTGCATAATTCTGACGGCTGAGGCGCGTGTAATGACGCACCGTTTCGGGTTCGGACAGTCCGGGCAAGCCGATTTCGCAGTGACGTTCGAGATTGCTAAGCCGCAAAGCCACCTTTGGCGATTCAGCTAGGTCCACGCCGGTCGTCGCGTTGTTGCCGATTTCGAAAATCAGCGGCTCTTCGAGCATCAGCGCTTTGTTGCCGGTATAGGTCTTGACGTCATGCCGGCGTTCTTCGGTCATTTCAGGCTTCCAGCCGCTTTGGTTTAACGCGCTCATGCCAATACCTCCTGCAATGCGACGGCAAACGCTTCGACATCCTCCGTAGTAACGACCTCAGTTACCGCGACTAAAAGACCATTTTTGAGCGCATCCGCACCCGGATAAAGCCGCCCGAGCGATACACCGCCCAATATTTTCTTGTCGGCTAGAGCGCGGACGATCGGCCTTGCCTCCTCGGGGAGACGCAAGGTAAACTCGTTAAAGAAGCTATCATTGACCAATTCAACACCCGGAATTTGTGCCAACCGCTCGGCCACCTGCACGGCAAGCGCGTGGTTGAGCGACGCAAGGCCGCGCAGGCCCTTCTCGCCTAACAATGTCATATGAACACTGAAAGCTAGCGCACAAAGACCTGAATTTGTGCAAATATTTGATGTCGCCTTTTCACGCCGGATATGCTGTTCTCGAGTCGATAGCGTCAGCACGAAGCCGCGCTTGCCCGCCGCGTCCACCGTCTCGCCACACAGCCGTCCAGGCATCTGCCGGACGAATTTTTCCTTGCAGGCAAACAGGCCGACATAAGGCCCGCCAAATTGCAAACCGACGCCGATCGACTGTCCCTCTCCGACAACGATATCCGCGCCCATATCTCCGGGGGCTTTGATCGCGCCCAAAGCTACTGGTTCGGTGACGACTGTGATTAGCAATGCACCAAACTCATGTGCCTTGGCCGCGAGCGCGGATATGTCTTCAATGCGGCCCAATATGTCGGGATATTGCACGACGACACAGCTGGTTTCATCGTCGATGACGGTAAGCAGCCGTTCGAAATCAGTCTTGGCCGAAAGTTCCGGTAACTCCGTATCAAGCGTATCGCCGGTATATTTGGCCATCGTCTTGGCAACGCTGATATAATGCGGGTGCAGCCCTGAGGAGAGAATCGCTTTGCTCCGCTTGGTCACTCGGCCCGCCATGCCAATCGCTTCCCAGCAGGCGGTCGAACCGTCGTACATCGACGCGTTGGCGACATCGCAGCCTAACAGCCGCGCGACCTGCGTCTGGAATTCAAACAGCATTTGCAGCGTGCCCTGCGCGATTTCGGGCTGATAGGGCGTATAGGCGGTCAGGAATTCGCCGCGCTGTATAATATGATCGACCGAAGCCGGGACATGATGCTTGTACGCGCCTGCCCCCAGAAAGAAAGGATGGTGCGAAGCCGCCATATTCTTGCGCGCAAGGTCAGAGAAATACCGCTCCACCGCCATTTCGCTAGCATGGTTCGGAAGGCCGTGGATCGGACCATCCAGTTGTGCTTCGGCGGGAACGTCGACGAAAAGATCGTCAATGGATTTGGCGCCAATGACGCCAAGCATCGCGTTACGGTCACTTTGGGTTAGCGGCAAATAGCGCATAATATTCCTTTAAAGTCCGACGACAAACGCCTTGTAGGCGTCTGCGTCCATCAGGCTGTCGAGTTCGCTTGTATCGCTTAGCGTCAGCTTGAAAAACCAGCCTTCACCCTCGGGGTCGCTGTTGACCAAAGCCGGATCGCCTTCGAGTGCATCATTGCCTTCGGTCACTGTGCCGCTGACCGGCGCATAGACATCCGATGCAGCCTTGACCGATTCGACCACCGCTGCATCGCCGCCTTTTTTAAGAGTTGCGCCGGTTGCCGGCACCTCTGCAAAGACGATGTCACCCAACTGGCTCTGTGCATAATCGGTGATACCGACGGTCGCAGCGTCGCCATCGACTTCGATCCATTCGTGATCTTCGGTATAATAACGGGTCATAGGGCTTTTCCTCTCCGGTGATAATGATGGGGAATGAAGGGCATTTGCGCGACAGTAAGCGCAACGCGTTTGCCGCGCACTTCCGCTTCGAGCGCGGTGCCGACGGCAATATGCCCGCTGGCCACATACCCCATCGCAATAGGTGCGCCGACGCTGGGAGCAAAGCCTCCTGAAGTTATCGTGCCAACCTGTTCATTTTCTGAATAAATCGGCGCTCCTTCGCGCACGGGCATTTTGCCATCGACATCGAAGCCGACCAGCTTGCGCGCTGGGCCTTCGGCAAGCGCTTTCAGTATTCGATTTGCTCCGTTGAACCCGCCTTCTTCGCGGCGACGTTTAGAGATAGCAAACGAAGCATTGCCTTCGACAGGGCTGATCTCATCATTCATGTCATGCCCGTAAAGCGGCAACCCCGCCTCCAGCCGCAGCGAATCGCGAGCGCCCAGACCAATGGGTTTGACTTCGGGCTCCGCGCATAGCGCGTCAGCCAACGCTTGCGCATGCGCCGCCGGAACCGAAATTTCGAATCCATCCTCGCCGGTATAGCCTGACCGGCTGATCCACAGCGGTTCAGGATCGGTCTTCGGCCCCCAGAAAAAGGTTCCGGCTTCCATGAAGTAAAAATTCTGGACGCCCGGCACAACGCGTTGCAGCGCCTCGACTGCTTTAGGCCCCTGCAGTGCCAAGAGGGCGCGGTCATCCATATGGTTGATCGTGACCTCATCGGGCAAATGCTCGCGCAGATAGCCCATGTCGTCCCATTTGACTGCGCCGTTGACCACGACATACAGCCCCATCGGGGTCGCCGTAATCATCAGATCATCAAGGATACCGCCATCTTCCGCCAGCAGCAGCGAATAGCGCATACGACCTTCTTTGAGGGCGGAAATATCGCCAGGAACTAGCACCTCAAGCGCCTCTGCAACGCCTTCACCAGACAGCATCAGCTGCCCCATATGCGATACATCGAACAAGCCGGCATTTTCGCGAGTCCAAAGATGCTCCGCCATGATGCCCTCATACTGGATCGGCATATGATAGCCTGCGAACTCGACCATCCGCGCGCCCTGCGCGCGGTGCCAGTCGCCGAGCGGCAGTTCCAATATCTCGATGGGTTCCAGTTCTTCGTCGTCGCTCATATCAGTCCGTTCAAGAGTCGCAGCGGCAGACACCAGCCGGTGCCATGCCTGCTACCCCCTCTGTCACGGATACCTGAGAGCTTTACCCCTTCGGCGGCCTAAAATAAGGCTCTTTCCAGAGTGTCGCAAAAGCCGAAGCGGTCCTTTTGCCTGAGAGATTCCGGGGCGGTTGCTCCTTCGGCGGCCCTTGAAGGGCGCTCTCCCGCTTCGTCAGCGACCCAACCGCCTTGACTGCGCAAACCAGCAGAGTCAACCGGCGAGCGCGTTTATCCCGTCATTTTCGTGGATAAATCTGCCTTTGCCGCCACCGGCGACCAACGCCGCAATTGCTCGCGCCACTTCTGCCGATGGCGTGGACCGATAACGGCTGAGGCTGCCGAACATCAACAGGTCGGTAAGCGGTGCAAGCATGATACCAAGCGATTCGCCCGGACGGCTATCGGACCTGTCCCCTCCCGTCAGCAGGCCAGGCCGGATTATATCAAGCCTTTCGAATCCGAGATGAGAGATCGCTTCCTCTGCTTCGCCCTTTGTCCGCAAATAAAAGCTGCCACTTTTCCTTGAAGCACCAACCGAGGACACCGCAATCATTTGCTTCGCACCAGCGGTGCGCGCTGCTGTTGCAAAGGCCAAAACCAGATCGTGATCGACCGCACGAAAAGCCGCTTGCGAACCTGCAATTCGCATCGTCGTGCCGAGGCAGGAAATTGCAACATCGGGGGTCAGACTGGAAATCATTTCAGGCCATTCATCGCCTTGCCCGATATGCTGGATTATCCCCGATAGCCCGTCCTCTGGCGGCTTCCGTAACAACGCGTGAACTTCTGCTCCGGTCGCTTTCAGCAAGCCTGCTGCCTGCTGCCCGATCAGACCACTAGCACCTGCAATCACGACACACGTCATGCGTTTTTTCCAAAAATCACCCGGTGGCAATTTTGCGCGTAACGATCCGTCATGCCGGCCAGAAAGTCGGCTATATGGCGGCTGCGCTGAGGTTCGCCTTCGGGCGCTCCAACCTGCCAGTCAGCAGGCAGCAGCGACATATCGTTCGAATAGGCGCGATACAGTTCGGCGATGATGGTCTGGGCGGTGTCAGCCGCTTGTTGCTGTGCGGTATGGTGATAGAGATTGGCGTACATAAACGCTTTCAACTGCCGTTCACGAACAGCCAATCCGTCGGAAAACCCGCCGATTTGCTGCTCCGCAGACCGAATGTCTTCAACGCTGGCTATGCTCAGATCTAACAGTTTCGCCCGCGTAGTGTCGATAACGTCGTTGACCATCACCCCGATCTGTTCGCGCACCAGTTCGCGAACCAGTGTTTCGCGCCTTGCATCTGGATACATCGCGGTTATCCGCAACCACCGATCGGCAATAAACGGCAATTCCAGCAATTGCTCCAACGTCAACAGTCCGGCGCGGACGCCATCATCTATATCGTGATTGTCATAAGCAATGTCATCCGCAACCGCTGCCACCTGGGCTTCGAGCGACGGCCAGCTTGGCAGTTCTAGGTCGAAGCCTGTGTTCACTTCGGCAAGCGCCCATGTTGGCGCGTTTATTGGGCCGTTATGCTTCGCGAGGCCTTCCAACAATTCCCAGCTGAGGTTCAACCCACGCCATGACGGGTAAGGACTTTCAAGCAGTGTTAGCGTACGCAACGTCTGCGCATTATGGTCGAAGCCGCCAAAGGGCTTCAATGCAGCTTCCAGCGCATCCTCTCCCGCATGGCCGAACGGCGGATGACCGATATCGTGCGCAAGGCACAACGCTTCGGTCAAATCTTCATTTAATCCCAACGCACGGGCGATTGTTCGACCGATTTGCGCGACTTCCAAACTATGAGTCAGCCGGACGCGATAGTGATCGCCGTCCGGTGCGATAAATACTTGAGTCTTATGGCGAAGGCGGCGGAAAGCGATCGAATGGATAATGCGGTCACGGTCGCGCTGAAAAATGTCGCGCGGCCCGCGCACATCCTGCGCAGTTTCGGGATAGAGACGCCCACGGCTTTGATCTGGGTGACAGGCATAAGATGCAAGCGATGACATGGCCGCGCTTATGCCGCCATGCAGCTGTTACGCAAAGCGGCTATTTCGATTTGAGCGCGGTTACCACAACGCCGTTTTCGCTTTTCCACATGAAGCCGTCGCCGCCGGCCTTCTTGAAATCCCCTTCCCACTTTTTCGCGACTTTCTGGTCTACAAATGGCCCGACGAGCAAACGGCTGGTCTTGCCCCAAGCCGACGTCCATCCGCTCTGCCCTTTAAAAAGGCCAGCGCTTTTCTTGCTCCATTTGCGATAGTCAAAACCCAGTGCGTCAGCTTCGCCGGTAGCAATCTGCACCCAAAAACGGGCGGGATTCGCCGGTTCGGCCTTGGCTTTCGCGGCGGCCTTTGGATCGATCTTGGTCGATTTGGCGTTCGGTTCGACCGCAGCGATTTTGGGCGCGGCAGGTTTGATCTTCTTGAGGTCAACCGGCACCGCCGAAGGTTTCTGTTCGCTTGCGGGAATTTCGATGGAACTGACAATCAAGGCGAGGTCGAATGCGGGTGTGGACGCAGACTGTGCGACAGGTGCGGAAATAACTGGTGCGACCTCGGCCGCTGTTGCCATTACAGGCGGACTTGATGCCGCAATGGGCGCTCCGCTTGGCGTCGGTCCTTGAAGAGCGACTATGGTAGCCGCCGTTGCTTGAGGCATACCCGCTGCAACAACCGTCGGCACAGAAATGGTCTGCGAGGGCATGACAGGAGATTGTTGTGGCAACGCTGCAGCAGGGGCAGGTGTCGAAATGACAGTTCCGCCGCGCGGCACCGTTGCAACTTGCTGTGCGACCGCTGCAGGCCGGGGCGGCAAGCTTACAGATACCAGCGGACGCGCGGTTTCGGGCGGCGGCAATCCCACGGTGTTGACCGAAGAAACGCGAGTTGTTTGTGCTTCATCGACCTTGGTGCGCGCGGTTTCGGTGCTCAACCGTGAGCGGTCGGTTTTGGGCAGCTTGACCGACTCCGGAATTGCAGCGACCGCGACCTTCAATTCTTGTTTCTCGCGCGCCTGCCGCTCGCGTGTGCTCTCCCGCTTTTTATCGGTCTTTGCAGGCTCGGCCTTTGCACTTTTCTGCCCCAAGGGCACGCCGGATGGTATCAAGCGACTTTCGCCCGGACTTGGCGCAACTGGTGGAATAGTTGAAGCGACACGGCGCAACTGGTCGCTGTCACGCCCGACATATTGGCTGGCGGGAAAATGGCCGAGATGGATCGCCGCCGCCTGCTGCGCAGCCGTAAGATCGGGCATCAACCGCAGGTAACGCTCCATTCGCTGCGCCGATCCGGCATCCATGAAACCTTGCGTCACTTTAGTCGATTCGCGAAAATCGCCGCGCGCCGCCAGCATGAATGCCCGTGCGCGCCAGGCAGCTGCGTCATTTTTCTGCAAGAGCGGCACAAGCATCGCATCAGCATCTGATTTCTGGCCTGCAAGTGAAAGCGAAACCGCTTGCCGGATCAGCAAATCATCCGATATCGATGCGGTGCGAGCCAGCTTGTAATCTTGCTGCGCACGAGAAAAATTGCCGAGCAAATCAAATGCCAACGCCCTGTCGGCTGCTATCGTTCTCTCGCTTATCCCCAAGCGCACCGCGTCGTCGAAGAGGCGTAAAGCCTCAAACGGATTTTCTGTTCGTACGGTCGCGGAGGCAAGCCCTGAGACAATACGTCCGTTGTTCGGGCGAATGGCATTGGCGCGTGTAAAGAAATTCAGCGCAGCGTTTGCATCACCGAGCGCCAACGAAGCATTACCCGCGTCGGCAAGCGCGTCAGCATCGCTTGAATTGTAAGATATCCGCCGCATTGCTGCACGCAACTCGACGGCACCAGCCGGTTCGCGAATGGGTTGGACCGCAACTGGGTTGGTCTTATCCAACGCGTCAAGCGCGCTTTCATCGACATCCTGCGCAACGGCACCGGACGCCATAACCAGAAACGGCACTATCAAAAGACTACGTAATATTGTCACATTCATGATATCTTATTGCTGCGCCGTTTGCTCGATGCAAAGCGCCTTTGCGGCCCGCACCGACGAGTGGTTGCATAATGCAGACAAAATGACGTCTACTGAACGGAAGGTAGATTAGTTGTTACTCTGCCGGTCCAAAAAGCGCGGAATGTTGAGGCCTGGCGCTGAACCACCATCTTTATCGTCGCCATCATCCTCGTCGGAACGGCTCAATCCACGCGACAGGTTGGACATGCGCTCGAACAGCGTTCCGCCCGTCGATATACGAGGTGCCGGACGTTCGGGAGTCGGCGTTACATCGGCCGGTTGGTAAGCAGAAACTTCCTCTTCGTCCGTAGCGACTTCGGCGTCGCTCAATTCCAGCAGATCGCTATCGTCGGCTTCGTCCGTCGCTTCTGCAACAGGATCGTCGTTCCAGCTAGTAGCGGCGCCTTCTTCCTCGTCGCCTTGTTCATCGACTGCCAATTCTGCACCCAGTTCAAGGCTGTCGTCTGCCGCATCACCGGCAGCCGCTTCTTCGACAGCCGCTTCTTCGACAGCTTCTTCGGACTCGGAATCGTTGCCGAACAGCGACGATGCAATGGCTGGTGCTGGCTCAGCGACCGGCTCTGCTGGACGGCTAAATGCAAAAGGCCTTGTCGCGTGCGCACTCGGTTGCGCCATGGATCCATCATTGTCGATGCCGGTGGCAACGACCGAAACGCGGATTTTGCCGTTCAGCTTTTCGTTGAATGCCGATCCCCAAATGATGTTCGCATCGGGATCGACCAGCTCGCGGATATGGTTTGCAGCTTCGTCGACTTCCATAAGGCGCATATCTTCGCCACCGGTAATCGATACGATAACACCCTTGGCGCCTTGCATCGAAACGCCATCCAGCAACGGATTGGAAATCGCCTTTTCTGCGGCTTCGAGTGCTCGGCCGTCGCCTTCGGCTTCGCCGGTGCCCATCATTGCCTTACCCATTTCGTGCATGACCGAACGAACGTCGGCAAAGTCGAGGTTAATCAGGCCGGGCATGACCATCAGGTCGGTAATCCCGCGCACACCCTGCTGAAGCACTTCGTCGGCAAGCAAAAATGCTTCCTTGAAGGTGGTGTTGGGGTTGGCGACCAGAAACAGGTTCTGGTTCGGAATAACGATCAGCGTATCAACATGCTGCTGCAGTTCGGTGATGCCCGAATCTGCCGAACGCATGCGGCGCGAACCTTCAAAAAGGAACGGTTTGGTTACTACGCCAACCGTCAAAATGTTCATTTCACGAGCAGCCTTGGCAATAACTGGAGCAGCCCCGGTACCGGTGCCGCCGCCCATGCCAGCAGCGATAAAGCACATATGGCAACCAGCGAGAGCGGCTTTAACTTGCTCGATAGTTTCCTCGGCGGCCGCACGTCCGACTTCCGGCCGCGAACCGGCGCCAAGACCCTGCGTGATGTCCGGTCCGAGTTGGATGCGATATTCTGCGGGAGACGCATTCAGCGCCTGCGCGTCGGTGTTGGCCACCACAAAATCGACGCCCTCGACCTTGGCCCCAATCATATTCGCCACAGCGTTACCGCCTGCGCCACCAACGCCTATGACGGCAATTTTAGGCTTCAACTCGTCAACCACTGGTGGACCGATATTGATGCTCATGACTTTATCCCCCTAGCCGCTATTGGCTTGTTAGAAATTTTCACGGTTTTGACACAAAAGAAAAGAAGGCACACGTCAAAATTAACCTTTTTACACAGCTTTCTGTCAAAAATTCTCACGAATTGCCCGTTTTATACGTTCAAACAGGCTGGGCGACATGTCCGACATTTGCCCACTCCGTAAATCATAACCCGAATTGAGGTCGACACGTTCCGACGCAGCGTAAAGAATGAGGCCGACCAGTGTCGAAAATGCAGGCCCCGAATGCGCTTCGGGCAGTCCGCTAAGTCCCATTGGTTTGCCGATCCGCACAGTGCGGCCAAGTGCACCCTGCATATGTTCGGCGATGCCTTTGAGTTCCGCACCGCCGCCAGTCAAAACTACCTGATGGCTCGACGGTCCCGAAAATCCGAGTGCCTTGAGTGCGCGACCGATGTCAGACACAGTGCTATCTACACGCTGGCAGACTACGGCATTTAGCTGCGCCTTGGTGATGCGCGGTGCATGCGCGGCTACCTCATTGCCATTTTCGTCAGGGCCGACTTCTAACACTTCCTGATAATCGCGCGGGCTGGTCAGCGCCGAGCCGTGGAAACATTTCAACCGCTCGGCCTGCGCGAGACGAATACCGAAAGTAGACGCAATGTCGGCAGTAATGTCGGATGCGCCTTTCTGGATTGTTTCGAGGCCGACCAGCATTCCACCGATAAATACCGAAACATTGGTGATCGAAGCGCCCAATTCTACAAGGGCCACACCAAGATCCCGCTCTTCTGCCGTCAGGCAGGCTCTGCCAGTCGCAACCGGCGCAACGACTACTGACTCGACGTCCAAGTGCGCCGCACGGGCGGTCATGTCGATATTGCGCACCGGCGATTGGTCGGCGAGTACGACATGGATATCGACGCCGAGCCGGTCGGCGTGGAGCCCGAGCGGATTGGCAACGCCGCCGACGCCGTCGAGCGAATAAAGCGTTGGCTGAATGTGCAAAGGCATCTTGCCGCCGGTCTGGATGTTGGCTCGGCCTGCCTGGAGTAGCTGGTCGATATCGTCCTGCGTGATGCGATCGCCGCCCAATTCGATTTCCACTGGGGCAAGTAGGCTATCGAGGCCGCCCGAAGACATGCCCACCCAGACACGGTCGATGTTAGTTCCGGCAATCCGTTCGGCCTGCTCGACGGCATGGCGCACCGACAGTTCGGCCTGTTCGATATCGGCGATGCAGCCGCGTGTTACCCCACGGCTTTCGCGTTGACCGGTGCCAAGCACCAGCAGTTCGCCGCTATCCGTTTGCCCGGCAATGAGAGCGGACACTTTCGACGATCCGATGTCGATAGCCGAAATCAGTTTTTCGACACGCGCGGCTTTCATGCGTCTTCCCCGCTGGTACTGGCCGGTGCTTTTCTCTTAACCTTTGCCGGTTCAGGCTTTTGCGCCTTGCGAAAATAGGCCCGCTCCGGATCGCGCAGATCGAAATGGATGAGGTCTCGTCCAAGGAGGCGGTGAATGCCGTCCATTCGCGCAAAGTTTAGTAGCGCCTCGGCTGCCGCTCTTTCGCCTTCCGGCAAGGCCAGCGTTTCGCCGGTCTTGAACCGTAAATCCCACCGCCGGTTGCCAATCCAGCTAGCGCCCGCGACCTGGGCCTTCAGCGCCGTCGCTTTATCGAGCAAATCATTGAGTGCTACTGCGTGGCGGTTGGCGTCGGCGCCGTTCAGCACCGGCAATTCGGCGGCATCGCCAGCCTTCACATTCTGGAGCACGATACCTTCAGCGTCGATCAGCGAATATTTGCCCTCGCGCTGCCACACCGCAGCAGGCTTGCGTTCGATAATTTCGACTGCCAATGTATCAGGAAGCCGACGCGAGACCCGTGCGTCCTTAATCCAGCCATATTCGAGCAAGTCAGCACGAACCTTGTCGATATCGACCATCGGCATCGCGCGGTCCTTCTCGGCTAGCACCAGTTCGTACACCTTGAGCTGGTCAACCCGCTCCATACCGGTGACTTCGACGCGCTGAACCTGAAAACCCGCCTTTGTCGCCAGCACGGCATATTGTTGGTAGGCAGCTGCCGTCAGCCCGAAATATAGTGCCGCTGCCAACGCAAGCACCGCCAATGCGGCAACGACAATCCAAGTAACGACGCGTTGGATGTCTTCTTCGGAAAAGGGCAGTGTCCGCAACAACCGGTCGACCCACGATATCTGCCGAACTTTTCGGCGAGGGGCAGCGACATTCTTGCGTTTCGCTGGCGCTTTTCGTATCGCAGTCGCCATTATGCCAACGCCTCTTTGACAATGATATCGACCAGCTGCTCATAGCTGATACCAACATATCGCGCCTGTTCGGGTACAAGGCTGAGCGCTGTCATCCCTGGTTGCGTGTTGGTTTCAAGTACGAAGATGCCGTCGAGCCCGAGCTCGTCGTCCCAACGATAATCCGTGCGTGAAGCGCCTTTGCAGCCAAGCAAACGATGCGCCTTCAGGGCCGTATCGAGCATGAACGCCTCGACGTCGGCAGGGATTTGGGCAGGACAGATATGCTCGGTCAGGCCATCTGTATATTTCGCGTCGAAATCATAGAACCCGCTTTTCGGCTTGAGTTCGGTTACGGCGAGCGCCTTGTCACCCAGAACCGCCACCGTCAACTCGCGCCCTTTGATGAAAGGCTCTGCAAGCAAGGTGTCGAACTCCTGCCACGGTCCCTTGGCATCGCGCGAGATCGGATCGCCGTAATTGCTGTCGGCCTTTACGATGGCAACGCCAACCGAGCTGCCTTCGTTTATCGGTTTCAGCACATATGGGCGTGGCAATGGATCGCCAGCGTAAAGCGTCTCGCTCTCGACAATAGTCCCTTTCGGCATCGGAATGCCCGCTGGCACCAGCCGCTGCTTGGTCAGTTCCTTGTCTATGGCGATTACCGATGTCACCATTCCGCTGTGGGTATATTTGATCCCCATCAGATCGAGCATACCCTGCACGCTACCGTCTTCGCCGGGCACACCATGCAGGGCGTTAAAGACAACATCCGGTCGCAGCCCCGTCAACACCTGCGCGACATTGCGGTCCATATCGACCCGACTTACCTTGTATCCAACCTTTTCAAGCGCATCGGCAACACCATTGCCGCTCATCAACGACACTGGCCGCTCGTTAGACCAGCCCCCCATCAGGACTGCGACGTGAATTTGTGCGCTCATGTCGCTTTACCCACGCGTTGAATTTCCCATTGGAGGTCGACACCCGATTTTGCTTGTACCCGACGGCGGACTTCTACGCCCAGTTCCTCGATATCGGCACTTGTCGCTTCGCCAGTGTTGATCAGGAAATTTGTATGCTTTTCCGAAACCTGCGCACCACCAATTTGCAGGCCGCGACAGCCCGCGTCATCGACCAGCTGCCAAGCCTTGTGCCCGTTGGGATTCTTAAAGGTAGAGCCACCGGTTTTGGACCGCAGCGGCTGCGATGCCTCGCGCGACGCGCTGATGCGATCCATTTCGACTTGAATTGCTTCGGGTTCACCCGGCTGGCCCCGGAAACGCGCGGCGACTACAATTGCGCCGTCCGGCAATTCGGAATGCCGATAGCTGTATTCTAATTCGCCAACCGCAAGCGTTACTAATTCCCCGTTACGCATCACGACATCGCAGTCGACCAATATGTCCTTCACTTCGCCACCATAAGCACCGCCGTTCATCCGGACGAAGCCGCCAACTGTGCCGGGGATCGATCGCAGGAATTCCATGCCAGCGATTCCGTTATCCCGCGCAGTCGAGGATACCAGAATTCCCGAGGCCCCACCCCCGCAGTTCAGCAAAAGTACGCCCGCCAATTCAACCTTTGCAAATGCTTTGCCTAGCCGGACGACAATACCCGGGACGCCGCCATCGCGGACGATCAGATTCGAACCCAGACCAAGCGCCATGACAGGCCTTGCTGGATCGAGATCCCGTAGAAAGCTCTGCAAATCTGCAACATCCTTTGGCTCGAACAGCCATTCGGCACTGCCGCCGGATTTGAACCACACCAAAGGTGCTAGCGGCGCATTAGGCGTTAATTTACCTTCTACCTTTGGAAGCGTCGCGACACTCATCCGCGCGCCACCTTGATGGCGTCGGCCAGCCCCGCAGCCCATTTGGTGATGTCCCCTGCGCCAAGACAGACGACTGTATCCTTGTCCAGCACAACCTGTGCCAGCTTCGCCGCAAGGTCGGCGGCATCGGCCACGGTAGCAGCAGAACGATGCCCTCTTGCCTTGATGCCATTGACCAACGCTTCCGAATCGATGCCTTCGATAGGCGCCTCACCTGCATGATAAACCGGCGTGATGAACACCATGTCGGCGTCATTAAAGGCCTGCTGGAAATCATCCATATGGTCGCGCAGGCGGGTAAAGCGGTGCGGCTGCGCAACGGCCATTACCCTACCCTGCGCGCCCTCTCGGGCAGCTGACAGCACAGCGCGTATTTCAACCGGGTGATGGCCGTAATCGTCGATAATCGTGACGCCATCGACTTCGCCGACCTTAGTAAAACGCCGTTTGACCCCGCCGAACTTGTCGAAGCCGTGCTGCACAGCTTCGTCGCTCATCCCCATTTCGAGACCCACCGCGATAGCCGCCAAAGCATTCTGCACATTATGCCGCCCCGGCATCGGCAGTTCGATGCCTGCGATCGTGCGCTGCGAACCGTCGCGCGAACGAACCATAACATCGAAGCGATTGCCACCGGGAAACGGCGTGACGTTTTCGCCGCGAACATCCGCCTGCGCGGAAAAGCCATAAGTAATAATCCGCCGGTCGCGGATCTTCGGCAGGATAGCTTGTACTTCGGGATGGTCGAGGCACATGATTGCCGCACCGTAAAACGGCACATTCTCGACAAACTCGACAAAGGCGTCCTTGATCGCGTCGAACCCGCCATAATGGTCGAGATGTTCGGGGTCGATATTCGTGACGACCGCAATCGTACCATCAAGCCTTAGGAAGCTGCCATCACTTTCATCAGCCTCGACTACCATCCAGTCGCTCGCACCAAGCCGAGCGTTAGAACCATAGCTATTGATTATACCGCCGTTAATCACGGTCGGATCAATCCCGCCATGATCGAGCATCGCGGCGATTAGCGATGTGGTGGTCGTCTTGCCATGTGTGCCAGCCACAGCGACGGTGTTCTTGAGGCGCATCAGTTCGGCGAGCATCTCTGCGCGGCGCACTAACGGGATTCGGCGTTCGAGCGCGGCGTCGCGTTCGGGGTTGCCCTTCTTAACTGCGGTCGAAGTCACCACGACCGCCGCATCGCCTAAATTGTCGGCACTGTGGCCGATCATCACCTTGATGCCGCGCTTGCGAAGGCCATCGATGACATAGCTGTCGGCCATATCGGAACCCTGCACCGTATAGCCCAGATTGTGCATCACCTCGGCAATGCCAGACATCCCGATCCCGCCAATGCCTACAAAATGGATGGTGCCAATATCGTTTGGAACACCCTTCACGCGGCGGCATCCTTTGCCATCGCGGGAGAGCCGCCAAAATTCTCGGCACGTTCAGTTTTTGGTTTGATGGTCTGCATCAACGGGGCCTTGCCGAACGATTCCACAAGGTCCGCCAGATCGGCAACCGCATTGGGCCGTCCGCAGCCCTTCGCGGCTTTTGCCGCATTTTCGAGCGCACCGGGTTCCAGGGCAATTTTCTGGATCTGTTTGGCCAATTCAACAGGTGTGAAGGCGCTCTGTGCAATCGCGCGTGCGCCACCTGCTTGCACCATTTCCTTCACATTATAGCTTTGATGGTTGTCGGTCGCGCTCGGCAACGGCACGAGAATGGCGGGGCGTCCCGCGCAAGTCAGCTCGGCAATTGTCGATGCCCCAGCTCGCGATATCACGAGATGCGCCCAGCCAAGCCGCTCGGGCAGGTCTGGCAAATAGGTTGCGAGTTCAGCTGGTATGTCATGCTGGGCATAGGCGGCACGAACGGTTTCAATATCCTCGGCCCGGCATTGTTGCGTCACCTGCAAGCGGCGGCGCAAATTGAGTGGCAATCGTGACAATCCGTCCGGTACAACTTCGGACAATACGGTTGCGCCCTGACTACCTCCCGTTACGAGCACGCGGAAAATCCCTTCTTCGGAAAGCGGGGGATACGGCTGGTCACGCAGCGCCAATACTTCCTCGCGCACCGGATTACCTAAAAGATGCACCTTTTCCCGATAGCTTGGCGAGAGGCGCAATATGTCGGGATAGGCCGTGGCAATTGCATTCACCTGCCGCGCTGTGAAGCGGTTGACGCGGCCGAGAACCGCATTCTGTTCGTGAATAATCGTCGGAACTTTCTCGGCGAAGGCCCCCAGCAATGCCGGAAAGGCGGGATACCCGCCGAAGCCTATCACTGCGCTAGGTGCGAAGTTCGCATAAAGCCGCCGCGCCATAAGCCGGCCTTCGGCAATCGCCTGAACGCCTGGGAGCCAACTTGTCGGGTTCTTGGTGATACGCCCGGCGGGCAACACATGCGTCGCGATTTTCTCGGGACAACCGGGAATTTTCGTACCACGCTGGTCGGTAATCAACGCAACATGATGCCCGCGATTGAGCAATTCCTGCCCCAATGCGAATGCCGGAATAAGGTGCCCGCCAGTGCCGCCAGCGGCCAGGACGTAATGCCGTGATATTGTCATGGCGTCTGTCCCTTCACCATATAGGCCGAACGGTCAAGATACGGGTTTCGCTTGGTCAGTGCCAGGATGAGACCGCAGGTAATCGACAGCGCCAATATCGACGAACCGCCATAGCTGATGAACGGTAATGTCATTCCCTTCGACGGGAAAACGCCCAGATTGACCGCCATGTTGATCATCGCCTGCCCGCAAAACTGCGCGGCAAGCCCGGTGACGGCGAGGACAATGAATTGGTCTTTTTCGTCAAGTAAACGAATGACGATACGGACCATTATGGCAAAATAGAGAATGGCAATGACCATGCAAGCCAGAAGCCCGAATTCCTCGCCGATCACCGAAAAAATATAATCGGTATGGCCTTCCGGTAACGAATATTTTTTCGTGCCGAGCCCCGGACCCACGCCTATGAAGCCACCGCTGGTCAGCGTTGCCATCGCCATTTTATCGTGCGTCAACCCTTCGGTGCCGAAAATCCAAGCGTCGATGCGCTGTGTCGCGACCGGATAGAAATTATACGCGAGGATGAGCCCGACCGCACCGCCGATAACCATCGCCCAAAGCCGCGACGCAGGAACGCCTGATACCATCATCAGCGCAAACCAGGTTCCGGCAAACAATATGGTTTGGCCCAGGTCGGGCTGAGCCATCAGGAACATGCAAACAAGTCCGGTGCCGATGCTGGTAATCAAGCGGACAGGCAGGTTCGGATCCTTTAGGCGCCAGCTAATTATCCATGCCATTGTTACCGCAAAGAAGGGCTTTAGGAATTCGGATGGCTGCAACCCTGCAAAACCGGCACCTATCCAGCGCTGCGACCCATTCACCTCGCGGCCGAGCACTGGCACCAACGCAAGCAGCACGAAGAAAATCCCGAAGCCGACAATCGCAAAACGGCGCGCCTGATCTCGCGGATACATCGAGATGAACAGCATCGCAGGCACCGCGACGATCATCCATGTCAGCTGACGATAAAAGAAATAGAGCGGGTTGAGCTGCGTTGTCGAAGAAGACAAACGTTGCGCTCCTGCAGGCGAAGCCGCCGCGACAGCGAGCAGGCCGATAGCGACCAGCACGAGCATCAGCGCGAGCAATACCCTGTCCAATTCCCAGAACCACACGCCCAGCGGCGAACGATCGCCGCGGCCCAGCCGGTTGGCAAAACCGATCTTGCCAGTCTTGGCTGCGAGTACCCAAGGTACTTCCTGACGGTCGCCGCTCATAAGGCCTCGACAATCGCTCTAAATGCATCGCCGCGGGCTTCGAAATCCTTGAACTGATCGAACGACGCACAGGCAGGCGACAGCATGATCACATCACCGGGCTGAGCTTGCGACGCCGCAGAGCAGACCGCGGCACCCATCATCTCGCTCGTTTCAACCGGCATGTGTGGCGAAAGCAATTTGGTAAAAAGCGGCCCCGCCTCGCCTATTGTATAGGCTTTGACGACATGGCCGAAGTTTGGCACGCATTCGTCAAGATTGTCGGATTTCGCAAGACCTCCGACAATCCAGTGGATTCGCGGATAGGCCGCCAGCGCGGGCGCAGTCGATGCAGCGTTGGTTGCCTTGCTGTCGTTGACAAACAGCACACCGTTGCGTGTTGCAACAATTTCCATGCGATGCGCGAGGCCTCTGAAGCTGGCAAGTGCAGGCCGCCATTGCGCTTCGGTGATCCCCAAAGCCTCGACCAATGCGATGGCGACGGCGACATTCTGGAGATTGTGCGGGCCTTGTAGGCTGGGCCATTCGTCCTGCCCATATACCTGCGCTGGATCGGCAAGTCGGACTACGCTCGCGCCGCGCTTGGCGAGCACCTCGCGATAGATGCGAGCGGTATCGTCGTCGCCCTTGCCGAACACCGAATGCTGCTTCGCCGTCTGCATATCGAACAGCCGCGCCTTCGACGCCATATAGCCAGCATAGCCATCATAGCGATCGAGATGGTCGGGTGAGAGGTTGATTAAAGCGGCAGCCTCGCAGGCAAGACTATGCGTTATATCGATCTGGTAGCTCGACAATTCGAGCACATATACACCGCCCGCCGACAAAGGTGCCTGCGACAGAATCGGCAAACCGATGTTCCCCGCCATGCGTGTCGGCAAAGCTGCGCTTTTCAGTAGGTGATGAACCAGTGCCGTCGTTGTCGATTTGCCATTCGTCCCGGTAATACCGATAACCCGATGCGGTGGTAGGTGGGGACGTGCCATTGAAAAAAGCTCAATATCGCCGATCAGCGGAATGCCCTCTGCCTTCGCTTTATCGGCGATGGGATGACGGTTGATCGGCACTCCGGGTGACACCACAATCCCGTCATAGCCCGACAGGTCGGCGTCCAAAGGATCGGCAATAGTGGCGATATCCGCAACCTTCGCGCGCGCGCCTTCGTCATTATCCCACGCCAGCAACTGCGCCCCGCCAGCGGCGAGCGAATGCGCAGCCGCAAGGCCGGAACGGGCAAGGCCCAAAAGGGCAAATTTGCGGTTTTTGAAGGCCGGGCTGGTAATCATCTGAGCTTGAGGGTCGATAGCCCCGCAAGCGCCAGAACGAAAGCGACAATCCAAAAACGGATGACCACAGTTGGCTCAGACCAGCCAAGCTGTTCGAAATGATGATGGATCGGCGCCATGCGGAAAACCCGCCTGCCCGTTCGCTTGAACCAAAACACCTGGATGATGACCGATAATGCCTCGACCACGAAAAGTCCGCCGATGATGGCGAGAACGAATTCATGATGCGCGACGACGGCGATTGCGCCCAGGGTTCCACCCAACGCCAGACTGCCAGTATCGCCCATAAACACTGCTGCGGGCGGCGCATTGAACCAGAGGAAGGCAAGACCTGCGCCAACGATTGCACCGCACAGCATCGCAAGATCGCCCGCACCCAAATAAAAGGGTATGCCGAGATATTCGGCATATTTGGCATTACCGACCATGTAGACAATCAGCATGAACGCGATCGAGGCTATGATAACCGGCATTGTCGCGAGCCCGTCGAGGCCGTCGGTCAGGTTGACAGCGTTACCGAACGCGACAATCACGAATGCCCCGAACGGTACATACCACCAGCCAAGGTCGGCGACCGGCCCGTTGACGAAGGGCAGATACAGCATCCCTCCCGACTGCGACACAATCAGCGAAACCGCGACCCCGGCGATGGCAAACTCAAAAAGCAGCCGGACTTTGCCCGAAACGCCCTTGTGACTGCGCTTTTTGACCTTGTCATAATCGTCCATGAAGCCAACGATGCCGAAACCAGCCATTACCAGCAGGCACGCCCAAACGTAGATATTCTTGAGATCCATCCACAAAAGCATCGACACCGATATTGCGATCAGGATCATCAATCCGCCCATTGTCGGCGTGCCGACCTTGGCCAGATGCGATTGCGGGCCGTCGCTGCGGATCGGCTGCCCCTTGCCCTGCCGCACCCGCAGCATACCGATAAATTTCGGACCGATCAGCAGACCGATAACGAGCGCAGTCGCAACCGCCGCACCCGAACGAAAGCTTAAATAACGCGCCAGATTGAAGATACCGGGAAAGCCCAGATATTCTGCCAAGACATATAGCATCAGTCTTACCCACCTACCAAGGCATTGACGATCATCGACAGGCCCATCGAATTGGAACCCTTCACCAAAATCGTATCGGAATTACGCAAATCGCTTTGGAGGAGGTCGAGTGCCTCCTTTGCCGACGCGCAATGCGCGAATTCGGCAATTCCCTCAACCCCTGCTTTCAACTTTTCGGCGAGAATCTGCATCTCTTCACCGACAAGTATCGCATAATCGACCTTGGCCGCCGCAAGCGGCGCAGCAAGCGCGAGATGATATTCGTCGCTCTTGTGCCCCAATTCCTTCATCGCGCCGAGGACAGCAATTTTGCGCCCCGAAACTTTGCCAAGTTCCGCCAGCGTCGCCGCCATCGACGCCGGATTGGCATTGTAGCTTTCGTCGAGCAGCAACGCTTCGCCGCCGCCCACGCTAATGGCGTGTCTCGCGCCGCGTCCCGCTAGTCCGCTCAGCTCTGCCATCGCCAATCCTGCCGCGGCCAGATCGCCGCCGACGGCTTCGACCGCCGCCAGCACCGCAAGCGAGTTGGCGATCCAGTGGTTACCCGATTGCGAAAGCGTATAGCATAAAGCACCTCCGGGTAGCTTCGCAGTAATCAGCGAACCACCGTCCGCCGCCCCGACATGATCAAGCACGCGCACATCGGCCTCTGCTGAAAATCCGAAACTCAAGACATTATCGGTATATTTTTCGGCCGCATCACGCAGACGGCGATAATGCGCGTTGTCAGCAGGAACAATCGCGGTCCCACCCGGCATCAGGCTTTCGAAAATCTCGGCTTTGGCATCGGCAATGCCGCTTTCGTCTTTGAAGAATTCGATATGTGCAGGGGCGATGGTGGTCACAATCGCGGCGTGCGGACGCACAAGCTTGCTCAATTCGCGCATCTCGCCCGCATGGTTCATCCCCATCTCGAACACGCCAAATATCGTATCACGCGCCATGCGCGCGAGACTGAGCGGCACACCCACATGGTTATTATAGCTTTTGACTGAGCGATGTGCCTTGCCGCGAGACGCGCGGTCGAGCGCGGCATATAGCGCCTCCTTAGTGCCGGTCTTGCCTGCCGATCCGGTTACACCAATGACCTTGCCCTGCGTCCGATCACGCGATGCTATGCCAAGCGCGTTCAGCGCCGCCATTGTGTCGTTCACCAATATATGCGGATAGGCCACCGGTTCGCTCACAATCGCTCCGGCTGCGCCATTGGCAAACGCCTTATCGACAAACAAATGCCCGTCGGTGGCCTCCCCCTTCAACGCGAAGAACAGATCGCCCTGACCGATTTCGCGCGAGTCAAACGCGACCCCGTTGGCATCAAACCCGCCCGCAGCGATCCCGCCGGTCGCCGCCACTAATTCGGCATGAGTCCAAAGCGGCATCACGCGGCACATTCCCGCGCGACTTCGACATCGTCGAAAGGCAAAACGCGGCCCATGATAATTTGGCCCTGCTCATGTCCCTTGCCCGCAATCAGCACGATGTCATCGGGTTCGGCATGTTCGATAGCAAAGGCGATAGCGTAGCGACGGTCGCCGATATCGTGCGCATCCGGAGCGCCGGCCATGATGTCGGCACGGATTAAGCCAGGATCTTCGTTACGGGGGTTATCGTCGGTGACAATAGCGATGTCGGAATCGGCAACAGCAATTGCCCCCATTTCAGGCCGCTTACCCTTGTCGCGGTCGCCGCCTGCGCCAAATACCGTGATTAGTTTGCCCTTGGTATGCGGACGAAGTGCTGCAATCGCAGCTTTCAGGCCGTCGGGCGTATGCGCATAATCGACATATACCGGGGCGCCGGCTTTAGTAATGCAAGCACGCTCAAGCCGCCCGCGCACTGGTTGCAACCTTGCGATATGTCCCAGTACTTCCTCGACATTGCCCCCGCTCGCCATGACGACGCCCGCGGCCACCAGCACATTCGCGGCCTGATAAGCGCCAATCAGGGGTAGTTTGACTTTGCCGACATCACCCTGAATGCGCAATTCGAGCGTCTGCCCCAATTGCGTCGGCTGACGTGAAAGCAGCTCGATGCCTTTGCCATTCTTACCAACAGTAATCAGCCGCATCTCGCGCTTCTTGACGCGGGCAATTACCTGATCGGACCATTCGTCATCGGCCCAGATGACCGCCGTGCCGTTTTCATCGACGACCTCGTCGAACAGCCGCATCTTGGCCTCGAAATATACTTCCATCGACCCATGATAATCGAGATGGTCGCGGCTGAGATTGGTGAACGCGGCCACTGAAACAGAGACGCCTTCGCTGCGATATTGCGACAGGCCGTGGCTCGACGCCTCAAAAATCGCATGGCTTATACCTTCGCGTGCAAGACCCGACATGTTGGACAAAAAAGTCACGATGTCCGGGGTGGTCAGCCCGGTCTTTGCCTGATCCGATGCAGTGGTGATACCGAGGGTGCCTATGGACGCCGCATTATGTCCTGCCATGCGCCATAGCTGACGGGTCAATTCAGCGGTCGATGTTTTGCCGTTAGTGCCTGTGACAGCTGCAATAGTCTGCGGGAATGGTCTATAGAATTTTGCCGCTAGATCGGCGAAGGCGCGCCGGGGAACGCCGTCGGCAATATGCACGGCCCCGGAAACTTTCGCCTCTGACCGAGCAACAATAGCAATTGCGCCCATAGCAACGGCTTCGTCTACAAAATCCTCGCCATTAAAGGCGGCACCCTGAAACGCGCCGAAAACCGTTCCGGGCGCGATTTTCCTGTGGTCGATGGCAAAGCCCGTTACAGTCTGTTCGGCAGCTGCATCGTCAAGACCGCTTACCAATTGCCCGAGCTTCACTATCGCTCTCCCTTCGCCTTCCACAATAGAGGCATCAGTTCGGAAACATCAACATCGCGCTTCATATCAGGAATGATACCGAGAAGCGGCCCAATGCGTGTCACGGTTTTCTGTACGACTGGTGCTGCCGTGTAACCGGCGGTGCGCTGGAAACTCGATTCCGCCGTTCCCTTGGGTTCATCGAGCATAGCAAGCAGGACATATCGCGGGTTGTCCATTGGGAAAGCCGCGGCAAAGGTAGCAACAACAAGATTGCGGCTATATCCGCCAACGCCCGGCTTTTCAGCCGATCCGGTTTTGCCGCCGACACGGTAGCCTAAAGCATCTGCCTTGCGGCCTGTGCCGTCGACCACGATCATCCGCATCAATTGCCGCATCCGCGCGCTGGTCGCGGCGGTAAAGACCCGTTTGCCGGGCAGTTTTGCATCGGTGCTGGTTTTGAACATGGTAGCTGGGCGATATATTCCGCCATTGACCATAGCGGCATAGGCGCTGGCCAGATGCAAGGGCGTTACCGCAATACCGTGACCAAACCCGACGGTCATGTTGGTCAGGCGACCCCACGTTTTGGGATAAAGCGGCATCGCCTTTTCGGCGAGTTCGATGTCGGGACGACCGTTGAAATGCATCGTTCGAAGCATGGCATCCATCCGAGCAGCGCCAAGATTATCTGCAATCTGCGCAGTCACGACATTTGAGCTGTGAATCAACGCTTCTGGAGTATTCAGCCAACGACCAGCAGAATGGGTATCACTGATTTTGAATCGGCCCACCTGTAGCGGCTTGGTCGCGTCATACCGGATCGAAAGATCACGCACGGTTCCTGCATCGAGTGCAGCGGCCACGGTAAGCGGCTTAAAGGTCGAACCCAGTTCATAGACACGGTTGGTCACATTGTTGGTCTGACGGGTAATGGGATAGCGCCCATCGACGATGGTCTGGCCAAGGTCGGGAATGTTGGCGAACGACGGGCGGTTGGGGTTGAATGAGGGAAGCGTTGCCATCGCGATGACTTCGCCGGTTTGCACATCGAGGATAACACCTGCCGCGCCCTTTGCGCCGGTATTGGACATGCCATGCGCCAGTTCGCTTTCAAGTGCGGCCTGAACGCGGACGTCTAGGGCTAGATTCAGCGGCTTGCCGCGCTTTGCAGGATCACGGAGATAATCGTTCATCACCCGCTCCATCCCCATCGCGCCCTTGCCGTCGCGGTTGACAAAGCCAAGCACATGCGCAGCCATATCATGTTGTGGATAAAGCCGTGTTGCTTCGCGCGGGAATTCAATGGCGATTTCGCCTAGGTCATGCACCCGGCGCACTTCTTCGGGAAGCGCGCGCTTGCGCAAATAGCCGGGTTTATCAGCCGTCAGCTTGGCGTAAAATTCCGAAGCCGGGGTGTCGGGAAAAATCGCGGCAAGCTGGTTTGCTAGCTCCTTCCGGTTACCAAGCAAATCGGATGGCTTTACCCAAATGGCATAACCATAAATGCTCCGCGCCAGCGGAACGCCGTTTCGATCGATAATATCGCCGCGATCGGGAACATATTCGGTGTTGGTCGCGCCATATGCCCGTGTGCTTTCGAAGAGCGCCAGTGTCGCTAGCCTCCCGATCAGTAACATAACAAACAGCCCGAACGCCGCCAGCAGCACCAGCAGACGCCAAAAACCATACGCGGCGAATGGTGGCGTGCCAATGCCGTTTTTGCGTGTTGTGGTGCGGGCGGCGAGCGTGGTCATTTGCGTTCGCGCTCGCTGTCGGCTTTGACCGAAATATCGCGCATCAGGTCATCGGACAGCAATTTCTGGTCCATCCTGGCGAGGCGTTCGGTGCGAGTCTGCTCGACCTTGGGCGCATCGATTTTGACGACAGCAACCTGAACAGATTTCGGCGTTTCAACCGCCGGCTCGTCCTCTCCGAAAAAGCTCGCGCTATTCCCGCCGCTACCAATCGAACCAGCAGGCGTGTCACTGACCGCGACCATAACCGGCCGGGTCATCGGTTGATCACCGCTGAGACCAGCCAATGCCGCTTCACCATCGACAAATTGCGCTGCTGTCGGCGGCTGGTAGCCATAAAGAAGTTCGTTCCATTCTTCCAATTGCTGAAGGCTGGCTCGTGTCCGGATTTCGGCCTGAAGGAAGCTGATCTCGCGTTTGGTTTCCAATATCTGCCGGTCAACCGTGACCAGATCGCTGTGCAGCGCCGCGACATTGAGCGAAAGCGGATAAAGCAGGATTGCCACAATAAAGACCAGAGCCAGCCAGCCCAGATTTTTCAGTCGCTTCATTGCAAGGCTCATGCTGCCAGTCCTCCCTGTTCCCAAGCAGGAGCGCTACTGCGGGTTGCCGAGCGCAAAGTTGCGGAGCGCGCGCGCGGGTTGCGGTTGACTTCGGCATCAGAAGGCCGGACTGCCTTGTCGGCCTTTTCAAAGGTGGGTGCAGGGCCAGCATTGGCGACCGTTGGTATATGTCTGGACCCTGCACCCTCCGCACCGCTGCGGCGGCGCAGAAACTGTTTCACGATACGATCTTCGAGGCTGTGGAATGTCACGACCGCCAGGCGCCCACCGGGCTTGAGCAGCCTCTCGGCAGCTTCCAGCCCTTCATTCAATTCGTCCAATTCGCGGTTGATGTGGATACGGATTGCCTGAAAAGCGCGCGTGGCGGGGTCTTTCGGTGCGCCAGGCTTGTGGCCCACAGCCTTGCGAATGACGGCGGCTAGTTCGGCTGTTGTGCTAATCGGGCGCGCGGCAACAATCTCACGCGCAATCCGGCGCGAGCGATGTTCTTCACCATAGCGGTAAATGATATCGGCGATTTCGCTCTCGTCGGCTTCGTTGACGAAATCGGCTGCGGTCATTCCGTCTTGCCCCATCCGCATGTCGAGCGGGCCATCCTTCTGGAATGAAAATCCACGTTCGGCACGATCGAGCTGCATCGAGGAAACACCGATATCGAGCACGACGCCGTCGACCGAGGCAATGCCGTCGGCAATCAGGACATCGTCCATGTCAGAAAAGCAGGCCGAGTAAAGGCGCAAGGCACCCTTACTGCGGCCTGAAAGGTCTGCACCTTCCGATAGCGCATCGGGATCGCGGTCGAACGCGTAAACGCGCGCACCGCCAGCGAGTATCGCTTCGCTGTATCCTCCTGCACCAAAGGTGCCATCCACAATCTCCGCGCCAGGGGTGATGGCCAGAGCGTGAATCACTTCATCCAGCAGGACTGGAATATGGGGGGCCTGCGCGCTCATTTGTCGCGCTTGCCTTGGGACAGCCAGTAATTGAGCTCGTCCTTGATAGGGTTATATGCTGCAGGCGCTTCCTTTAGGAAGATGTCGGGATTCCACAGCATGAAATGGGTGGTCGCACCGAAGAAGAAGGCGCGGTCGTCGATTTTGCCGAAATGCTTGAGCATCGGCGACAGCACGAAACGGCCACTGGCTTCGAACGCTGTTTCAAAGATCGAAGAAGCAGAAACACCTGCAAGCTCACGATCGAACTGCTCGCCGCGGTTAATTGCGCTCTGCCATTGTGCTTCGATATCGGCGCGAAGTTTGAGGCGTTCGGCTCCGCCAAAGCCGATGAGGCATGGCAAATCGCGGTGGCGCGAAATGCAGACGTTGTTGGCACCGGAGGATGTTTGGACGCTGTCACGCAATTCGGCGGGGATGGTCGTGCGGCCTTTGGCGTCGACACCCGACACACCGGAACCTGCATAAACGACCAAAGCTGACACGGCTTACCCCACCTCCCGAAAGGGCGCAGATTGCCAATCGCGGCGAAGCGTATCGCCACGCGGACGTGTAAACGACCGAGAGAATCAGGAATCCACCCCTTGATGTGTAGGGCGTATCAGGGGATTTTATGGATGAAAAGGGGGATTTTATGGGAAATAATGCAGCTTCAGCGCTATATGTATGATTTTATTCAGTAATAATAATTCCCGCTTTCAAGTTTTCTGGTTGTCGGCGGAATAATAACGCCCAGTTTCCCGCCAAAATCTTCGATTTTCCAATGATCCCCATATTTTCCTGCGACTCGCCTAGTTTTTTCCCACGAAATCCCGGGTGCTATTGCTGCCGTCGCGCAATGCCCGGAGCATCGCGTCAACCCAAGCCATGTTGCCAAACTCGTCATCGCCAGTAACCGCGCGAACCCCCCGTCCTTCCCAGTAAACCGTGTCGAGCAGATCCGCATCGGCGACCAACAACGACCTGCCCTTGCCGACCCGGCAATCGGCCAGCAACCTGTGGCTTGCAATCGTGCAAGTCGCGGAAACTTTGCCCGTCTTTGGCAGCCACTCCCCCGGCGTCTGCGTGCGAATGGACAGACCATCAACTTCCCGGAGCACCACTGCCTGCTCATCGGTCATCGGAAGAACCAACTCTAAACCCCAATGACTGAACAGGGGCGACAACAGTGAAGTGAATAATGGACGGCGCTTGTCCCCGAGCGGATAGAGACTGCCCCATTGCAGCGCCGGATCGGCAAGGATCAGAATCCGACCGCCGCTGCGCACCCATGCGTCTAGCTTGACCAATTCGGACGGCCCAAGCGTACGTGGTTGCGCAAGCATCATGAGCGATAGCTGACTTTTGTCCAGCGCGTCGAAATTGTCGAGCGGGCGAATATCATATTGTTTTTGCAACCGCGTATAGACCGGATGCGGCTTGGCTTCGGTGGCAAGATCGGCTTCGATCCCGCCTTCACTCCACTGCAAAGGCAAGGTCGTCATAAGGCCAAGCACAGGCTTAGCGGCTTGCACGTCGGGCCGGATGTAGCGCAGCGCCGAGAGCAGCAGGACAAGCCCAAGCACCAGCAAGACCCCCACCGCCAGCCGTTTGCGGAGTCCCGCATCCTTCCAATTTATCTGCATATGCGCGCTTTACCGTTGCGGCTGCGCCGGAACCTGGCGGATATTCTGTGCCGGTTCTTCGATGGCTTTCGCCGATTCATCGTCTTTTGCGACGGGGGTAACGCCCAGTTCAGCGAGCGGTTCGTCGGGCAGTGCTTCGCCTTCAACAGCAACGGCTTCGCTGTTCGGCAAGGTACCGGCCGTTTCCCCGCCGGTCACCCGGTCGAGCACCATATTGGCAAGACTAACAAACAGCAGCACGACTACCAAGCCGATAACCCCGACTTGGATACGCTGCATCGCGGATTGGCGTTGTTCGACCATTTCCGCAATATCGGGCTTATTGGGTCAAATGTCCAGCGGAGGCAGGTTTTTGCTCTTCATCCATTCCGGATTATAAAGGGTCGACAGATAGCGAAAACCCGTATCGCACAGGATTGTCGCGATCCTTTTGCCCGGCCCCAACTGTTTGCCAAGCGCCACTGCACCGGCCACATTGATACCCGACGAAAGGCCAAGGCACAGGCCTTCTTCCGCCAGTAAACGGCGGACCCAGACCAGACCCTCCTCATCGGAAATACGGTATTGCGTATCGATAGGTGCGCCGTCGAGGTTCGCCGTTATGCGGCCTTGACCAATACCCTCGGCGACCGAGCTGCCTTCTGAGCGCAGTTCGCCGCAGGCGTAATAATTGTACAGCGCGGCACCAAAGGGATCGGTCAGCGCGATCGTGACTTTCTCATCCTTGGCTTTCAGGCCCAAGCCGACACCTGCAATGGTGCCTCCCGTCCCTGCGCTACAGGTAAAGCCATCGACCTTGCCCTCAAGCTGCGCCCAGATTTCCTCTGCGGTGGTTTCGATATGCGCACGACGGTTGGCGATATTGTCGAACTGGTTGGCCCAAATCGCGTTTTCGGTTTCCTCCGCCAGCCGACGTGACGTGTGCACAAAATGGCCGGGGTTGGAATAAGGCGCTGCCGGAACGAGAACCAACTCGGCACCTAGGGCGCGCAACGTGTCCTTTTTCTCCTGGCTCTGCGTTTCGGGCATAACGATGATGGTTTTATAGCCCAAAGCATTGGCGACCAACGCGAGGCCGATCCCGGTATTACCCGCCGTCCCCTCCACAATCGTGCCGCCGGGCTTCAGCAAGCCCTGCTGCTCGGCATCCCGCACAATGTATAGCGCTGCACGATCTTTCACCGACGCGCCAGGATTGGCAAATTCGCACTTGCCATAAATGTCGCAGCCTGCAGCCTCGCTTGGCCCTTTCAGGCGCACCAGCGGGGTATTTCCAATGAGGTCGAGCGTGGAGCCAAGCACATTATTCATGACCGAGACAGCTAGTCGCCTTCAACGGCGTCCGCAAGCAAGTCTATATTGACCTCGCGACAATCCAGCTTGGTCACTTATCGTCGCCCACAAACTGCGTTTTGTCGAAAAGGTCATATTGGGTATTGTTATACTATAACATACTGGCTACTAGCGCGCATCTCCCGAATACAGGTCCGATACATCCATGAAAATTGTCCGTTCTGCCCTTTTCCCGGTTAGCCTTGTCGCAATATCGATAGCGATTGTGTCACCTGTCAATGCCCAACAGGCTCAGGACAACTCCGCAAGCCGTAATGCCCAGGATGACGATTTCCACACCGACAAGGAAATCGTCGTAACAGCGCCTTATGTCGAACGGCTCGACATTTTGTCGGGCACATCGGCACTATCGGGCGAAAATCTGGCGGCTGAGGCGCAGGGCCAGATAGGCGATATTTTGACGAGCCTGCCCGGAGTTTCGGCAACAAGCTTTTCGCCTGGCGCATCGAGGCCTGTGTTGCGAGGGTTTCAAGGAAACCGGGTTGCAGTGCTGACCGACGGAATCGGCAATATCGACGCGTCGAATACGTCTGCAGACCATGCCGTCACCATCGATGCACTCACCACTGAGCGCATCGAGGTTTTGCGCGGACCGGCCGTGTTGCTTTTCGGCGGGCAGGCTGTCGGCGGCGCGGTCAATGTGATCGACAAGCGAATCCCGCGCTCCGTGCCGACCGAAGCTGTGCATATCGACGCGTTGCTTGGCTATTCGACGGTATCCAAGGAATATTCTGGCGGGGCGTCAGTCGATGTTCCCGTCGGCGACCGCTTTGTCGCACATATCGATGGCAGTTACCGTAATTCGAAAGATCTGGATATTGGCGGCTTCCTGCTTGCTCCGTCATTGCGAGCGGAAGCAACCGATTTCGCCGCCGTTCAGCAGGCGCTTGGAAATAATGTCGCCGCAGCGAATGCCCGCGAGTGGGCGGGCTATCGCGGTCGCCTGCCCAATAGCGGCGTCGAAACCTGGACATTCGGTGCCGGCGGAGCCTTCATCGACGATGGCGGCAGCCTTGGGGCTTCGTTCAACATTTACGATACAAAATATGGCATCCCCGAACGCCCCGATTTTGCCGAGCCAGTTGGCGGCGAAGTCACAATCGACCTGCGTCAATATCGCTTCGACTTGCGCGGTGAAGTCGAACTTGGCGATGGCCTGTTCGACAAAATGCGCCTGCGTGTCGGCTACGCAAACTACACGCACGCCGAACTCGAAGGCACCGATGTCGGCACGACCTTTTTCAGCAAGGCGATCGAATCGCGATTCGAACTGACGCAAAACGAGCGCGGCGGCTGGCGGGGAGCAAGCGGGCTGCAATATCAGACGCGCGATTTCGAGGCGGTGGGCGACGAAGCCTTCGTTCCGCCGACGCGCAGCAACCAGATCGGCCTGTTCACGCTCCAGGAATTCAGCATTGGCGATCTCGACACCGAAGTCGCGCTCCGGTTCGACCATGCGCGCTCGGAGGCGCAAACGCTTGGACTAGAACGCAGCTTTAACAATTTTTCCGCCGCATTGGGCGTCGGCTACAATATCGGCGACCTGAAAATCGGCGCAAACATCTCGCGAACCGGTCGCGCGCCTTCTATCGAAGAACTATATTCCAACGGCCCGCATGTCGCGACGCAATCGTTCGAGGTTGGTGATCCCGACCTGCGCAGCGAGCGGAGCTGGAACGGCGAGCTTTACGCGCGCTATGACAGCACGCGGTTCGATTTCAGCACCACCTTATACGCCAACCGCTTCGGCGGCTTCATTTACGAAAGCGCGACCGGCGCGATTGTCGATGACTTGCCCGAATTTGTTTACCTGCAACGCAAGGCCCGCGTCTGGGGCATTGAGGCCGAAGCCAGCGCGCAGCTTGCCCATCTGGGCGGATTCGACATCGCGGTTGACGGGGTCGCGGACTATACGCGCGCCAGTATTAACGGCGCAGGGCCAGCCCCACGCATACCGCCACTCAGGTTGCTTGGCGGCCTCGAATTGCAGAGTGCGAACGTCGATCTGCGTGGTGAAGTCGAATGGAATGCAGACCAGAACCGTTTTTCCGTGTCCGAAACACCGACCGAAGGTTTCACGATGGTCAACGCGTCACTGACATGGCGACCATTTGGCAATGATCGCAATATCAGCCTGATTGCCGCGGCCAACAATATCTTCGACGTCGAAGCGCGCCGCGCTGCCTCTTTTACCAAGGATTTCGTTGCATTGGCGGGGCGTGACTTCCGGTTGACGGCGCGCTTTAGCTTCTGATTGTCAGCGCCTATTCAGGCGCACGCGCCCATGCTAAATGGCATCAATCATATGGGAGAAAATTCATGCGCAAAATTGCTGCGGCAATCATCATTTCAGCATCGCTGCTTTTGGCAGGCTGCAACACTGTTAAGGGCCTTGGCCGCGATATCGAGTCGGTGGGAGACGCCGGCGACAAGGTTACCTGAGCAAAACGGAACATTTGCCGCCGCACCATGTTTCCCAAGCAGGTCGATCACGACTTGGCTAGATCATGGAGCATTCAAATGCGTAAATTAGCAACAGTCATCCTGCTTTCGGCTTCTTTGCTGGCAGCCGCCTGCAACACCGTAAAGGGTGTAGGCGAAGATATTGAATCGGTTGGTGAAGCTGGCGATAAAGCCACCTGATCTTCGGTCCCGGTTTACTCGATTGCGGCTTCGGATGCTTCCGGGGCCGTTTTCGTTTTCCGGCGGTGTGTGAGCCAGATAGCAATGAGCGCCAGTTCGTAAAGTATACACAATGGTATCGCGAGTAGCAGTTGCGACACGACATCGGGCGGCGTCAGCACCGCCGCAACCGCGAACGAACCGACAATGGCATAACGCCTTGCGCTTTTTAATTGCGCCAAGGTAACTATTCCGGCCCGTTCCAGCAGCATTAGCAAGACAGGCAGCAGGAATGAAATTCCGAAGCCGAAAATGAACTTCATTACGAAATTGAGATAATTATCGACGCCGGGCAATGCCTCTTGCTGCACGCCGCCGACATTGCCGCCAAAACCAAGCAGATAATTCAGCGCGACCGGGATCGCCATATAATAGGCCATCGCCGCTCCCATCATAAAGAGCACCGGTGTTGCTAGCAAGAATGGTAGAAATGCCCGTTTTTCCTTAGAATAAAGTCCTGGAGCAACAAACCGCCAAAGCTGTGTGGCAAATACGGGAAACGAGAAAAATGCCGCAGCGAAAAACGCGACCTTTATCTCGACAAGAAAGGCTTCAAAAATAGCCGTGTAGATCAGCTTCGTCTGGCCGGATGCCAACAATGGTTGCACCAGAAAGCCGAATATCGGCCGCGCAAAATAAATGCTGACACCAAAAGCTATCGCCAACGCGAGAAAGCTCCATAGCAGACGCGATCGCAACTCGATTAGATGATCGAGCAAAGGCATTTTGCTGTCGTCGATCTCGCTCATGTCTTTGCTGGCGCCTCTGCCGCAGGTGCTGGTTCTATCGGCAATTCAGGTTCCAAAGGCCGCATTTCGTCACCGACAACATCTGCGCGAACGTCGGCGGGATGTTCGCGCATGATTCGCTCATTCTCGGCCTTCCACTTTTTTTCCAGCTCTTCGAGTTCGGATTGCCGGACCATTTCATCAAAGCCAGAACGGAATTGCGCCGCAACGCCGCGGGCCTTGCCGACCCATTTGCCCACCACGCGCAACACTTTCGGGAGATCTTTCGGCCCGATTACGAGCAGTGCAACGAGCACTACGAGCAAAAATTCGGACGACGCGACGTCAAACATCCAAAGCTCCCGCACAGGGGAGCGAAAAGACCGCCGCGCTCATTTAACTCAGCCTTGCGTCTTGTCGGTCTGCTTTTCGGCGTCGATCACTGTGGTCGAACCGATTTGGGGCGGCGTCTTGGGCGTGTCGTCGTCTTCGGACATGCCCTTTTTGAAGCTTTTGATGCCCTTGGCAACATCACCCATCATGTCGGAAAAGCGGCCCTTGCCGAAAAGGAGCAGCACCAAAATTCCAACGATCAGCCAATGCCAGATGCTTAAACCACCCATTTCATACTCCTGACGCGGCAGGTTGCCGCTTTATCTCTATATAGCACTTAATCATCGCTGTCGGCAATTTCCAGCTCGCCGTCATTTTCTTCACCGAATTGCATGTCACCCAAAGCCATATCGATCGGGTCGAGCAATCCGGCAGCCTTCAAATCATCGATACCGGGCAAGTCTTTACGCGAGGTTAGCCCAAAATGCGTCAGGAAACCCGGCGTCGTTGCGTAAATCAGTGGCCGTCCTGGCACTTCGCGCCGGCCTGTAGGGCGGACCCAGCCTGCCTCCATCAGCACATCAAGCGTACCCTTTGAAATCTGCACACCGCGTATCGCTTCGATTTCGGCGCGGCTGACTGGTTCATGATAGGCGATGATCGCCAGCGTTTCCACCGCCGCGCGGCTTAACTTACGGCTTTCCTCGCGCTCGCGGCGCAACAGGTGCGCCAGATCGGCGGCGGTCTGGAAGTGCCAGGCCCTGCCGCGCTGGACGAGTTCGACACCCCGACCGTCATAATGTTCGGCGAGTTTTTCCAGGGCAGTCGAAACGTCAACGCTGTCGCCCACATAGTTGCGGATTTGCTCTAATGTCATCGGCTGCTCTGCGGCAAACAAAGCCGCCTCCACAGCGCGGACGTCAGGATCCTGTTCGATCATCATGCTTTCATCCTCACCATCAGAGGGCCAAAACTGTCTTCCTGCTGCAAATCGATCGTACCGCGCTTGGCAAGCTCCAACGCGGCGACAAAGCTCGACGCCAGCGCCGATTTCCGTAACGCAGGCTCGGCAAAGTCAGGCAGGAATGCCTCAATCGCTGTCCAATCGACCGCGCGGCCGATCATAGCCGAGACCCGCTCAAGCGCCTCCTCAAGCGTCATCACCTGCCGCCGCTTGACGACGTGCAACACCGGCTGAGTCCGCGCCTTGACCTGGCCGTAGGCGGTAATCAGCTCGAAGTAATCGCAATTCCATGCGCGCGCCTTAACGACGCGCAGGCCTTCGGGATCACCGCGCAGGAACACGTCACGGCCAATGCGGTCGCGCGCCATAAGCCTTGCGCCGCTCTCGCGCATCGCATTCAATCGTTCCAGCCGCAGTTGTAGACGTAGCGCCAGTTCCTCTGGCGAGGGATCGATGGTCGGGTCTTTGGGAAGCAACAGCGCCGATTTGAGATAGGCGAGCCACGCTGCCATGACCAGATAGTCAGCAGCCAATTCGAGCTTCAATGCCCGCGCTTCGTCAATGAATACGAGATATTGCTCGACCAAGGCGAGGATCGAAATCTGCCGCAAATCGACCTTCTGGTTCCGTGCCAGCGTTAGCAACAGGTCGAGTGGGCCTTCCCAGCCGTCGATATCGATGGTCAGCACATCTGGCTGATGGCTGTCAGCCTCTAAACGCAAGTCGTCGTCGTCGAAGAGAAGATCGCCGCTCATGCCGCTCCGGTTGCCCCATGAGTGAGCTTCGCGCCTGTGTCGGTCAGCGCGAGTAAGCGGTCGCGCTTATCGAGCAGGTGCGCCAACCGGTCAGCGTTAAATTTCAGCACGGAACCCGCCATTGCCCGGTTAAGACGCGCTTTCGCGGCTTCGGTAATCTCGGGCAGCCGCTCCGCAATCGCTACCATCTCGTCAAAACGGCCCCAGCAGTTCAGCGCGATGTCGCAGCCCGCCTCGACACAGCGCAAAGCGCGGCTCGGGACATCGCCGGTGAGCGCATTCATGTCGAGATCGTCGCTTATCAGGAGCCCGTCAAAGCCAATTTTTCCACGAATTACTTCATCGATAACGGTGCGCGACATCGTGGCGGTATGCTGATCGTCCCAGACATCATAAACAACATGGCCGGTCATCCCCATCGCCGCTTTTTTGAGCGCGCGAAACGGCGCGAGATCCTGATCAAGCTCCTCTTCAGTTGCATCGACATGCGGTAGTTCATGGTGGGTATCGACCACCGCGCGCCCCTGCCCTGGCATATGCTTGACGACACCGGTGACGCCGCCCGCCGCAAGGCCGTCAAGAATCGCCCGCCCTAGCGCCGCCACCCGCATCGGGTCGCTGCCCAATGCACGATCGCCGATTGCCGAATGTGTATCGGGCACGCGGACGTCGAGAACAGGCAGGCAATCAACATTGATGCCGACTTCGGCCAGCACTAGCGCAATGGATTCGGCATTACAGCGGGCTGCCTCAATCGCAGTCATCGGCGCAAGATCATATAGCGCATCAAATGCTGCTCCAGCAGGAAATACCGGCCATTCGGGTGACTTCATTCGCGCGACGCGGCCACCTTCTTGATCGATCAGGATCGGCACATCTTCTCGGCAATTAAGATCGCGTAAGCTATCAGTGAGCGCGCGCAGCTGTATCCGGCTTTCAACATTGCGCCCAAAAATGATATAACCGGCAGGGTCCACATTGCGGAACAGCCGCTTTTCGTCGTCGGTCAAAATGAGGCCAGAAAGGCCGAATATCACTGGCTTCATGGTGATGAGGCTAGAAGCTGCGTGATGCGAACGCAATAAGGCAGACCGAAACCCATAATGCAAAACTGTGCATAACGCCGCCCAAGAAAAAGCCGCAGCAGTTTTGCACCGCTACGGCTTTGCTCCCCCCCCCCCGCGCTAAATTATCGGACAATAAGGCAATTCTCGCCAGCGGCCTTGAGCTTTGCACAAAGCTGCTGCGCAGCGGCAGCGTTCGCCGTAATCGCCTGCAAACGGAAAATCTTACGTCCGCCTTCACCCGATGCCTCAGCAATCTTACGATTGACGCCCGACAGGAAGCCGAAACGCTTGCTTAAGGCTGCCCATGCAGCATCGGCTTTCGTCGAATCGCCAAACGCGCCCAACTGGACCATCACGGCACCTGCAGGTGCAGCGCCGCTGGCCGTCGGAGCGGCAGAAGGCGTCGCAGCCTTTGGATCGCCAGCCTTTGGAGCCGGTACAATCGTTGCGCCGGTTTTCTTGCCCTCGCTGGCCGCAAAGGCAGAATCGCCTTCGCCTTCGAAGGTTTTGCCACCGGCCTCGTCAGGCTTGACTTTGTAGTCGCCTTCCTGAGCGGCAATCAGTTCGCCGTTACCGGTCGCGCCGCCCGTCTGGTTACGCTGCAGCCAGTAAATCCCGCCGACAATCGCGGCGAGCAAAGCGAGGCCACCCAATACCATCGCCGCAACCTTTAGCGGCGAAGCGCCTTCGTCATATTCATAGCCATCGGCGGTTTCGAGCCAGGGCAAACGATCCGGATCGTCGAGCGCGAAACGGTTGATATCGCCGTTGTTCGTGGGTTCGTTCATGCCAAATTCCTAAATTTCTCACATGCTGTAAGCGGCTTCAACCCCCATCAGACGAAGCCCATTGCGGATAACTTGCCCGATATTGGCCGCCAAGAAAAGCCTCGCGCCGGTCAGGCCTGCGTCATGTGCCAATATGAAGCGCTTGTCGGGCTGGTCATTACCAAGATTCCAATAGGCATGGAAGGCCGCCGCAAGGTCGCCGAGATAAAATGCAATCCGGTGCGGCTCGCTGGCCTTGGCTGAGGCCTCAACGATGCGCGGGAAGTTGGCGGCTTCGCGGACAAGCGCGATTTCCGCATCGCCGAGTAGGTTCAGCTGAGTCGCGTCGATGCCAAGCCCCTCGCCCTCGGCCTTACGCAGGGTAGAGGCGATCCGCGCATGGGCATATTGCACATAGAATACCGGATTGTCCTTTGACGCCTCGACCACCTTGGCAAAGTCAAAATCCATCTGTGCATCGGCTTTGCGGGTCAACATAGTGAACCTAACGACGTCCTTACCGACTTCAGACACGACCTCAGCTAAAGTTACGAAACTACCGGAACGTTTTGACATTTTAATAGGTTCGCCGCCGCGCAATAGCCTTACCATCTGGACAATCTTGATGTCGAAATCAACCTCGCCACCTGTCAGCGCATTAACAGCCGCTTTGATCCGCTTCACCGTCCCGGCATGGTCTGCACCCCAGATGTCGATCATCGCGTCGACACCCTGGCTTTTCTGGAAATGATAAGCGAGATCTGCGCCGAAATAGGTCCAGCTGCCATCTGATTTCTTGATCGGCCGGTCCTGGTCGTCACCAAATTGAGTCGAGCGGAACAGCGGCAGGGTCACCGGTTCCCAATCCTCGATTTCCTTACCCTTGGGCTTTTCGAGCTGGCCGTCATAAACCAGCCCACGCGCGCGCAGTTCCTTTTCCGCCGCGTCGGCCTTGCCCGCTTCGTGCAGTTCGGCTTCTGAAGAAAACAGATCGTGATGGATACCAAGCAATGCCAAGTCGGCACGGATCATGTCCATCATGTCGGCGACGGCAGCCTTGCGGAACAACGCCAGCCATTGGCCTTCGGGCGCAGCGGCATATTGGCCGCCAAATTCCTGCGCCAGCCGCTGGCCCACAGGAACCAGATAATCGCCGGGATACAGGCCTTCGGGAATTTCTATGCTTTCTCCGAGCGCCTCGCGGTAACGCATATGCACCGAGCGAGCGAGGACATCGACCTGTCCACCCGCATCGTTGATGTAATATTCGCGAACCACCCGAAATCCGGCAAATTCGAGCAATGACGCCAAGGCGTCGCCTACGACTGCCCCCCGGCAATGCCCCATGTGCATTGGGCCCGTGGGGTTGGCCGAGACATATTCGATATTGACCGATTTGCCTTCACCTAACGTCGATCGACCATAGTCGTCACCTTCCCGCCCGATCGCGCGCAGTTCATCGAGCCATGCCGATGCGTCGAGGCGAAGATTTAGGAAGCCCGGCCCCGCGATTTCGACGGCAGTCACACCTTCGACCTTGGCAAGTTCGCTCGACAAAGCCTCGGCCAGCGCACGCGGATTGGTTCCGGCAGGTTTCGCCAATACCATTGCCGCGTTGGTGGAGAGGTCGCCGTGCGAGGCCTCCCGCGGTGGCTCCACCGTTACGTTGGACCGGTCAATATCGGCGGGCAGCGTTCCTGCCGCAACAAGTGCATCCAGCGCATGATCGACATGCGCCGCAAAATTTTCAAAAATGGTCATGGCTTTTGCCCTGAATGATGCGCTTTTTAGCGCGTAACGTTATAGCGCAGCTGGTCTTCGGTCAGCTGGAACCCGATCAACATTTCAAAGCTTGATCGGACCACCGCCGCGCGGACTTCCGGGTCGGCCATCGGGTCGAGCGCCGCGTCAGGGTCACCGGGTTTGCGCTTCTTGGTGATTTTCTGGACAATTTCCGCCGGCAAGCGTGCCGAATTGCCGTCGACATAGCTCGCCGCTTGAGCGGTTGCGGTTGCGCGCGGATTACCGTCAGCGAATTGCAGGGTAACTTGCCCAACGCGCTTGGCGACGACTGCGCTTCCGCCCTGCACTACGGTCGTAAAATAGGGCAAGGTAACTGTTTTTGCACCGCGCACATCGTTGCGGCGCGCTTGCACATCAAAGCTCGCCTGCGAAAAGATTTTTTCGCCGCCGCTGTTGCAGGTCGGACGAACATTGGTGATCGAAGCAACGACCTCGATTGCGTTAGCGTCCTGGCTGCTTGCCGGATTGAACAACGTCACATCGCCCGTTCCGTCGGGAACCGCCACCGTCGGGCAACCGGTGCGCGTCACGCTTATGCCCACGCCAGAGGTCAGGTCGAGCTCCCCGTCCCGCGAGCATCCAGCGACGGAAACCAATATGGTGCCTGCGAAAAGGACTTTGGCAACGAATTTCATAAAGGTTTATCCTCGGATTTTCTTATTCTAGATCGCGCAAGCGATAAGCTGAAAGGTCCTTATCCGCCCGTTGCGCGACACGCAACAGGGGAAAGGTCTTGGCGGGAGCCGCGACATTACCTAAAGGACATTGCACATGACTGAACAAGCTACTCCCCGCCGCTCGATGAAATTGTTGCTCGCCGCTCCGCGCGGTTTTTGCGCGGGCGTTGACCGTGCAATCAAAATTGTCGAGCTCGCGCTCGAACAGCACGGCGCACCCGTTTATGTGCGGCACGAAATTGTCCATAATCGCTTTGTGGTCGATACCCTGAAGGCCCAGGGTGCAGTCTTTGTCGAGGAATTGGACGAAGTGCCCGACGGTGGCCATGTCGTCTTTTCCGCCCATGGCGTACCCAAGTCGGTTCCGGCAGATGCCCAGGCGCGCGGGCTGGCCTATTTCGATGCGACTTGCCCGCTCGTGTCGAAAGTACACAGGCAAGCTGAACGCCAGGTCGATGCCGGGCGGCATATCATCTTTATCGGCCATGCCGGACACCCGGAAGTGGTGGGGACGTTCGGTCAGGTTCCCGAAGGCGCAATGACGTTGGTGGAAACGGTTGAAGACGCAGCCAGTCTGAACCCGGCGAACCCTGATAATCTGTCTTTCCTAACGCAAACTACGCTATCAGTCGATGACACTGCCGAAATTGTTGCAAAGTTGCAGGATCGATTTCCCTCGATTGTTGGGCCTAAAGGCGAGGATATTTGTTACGCCACTTCCAATCGGCAGGAGGCGGTGAAGGCGATCGCGTCGCAATGCGACCTGGTTCTTGTGATAGGCGCGCCCAATAGCTCGAACTCGCTACGGTTAGTCGAAGTCGCGTCTCGCTCGGGGGCCAACGCATATCTCGTCCAGCGTGCGGAGGACATCAGCATGAACTGGTTCGATGGGGTAGAGGCACTCGGCCTGACAGCAGGGGCATCGGCCCCCGAAGTGCTGGTGCGCGAAATCATCGATGCGCTCGCAAATCATTTCGACCTCGATGAGCAACAGGTCACCACCGCCGAGGAGAGCATTGTGTTCAAATTGCCGCGCGAACTGGCGGGCGCGGCGGCCTGATTTGGCGGTTTACACGCAGTTGGGACCTGAAGATGTTGCGCCGTTGCTGGCGCGCTACGACGCTGGCGAACTCATTGCGCTCAAAGGTATCGCTGAAGGCGTAGAGAACAGCAATTTCTTTGTCGAAACGACCAAACGCCGCTTCATCCTGACGTTATATGAAAATCGGGTCAATCCTGATGACCTGCCGTTTTTTTTCGCGTTGTTGAAACATCTGCACGATGCGGGTTGCAAAGTGCCGCAGTTTATTGCCGACACCGAAGGTCGATGGTTGCATGAAGTTGCGGGCCGTCCCGCTTGTCTGATCGAGTTTCTTCAAGGCGTGTCGGTTACCCAGCCCACGCCTGCACAGGCTCGTGCGACGGGTGCCGCTTTGGGCCAAATACACACTGCGCTCATCGACTTCCAGGAAATCCGGCCCAATAGTTTGGGCCCAGCGGCATGGCGTCCATTGGCCGAACGGTGCACAGATCGTGGGCTGGAAGAAATCCATGCAGGCGTAGCCCGGCGCATCTTCAAAGAATGCGATTATATTGCAGCTAACTGGCCGGTCGATTTGCCTACTGGTGCGATCCATGCGGACCTATTTCCCGACAATGTGTTGATGCGCGGCAACATAGTTACAGGATTGATCGATTTCTACTTCGCATGCACCGACATCCGTGGGTATGATCTCGCCGTCACGCATAGTTCATGGTGTTTTTCAGCATGTGGAGCGGATTTCGACGCACAAACAAGTGCGGCTTTGCTGTCTGGATATACGGATTCGTTCCCACTCGATGTCCCAACGCGGGACGCAATGCCGGTCCTATTGCGTGGCGCCTGCTTGCGTTTCCTGCTGACGCGCTGTTACGATTGGATAAACACACCAGCCAATGCACTGGTAACGCGGAAAGATCCGCTGGCCTTTTTGCGAAGGCTCGATTTTTACAGTGACGATGACAATGTCGCGCTGATATTGGGGCAATTGCGGTGAAGACAGTCGAAATTTTTACCGATGGAGCGTGCAAGGGCAATCCCGGCCCGGGTGGCTGGGGTGCGGTCATCCGCTATGGCAAGCATGAGAAGGAAATTTCGGGCAGCGATCCTGACACCACCAACAACCGGATGGAAATGTGGGCGGCCATTCAGGCGCTCAACATTCTGATCGAGCCGTGTCAGGTAAAATTGCATTCCGACAGTAAATATGTGCTCGATGGCATCACCAAGTGGGTCACGGGTTGGCAGCGTAACGGCTGGAAAAACGCCTCGAAACAGCCTGTGCGCAACGCCGACCTTTGGCACGACCTGATCGAAGCAGCGGCCAAGCATGAAATTGAATGGATCTGGGTAAAGGGACACAACGGTCATCCGGAAAACGAACGCGCTGATCGCCTCGCCAGCGGTGCTGCCGACGCGGCGGCGGGTCGTTAGTCGAAGCGTTCCGGCGAATAAAGCTGAGCATTGATCGCTTCCGGGCGATCCAGTTCACGAACGAGCAGCGACGCAGCCAGCTTTGCCGTTGCCGGTGCAGTCTGAATGCCGAAGCCGCCCTGCCCTGCCAGCCAGAAAAACGACGGATTCACCGGGTCTGGACCGATAACCGGCAGCCGGTCTGGAGCGAAACTGCGCAGGCCTGCCCATTTATGCTCGACGCGTTTCACCTGCCAGTCGACCACCTGTTGCATCCGGTCGATAGCGATTGCCACATCGAGTTCTTCGGGCGCGACATCGCACGCAATGGTTGCGGTTTCATCGTGCGGACTGAGCCATAACTTGCCGCCAGCGTCGGGCTTGAAATAAAAACTGCCGTCGAGCGCGATTACCAGCGGAAGGTCGGCCGGGGCTACAGGCTCGACGGCGAGTTGCGCGATGGTCCGTCGAAAAGGCTGGATACCCAAGGCTTTAACACCGGCGATAATCGCGACATCGTCGGCCCAAGCACCCGCCGCATTCACGAGAAGTTCGGCGGTAAACTGTTCACCGGCCGCACAAATGCACCATTGCGGGTCCCGCCATTCGGCGCGTTCCAGTCGTGCATTGCAATGCAACTTTGCTCCCAACCGTTTAGCTTGACGCAGATAAGCAGAGTGGAGCGCCGCAACATCGATATCGGAGCATGCCGGTTCCCAAAGGCCATGAGTCCAATCGCTGCGGATGCCAGGAACCATCCTTTCGACCATGGACCGGTCGGCAACCTCTATTTCGACGCCGCTTCGGGCAAAATCGGCGAGCATCATGGCTACAAGCCTGCTTTGCGCTCCGGTACCAATATGCAAGGCACCGCGGCGATGCATCAATGGGCCATCATGGAATTCGGCGGGTGGATTCGCCAGAAACGGCCCGGATGCCGTGGTCAGCGGCTGCACCAGCGGGCCACCATAGCTCTCGTCCCAGAAAGCTGCCGAACGACCCGTCGAATGATATCCAGGTTGTGCTTCGGCCTCAATCAATATCACCGAACGGTGTGCAGCTACCTCGGCGGCAAGACTTGCGCCTGCGATACCGGCACCGACAATGGCAATATCGAAGTCGCTCATTTCGCGGGCGCGTGCTGGTCCAAAAAGGCATCGATGCGGTCAAGGCACTGGTCCCGAACGCCATCAGCCTCGCGCAACAGTTCATGCGCTGCCTCTTTGCCGAAAATAAGCGTTTCAGAGTGAGGTAGGCGCTTGCCGTCTTTGATGATACGCGGGGTGCTCACAAGCTGGTCGGCTGTGGTTGCCAATAAGAGAATCGGCGTATTGACTGCCTCCAACCGCCCGGGCTCTTCGAGCAAGCGCATGGACGATATCGCCCTTTCCACCCAATGCCAGCTTGGTGGACCGAGCTTTACCTCCGGACGAATTTTCCACCACGCCAGCTCGTCTTCATAGCGGTCATTGTCATGCGTCAATATTTTTGCCCGCATATCCATCGGGGAAAGCGGTTTTTCGCTAATTTTCCAAGCCGCGATGTTGCCTCGGCCAATTTTGCACATCAGCCGTGCAAAAACATGGTTCCACGAAAGCGGCAGGCCGCCAGTCTGGATACCGAGCATCGGCGCGCTCATGGCAACCGCAACAGGATCGATTGCCTTTTCGACCAACGCGCGCATGGCAAGATGGCCCCCCATACTGTGCGCCAGCACGACATGCGGGCCGGGGGTTTCGGCTTTCCATTTCGCCCAGAAGAAACGCAAATCCGAAATCCATGTCGAAAAATCTTCGATATAGCCGACTTGCGGATCAGCCAGAAGCCGGCCGGAAGCGCCTTGCCCACGCCAGTCGACTGACGTTACCCGCCAACCTTGCGCAGCAAAATAAGCGAGCGTTTCGAGATATTTTTCATAATGGTCACCACGTCCAGGCAGGAACAGCATCGATCCGCGCGCTGTTGCGGCGCCGGGCCAATCGATCCGGCGGATAGGCCATCCGTCGTCCGCCTCCCATATGCTCTCAATGGCATCTACCGGAATGGCGCGTCGGTTCATCATCGATTTCGAGCCGTGCATGGTTACCTTTTGGCAAGATTTGTTGGTTAATGACTGGCGAATGACCAGTGAAGCACTCGCTTACGTGACCCTCGGTGGATTGGCAATTGCGCTGATTGTGTCGATCTATACCGATATCCGCTATCGGTTGATTTTCAATAACATAACGCTTCCCATCGCGCTTGCAGCACCGTTATACTGGTATGCAACAGATGGCTTTTCGTTCGGCGAAATCGGCATCCATCTCCTCACAGCGACGCTGGTGTTAATATTCTTCATAATTGCCTTCCGCTTCGGTGCGATGGGAGGCGGAGATGTCAAGCTTTTCGCGGCTTTGGCCTTGTGGTGGCCTTGGGTCGATGTCGTGCGGATGATTTTATATGCGTCCATCCTAGGGGCGCTGGTAACCATCGTATTTCTCATCATTCACAAAATAAAACAACAGGATGGGCGTGCGCGCATACCTTATGGGGTCGCAATCTCGCTAGCCGGGCTCTGGATAGCCGGTGAACGGATTTTTAACCATTTTACGTGAAATAGCATTCTTCAATCAGGGGACCTTTCAGGGGACAGTTCGTCATGGATAGGAAAAAAGTCATATTGCTGGTGGCTGCGCTTTTGATAGCGGCCGTTACCGCCTTCATGGCGCGCAGCATGTTTACCGGGGCGGCAGCACCGCAGTCGGTCGCGTCGCTCGTCAAGCCAGCGGAAACGGGGCCAAAAATATTGGTTGCTACCCGCGCCTTGCCGGTCGGCACAATCATCACCGCCGATAGCTTCCGTTATCAACCGTGGCCCGAAGAACTGATCGAAGACGCCTATTTTACCGAAGGGTCAACATCGGCCCCGTCGCCATCGGAAGCAGCTACGCCTGCAGGCACAAAGGACAAAGCCCCTGCAGCAGCCGCTGTGGTAACGCCGGCGGTTTCGTCTGACGAACTTGTCGGAACGGTCGTTCGCAACGCCATCACCGCTGGCCAGCCAATTACGCGCGGATCGCTCGTGAAACCTGGTGATCGCGGCTTTCTTGCTGCGGCCCTCGGCCCAGGCATGCGGGCCGTGACCGTCCCTGTTTCAGCTCTTACCGGTGTTGCAGGTTTCGTATTTCCCGGCGACCGTGTCGACCTTGTGCTCACACAGAATATTGCTGGCCCAGGCGGCCCTGCGCTAAAGGTCTCTGAAACGATCATCCGCAATCTTCGCGTCTTGGCGACCGACCAGCGTTCGACGAATGTCGCTGATGCCGAAGGTAATACTGTGGTTCGCAAGTACAAGCTGGTTACGCTTGAAGCTACTCCCCGCATTTCCGAGAAAATCACTGTTGCGCAGTCGATCGGCACAATCAGCCTTGCGCTTCGCTCGCTTGCCGACAATGCAGCCGAACTTGAACAGGCTCTTGCTTCCGGCGAAGTCAACATCCCGGAAGGCGCGACGCCTGAGCAGGAAGCTGCGATCATGAAGTCGCTCGCCCATCGTCCGACTGCGGGCAAGACCACCTATACAACCGGCGGAGACGTGTCGCGCTTCCAACGCAGCACTATTCCCGCACAAACCACTGTCGCAGTTGCAACCGAAAATGCACGCATTCAACGGCAGGTCGATATCGTTCGCAAAGGTCCGGTCGTCCGGGTTTCGCGTGGCGGTAGTGTGACCGAAGTCGATGTGAGCCGGAGATAAACTCATGAAAAATATTTCAAAAATTAAATCTGGCTTTGCCGCAGCAACACTTTCCATCGCGATGGCGACAACGGCAACTATTGCCGCAGCCGCCCCAGCCAATGCGCAAAGCGCGGACAAAAGCATCACACTGTCCATCGGCGAAGTTCATCAGATCAGTCTGACTAGCCCGGTGACCGATGTTGTTGTTGCCGATCCGCGGGTTGCCGATGTCGAAGTGACATCCGCCAAGAAGATTTACATCTTAGCAAAAGGCGTCGGCATTACCGATGTTGTCGCGACGGACGCTTCGGGCCGCACAGTGTATCGCGGCAAAGTAGTAGTCGGCGGCAATCTGAGTTCACTCGACCAGATGTTCAAACTCGCAATGCCGGACGCGAATATCCAGGTTACGACGATGAACAATGTTGTGTTACTGACTGGAACGGTAGCGCAGCCCGAAGATGCTGCCGAGGCCGAACGCCTCGCGCTCGCCTTCACGGCAACTAGTAGCCAAGGTAACGCGACCGCATCCAACGTGATCAACCGCATCAAAACAGCGACGCCGTTGCAGATCAACCTGCAAGTGCGTGTAGCAGAAGTAAGCCGGTCGCTGATAAAGGAAATTTCGGGTAACCTTAAGACCCGTGATAACTCCGGAGGTGGAATTCTCGGCGGCGCTTATCAAGGTCGTGACATCGCGGACATCACCACCGTCACAAACCCAAATAACCTTCCGGTTGTCGATGCGTCGTCACTATTTGGCCTTCCCGCCGGATCGATATCGCTTCCGTTCAATCCAGCGACCGGGCAATATCTAACGAGCCCGTTCACGAAGTATAACTTCAAAATTCCTGAAGGCACAAACGTGCTGGCAGCTGCCGGACGGTTGTTCGGCATGGACGTAGCCGCGGCATTCGATCTGTCGGAACGGGCAGGCCTGACTTCAACTTTGGCCAACCCAAATCTGACGACTGTTTCTGGCGAAACCGCAGAGTTTCTGGCGGGCGGAGAGTTTCCTGTAGTCACTTCGTCGAACAACGGTACGTCGGTCGAATACAAGAGCTATGGCGTGAACCTGACGTACACCCCGGTTGTTCTTTCCGACGGTCGCATTTCGTTGCGGGTGCGTTCGGAAGTTTCCGACATTTCATCGCAAGGTGCGGTACGTATCGGAGGCCTTGAGGTTCCTGCAACCACGACACGGATGGCAGAAACTACGGTCGAACTCGGTTCGGGTCAAAGCATGATGATTGCCGGTCTTCTCAGCAACCAAATGGGCAGCTCGGTCGACAAGATGCCAGGCGCCGGCGACATCCCGGTGCTCGGTGCACTTTTCAAATCGAACGGCTGGCGGCGTAACGAAACCGAGCTGATGATTATCGTTACGCCCTATCTCGTAAAGCCGGTTTCGGACAGCCAGATCGTACTTCCTACAGATGGTATGAACACGCCTAATGATCTGGAGCGGATTTTGCTGGGCAAAACAACAAGCAACAAGGGCGAAAATGCGCGGCCAATGCCAACGATTGCCCCTGCTCCTTCGAGTGGTCCGACAATCGGTTCGATTAGCGACGCCGCTCCACCTCAACTCAAAAAATCTGGGACTGCGACAGCTCAGGCCGATACCAGCCCAGGCTTCAGCTTCGACAACTGATACCATTTCAGGAGACAGAACAATGCGTAATCTTAAATTCCTGACCGCCGCCGCGTTCAGTTTGACGCTGGCCGGTTGTGGTGGTGCATTGGGAACCAATACCTCGATGTATTCGGTTCACCAACCAGTGGTCGAACGCACCAATTTTGCCATTGATCTTAGTCTGGATGGCAACGGCATTGCTTCTGCTGACCAGCGCCGCCTGAACGAATGGATGGAGGCGCTTCAGATCGGCTATGGTGATCGCGTTTCTATCGATTATGGCGATGGCTACCAAAGCCCGGCTGTTGCCAACGCCATTTCTAGCTTAGCGGCAAATTACGGTGTTTTGGTTTCAGACGAAACCCCCGTAACCGACGGTGCAATCGCATCTGGCAATGTCCGCGTCGTGGTCACTCGTTCAAAAGCAACTGTGCCATCTTGCCCTGATTGGAGCACCTCGGGTGATTCCAACTTTAACTCTAGCAATCACAGCAACCACGGTTGCGCCACGAACAGCAACCTTGCTGCGATGGTCGCAGATCCGGAAGACTTGGTACGTGGCCGTGAAAGCAAAAAGCTTGATTCGAACAGTGGCAAGAACGCGGTCAATACATACCGCACAAAGACCGGAGGCAACTGATGAACGCTCCATGGAAATCCGGCGTCTCGGGCACCCGTGATCCCATTAACGCCTATGTCTGCGACGATCTGACGCTCGACGTCATCCGCGGCGTATGCGAAGAAATGGGCTGGAGCCAAGACAAGGCGTATAAGGGCGGCCTGCGCAACGCTATCCAGTCGCTATCGGTTTCGGCCAGCCCGCAGATCCTGTTGGTCGACCTATCCGAATCTGGCGATCCAATTAACGATATCAACAGCCTCGCAGAGGTTTGCGAGCCCGGCACCATCGTGATTGCGGTGGGCCAGGTGAACGACGTGCGCCTTTATCGCGATTTGCTGATGTCCGGACTGCAAGATTATCTGCTCAAACCGTTGAGCCCAGATGCCTTGCGGGATTCCTTCGCCAACGCTCAGACTATTCTGAATGCACCGAAGCATGACGACAATGTCGGCACTCGTCCGCATATTTCGACTGCGATTATCGGCACACGCGGCGGATGCGGCGCATCAACAATTGCGGCATCGCTCGCATGGACATTGTCTCAAACGCAAGGTCACCCGACTGGCTTCCTTGATCTCGATATCCATTTCGGGACCGGTGCGTTGGCTATGGACCTTGAGCCAGGCCGTGGTTTGACCGATGCTATCGACAATCCAAGCCGTATCGACGGCCTGTTCATCGAACGGGCGATGATCAAGGCGAATGACAAGCTATCCATCCTGTCGGCAGAAGCTCCAATGAGCAGCCCAGTGCTAACCGATGGAAGTGCATTCTTCCAGCTTCAGGAAGAATTCCGCGCAGCATTCGAAAACACTGTCATCGATATGCCTCGCAATATGCTAATTGCATATCCGCATCTGATGCAGGATGTGAACGTTGCTGTGGTTACGACCGAGTTGACTTTGGCTGCCGCGCGCGACGCAATTCGTGTGCTGTCGTGGCTCAAGCAAAATGCACCGCATTGTAAAACTCTTGTTGTCGCAAACAAGGTACAGGCAGGCGCACTTGAAATCAGCCGCAAGGATTTCGAAAGCACCATCGAGCGAAAGATCGATCTGGTACTTCCTGCTGATGCCAAAGCAACAGCCCAGGCCGCAAAGGTTGGTCAACCGATTGTCGAAGCCGTGCGTAGCAGCAAACTATCGGCAGGAATTGTTGCGCTAACCGAGATGATTGCCGGCAGCGCGGCCGAAGCTGCCGAAGCCGCACCGGCGGACGACGTGAAAGCGAAAAAATCGGTCATGGACGGGTTTAAGTCGCTTTTGAATAAAAAGAAGTAACCAGCCGGAAGACACAACGCCGCTACTACGGCGACGTGTCCTCCCGCACTGACTGACAGAGCGAAAATGATGCAAACATTGATACTTGCTGCAGGGTTCATGCTGGTTCTGGTGTTACTGGCCATCGCCTTCATGGGCCCGAATGTCGGCAAAGCGACATCGCGGCGATTGGGTGCTGTTAAAATCCGGCATTCGGATAGCGCGGACGCACGCGTTGAACAGCAGATGCGCAAAGCTGTAGCGGCGCGGCGGCCGATGATATTCCAGGATGGCCGCAGTATCAGCCGAACCGACAAACTTCGCCTTCGTCTTGCACAGACAGGCAAAAGCTGGACTTTGAAGCAGTATCTTTCCGCTTCTGGCGGAATTGGTGCCGTCGTTATGGTTGCTTTGTTGGTTAAGGGCGCACCATTCTATCTCGCGTTGTTCGGTGGTTTGCTGCTCGGTGCAGGGCTGCCGCACCTCGTTGTTGGCTTTCTGATGAAGAAGCGGATCAAGAATTTTACAACCCATTTCCCGGACGCGATCGAACTGCTTGTTCGCGGGCTGAAATCCGGTCTGCCGGTTGGGGAAACACTGAGTGTCGTGGCAAAGGAATTTCCAGGACCTGTGGGCGAAGAATTCAAGATGGTTACCGAAAAAATACGTATCGGTAAAACGATGGAGGACGCACTCCAGGAAACCGCCGATCGTCTTGGCACCGCCGAATTCCAGTTTTTCGTCATTACGTTGGCAATCCAGCGCGAAACCGGTGGTAACTTGGCCGAAACCTTGGCGAACCTTGCCGATGTGCTGCGAAAACGCGCGCAAATGAAGTTGAAGATTCGGGCTATGTCTTCTGAATCAAAGGCTTCTGCTTACATTGTTGGCTCGCTGCCATTCTTTGTCTTCGGCATGGTTTGGAACGTAAACCAGAAATATCTCGCAGGCTTTTTCTACGAACCACGTCTGATGGTGGCCGGTATGGTCGGTATCGTGTGGATGTCGATAGGCGCCTTTATCATGGCCAAAATGGTCAATTTCGAAATCTGATTTGGGGACGGGATAATATCATGACCAATCCGGGCGGACCCCAACTTCTTGGTATCGACGTGTTGTGGGTGGCGACGCTGCTCTCAGCCGTCGCCGCAACGGCGGTGATCCTTGCAATCTACGCGGCCGTTACTGTCCGTGATCCGATGGCAAAGCGTGTCAAAGCACTCAGTGAACGCCGCGAACAGCTTAAAGCCGGCATTACCGCGACAACGTCGAAAAAGCGGGCAAAGCTGGTTCGGAAGACCGAAACTACCGACAAAATGCGCCAGATGCTATCGAAGCTTCAGGTTTTGCAGGAAGACCAGATCAAGATAGTGCAGCAAAAACTGGCGCAGGCTGGTATCCGTCGCAAAGAGCTTGCGGTTACGGTTATTTTTGCTCGCCTCGTCCTGCCGTTCGTATTCGGTGGCGGTGCGGCTCTGTGGATCTATGGCCTTGGCGGCATGGCAGATTACAGCGATTTCAAACGCTTCGCTGCGTTCGCTGTTATGACCATATTTGGTTACAAAGCGGCTGATATATATCTAGGCAACTTGGTTTCGAAGCGGACCGATGCGATCCGAAAGGGTCTTCCCGATGCTCTCGATCTGTTGGTGATTTGTGCAGAAGCAGGCCTTACTGTCGACACCGCGTTCAACCGTGTCGCAAAGGAATTGGGTCGTGGATATCCCGAATTGGGCGACGAATTTGCCTTGACTGCAATCGAGCTGGGTTTCCTCACAGAGCGTAGGATGGCCTTTGAAAACCTCGCATATCGCGTTAATCTTGACTCGGTCAAAGGCGTTGTCACCACGATGATCCAGACAGAAAAATATGGTACGCCACTGGCTTCTGCCCTGCGCGTGCTTTCTGCCGAGTTCCGTAACGAGCGCATGATGCGCGCCGAAGAAAAGGCTGCACGACTGCCCGCCATTATGACCATCCCGTTGATCTTGTTCATCTTGCCGGTGCTGTTTATTGTTATTCTGGGCCCGGCGGCCTGCTCGATCGGCGACGCTTTCGCCAAGAAATAAATCCCGGCGGAGGGGATGAAGGGCGGGGCTTGGGCTCCGCCCTTTTGTTATGCGGCTCGGACGGTTTGCTCGATAGCGCCAAAGATGCTGTGACCCGCGTCGTCGCGCACTTCGATGCGGACAGTGTCGCCATCTTTTAGAAACGGTGTTTGCATTTCGCCGGTCTGGATTTTCTCTACCATCCGCACTTCGGCGATACAGCTATACCCCAAACCGCCCTCGGCGACGGGTTTACCCGGACCGCCACCAGCATCGCGATTGGAGACAGTGCCTGAACCAATGATGGACCCCGCTCCCAAGTTTCGCGTCTTGGCAAGATGCGCGATTAGGACGCCGAAATCGAATGTACAGTCATCCGAAGCAACCGCTCGGCCAAATGGCGCACCGTTCAAATCGACCATGAGCGTCCGGTGCAACTTGCCGTCTTTCCAATGATCACCGAGGCTTTCGGGCGTCACGAAAACCGGCGATAACGCGCTGGCAGGTTTGGACTGAACAAACCCAAAACCTTTTTCGAGTTCGGCTGGGATCAGGTTGCGAAGCGACACGTCGTTTACCAGCCCGACAAGGCCGATGTACGACAATGCCTCCTTCGGCGATACACCACGCGGCACGTCACCCGTGACTACTACAATTTCGGCCTCCAGATCACAGCCCCACGCTTCGTCGGCCAAAGGAATTTCATCACGCGCACCCAAAAATTCGTCAGACCCGCCCTGATACATCAACGGATCTTGCCAGAAACTCTCAGGCAACGTTGCCCCCCTTGCTTTCCGTACCAGCTCAACATGGTTCACATAGGCCGAACCATCGGCCCATTGATAGGCGCGCGGCAAAGGCGCAGCTGCGTCATGTTCGTGAAAGCGGTCACGCGGTATGGTAGCATGCTCGAGATCGGTAGCCAGCGCCTCTAACCGCGGTGCGATTTCGTACCAGCCATCTAGCGCAGCCTGCAAGGTCGGTGCGATATGCGCAGCATCGGCATACCAGGCGAGGTCGTTCGACACGACCACCAGATGGCCGTCACGGCCCGATTTCAGCGAAGCTAATTTCATAAACATCCTCTCATTATGACGCGCATGATGCCCGCAGTTTCCAGTTGCGGCAACCGATAGTGTTCGCCTAACCTTTGTCGATGGAAAGCGGCGGCGGCGGGAGAAAAAATAGCGTTATGCGCAAAAGATTGAAAGCGACAGCTCTGGCGTTTGTCATGGTGGTAACGAACCCGGTGATCGGACAGCAACAGGGATTCAACCCTATTGATGCCGCCAAAAATGGCTGGTCGATGGAACAAGGGCGAAGCGCAGCCTGGCATCTTGCCCAACACAAACGGCTCGGAACTGCGCTTGCTGCGCTCCAGCCCCAACGCAATGGAATAATCGACGTCTATGTAGTGTCGGTCGGTCTCGATTCCGATCCAGTTTTCGCGAGAGAGGCAGGTGAAGCGGCCAAGGTTCTGGGCCGTCGTTATGGGGCGACCGGGCGCACGATATTTCTCGCTGCGGGGGCCGATGACCAAAGTAACGGCACGCCGCAAGGGTCGCCGCCAAACCTCGCCACCGCGTTGGCCGCGGTCGCAGCAAAAATGAATCTCAAGGAAGATGTCTTGATCCTGTTCGCGACTACACATGGGGATCCGAACAACGGACTTGCCTATCGTGATGGCGACAAGGGCGTGGGCATGATTGCGCCGATGCGGCTTGCCAATCTGCTCGATGATCTCGGCTTTGGTCGACGAATGATATTGTTGTCGGCATGTTATTCGGGTATTTTTCTGCCACTTTTAACTAATGAAAACAGCGTTATCGTAACTGCCGCTGCGTCGAACCGGACGTCTTTCGGTTGCGCCCCGGGCAATGACTGGACCTTTTTCGGCGATGCTTTGATCAACAACGGCCTTCGCAAACCGCAGACGTTCGATAAAGCGACCGAAGAGGCAGCAGGCCTCATCGGCAAATGGGAAGCATTGAAACAGTTACTGCCGTCTCGGCCACAGACTTTTGTCGGTAACAGGGCCAATGACTGGCTTGGTCCACTCGAGGAGCGCATGCCCAAAACCGAGACCGCCAAAGTGGGCAAGGCTGCAATAGAGTCGTTCTAATGCGTCACTCTCCGCCCGGATCGATATGCAACCAAGCCGCATGCTGCGGCGCTTTTTTGGTTTTATTCCATTCTTCCAGCATTTCAGGTGCAACGCGCTTCAGTTCCGCATATTGATCGTCGGTTCCGATATCGCAGGCAAGCTCAAGCCGATGACCATTAGGATCGAAGAAATAGATTGAGCGGAAAATGCCGTGAAAAGTAGGCCCCAGAACATCGACGCCCTGCGCCTCGATATGTTCTTTGGCAGCCTTCAGCATGTCGAAATCCGACACCTTGAAAGCGAGATGCTGCACCCACGCCGGGGTCTGCTCGTCGCGGCCCATTTCTGGCTGGTTCGGCAGTTCGAAGAACGCAAGCACATTGCCGCCTCCGCAATCGAGGAAGATGTGCATATAGGGATCGTAAGCCCCGGTTGACGGCACATAGTCCTCGGCAAAGGCATTGGTGTAGGTGAAGCCCAATACACGTTCGTACCAGTCGACGGTTTGCTTTGCGTCTTTGCAGCGATAGGCAACGTGGTGGATTCGCTCGGTAGTGAAAGGCAGGCTCATTGCGCCACCTCCAGTACACCGCGCTCGATCTGGTCGCGCTCGATGCTCTCGAATAACGCCTTGAAATTGCCCTCGCCGAAGCCTTCGTCGCCGCGGCGCTGGATGAATTCGAAGAACACCGGGCCGATATTGGGCTGAGCGAAAATTTGCAGCAGCAAGCGTGGCTGGCCGCCTTCGGTGGTGCCGTCGAGCAATATACCCCGTTGCTGCAGTTGCTCGACCGGCTCGCCATGCCCCGGCAGTCGGCCTTCGAGCATCTTGTAATAGGTTTCAGGCGGTGCTGTCATGAACGGCACACCGAGTTTCTGCAAATTGTCCCAGCACGCGATGAGGTCGTCGCAGATCAGCGCAATATGCTGGATTCCTTCGCCATTATAGGCGCGCAAATATTCCTCGATCTGCCCCCCGCCGGCCTTGCCTTCCTCGTTTAGCGGAATACGGATTTTGCCATCGGGCGCGGTCATCGCCTTTGACGTAAGACCTGTATATTCGCCCTTGATGTCGAAGAAACGGATTTCGCGAAAGTTGAAAATCCGTTCGTACCAATTGGCCCAATGCGTCATCCGGCCGCCGTAGACATTGTGGGTCAGATGGTCGATTTTCTGGAAACCTGCGCCGACCGGATTGCGAGCGACGCCGGGTTTGTACACAAAGTCGATGTCATAAATCGAAAGCGCCTCCGGATTATCGAGCGTCGCATAGCGATCGACCAGATAGATAAACGCGCCGCCAATCCCTTTGATCGCGGGGATCCGCAGTTCCATGACGCCGGTCTTGCCTTCGACAGGTTCTGCGCCACGGTCCAACGCCTCGGCATAGGCTTTCGCGGCGTCTTTCACGCGAAATGCCATGCCGCAAGCCGAAGGACCATGTTCAGCGGCAAAGAATGCGGCGGGACTGCGCGGTTCGTAGTTCGCAATCAGGTTGATCTCGCCCTGACGCCATAGATGGACATCCTTCGAGCGGTGCGATGCGATATGGGTGAAGCCCATGCTTTCGAATACCGGTTCGAGTATACCTTTTTCGGGAGACGCAAATTCGACGAATTCAAAGCCGTCTAGGCCGAGGGGATTTTCAAACAAATCGGTCATAGGTTCGCATCGCCTTTTGTCGTTTCAGGATTTGAAAAACTAGTATCAAATGAAACCATTTTTGCCAAGCGGGAATATGGGTTTTCGCGTTAGCCGAGTTCAGCGACCCGCGCGCGTAATTGGGCCAGCATATTTTCCAGCGCCTTTGCTTCACCGCTGCCCAATATCTTTTCCATTTCGGCCTCGATCGAAAGTGCCAGCGGCACAATCTGGTCGTAAAGTTCTCGGCCCGTGTCGGTAAGCGCCAAATGGTGTGACCGGCCATCGGCGGCGTTCGGCGCGCGGCCGATCAGCCCGCGATCTTCCAACGCCTTCGACGCGCGGTTGACGGTGACCTTGTCCATCGCGGTGGCCTCGCACAATTCGCGCTGCGTGGCCGAAGCGCGCTCGCCAAGCACCGCCATCAGACGCCACTCTGGGACTTTTAAGGCAAACCGGCCGCGATAGGCGCGTGCGATGAGGTCGCTGACGGCGTTCGACGTGACCGACAACTGATAGGGCAGGAATTCCGCCAGCGTCAGTTTTTGGGCCGTCTTTGCCATCAATATTCTACCGATATACCTGCCCAAATCGTGCGCGGGGTTGCGCGTTCGATTACGCCGTCACTGCTGATTGCAGCTTCGACCCGTGCATCGAACAGATTTTCGCCGCGCAGTTCAAGCCGGAACCTTTCGTCCAAGCGGTATCCGACCCCGGCATCGAGCGTAAACGCGCTCGCAAGACGGCGTCTGTTGGTGTCATCTTCAAACTGCCCGCCAACATAGCGAGCGTTTACGTTCGCGCTCAATACTTCGTCATCGTAGCTTGCGCCGATGCTGGCGAAATGGCGTGGCACTTGTGCCGGTCGCAACCGGTCGAGCGCAGCTGCCGTACCCAAGGCCTCGACCTTAGCGTCGACATAGGCATAGCCAGCGCGCAGCGTGAAATCGCGCACCGCATAGGATGCGTCGAGTTCTAAGCCCTTGCTGTCGATGGCATCCAGATTTTGCCGCTGGCGATACACGCCGCCTGCCGCCACGAAACCGACGCCGGGGAAGTTAGCCGGGCCGACACCCAGCCCGACATTGGCGATAGCATTGTCGAGCTTATTGGCAAAAGCCGTCGCGCCAAACTGGAAGTCCCCGCTTTCGATGTCTACGCCAATTTCTGCGCCTTTCAAGCGCTCAGGTGCAAGCAATTCATTGGCAGCCGTCGCATCGGCACCGACCCGGAATGGCCGGTATAACTCGTTTAGCGTGGGCAAGCGCCAGCCCAGATAGGCGGCGCCGCGCAGCTTAAGCGCATCGCTTGCCTGAAAGGCAAAGCCAGCCCTGCCCGTCCCTTCCCAGCCCGAGCGGTCGGCGAAAACATCGTCCGAACGGACGGATCCGCCGATATTCACTTCCTTGCGAAAGCCGTTGGCAATGCTCCAGCGATCGGCGCGTGCGCCGGCGGTCAGGGTCAATTGGTCCGCCGGTTCAAAGCTCGCCTCGGCAAACACGCCGAACGTATCGCTCTCGCCACCGGCACGGCGGTTGCGTCCGGGTGTGAGGCCAGTAAAAAAGAAATTCTCGTTGGTCTCACCGATCGTGCGCCGCCAGTCGCCGCCGATGCGGAGTTCGGCATTGTCGCCAATCGGTGGCCGTACTTCAACGCGCGCACCCAGGCCAGTCGAGGGCACCGAGTATTGATCGAGCGTCAGGCTGACCGAATTGCGGCCAGCGCCAATCGCGCCGAAACGGTTGGCGAAATCGCGGATCTGGACATAACCCAATGCGCTCCATTGCCAGCCGCCAGGGGTGCGATTGACGAGGCGCAGGCTAGCATCGACGCCGCTGTTTTGATTGTCCGAAAAATCGAAACCTCGGTCGCGCTCGTCGGTGAAGACGCGCATTCCTGCCTGCAATTCGGTGTTATCAGACAAAGGCGCAACCGCGCGGATGGCGATGCCGCCCTGCTCATAAGGCGCAGGCCGATCGACAGCACCACGCTGGCCTTTGAGGATCGGAATGAACCCGTCGCCGCGCGCGTAGCTGCCCGAAACCGAGATGCTGCCTTCGCCAAGCTTGCGCAACAAGGAGGCTTTGGCATCGAGGCTATTGCCGCTTCCGTAGGCCAAAGTGGCGAGTTGCCGGTTCACGCCCTGCGAACTGTCAAGTTCGATTGTCCCTGCCAATGCACCGGGTCCGACGCTGACCAATCCGGCACCTTTTCGCACGCGGATGCTAGCCAGATTCAGGGCGTCATAGCTGGGCCAGCTAATCCAGCCACCAAACGGATCAGCCTGCGGTACATCGTCAAGTACGAGCATCGCCCGTGACGAGGCACTTCCACCAAGTCCGCGCAAGGTTACGCCCTGACTTGTCGGATTTGCCGACCGAGCATCGGAACGTCGAAATTGTTGAAGGCTCGGGACTGAAGAAAGGTCCCTTTCAAGCCGGCCAGACACAAGCGAAATCCCAACTAACGCCTCGGTATTTTCGCTTCTTGAAGAAGGTAGATTGCCTGTTACCGTTATTTGGCAACAAACAAGGATACGTTCGACGTCCCCAGAATATTCGGGCGGACATCCTTCACGGACATTTGCCTGCCCCCAAGCGGACGTCGTTAACACCAACCACGGTAACGCGATAATAATCGCTGTCCTCATGCGTCGGGGTTCACCGCATCGGGATGCGCCGCCTTGAAAGCGGGCATTTCGGTCAGTGCTGCATCAATCCGCATCAGCTTGGGAAACGCCTCCAGCGGCGTATCGAACCGTCGTGCGTTTGCCATTTGCGGGACGAGGCAGACATCGGCGAGGTTGGGCAAATCGCCGCCGAACAGGCCATCTTCAGGGGCCATCGCCTCCAACGCCGTAAAGCCTTCGACGATCCAGTGGCGATACCAGTTGTCTATTGCTGCTTGGTCCTGCCCAAGCACTTCCTTCAGATATTTGAGAATGCGCAGATTGTTGACCGGATGAATATCGGCAGCAATCACCAGCGCCTGCGCCAACGTCTTGGCGCGGTCGGCGGGGTTGGATGACACCATCGCCGGGTCGGGATAATTTGCGTCTAGATAATCGATAATCGCGAGGCTCTGGGTCAAGTCATGCCCGTCAATCGACAGCATAGGGACAAAGCCCTGCGGATTGCGCTCGACATATTCGGCGGCTTTATGGTCGCCTTCCAACAGGCTGGTTGGAACAGTTTGGTAAGCAACGCCTTTAAGGTTCAGTGCAATGCGCACGCGATAGCTCGCCGAGGAGCGCCAGTAATCGTAGAGTATGATGTCGTTCATGTTGAACCGGTTAGCAGGACGTCATAAAAAGGCAAAAAGTTTGCGGCCTAACAATCACACGTTAAGGTCCGGACATCGCATTTGAGGAGCGTTTATGTTGTCAGTACGATTTCCAGCGGCGTTCGTCGCTGCAACTTTGCTTTCTACATCAGTTCAGGCCGCTGCGCCGGTCACCGGTCGCTGGGTCACGCAAAGCAAAGATGGCGTGGTCGAAATATATGAATGCGGCGCAATGCTTTGCGGCAAGCTCGCCAAATTCCTTGTACCGCCGCCCAACGGCGTTGGCCAGAAAGACGTCAACAATCCCGACAAGACGCTTCGTAGCCGAACCCTTCTCGGCATGAACATCCTGACAGGGTTCAAGCCTGCGGGCAATGAGTGGAAAGGCCAGATTTACGACCCTAAATCGGGCAAGACCTATCGCTCTATCGTCTACAAGGGCAAGTCGGGGAATCTGGTGGTCAAGGGATGTATCGGGCCATTCTGTCAGGCGCAGTCTTGGACGGCGGTGCGTTAGCGCTCATTTCTTTCGCTGCGCGGTAAAGCCGCATATAGTCGCGCAATGCTTCGGGGTGCGCCTGCCAATATCCAAGGCCATACAGCTCGACCAGCGACAGCCGCACCATTTCGTGTGCCGCCGTGACTTCGGTATCATTGCCCGAACGTAACTTTTTACAAAGCTGCTCGCTGCGATGATGTAAGGTGCGCAATGCAGCCTCGGCCATAAGCTCTCCTCAAGCAGGAGAAACGGCACGCGCCGGCGAAGCTTAAGCGCGCAATTTCCAGCCGGAGCGCAATAGCAGGTAAGCGACTATCGCCAGCGCGACGTTGATACCGAGCAACAACGATGCGCCGAACATCACCGGACTGTCCGCACTGCCGATAAAGCCATAACGAAAGCCCGAGATGGCGTAGAAAAACGGGTTGGCATGGCTGACGGCTTGAAACGCCGGAGACAAACGCTCTACAGAATAAAATGTGCCCGAAAGCAAAGCAGCTGGCGCAACGATGAAATTGCCGATTGCAGCGGCATGGTCGAATTTCTCGGCCCAAATCGACGTCAACACGCCAATCAGCGCGAGCAACGTCGAACCCATCAGCCCGAACCACAAGACCGCGCCAAAATGCACTGGCGTCACATTGACATCAGGCCACAATGCCATTGCGAGCCATATCGTGCCACCAACAAGGAATGCGCGCGTGACCGATGCGGCGACCAGTGCCGCGAGCAATTCGGCATTGGACAAGGGCGGCATGAGATAATCGATGATCGTGCCCTGGATCTTGCCGACGAGCAGCGAAAAGCTCGAATTGGCAAAGGCGTTCTGCATCATACCCATGATGATAAGGCCCGGCGCGATAAAATCAGCGAACGGCACGCCAAGCACCTGCGGCTTCACCGTCCCTAATGCCACGGTGAAGATGATGAGATAGAGCAAAGTGGTAATCGCGGGTGCCCAGATGGTTTGCAATTGCACTTTGATAAAGCGCCGCACTTCTTTCATGTAGAGCGCCCACAGCCCGACCCAATTGACGTTGCGGATCAGCTTTTGCCCGCCCTGTGGTTGAACTAGGGGGGCCAAATCCCTATCTGTGTCGGTGACGCTTTTTGGGTGGATACTCATCGCGCAATCGACTATCGGCTTGCAGCTTCAACCGCAAGGCGCAATCGCGCCATTAAGGCGGCGCTGCGAATTTGAATTTGGGAATATATCTATGTCTTGGACCGACCAGCGGATCGACCAGCTGAAAACCCTTTGGGAAAAGGGCCTGACCGCAAGCCAGATCGCCGATGAACTCGGCGGGGTCAGCCGCAATGCGGTGATTGGCAAGGCGCATCGCCTCGGTCTGAAGTCGCGTCCATCGCCGGTAAAAGCGAACGAGCCGGACAAAAAGGCTGCGCCGAAGAAGGCGGCTGCGCAGGCAAAGCCGGTGGCTGCCGCGCCGATGCGTCCGCGTCCTGCGGCTCCCGCTGCGCACGTCGCTGCGCCGCGCGCCGACGGCGAACCAGCGCCCGAAGTCAGAGTTTCGTCGATGCCGAGGATCGTTTCCATCGGCCCCGGTGGTTTCATGCGTCAGGGTCCCGGCGACCAACAGGCACCGATACCGCCTGCCCCGCCGCGCCGCCTTGTCCCTGCAAAGCCAAGCCCCGAAATGGCGACCAAAACCTCGCTGCTCGATTTGAACGAGCGCGTGTGCCGCTGGCCGATGGGCCATCCTGGCGAAGCAGATTTCCATTTTTGCGGTGCTCCGGTAAACCCCAGCTTTCCATATTGCGTTGAACATTGCGGCCGCGCCTATCAGGCACAATTGCCGCGCGGCGTTCGCCGCCCGCCGCCGCCGATGCCCTTTGGTGGGCCCAGAGTTCGCTAGGGCGTTCGCTAAATATCCACAGACGATTGCCGTTCAGTTCGCATCTCGCTTGCGCGGGTGACTCCGCGCGCCTTATAGCGGTGCCATGACCGATGATCTGTTTGGCGGGAGCGCGGCTGCGACTGCTGCGTCCAATGAATATACTGCTTCCGCGATCGAGGTGTTGGAGGGGCTCGAGCCCGTCCGCCGCCGTCCGGGCATGTATATTGGCGGCATTGACGAACGCGCGCTGCACCATCTGGCATCCGAGGTTCTCGATAACTCGATGGACGAAGCGGTCGCCGGTCATGCCAACCGGATCGAGGTTTATCTCGCCGCCGGAAATCGGCTGACGATCAGCGACAATGGGCGCGGCATCCCGGTCGATCCGCATCCCAAATTTCCCGATAAATCGGCGCTGGAGGTCATCTTGACCACGCTCCATTCGGGCGGCAAGTTTTCGGACAAGGCTTATGCGACATCGGGCGGCTTGCATGGTGTGGGCGTGTCGGTCGTGAATGCGCTATCGGACGATACTGTCGTTGAAGTTGCGCGTAACAAGCAACTTTATCGGCAGCGTTTTTCCAAAGGGTTGGCGCTCGGCAAGCTCGAAGAACTCGGCCCCACGCCCAACCGGCGCGGGACGACGATTGCCTTTACGCCCGATGCCGAGATTTTTGGGAGCGATGCTAAGTTCAAACCGGCGCGGCTGTTCCGATTGGCTCGGTCGAAGGCTTATCTCTATGCAGGAGTCGAAATCCGCTGGCGCTGTGACCCCGAACTTCCGACCGACGATGTACCCGCCGAGGCCGTTTTCCAGTTCCCCGGTGGCTTGTCCGACCATTTGCGTGAGCAGCTCGGCACCCGGGCATGCGCCACAACAGATTTCTTTGCGGGAACGCAGGACTTCCCCGACGCCCAAGGCCGCGTTGAATGGGCGATTAGCTGGCCGCTTTATTCGGACGGTTCGTACAGCTGGTACTGCAATACTATCCCGACCCCCGACGGTGGTACGCATGAAGCGGGCGTTCGTGCTGCGCTGACCAAGGGACTGCGAGCTTTCGGTGAACTGGTGGGCCAGAAAAAGGCGGCGCAGATAACCGCCGAAGATATTTTCAACGAAGCCGAACTGATGCTTTCGGTCTTTATCCGCAACCCACAATTCCAGAGCCAGACCAAGGATCGTCTCACCTCGCCTGAAGCCACACGGCTCGTCGAAAACGCGGTACGCGACCATTTCGACCATTTCCTCACCGACAATATGGAGCGCGGCAAGGCGCTGATGGGCTTTATCCTTGAAAAAGTCGACGACCGCTTGCGCCGCAAAGCCGAGCGTGAAGTAAAACGCAAGACCGCGACCTCGGGCCGCAAGGTGCGCCTGCCAGGCAAGCTCACCGACTGCGCAAACGACGATCCAACAGGCACCGAATTGTTCATCGTCGAGGGCGACAGCGCTGGCGGTTCCGCCAAGCAGGCGCGCGACCGTAAGACACAGGCGATCCTGCCAATCCGCGGCAAGATCCTCAACGTCGCTTCCGCCACGCTAGAAAAAATCCGCGCCAATAGCGAAATAGCCGACCTGCAACTGGCGCTTGGCTGTGGCATCCGCAAAGACTGCAACCCGGATAATCTGCGTTACGAGCGGATTATCATTATGACGGACGCCGACGTCGATGGCGCGCATATCGCGACCTTGCTGATGACCTATTTTTTCCAGGAAATGCCGGAGATTGTCCGCGCCGGGCACTTGTTCCTTGCCCGCCCGCCACTTTACCGCCTGACCGTCGGTGCGACGTCGGTATATGCGCAGGACGAGGCGCACCGAGCCGAAATCCAGGCGACCGTGTTCAAGGGTAAGAATGTCGACGTCGGCCGGTTCAAGGGGCTTGGCGAAATGAACCCGAACCAGCTGCGCGAAACGACCATGGATCCGAAAACGCGTTCGCTGATCCGCATCACCCTGCCGCACGAATATGAACGCCGCGCGAAGGTCACCGATCTGGTCGATCGGTTGATGGGCAAAAACCCGGAGCACCGCTTCAACTTCATTCAAGAAAATGCGGCGTTGCTGGACGAGGAAGCAATCGACGCCTGACTTTAAGGAGAGTGTGATGAAGCCTTTTTTGCTCGCCTTGCCACTTGCAATGCTCGCCTTCAGTCCGGCGGCTGCCGCGCAAACGCCGCCCAAGCCCGCTTCCGCTCCGGCGAAGCCTCTGGACTTGCGCATCGAGCAACTGCCGTCGGTTCTGGCCGGAACAATTAAATATGAAGATTATTTTGCGCCAAGCTTTCTGGCAGCGGTCCCGGTCGCACAGCTAAAGGCGATATCCGACCAGTTCATAACGCAGAACGGCAAACCGTTGAAGGTCGTCGCGGTCGAACCGAATGGCCCGAATGGCGCCACGATCAAAATCGAATATGAAAAGGCCATCGCGACCGCTGAAATCGCCGTCGAATCCGCCGCGCCGAACAAGGTCGTCGGACTGCTGGTCAGAGGCTTTGAAATTAAAGGCGACACTCCGGCGAAAATCGACGCCGAGTTTGCCGCACTTCCCGGTAAGGCGGGATATCTGGTCGAGAAAATCAGCGCCGATGGCAAGCGCCAACAAATCGCGGGCCGCGCCACAGGGCAACAATTCGCCATCGCCTCGACATTCAAGCTTTACGTGCTGGCCGAACTCGCGTCGCAGGTGCAGGCCGGACGCCGCAGTTGGTCCGATGTCGTGCCCATCCTCGACAATAGCTACTCATCGCCCGCCACGCAGAACTGGCCGCGTAACTCACCGGTTACTCTGCAAACACTTGCAACATGGATGATTTCGGTTAGCGATAACGCCGCAACCGATGCGCTGATGCGCGTGCTTGGGCGCGAGGCTATTGAAGAGAAACTCGCGACCATCGGCCACAGCGCGCCCGACAAGACATTGCCAATGCTGACCACGGTCGAAGCCTTTGCGCTGAAGAGCAATGCAGCGCTTCGCACGAGGTTCGAAAAGGCGACCGAGGCGCAGCAGCGTGATCTACTCGCGAAAGAGGCCGCCGCTTTGAAATATGAGCGGATCAATATTGTAGCGCTCGGTTCCGGCCCGGTCGCCATCGACAGCATCGAATGGTTCGCTTCGCCTTTTGATATCGCCAACCTTCTCAACAACATCCGCCGCACCGGCAACCAGACCGCGCTTGATGTGATGGCAGTCAACAAAGGCGTATCGCCGACCAGCGCAGAAAAATGGCGCTATCTCGGTTACAAGGGCGGGTCCGAACCCGGCGTTGCTTCAATGAGCTATCTCGGCCAATCCAAGGCCGGAGACTGGTATGTCATAAGCGGAAGCTGGAACAATCCTGCCAAGGAAGTCGATATCAACACTTTCGCGGCATTGATGAGCCGGTTGGTTGATAGTGCGGCGAATTAAGCGCGTCGCTCCTTCCATTCGTCGCTTAGCAGCCCGAAAATCAGGCTGTCGCGAATGCCGATATGAGTTTCCCATTCGCCACGAAGATGCCCCTCCTTTTGGAACCCCAGTTTCTCGAGCAATCTGATTGATGCGTCATTGTCTGGATCGGTATCGGCCATCACACGGCGGGCCGCCAATTCCAGAAATGTGTAATCGAGCACCGCCTCTGCCGCTTCGCCAAGATAACCTTGGCGCCAATGTTGGCGACCCAAAATATATCCTAGTTCGAAAATGTCTTTGCGGTGCGGAAGCAATATTACCCAGCCCATTGCCCGTGCACCGTCGGAGGTAACCGCCCAGCATTTATGGTCCGCATCGGCATCCGCGTTCCATGCGATGTAGGATTTGGTTTCATTAATGCATTGATGCGGGCCGCTGGACCAATATCGCATTACTGCGTCGTCGGAGAGAGTTTTGAAAAGCTCTTCCGCATCTTCGATCATCAATTGACGCAAAACCAGTCTTTTGGTTTTAAGCGTCGGTACAGTCACGCAGTCAACGCCTCGACTAACTCTTTAACCTTCTTCTGGCGCCATTGGGGCAAGGGCGCGATCAGCCAATATGCCAGTTCATGCTCGCGGCTGTTATCGATTGCACGCACGCGGCCTGCGTCGAGATCGCCCGCCGCAAGCAAATGCGGCACGACGGCTTGTCCGAGCCCAATGGCAGCGGCATCGATCGCCAGGCCTCCATCGCCAAGCCGCAATGTCGCTTCGCCCTCGGTCACCGGACTGCCGGGCCAGCCAATGGGGGTGTTCGCGCCGCCTTCGGGCGCGCCGACACGGACAAAGGCTCCTGCCGCCAGCCGGACACCTTCATGTTCGCCCGGACCTTCGGAAAGCCGCACGGCAATGTCGAGGTTGGCCTCGGTAAAATCGATTTCGTTATCGGCGATAATTAGGGTGAAGCGGACTTGCGGGTTGGCCGCCCCATAACGCGCAAGCCTCGGTGTAAGCCATTTGGCAGTAAAATCGCGCGGCGCAGCGATGGTCAGCGAATTAGACGACTGTCCTGCCTGCATCGCGCGGACCGACTCTTCGAATTGCAGGAAACCGGCACGTAAGGAGTCAAGGCCGTTCGAGGCTTCGTCGGTAAGTTCCAGTCCCTTTGGTGTCCGCCGGAACAAGACGACGCCGAGCATATCCTCTAACGCGCGAATTTGCTGGCCGACAGCAGCTGGGGTGACAGCCAATTCATCAGCAGCTTTTGTGAAGCTAAGGTGCCGTGCCGCCGCATCAAGCACGCGAAGCCCATTAAGGGGAAGATGCGTCCGCTTCATCGCGCGCCAATCATCTTGCGGTGGCCGGAGCCACCAGTTTGAAACGCGGAATTTCCGCAAGGAAAGTGCCGCCGTCCTCGCGGATAAAACGATATTGACCCTCCATCATGCCACTGGGTGTCGATAACGGACATCCCGAAACATAATCATGGCTACCACCCGGATGCAGCAACGGCTGTTCGCCAACGACCCCGTCGCCATCGACATGGTTGACCATCCCCCGCCCATCGGTGATTTTCCAGTGGCGGGTCAGCAGTTGAACCGGCTCGTCGCCATGATTTTCGATGCGGACATGATAAGACCAGAACCAGCGACCTTGTGCCGCTTGCGACTGCTCGGGGAGGAAGTTGGGTGCTACACGAACGGTGACGCCATCAGTGGTGGCGCTAGCCGTGAAGAAGGAATCGAGGATGTTCATAGACCAACCACTTTCAAAGCCTGATCCAGATCTTCCATCAAGTCTGCCGGGTCTTCGAGGCCGACATTGATTCGGATCATGCCCTCGCCCACACCCATCGCTTTGCGACCTTCCGGCCCCATGCCGTGATGCGTGGAGGATGCGGGATGGCACATCAGGCTGCGCGCATCGCCGATATTATTCGAGATATCGATCAGTTGCAGCGCATTGAGCAAGGCATGCGCTTGCTTTCGCCCACCATCCAACTCGAACGAGAAAATCGGCCCGCACGCCTTCATCTGGCTCATGGCGAGATTATGCTGTGGATGGCTGGCGAGGCCCGGATGCAGCATGACCGGCACGCGTTTCTCAAGGAATCTGCCCACGGCCAGCGCATTTTCAGACTGCCGCATCGCGCGCAGTTCTAGCGTTTCCAGCCCCTTATGCACTACCCACGCGTTGAATGGCGACAAATTAGGCCCGGTGTTGCGCTGGAACGGTAGTAGCACCTCGTCGATCCATTGCTGCGACCCGCAAACTGCGCCCGCGAGCACCCGCCCCTGCCCGTCCATCAGCTTGGTCGCGCTATAGGCAACGACGTCTGCGCCATAGTCCATCGGGCGTTGGAGCACGCTGGTCGCAAACGCGTTGTCGACCACCGTCGTAATCCCGTGCTCCTTCGCCAGCCCACAGACATAGGCCATATCGACGATATCCATCGTCGGATTGGCGGGGGTTTCAAAGAAGAAAACTTTGGTATTGGGCTGGATCGCGGCCTTCCACGCATCATTGTCACGGCTGTCGATAGTCGTGGTCGCGATGCCCCATTTCGGCAGCAGATTATCGGTCAGCCAGCGGCAGGATCCGAACGCGGCGCGCGCCGCAACGACATGATCGCCTTGCGCCAATTGGCAGAGCAAAGCCGTTGTCATCGCCGCCATGCCGGTTGCCTGCGCACGACATGCCTCCGCGCCTTCCATAAGCGCGATGCGTTCTTCGAGCATCTGGACGGTCGGGTTCTGGAGGCGCGAATAGGTCATGCCCTCGGCTTCACCGGCGAAACGCGCGGCTACGGTTTCGGCATTGTCATAAGTGAAGCCTGAGGACAGGAACAAAGCCTCGGACGTCTCTCCATGTTCGCTACGCCATGTGCCGCCGCGCACAGCCTGCGTGGCGGGCCGCCATTTGCTTGTGATATCGCGATTCTGGCCGGTGGTTTTCTTCATGGGGTCGCTTTTCGGGGAGTGTATCGGTCAGGTCAAGGCAGCAAGCACGGCATCGCCCATTTCGTTGGTCGACATAGTGCCACCCAGGTCTGCGGAACGTACGCCGCGAGCCAGCGCCTTGGCCACTGCGGCCTCGATGCGGTCAGCCATATTGGGCAAGCCTAGCGAGTAACGGAGCATCATCGCGGAAGACAATATCGTCGCCAGCGGGTTCGCTTTGCCCTGCCCTGCGATGTCGGGCGCGCTCCCGTGGATAGGTTCGTAAAGGCCTTTTTGGTTGCTATCGAGCGAGGCGCTGGGCAGCATTCCGATGGAACCGACGCACATACTTGCCTGGTCCGACAATATGTCGCCGAACAGATTGCCGGTGACGATTACGTCAAACTGGCCGGGGTTGCGAACCAACTGCATCGCACAATTGTCAACATACATATGGCTGAGCTCGACTTCGGGATATTCAACGTGGGTTTCGATGACCACATAACGCCACAATTGCGAGGTTTCGAGGACATTGGCCTTGTCCACCGAACACAGCTTTTTGTTCCGAGCCATCGCGGTTTCAAACCCAACGCGGGCGATGCGGCGGACTTCGTCCTCATTATAGGACATGATGTCATAGCCTTCGCGTTTGCCGTCGGCAGTGGTGCGCATACCTTTTTCACCGAAATAGACGTCGCCGTTGAGTTCGCGGACAATGACCATGTCGATTTGTGAGGCGACTTCGGGGCGGAGCGCGCTGGCGTCGGCCAGTTCGGGAAACAGCTTTGCCGGGCGAAGATTGGCAAACAGGCTGAGTACCTTGCGTAGCCCCAGAATTGCCTGCTCAGGCCGCAAATGGCGTTCGAGACTATCACAATCGGGATCACCCACCGCACCGAACAATATCGCATCGGCACGCTTGGCAAGGTCGAGCGTCGCAGGCGGCAACGGATGACCAGTTGCCTTATACGCGGCGCCGCCGACAGTCGCCTCCTCGAATGTCAGCCCGTCAATCGCCAGCGCATCAAGCACGCGCCGCGCCTCGGTGATGACTTCTGGACCAATTCCGTCTCCGGGTAACAGAGCGACTAACACGGCATTCTCCTTTGCGAAGTGGCCATGCCGCGCACCGTGCGCTTATGCAACCGCCCTTTTAAGCCGCTCAACCAGTCGTTCGCGCGCAGCCATGACATCGGCGCGTCGTTCGCCCAGCACATGTGCCACCAGTCGCTCGCGGTTCTGCGCCATCATCGCTACCGGAGCGCCGCTTGCTTCAGTTTCTTCGGCATAGCCAAGCTCTGCCAACAGCAGCGTTTCATATTGTGCCACCGCGCCCGCCCACACCCGCGCCGCCGGGGCCAGTTCAATCGCCGACAACACGCCATCGAGTGCGCTGTGCAAGCGCGGATAGGGATAAGCCTCGGATAGTGTTGCGGCAGTCAGAGCGGTAACCCAATCGATCGCTGCAATCGCCAACGGCTCGGACAGCAAATGCGCGCGGCTGTGCAGAGGCTCGGCGACGAGCGAGGCCAGTTGTCCCGAAACCTTCACCCGCCATTCGCCCTTGATTACATTGCCTGGGATAAGGACCGGGCGAAGATGCCGCCCCCTCGCGCCTTGGACATAGCCTGCGAGCATACCTTCCTCGGCAGTAAAAGCGCGCACAATTGCGCCTGTTTCGCCGTGCGTGCGGACCGAGCAAATAATGGCAGAAGTGCTGATATGCATATGGCCTCATGCCAAGCACAGCCGATTTAGGGAAGGGCTATCCCTCGCTTACCTTAAAGAGGGCGACGCCGTCATACTTCTGGGCATCGGGCTCGAACATCTCGTCGGGTTCGAAATGCTCGTCGATAACCTGCAATTCGTTCAGCCCTTGTAGATGAAAGGCCCCTAGTTTTTTCTCACGCGGCGACTCGCCATGTTTTTCGAGCGTGATGGCATCGATGAAAAGCGCGTTGTTCTTCGAATAGAGCACATGCGGGGCGAGCTTCATTGCGACGCCGTTATACACCGTCGTTACGCATTTTTTGAGTGCGATGGCTTCAAGAAGGAGCGGATTCGTGAACATGGTGCGAGGTTATCCTAGTGGCATAAACGCGCAACCACAAATTGGTGCAGCGCAACACAAAATGTCGACTGACTTGCAAAATCCTGCGGCGCAGTTATTTTCTGCGCTCCATTCGAGGAATTTATGCAAGAGATTGCCACCCGTTGATCCAGCACGCCGCGAGTCACTCGCGGACCTGCTGAACTTGGCTCCAGAGGCGCAGGATAGCGCCTGCTGGCCCCTGATCAATTTCTACGGGTACGTTTCAATGAATATTTCAAAATACGAACAGCGCGTACTGCACGCGCTGGCGCAGGGTGGGTCGATCATCCACCGCTTCGACGAGCGTGGGCGGATAATCGAGGTCGATTGCATGAACCGCGACGGGTGGCGGCTCGATGACTGCACGCTGGCGGTTTTCCAGAAGCTGAGGCGCAAGCGGATGATCGGCAGTGTAGGTGGCGCGCCTTACCGCATCACGCGTGAAGGTTTGCGCGCGGTGCGCTCTCAACTAGACAACCGCTAACGGCGCAGCAGCGGTCGCATGGTCGGCAATCAGGTCGACCATGCGACCCACCTGTGACGGCGGTAGATCGTGCGCCATCTTCTCGATTATCTCCAAACGCGCGCCAGGAACATGACGGGCGATATCCTCGCTGCCCTCCTTGGGCACCAGCGGGTCAGCACCGCCGTGTACGACGAGGGTCGGCGTCGTGATTTTCTTCAGGCGCTCGACCCGACTGCCGTCAGCGATGATTGCCAGCAACTGCCGCCTTGTCCCCACAGGATAATAGCCACGGTCGAAAGCCGTGGCGGTCATTTCGGCATGGGCATTCTCCGGGCGGGCCGGATCGGGATAGGAAAACGAGCTTACCAGTTCGGTTCCGAACGCCACCGCTTCCTCGCGACTGGCGTCGGGCGCGCGCTTTACCATGAAGCGGCGCTGAATATCGGCGCGCGCGCCGGGAAGGCCCGGCTTACCGCTCGACGACATGATCGAGGTCATGCTTAAGAGGCGCTCCCGATGGTTAGCCGCCATGAGCTGGACGATCATACCACCCATCGACGCGCCGACGACATGGGCCTTTTGTATGCCCAGCGCATCCAGCAACCCGATCCCGTCTGTCGCCATATCGGCCAGCGTATAGGGAACGTTTATTGGGAGGCCGAGGCGCGCCTTTAGCATCGTCCAGACCAGATGCGGAGCAGGGGCGCCCTCCATCCGCTGCGACATGCCAACATCGCGATTGTCATAATGGATCACGCGGTGGCCCTTACCGACAAGTCCTTGAATAAACTCGTCGGGCCACGCAATCATCTGCGCACCAAGACCCATGACGAGCAGGATCACGGGCGCGTCGGCGGGGCCGTTGTCTTCGTAATAAAGTTCGATCGCATTCGCTAGTATTTTTGGCATAATCCCCCTTACGCAATCTAGCTAAGCGATGCATCGCATCAAAAACCCAGCGGCAATTTTAGCTGTTGTTTATCTCGTTAACAAAAGCGCAAAAATGCCCGTTAGCGCGACAATCACAAAAACAGCCACTCCGATGAAAATTGACGGATTGATATCGAACGTCCCGCGCACTTGTTCTTTTAGGCGACCAAGCAGTTCTGGCCAAGTGTAACTCACAAAATCCCCTTGGCTCATGATTCCAATCAGAGATCCGTCGTCGTCAACAACTGGAAGATGGCGAAACCGGTCATTAGACATTTGACGCAACCAATCGAGAAGATCGTCGTCGGCACGAGCAAGTCTCAAATCGGATGTCATAATCGCGCTGAGCTGTGTGGTCTGCGGATCAAGGCCGTTGTTCAGCAAGCGTCGCATAAAATCGCGCTCGGTAACAATCCCCAGAGGTTTCCTTTCGGGCGAAATCACAACGGCAGCACCATAATTTTTTTCGCTCATTGCTTTAACTGCGGTCATCACCGTTTCGTCAGGTGCAAAGGTCATGACAGCGGCTTTGCGATTGAATTCCGGTCGATCTTTGATTTTCATGGACTGTCCCTCGTGGGAGTAATATCCCGCCAGAGCAATTTAACGCGAAGCCACGCCACAACAAGGCAAAAATGCAACTTCGTGCCTATATGTCATCAATTATGATGCATGATAGAAATCATGCACCGTCTGCGCGACCGCAGCCGATACCCCCGGTGCTTTCTGCAAATCCTCAAGGCTCGCGCTGCGCACTGCCCGCGCCGTGCCGAAGTGCATCAATAACGCTTTCTTGCGTGAAGGGCCGATGCCGGGGACTTCGTCCAGCGGGCTCGCTGTGATGGCCTTGGCGCGCTTGTTGCGGTGTGCGCCGATGGCATAGCGGTGCACTTCGTCGCGGAGGCGTTGCAGGTAGAACAGCACCGGCGCGTTCACCGGTAAGGTCAGTTCGCGTCCGTCGGCGAAGTGGAAAACTTCGCGGCCTTCGCGGCCATGGTGCGGCCCCTTGGCGATGGCGATCAGCGGTACGTCATCAACGCCGATTTCTTCGAGCGCCGCTTTGACCGCACTCATCTGCCCTTTGCCGCCATCGATCAACACTAGGTCGGGCCACTGTCCGCTATCTCGGTCCGGATCCTCATCCTGCGCGCGGGCAAAGCGGCGCTGGAACACCTCGCGCATCATCGCGAAATCGTCGTCGGTCGCGACGTGCTTGATGTTGAACTTGCGATACTGGCCCTTGATGAACCCCTCCGGTCCGGCCACCACCATAGCGCCCAGCGCATTAGTGCCCTGAATATGGCTGTTGTCGTATATCTCGATCCGCTTGGGCGGTTCGGCGAGTTCGAACAGGTCAGCAACTTCTTGCAGCAGTTTGCCTTGCGTGGTGCTCTCGGCCAGCCGCCGGTCGAGCGCTTCTGCGGCATTGCGCGTTGCTTGGGCAACCAGCCGGACGCGGTCGCCGCGTTGGGGAACAGCGATCTCGATCTTGCGCTCAGCGCGTTCGGACAAAGCCTGCGCGAGTAACGCCGCTTCGGTCAGTTCGCGGTCAAGCAATATTAGCTTGGCGGGCGGCACATCCTCATAGAATTGCGCGAGGAAGCTGGTAAATACCTCGTCCTCGCTTAGTTCGGCGATATGCGCGGGGAAGAAGGAGCGATGCCCCCAATTCTGGCCGCCGCGAATGAAAAACGCCTGTATGCCCATCACGCCGTTCCGGTGCGCCAGCGCAAAGATATCGGCATCGCCAATGCCTTGCGCATTGATCGCCTGCGACCCTTGAATGAAGGTCAGCGCCTTCAGTCGGTCACGCAGCATCGCGGCGCGTTCGAAGTCGAGCGCTTTGGCGGCGCCTTCCATTTCCTTCGCCAGTTTCGCCTGCACACCGGATGATTTACCATCGAGGAAAGACTTCGCGTCAGCAACCAGATCTGCATAGGCGGTGTCGTCCACGCGGCCGACACAGGGCGCGGAGCAACGCTTGATCTGGTAGAGCAAACACGGCCGGTCGCGGTTGTTGAAAAAACTGTCCGAGCAACTCCGCAGCAGGAACAGTTTTTCGAGCGCATTGAGCGTCTGGTTGACCGAACCTGCGCTGGCAAACGGACCGTAATATTGCCCCTTGTGCCGCCGCGCACCTCGATGTTTCTGGATACGCGGAAATTTGTGGTCGGAGCGCAGCAGGATGAACGGGAAGCTCTTGTCGTCGCGGAGCAGGACATTATAGGCGGGTCGATACCGCTTGATAAGCTGCGCCTCCAACAACAACGCCTCGGCCTCGCTGTTGGTTGTGACAATCGTCATCGACCGCGTTAGCGCGACCATACGCCGCAACCGGTTGGGCATCCGGTCGATCTGAACATAATTGGCGACCCGGTTCTTGAGCGCCCTTGCCTTGCCGATATAGAGGATATCGCCGCGGGCGTCGTGCATCCGGTACACCCCCGGATTGCGGGGTAACGTTTTCAGCACATTGCGGATCGCAGCGACGCCCGTTTCAAAATCGGGCGTATCCGCGCCACGCACGGCGTAAGTGGCTTTTTCCTCGTTAAAACGCGATGATGCGTTGGGTTGATCTGGGCGGTCGGCTTTGGACATTGTGCCGCAGATGTAGGCGGGGGCTTGCGCTTACTCAACCACTCTCGTCGTCATCCTGAACTTGTTTCAGGATGACGAAAGCTTTGAACTTAATTCAGCGACGCAATCGACTGATCAACCAACGAAGCATCCGCCTTCGCGTCATGATGCGTCGCGATCAGTTGCGCAGCGGCAGCAGCCGAAACCGACGCCGCCTTGGCCCGCACATCGGCAATCGCAGCACGTTCGGCGGCGGCGATTTTTTCTTCGGCGGCCTTGGCACGGCGACCAATCAGCGCGGTGGCGTCAGTCTTGGCCTGCGCCACGATCAGCTTGGCCTCTTCCTCGGCAGCCGCCTTCATGTCAATGGCGTCCTGCGCGGCCTGCTTGGCTTTCGCTTCATATTCGACCTTGATCGCTTCAGCCTCGGCACGCAGCGCGGTGGCTTGGTCAAGCTGCGCCTTGATGCCCAAAATTTGCTTGTCGAGTGCGCCAGCGATCATCGCAGGCACCTTCTTCCAGATGGCCAGTGCAATCACCACCAGCATCGCCAAAGCGACGAGCATCGTGGCATCGAAGCCCAATGCCGAAGGCACGGCATGTTCCGCCTCAGCACCGGTCGTCGCTGTTCCGTCCGGACCATGACCCATCGCGATATGATCCTCGGCGGTCAGTTCGGTTTTCGCTTCTTCAGCCATTGGCCAATACTGCCTTCACTGCTGTCGCTGCTTGGGCGACGCTGACTTTCGCTCCTGAAACCTTGGCGACGATATCGGCGGCAGCTTCAGCGGCAACGCTTTCTATGCTGGTCATTGCCTTGGCACTGGCCTTGGCAAGATCAGCTTCGGCGGCAGCCAGTTTTGCGCCAACCTCCGCATCGGCGACCGCAAGGCGCGCTTCTGCGTCCTTGGCGGCCTTTGCCTTGGCTTCGTTCGCCTTGGCCTGAGCCGCGGCACGGGCTTCGTTGATTGCGGCGCTTCCGCCATCTTCCAGATTATCGGCCTCGGCACGCGCCTTTTCGGCAGCCGCAAGGTCATCCGCAATCTTGCGATCGCGCGCGTCCATATTCGCTTCGATCTTCGGCAACATGCCCCGACCGATCGTAAAATAGATCAAGCCGAAAACAATCAGCAGCCAGAAGAACTGCGACGCGTAGGTATCGATAATCTGGGAAATCTGGGGCATATTATCCGCTCGTCCTTATGAAGATATTGCCCCGGCGCGTGGCCGGGGCGAAACCGTCAATTAGGCAACGAAGATCAGGATCATCGCAACGACGAATGCGAGCAAACCCAAAAGTTCTGCAGCCGCGAAGCCGATGAACAAACGACCCTGCTGGCCATCAGCCGCTGCAGGATTGCGCAATGCGCCCTGAAGGAACGAGCCGAATACGTTACCCACGCCGCCAGCGGCGAGGCCGGCACCAATTGCTGCGAGACCGGCACCGATCAATTTTGCTGCTTCTGCGTCCATGATAATAACTCCTGTTAAAATAGAAAATTAGATGGTTGTAAACTTAGTGTAAATTGACAGCGTCGTTGATGTACAGCGAAGTCAAAAGTGCGAAAACATAGGCCTGAATGGCGCATACCAGCAGCTCAAGCAGAGTGATGCCGATCATCAGGATGAACGACGGAAGACTGACTACAAGCGGCACCCAATAGCCTGTCGTCGCTGCCGCGTTTACGCCATTAATAACAAAACCCGCGAGCACCTTCATCAAAACGTGACCAGCGGTCATCGCGACAAACAAACGAAGTGCGAGGCTGAACGGACGGATGAGGAAGGAGAAAAGCTCGATCAGCGGAATGAGCCAGAGCAGCCACCAAGGCGTGCCATGCGGAACGAACAAGCTAAAGAAGTGGAGCCCGTGCCTCCAAAAACCAACGACCAGTACGGTACCGAAGCTCAACACGGCGAGCACGGCGGTCACGGTCAAATGGCTGGTAACGGTAAAGGGATGGACCCCGGGAACGATACCAAAGGGCATCATACCGATGAAGTTCGCCATCAGGATGAACATGAACAGCGAAAACACTAGAGGCACATATTTCTTGCCTTCGGGTCCGACGCTTGAGGTGACCATGCTGTTAACGAAGCCGGTCACGCCTTCGACCGCCATCTGCCAGCGTCCGGGGACCAGATCGCGCTTCATACCGCCCCACATGAACAGCCAGAGCGCGCCAAGCACGAGGATCATGAACAACGAAGAGTTGGTAAAGGAGACGTCGTAACCGCCAATATTGAACGGCGCGAGCGGTTCAATCTGGAACTGGTGCATCGGATCGATTTTGCCGCTTTCGCCTGCCACGTTCGCTACCCTGTTTTATACACGAGAAGCGCCCAGACTATTCCGGACGCTCACCTGAAATCTTTATGATGTTCCTGAAGGCGACTGCGATGCCCAAAAACATGCAGACCAACAGGAGCGCAGGGGAAGTGCCGAACAACTGGTCGAACAACCAGCCAACCAGCGCACCACCCGCAGGACCAGCAATCAACTCGGTTAAAACCCTATTCCCTTGCCGCATTCCTTTGGCCGGGGGCTGGTCTTTTCCAGAGCGTTCTGCTTCGGCTTTCCGCGCCGCTTTCAGCTGCATGTCTAACGAATCGAGCCGAGCGTCACTTTTGCCGTTTTTATCCTGCCCGGAGCTGTTCGATGCCATGTGATTCCTGCCTTTAGATAAGGGAAACCGCCACGAAATCGGGGCAACCCCGCCTAGGCACGGGCGCTTTAGGAGAGCGCTCCGCCCAAGTCAACAGCAGCGGCGCGATAATGTTGCGGTGCAAAAGAAAAGGGCCGGTGCATCGCTGCCTCGGCCCTTTGAATTATGTGTCCGAGCTGTCTACGGACAGCGCGGATCCAGTTGCGGCGGGTTCGCATCACGCGTCAACCACTGGCCTGATGGAGTCTGGTATTTCTCGCCCGGAACCGTGCGTTCAGCGATCAGGCGACAGCCATTGCGCAACGCCATCTCTGCGACAGTTGCGCCGTTTGCCAACGCTTCCTTCGAATAGGCGTCCTTGCGCTTGATATTGATGTCCTCGACCAACGCCTTGATTGCAGGCGAAGGGGCGCCGACGAAACCGAGATAGCCGTCAGCCTTTTCGCCGACCAGCCCACTATCACGCGCGCTCTGGTAGGCCGGGTCACGCTGCGCCACTGCGGCTGTCGCGGTTGCGCCGAGCAGAACAGCGGCAATGAGCATTTCAAACTTGTCATTCATCAGAATATCTCCGGATTCTCTTCAATCACCTTCTTCGACGCCGCATCCAGCTTGTACAGTATTTCCTGCCGGATCGCGATATTGAGGTTGATCACAATAGGCTTGTCGGGTGCAGTTACCTGCACACATCCCGCCAGTGCTGTGACCATAATCGGTGTCAGTAAGAGTATCGCTTTCCCCATGTTACGGCGAATCGCACTATCCATGCGGTTCGTCAATTGCCGATGCTTATGCCTCATGGCCGCTTTCCTCTTGCTGAATAGGTCATTCATCGCTCGTTTTGTCTTTGTCCGGTTTAGCTTCGTCGACGGGCGGCACACCTCGTTCCTGCTCGAGCAGATATTTCAAGTCGCGCTCCGCCGCATAATTCGGGTCATAAAGCCCCCGGATCGAACCGATGAGTTTCAAAAATTCGGCGGTTATGCTGACATTGAACTTGATTGGAATACGCGCCAATTGCTTTGTGATGAAGTTGCGTTTGGCCCCGCTGCCCTGTTGCAGGCCGGTAAAACTGATGTCCGTCACAATCTCGCCATCGAGATCGCCGCCGACACCAATAGTCAGCGAAGAATAACGGATCGAGCGCAACGCCTGAAAAGCGTAATTGGCAAACACGCCCATATCTTCATAAGCGAGTTCGCCCAGATAGCTGACCTCGCCGCCACCGGGGCGCGAAACGAGCGCACCGCCAACGATACGCCCTCCATCCTGGTTGAATATCATCGGCAAAGTGCCATCGAACACACCGGAGACCCGCAAATTCTGGAAATCATAACCAGCCAGGAATTTTTCTGCATCGACGCCAATGACGCGGAAGGTCAGGCGGCGGTCTTTCTCCACGCCGAAGTCGAGCACAGTCGGCTCGAGGAAAAGTTCTCCACCTGCGAAGGGCCAGCGTCCGGCCTCGATCGCGACCTGCTGGTCGGGCAGCAGGCGATAGCTGATCTGGCCATTGAGCGCCGGGATTCCGGGATTGACCGACGCAATCGTCGCAAGCTGCGCGGGACCGGTTTCTAGTCCCAGCAAGTCGGTAAAAACGACCTCGGTGGTCAAGCCATCCACAGGGCCGAATGCCGCTGCTAGGTTCATGCCCCTTGTCGCAAAGCGTCCGGTGCTGCGTACGCCATTGCCGTCCCAATCGATCCGCCCGTCACCGAATATCGCTCCATCGACATTGGCGACAACGCCAAGCGTCAGCGGTGTGAGCAATTCGGGCTGGAACCGTTCAGTAAAGCGCAGTCCATCGACGGCAAGCAACGCGCGACCGGTGCTGGTGCCAAGGTCGTGACGGATATCAACACCGGCGACTTGCGTCCCCGTCTCGGGTTCGACCAGATTGCCGATGGCGGTTATGACATTGTTCTCGAGCGTCAGCATCAGGTCGGGAACCTTCATCGGCTGGAACCGGTCGACCTGTTCGGCATCGAGCACGCGCAGACTGCTGTCGACGGTCAGCACGCTGTTCAGATAGCGCCAATTTCCGGCGGCTTCGTCGATCAAAAGCGGCACATTTCCAATCTTGCCCGAGCCACCAGACAGCGTTCCGCGGATCGCTTCGGCGCCGAACTGTCCGGCCAGCATTGCAACGACAAAATCGGTGCGCGCCTCTGGCTCACCCAGTTCGATCCTAACGTCGCGCGCTGTAAATCCGTCGCTGAGCGTGAAGCGGACATTCGCGCTGCGCGCCGATATCGGGCTGCTGCCCAACCGGCCTTGCGCCGCGAAATTGGCGATATTGGTGGCAAAGCGTGTGGCGCCGTTCGTTACCGTCAGCATCGACCGCCCGGCATCGGGGCAAAGCCGTAAAGCCTGACCGCGCAGGTTCAAGCTGGATATGCGCAATGAATCGAAGCGCACATTCTGGCACGCGTCATAAAGTGAGAATGCACCACCGCTGTAACGGCCGCTGACCGGCAGGTCTAATCCACTGACCATTCCGCCGGGCAATGGCCCTGATAGCTTTGCCTGCCCTTTAAAAGCCCAAGCACCGCCGGGGCGACCGTTAAAGGCAATAGCCGGTACGGCGAGACTTGCCCCGCCAGCAGAATATGGAGCCACCTTCAGATTGCCACTCCATTGGTTGCCGGAGGACTGGTTCAGCACGATGGTCGTACGTGGCAAGTCGCGTCCGTCCAACGCAAATTCCGCAGATGAGGCCAGCCGCCATCCATCGACCGCACTTTGCAAGGCAAGCGCGCCCTGCTGGGTGACCCGCGCGCCCGATGAACTGTTTAATGCCAGCGATCCGATGGTCGCACCCATTCTTCCTTGGAAATCTCGGAAGGCGTCGAAGCTGATACTACCGGCGAACCGGTCGCCTGCGCGTTCGAGCACGGGAGCCATGCGCGCCAGCAGCGGGCCAACGGGCGTAGGCTTTGTTTGCGCCGCGATAGCGTTAAAGCCTCCAAGGGTGCCGCGATCAAGCGCGCCGCCGGTTATGCCCATATCGCCGCGCGCCGAAGCAGCGAACTTGTCGCCGTTCAGCCCGGCATAGCCCTTGGCGTCGAGTGCCAGCCTTCCAACAGTTAGCGGCGAAGACCGCAATCCGGCGCGTTCGAGCGCAAGCGCGAAGTTGGTCCGACTCAGCCCGCCATCGATGGACAGCTTGCCCGAGGGCTGGCTAAGCGCAAGGCCGGGATAGTCCAAATTCTGCGCAGCAAAGCCGACATCGCCGACCCATTTGTTGAAGCGTTCGGACAGGCGGACATCCGCATCAAACTTTGGCGATGCGAGTACCAGTCCGCGGTCTTTACAGTTGATGCGTGAAGCGGAAAACGGGCCAATCAAATGTGGTCTGCGCCATTCAAGAAGCAGCTCGCCATCGAACTTGACCGCTGGAACAAGGCAACCACTCGCCGCCAGTCCGGGCGAGCGCAGAGACAGATTGGCCGCAAACCGGTTTCGCAGCAGTCCCTTCCCGTTCAGCCCTGCCCCTACAACCCCCCAAGGCGTATCGATGCGGGCTTGCGCATTTTTGACTACGAGGCCGATATCGGGCCATTCAAACGGCTCTTTCGAATCGGGATCAGAAAATTTATCAAGCTCGCCGAACGACAACTTGCCGTCCGCATAACGGCCGCGAATTTTGAGCCCGTCGGCGCGCACATCGCGCAAATTGGCACCGGAAAAGTTGAGCGCGACGTCGACTTCGACCAGCTTCGCAACGAGGTCGGGATTGACCGGATCGCCTATCACCAAATCACGGATCCGCTGGGTACGAAATCCCACCTGATCGATTTTGTAAGTCGCCCTGACGCCCCTCGCCTCCAGTTCGTTCTGGACGAAGCGGTCGGCGATCGTGTTGCGTTGCCACCACGCAATCAGCAGCAGGACAACAAATAAAAGTGCCACGCCCGCAAAAATGCGCCGCTTCCAACGCCGCCCGCGAAATGGTTCGGGTTCGGTATCAACCGTCAGTACGTCGTCGGCAGCATCCTGCATCGGTATCAAATGCGGGAAAGCCCATTAGGTTGCAACGCCATTCGCGCTAACCGGCTTGCTTGAAAGACGAAAATCTTTGAAAAGGCCATAAATCGCACAAGGATAGCGCGGATGGCGGATGGCCCCTGCAAGGATAAGCATCACGGCACAGGCCACCGTTCGCGGTTGCGATTGCGATTGCTAGAACAAGGTGGGGACGCATTGCTCGACCATGAACTCATCGAATATCTGCTGGCGCTCGCGATCCCGCGCAAGGACACCAAGCCGCTGGCGAAGCAATTGCTGGCGCATTATGGGGGACTTTCGGGCCTGCTGACCGCCGATGCTGAGAATATCGCACGTCAACCGGGCATGGGAGAAACCAGCACAGCGGCGCTGAAAATCGTTCAAGCAGCCGCACTTCGCCTGCTCAGCGAACCAGTGCGCGAACAGCCGGTGCTTGCTTCATGGCAATCGCTGCTCGATTACCTACGCGCCGACATGGCACATCTGACCATTGAACGGGTGCGTACTCTATACCTAAACAGCAAGAACATGCTCATCCGCGATGAGGTTGCAAGCGAGGGTTCGGTAGACCAGGCTGCGATCTATACCCGCGAAGTCGTCCGCCGCGCGATGGATCTGGGGGCCGCTGCGATCATCCTCGTCCATAACCATCCGAGCGGCGACAGTGCGCCCAGCCGTCAGGATATCGCCATGACGCGGGATATCATCAATGCCGCCAAAGCGTTCAATATTGCGGTCCACGACCATATCATCATCGGCAAGGACGGCTTTTCGAGTATGCGCAGCACTGGGCTGATTTAACCGATTTAGCGGGTGGCAATGTTTGTGCGGGTGCAGCATAATAACCCAATGCACTCTCCCCTCCCCCAGAAAAAATCTATCGGTCCGCGCGAGCTGACGGTTATGATGGCGTCGCTAATGGCGCTCAATGCGCTCGCCATCGATGCGATGCTGCCATCCTTTCCGGCGATTGCGGAGGGGTTCAAACTCACTGATCCCAACCTCGTCCAATACATCATCTCTGTATTTCTCGCGGGGACCGGTATCGGTGCGCTCATCTACGGTCCGTTGTCGGATCGCTATGGTCGGAGGCCGATATTGCTGACCGCGACGGTCGGCGCAGCGATATTCTCGCTCGCCTGCTCGATCTCGCCCAGCTTCGAAATCTTATTGGTAATGCGCTTTTGCCATGGCTTGCTGGCAGCAGCCATGGGTGTGCTGGTTATATCGGTCATCCGCGACCAGTTCGAAGGTGACGCCATGGCGCGGCGGATGTCGACGATCTTCCTGATCTTCATGATCGTGCCAATCATCGCGCCGACCATCGGGCAGCTGGTGTTGCTGTTCGCCGGATGGCGGACGATTTTCGACTTAATGGCGTTCATGGCGGTTGCAGCGGCTATCTGGGTCTATCGCCGCCTGCCAGAAACGCTCGCACCCGAAAACGTGATCCCAATCGAGCCTCATGCGCTCGCCAAGGCATGGAAGGTCGTGGTCCTGAACCGCAATGCCGCTGGCTATATGCTGGGCGCAGGAATCGTGCAGGGTTCTCTGTTCGGCTATCTTAACAGCTCGCAACAGATGTTCGACCAGGTATTCGACGCCGCCGATTTCTTCACCATTGGTTTTGCGATTGTCGCCATCGGCATTGCCGTTTCCAACTTTACCAATGCCCGGATCGTGGAACGTTTCGGTGCGCGACGTGTCTCGCAAACGGCATTGATTACCTTCATTATATTAGGTGCAATGCAGGTTGCCGCCGCCGAGTTCGCGCCAAAATCGCTACCGATCTTTTTGGCATTGCTTACCGCCAATATGGCAATGGTCGGTTTCATCGGATCGAACTTCTCCTCGATTGCGATGACACCCTTCGGTCATGTTGCTGGCGCAGCGTCGTCTTTCCAGACCTTTGTTCGCACGGTGCTTGCCGCATCGATCGGCGCGGTCATTGGGCAACAGTTTGATGGCAGGGTTACCCCTGTTGCACTCGGCTTCATGGTGTGCGGACTGGTTGCGCTTGCGCTGGTGCTTTGGTGCGAAAAGGGCAGACTTTACACGCGGCCCGGCACGACGCCGTCGATACCGGTAAACCCGCGCACATAAAAAAAGGGACGCCGTAGCGCCCCTTTTTAAATGTGCCGTTTGTTAAAATCAGACAATCGGTCCGCCTTCGACCGGCCGGTGAGGCGCATCTGCATCGAGATCATGCACCTCGACAATGCCCTGCCCGACGTGGCTCGTCCTGTAGCCGTACAGATAATAGATGATGATCCCGACTCCGCCCCAGACCGGCAGGACAATCATCGCTTCAAACGGCAAATTAAGGAACAGGAAGATACATCCTGCTATCGTCAGCGGACCGACCAGCCACAGCATCGGCGTTTTGAACGACCGAACGCGGTTCGGTTCGGACTTGCGCAGCATCATCACCGCAATGGCCACCATCATGAACGCGTAGAGCGTTCCGGCGTTGGCGATATCGGCCAACTGGCCGACCGGCAGGAACGCAGCAGCAAACGCAACTACACCACCGGTAATCGCGGTTACGACATAAGGCGTTTTCCACTTCGGGTGGATCTTCGACAGACCCTCTGGCAATAGCCCATCGCGCGACATCACAAAGAAGATACGCGTCTGGCCGAACAGCAGGATCAGGATAACCGAAGGCAATGCAACGAAGGCCGCTATTCCCAGCATGTTGCCGATTGTGCCGAAGCCGATCTGGCGCAGCACATGCGCCAAGGCTTCATTCGAGCAGACCAGCATTTCATTATATTGCGGCAACGCGCACTGGACCGCCAAAGCTTCCGAACCGGCCGGGAAGGGTATGCCGTTCGGTCCCATGATCGGCTGACCGCCGATTGTGCCGACAGCGCCAGCGGCAACAAGTATGTAGAAAACAGTGCAGAAGCCAAGCGAGCCGATGAGGCCGATTGGAACGTTTCGCTGCGGATCCTTTGTTTCCTCGGCAGCGGTCGAGACCGCGTCGAAACCAACATAAGCGAAGAAAATAGTTGCCGCCGCACCGACCGCACCGACGCCCGAACCGAAGCCTCCGAAAACACCGGCGGGCAGGAACGGATTAAAGTTGCCCATCTCAGCCTTTGGCAAGGTCAGGATGATGAAAGCGGTTAGCGCCGTTACCTTGATGGCAACCAGAATAGCGTTTACTTTTGCAGACTCGTTGGTCCCGATCATCAGCAACCATGTCATCAGCAATGCGATGATAACGGCTGGCAGGTTAATTATACCGCCTTCAGCGCCGCCTAACGCCAGTGGCCCGGCCGCTAACGCCGCCGGTAATTGAATCCCGAAAAACTCGTTCAATATCGTGCCGCTAAAATAGCCGGACCACCCGACCGACACCGCGCTTGCCGCGACCGCATATTCGAGGACCAGCGCCCAGCCAACCGTCCATGCGAGCAACTCGCCCATGACCGTATATGTATAAGTATAAGCCGACCCCGCTACGGGGAGCATCGAGGCTATTTCAGCGTAGCAAAGTGCAGCCACGATGCAGATTGCGCCGGCAATCGCAAAAGCTAGCATCAGGCCCGGCCCGGCCTTTTGAGCGCCAGCAGCAGTCAAAACGAAAATGCCCGTGCCGATGACACAGCCAATTCCGAACAATGTTAGCTGAAACGCGCCCAGCGTTCGGTGGAGAGCTTTCTTCTCCGCTGTCGCCAAAATGGCGTCGATTGATTTCGTACGACCAAAGATCATTATTACACCCCTCACGGATAATTGATTGGTCCCGAACCTAACCACTCGCGCGCGTCGCGCAACTTAATTTCACCGCGCAAGCATCGGCCCAAGCGCTTTTCCACCGAAAAGGTGGACATGGAGGTGCGGAACTTCCTGATGGGCATCGATGCCGATGTTGGCGAGCAACCGATATCCGGGTTCGACCAGTCCCAAATCGCGCGCGACATGGCCTACAGCGCGGATGAAACCGGCGATCTCCGCGTCGCTGCCGTTGGCGCTGAAATCATCCCAGCTGACATAAGCTCCTTTGGGAATGACCAATGCATGGACCGGCGCTTGGGGATTGATATCATGGAACGCCAATGCCCATTCGTCTTCATACATCGTCTTGTTAGGAATTTCCCCGCGCAAGATTTTGGCGAAGATATTCTGGTCATCATAAGGCAACGTCGCGTCGATTGGCATGGCTACTCCTTCATCGCAAGTGCACGAATATCGCTCAGAAGCTGGATGGTCCGCAAACTGTCGGTCCCGCGCGTTTTGACCGGCTTACGATTGCAAGCCGCGTCACGGAAAGCCTCCAACTGATACGCGTAAGTGGGACGGCTTGTGAATCGTTCTTCATTGACGTCGCCGCCAATCTCCAAAGTGAGTTTCTGGTCCTGTGGAGAAAGCGGGTTATTGACGAACAGCGTCCCCGCATCGCCCTCAACTTTAAGCCAAGCAGCGAACTCCCGGTCCATCGAGCACGCAATCGACCCGGTCGCACCTGATGGGAATTCAAATGTCGCGTTGGTCTCGATATCCGCAGCGCGCTCGTTAAGCCGATGGGTTGCTGAGGTCAGCGCGGGTTCTTCTCCCATCGCCGCACGCAGCCAGAAAACGGGATATATGCCCAAATCCCAGAGCGCCCCGCCGCCAACCGCCCCATCCCAGCGCAATTCGTTTTCCGTTTGTGGTATCGGAACGTCAAACTGCGCCGATATGTGAAAGATCGTGCCCAGCATGCCGCCCTGCACGACGTCGCGGATTCGTGCGTGACGGGGGTGGTGGTAGGTATGTTGGGCCTCCATAAGCAGCAGACCACTTCGCTTTTCCTCCTCGATCATGGCTTCCACATCAGACACGGTCAGCGCAAACGGCTTCTCGCAAAGCACTGGCTTGCCAGCCTCTAGCGCCGCAATCGACCATCGGGCATGTAGATTGGGCGGCAAAGCATTGTAGACGGCATCGATATCGGGCGATGTGATCAGCGCTTCATAATCAGAATAAACCGATGGAATGCCGTGCGTCTCCGCATAAGCCTTTGCCCGCCCCTCATCACGCGCGGCGACCCCCGCCACCTCAACACCGTCAACGTCTCTTGCAGCGGCGATCATCGCATAAGTAGCCACCCGCGCTGCGCCTAGTATGCCGATACGAAATGTCATGGAAGACGCGATGCCTTTTCGGCAAGGCCGGAAACACCATCGCGGCAGTCAAGTTCTGCAAGCACCTCATCAATGCCAACGCCGCCTTCGACAAGCAGGACCATCAGGTGAAACAGCAGGTCCGCCGCTTCCGATGTCAGCTTTGCAGGATCGCCAGACAGCGCCGCGATAACCGTTTCAGTGGCCTCTTCACCGACCTTTTGCGCAATTTTCTCGCGGCCTTTAGCGAAAAGCGAAGCTACATAGCTGCTATCCGCCGTTGCGGCGCGGCGCTGTGCAATTACCGATTCCAGCCGTTCAAGCGTATCGCGCATCAAATGTCCTTTTGGAGTGCCGCTACCATTTCGCGGTCTTCGGGTGGAATCAAACCTTCGAGCACGCGCCAGAAGCCGGTTACCGATTCCTGCCCCGCCGCTGCATAGGCAGAAGCGAGGCTCGTGCGCAGGGCCTCGAACAATTGCGCCTCGAATGCCTTGCCGTCCGCCGTCAGTCGCAACAGTTTCTGCCGCCGGTCAGTTGCACCGGTTCGCGTCTCGACCAACCCGCGCTCCGCCAGATCGGTGAGCACGCGGCCCAACGACTGCTTCGTAATCGCCAGTATCTTGAGCAATTCACTGATCGTGAGGTTGGGCTGGCGCGCGATAAAATAGAGCGCACGGTGGTGCGCCCTGCCCAAGCCATGCTCGGTAAGGCCCTCATCGATCGACCGCGTAAGGCGCGTATATCCGAAAAACAGCAACTCGACCCCGCGCCGGACCTCATGCTCGCGCAAGAACAAGGGTGATGCAGAGGGAGAAGATGGGACAGCCATATTGACGTATCTTGGCGCACCCAATAGGACAGTGCAAGACCCTATAGACGAGACTGCACATGATAGCTGGCGCATTTCCATTTGAGGCGAACCCCAATCCGGTCGATCCGGCACGCCGAGCCGAATTGCTCGCCGATCCCGGCTTCGGACGAGTCTTCACCGATCATATGGTGACCATCCGTTACACCGAAGGAACGGGCTGGCACGACGCCAAGGTCGGTCCGCGCGGGCCGCTGACACTCGATCCCGCGACAGCAGTGTTACATTACGCGCAGGAGATTTTTGAAGGCCTGAAGGCCTATCGCCTCGCCGACGGCAGCATGGCGCTGTTCCGGCCAGAGCAGAATGCACGACGTTTCCAGCGATCGGCCAAACGGCTGGCGATGCCGGAATTGCCCGAAGAACTGTTCCTGCAATCGTGCAAACAACTGGTCGAGGTCGACAAAGCCTGGTTCCCACCCGTTGATGGCGGATCAATTTACCTGCGCCCATTCATGATCGCGAGCGAAGTTTTCCTCGGCGTTAAACCTTCGGCAGAATATCTCTACATGGTCATCGCGTCGGCCGCCGGAAATTATTTCAAGAGCGGCGCACCCGCTATTTCGATCTGGGTTTCGCAAGATTATACCCGCGCAGCCCCCGGCGGCACGGGAGCGGCAAAATGCGGCGGGAATTACGCTGCCAGCCTTGTGGCGCAGTCGGAAGCCATCGCGCATGGATGCGATCAGGTCGTGTTTCTCGACGCCGCCGAACATCGCTGGATCGAAGAATTGGGCGGCATGAACCTGTTTTTCCTCTTCGACGACGGAACGCTGATTACGCCGCCGACCGATGGGACGATATTGGAGGGCATTACCCGCGAATCGATCCTGACGCTGGCGCGCGAACAGGGCCTGACGGTCCGCCAGGAACGTTACGCTATCGACCAGTGGCGCGCCGATGCTACATCGGGCAAGCTCGTCGAAGCCTTTGCCTGCGGCACTGCTGCGGTCGTCACTCCGGTGGGCAGGGTGCATTCGACCGACGGCAGCTTTACCATCGGTGCCGGTGGTCCGGGCCAGATGACGCAGCAATTACGGGCCAAACTTGTCGATATCCAGCGCGGCGTCAGTCCCGATACCCACGGCTGGGTGCAACGTATCGATTAAGCGGTTGCGAATGATGTTTCCCGCGATATAAGGCGCGCCGCAGCGGCTGGTCCGATTGCATGCTGGGGCGTCGCCAAGCGGTAAGGCAGCGGCTTTTGATGCCGCCATTCGCAGGTTCGATCCCTGCCGCCCCAGCCAAATTCAAAGCGTTTCTGCGGTTTAACGCAGCATTCAGCATTGTAAATGGTTGTAAAGATGGGCCGGTTCGTCTGGCCTAATGAAACAAATCCGCATATTTGCATCTTATTGTAACGCATCCTCGGTTCTGAAGTTGCGTCGAGGGGATAACCAAATATCATGCGCGTAGTCATTGCCGACGACGAAACCGACGTCATCAACTTCCTGAAATCTATCATTGAAGAGCAAGGGCATGTTGCGGTCAGCTACTCCGACGGCAACCTTTTATCTCAGGCATTGGTGCGCGAAACTTTCGACTTGCTGATCCTCGACTGGAATATTCCTGGCAAAGACGGGCTGGCTACGCTGCAGTGGATGAAGACCGCATTGCCCGAATGCCCGCCGGTAATCATGATGACCAATCGTTCGGCGAAAAAGGACATTAGCGATGCACTGAATGCGGGAGCGGATGACTATATCACCAAACCCGAAGATCGCGGCGTCGTAGCTGCGCGCATCAACGCGATGCTGCGCCGGAATGCAGGGAGCGGCGCGTTCGATGCCGAGGCGACGTACGGCAAATATCATCTCAACCGGATCGACCAGGCGGTGACGATCAACGGCAAACAAATAACCCTGACCGCCAAAGAGTTCGAACTGGCGGACCTGTTCTTCCGCAACGCCGACCGCACGCTGTCGCGCAATTACATTATGGAGGCGATCTGGCGGACGACGGCGGCGCTGGCGACTCGCACGCTCGACATGCATATTTCGCGTGTCCGTTCAAAGCTCGATTTGCAGCCGGAAAACGGATTTCGGATTTTTACCGTGTTCGGCTATGGCTACCGGCTGGAGACGATCGCAAAAGGCGAGTGAACATGCGTTTTTTGGCTGCCGGTTTCAGCAAGATTGCTTTCCTTTTAGCTTTCATTCTGGCGCCGATGGCGTCGGCGTCAGATGATGCACCGATCCGATATTCGGTGCGCAAGGGCGACAATTTGTTCACGCTTGGCGAGCGCTATTTACACAATCCGCAAAGCTACAAGATCGTCCAGCAGCAAAACCGCATATCCAACCCCCACGCCATCCCGATTGGCAAGATACTGGTAATTTCACGCAGCCTGCTCAAATACCGGCCTGCCAATGCGAAGCTGATTTCGGTACGCGGGCAGGTGCTGGCAAATTCGGGAAGCGCCTCGGTTGGTCAGGTTCTGCCCGAGGGTACCAACATCAGCACCGGGCCGTCGTCGTTCGTCACGATGCTGCTTGACGATGGCTCACGCATCTCGCTGCCTTCGAACAGCAATGTCCATATCAGCCGCCTGCGCAGCTATGTCCTCGGCGGCAGCCTCGATTATGATTTCGACATTGTGAAAGGCGGCGTCCGATCTTCGGTGGTAAAACATAAATCGGGCGACGACCGATATCAGGTGCGCACGCCCAAGGCCGTTTCTGCAGTGCGCGGCACGGACTTCCAGTCGCGTTACGATCCGGATAACGGAAGCGATTATGCCGAAGTGGTAGAAGGTGCACTTGCTGTCGAAGCGGGTTCCAGCGCAATCCGTTCGCTTCCGGCTGGTAATGGTCTGGCCGTCAGAAGGGGCGGCGGTGTCGTCACCGAGGCATTGCTTGCCCCGCCATCAATCAACGAGCCGGGAAAAACCCAAGCTGGAAAGATTGTTCGCTTTGCTTCGGATAATTTGGCAGGCATTCGCTATACGATTGCCGCAGATGCGGGGTTCATCGAACAGGTCGCCGATACCATCGCCCCCGAAGGAGAAGTCGAATTTGCCGGGCTTCCCAACGGCAATTACTTCATCCGAGCCCGCGCGATTTCAGAAAGCGGCATTCAAGGAATGCCTGCGACCTTCGCCTTCAAACGCCGCCTGAACGGGGTTACCGCCAGTGTAGGCCAAAGCAACGAAGGCTATGTCTTCCGCTGGATTGGCGAAGGCGAAGGCACGCAACGCTTCCATTTCCAGATATTCCGCGATACCACCGACCGGATTGCGATGGTCGATGAAGCGGGACTTGCCGGCGACCGCGTCACCTTGTCAGATCTGCCTACTGGAGATTATTTTTGGCGGGTCGGCGTTGTGCAGTATCTCGATGGAGAAATTGGTATCAACTGGACCCCGCTTGAAAAGCTGTCCATCTCAGCTCCTTGAGAAATGATTGATATTTGGCGCAAGGAATTCGATTAAGCGCCATGAATTTACGCCGCCGCCTTGCAATCGAGTGGGTCGCCATCGGGCTGTTTGCCTGCGCGGTGGTGGTAGCGGCGACTTTATGGCGAGGCACTGCGCCGTTCGATAACCTGCTATACGACCGGCTAAGCACAGCGGCGCGACCGGTTGCGGATGAGAACATATTGATTATCGCTATCGACGACCCAAGCCTTGCCGCATTGGGCAAATGGCCATGGGACCGTGCAACACATGCACGACTGATCGATCGGCTCCAGGCCAAACAGCCGCGTTCCATTACCCTCGATATCCTGCTCAGCGAGGCCGGCACCGCAGAATCCGACGCAGCGTTGGCTACGGCTATGAAGCGAGGGCCCGCCCCGATTTTCGTGCCACTGCATTTCAACACGCCGGAAAACGAAGGTCGGCAATATGACACCATTATGCCAGCCAGCGAATTTGACGGGGCGGCCACTGCAATAGGGCATGCCAATGTCACTTTCGATCCCGACGGAATCGTCCGCCGCGGCGCGCTCTGTTTCAACACCGATGCCGAAACTGCACGCTGGCCACACCTAATGGAACTGGTCTTTCGTGGACGCGGTCCGGAAGCTTCCGCTGCCTACCGGAAAAACGCTTGCGGGAGGGATTTGCTGATCCCCTTCGCAAAGCGCGCCAGTTTTGCTGAAATATCCTACGCCGATCTTATGAGTGGAGAGGTGCCCGCAAAGATGCTGCGAGGGCGCGATGTCATCATTGGAGCGACCGCAACGGGCATGGGCGACAATTTTCCGACCGCTAATGGCGAGGAAGGGTTGCTATCGGGCGTCGAGATCATGGCGAATATGCTCGGGGCGCTTCGCCGCGATGATTTTATCGCGCCAACCTCACAAGTCTGGACCATCGCCTTTTCCCTGCTGCCACTGTGGCTATTGATGATCGGTTTTCTGTTCTGGAAACCCCGCATAATTCTGGTCGTTTCCTTGCTTACGTTTGCCGCGATACTGGCCGTCAGTGCCGGAATGCTGTGGACCGGCATCTGGCTTGCCCCCGGTGCGGCATTGCTCGGAGTGTTGCTGATTTACCCACTCTGGGGCTGGCGGCGTTTGCAGGCGATGAGCGACTTCATGGGGTTCGAACTGCGTGCGTTAGAGTTGGAAGGCGAAGTGAGCCCCCTCCCCATCCAGCCGAACCGCGCAACAGATCTGGTAGGCCGCCAGAGCGAGGCACTGGCTCAATCAATCGACCATATGCGTGATCTTCGGCGTTTTGTCTCCGACACACTGGCTGACTTGCCCGACCCGATGTTTGTGACCAACCCCGAAGGCACCGTGACCCTTTCCAACGATCTGCTTAAAGAGCGGTTGGATAGCGATATTGCCGGATTGTCACGGTCAAACGCTCTCGATACGCTGGTCACACCGGAAAACCGGATGCAGGTCGACCGGTATCTGCAAAACCCTGAAGCCGCAGAATGTGTTCGGTTCGATTCGCCATTCGACCGGACATTTGTCATGCGCCGGTCCGAAATCCGCAGCGATTATGGTGATTTACGCGGGCATATCCATTATCTTACGGACATCACGGACCTTGCCCGCGCCGAGGCAGAACGCGAAGAGGTGCTTCAACTGCTTTCCCATGACATGCGTGCGCCGCAATCGACGATCATCGCGATACTCGATGGCGAGATCGATGCCGAAGCCAAAAAGCGCATCAAGCTTAATGCACAACGCACTATGCAACTCGCGCAGGACTTTGTCGAAATCGCAAGGATGGGCGAAACCGATTTTGTCGGTGAAGAGGTTTTGCTGGCCGATCTCGTGCGCGAAGTCGCAGATAGCCTCTGGCCGTTAGCGAACGAGCGCGGCATCAAATTCATTTTTGGCGATAGCAGCAACAGCGCCTTTGTCATTGCCGAACCAGACCGGCTGTTTCGCGCTTTCTGCAACCTGATCGATAATGCCATCAAGTTCAGTCCGGACAATGAGACGATTGCCATTGCCGTGGCGCGCCAAGCCACCGACATCGTTGTTACCGTTACCGACAACGGCCCGGGCATCGGAGTCGATATCTTGCCGCAATTATTCACCCGCTTTGTCAGTGGTGGCGAGCATAAGGGCCGCGTTGCTGGTACTGGCTTGGGGCTGACCTTCGTTCAGGCCGTAATCGAACGACATGGTGGCTCGGTAACAGCGGCAAATAATTCAGGTATTGGCGCGACATTTACTGTCACCCTGCCGGACGCTCCCGAAGGCTGACAAACCTATTCGCGCCCATTGCGGGACAACACATAAGTGCCACGCGGACGTCCGAAATCCGCTAGCGCCGCGTTCACCAGCGTCGGCAACGCCTCGGCCACCGGCACTTTGCAATGATATTCCGCAGACCTTCCGCGATAGATTTCTCTACCATCACCTACATTGGTCAGCGTAATTCCCAAGCGGTATTCACGGTCCTCGCAACTTTGCAGCATCATTTTCTTTTTGGCTGGCGACAAGCTACCCGGCCCGTCATTGCTACCCAGAGAGAGTGCTGCAGGCCTTGCATCGATTGTGATTTCAAGATGCAGCGGCGCTTCTTTGGCTAGCGCGAAACCCTTATCTGCCATCGATGCAGCGACCAGCGTATAAGCGTTGCGAAGTTCGGTCGATGTTTCTGCCACGGTCGAAATCATATAGGCCTCAGCCGAAGGCGACTGAACCCCGCTGCTTGATACGCGCGTTTCGATTTTGCTCGAACAGCCTGCGACCAAGGTACTCGCGCCTATCAGGACAATCCAATGCTTCATCGGCATTCTGTAACAAAGCCGCATCGACCCATGCAACCACTACATGCGTTTACGCAGTGTTACCGCGTTAGCAGGAAATAGACGACATAAAACCAGCCGAATATGCCGTGGATGATCGCCCACAATACAGATTTATGCGCGGTGTAGCTGATCACCATCGCCAGCGCGCTGCCAAAGCCGACGCCCGATTTGACAGTAGACTGAACGACGGTTCCGTTCATGCCGCTTTCCGTGCCCGCTCGGTCAGTTCCTGGTTGAGCATTTCGGCCAGCAGGAACGCGAGTTCGAGCGACTGCGCCGCGTTCAACCGCGGGTCGCAATGCGTGTGATAGCGATCTGCAAGCGCTTCGTCGGTTACCGCGACCGCGCCACCGGTGCATTCGGTCACATTTTGCCCAGTCATCTCGATGTGGATGCCTCCGCCGAAGCTGCCCTCGGCGCGATGCACCGCAAAGAAACCGCGCACTTCGGCGAGGATACGCTCGAAAGGCCGGGTCTTGTAGCCGCTTGCCGACTTTACAACATTGCCGTGCATCGGGTCGCACGACCAGATAACCGGATGCCCTTCGCGCATTACCGCGCGCACTAAAGTAGGCAGACCGCTTTCAATTTTGTCATAACCGTAGCGCGAGATTAGCGTGATCCGTCCCGCCTCGCGCCCCGGGTTCAATGTATCGAGTATGCGCAGCAGTACGTCCGGCTCAAGGCTAGGCCCGCATTTTATGCCGATCGGGTTGCCAATACCCCGCAGATATTCGACATGCGCCGAACCTTCGAACCGAGTGCGGTCGCCAATCCATAAGAAATGCGCCGAAGTATCGTACCAACGCCCGGTCAGGCTATCCTGCCGGGTCATCGCCTGTTCGTAAGGCAAAAGCAGCGCCTCATGGCTGGTATAAAAACTCGTGCCCTTAATCTGTGGCACGGTTTCGGGGGTAATTCCGCAAGCTTCCATGAAGTCCAGCGCCTCGCCGATGCGGTCCGCCGTCTCCTTATATTTCTGCGCCCAAGGCGAACGGCCCATATAATCATGGGTCCACGCATGGACCTGCTTCAAATTGGCATAGCCGCCGTTCGAAAAAGCGCGCAGCAGATTGAGTGTCGATGCCGCCTGGCTGTAGGCCCGCACCATCCGCGCCGGATCGGGTTCGCGGCCCTCGGCTTCAAACTCGATATCGTTGATGATGTCGCCGAAATAGCTTGGCAGTTCGACGCCGCCGATAGTTTCCGTCGGGGTGGAGCGCGGCTTGGCGAATTGCCCTGCCATGCGTCCCAGCTTCACCACTGGCACTTTGCCGGAAAACGTCAGGACGACGGCCATTTGCAAAAGTACGCGGAATGTATCTCGGATGTTGTTGGGATGGAACTCGGCAAAGCTTTCGGCACAATCGCCGCCCTGCAATAGAAACGCTTTGCCTTCGACAACCTTGGCCAGATCGTCGGTAAGGTTACGCGCTTCGCCGGCAAAAACCAGCGGCGGATAATTACGCAGCGTTTCCTCGGTTGCGGCCAGGGCAGCAGCATCTCGGTATTGTGGCATATGTATGCCCTTGGCATCTTTCCAGCTATCCGGCGTCCAGTTCGTCGCCATCATCATCACTCCAGCAATATTCGTTCACAAAGGCGCGGCCTTTAGGACACAGGCTATAGCACAGGCAAGCAAAAGCGGCAATTTTCTGTCACTTTACCGTTCTGCAATCATAACGCCTTCGATTGGCAGGATAAGTGCCAAATTCCCTGTTGGCAAATATACGCAAAGGCGTCTATCAGGCCGCTGAATCGCGATGGCGACAGGTGCAGAACCGCCTCTCCGCTGCCGCGTAACGGGGTTTCGACGGTTTTGCGGGTGTTCTGCCCGTATTGCAAACAAGGGCAGCATATGGCTACGGTCAAAAAGACGACAGGCACAGCAAAACCTCCGCGCAAGACGCCGGTAAAGGCCGCGGCATCAAAAGCAGCGTCTGCATCGAATGGAGTTCCTATGGAAACAGCAGCAACTATTGGCAATGACGGGGGCAGCGTTGATCGCCGTGACTTCATTCATATCGCAGCAGTCAGCTTTGCTGGCGTAGGCGCTGCGGCTGTGGTCGTGCCGCTGGTCAGTCAGATGAGCGCCAGCGCCGATGTTCTAGCACTGGCGTCGATAGAAGTCGACATTTCGGCGATCCAGCCGGGTCAGGCAATCAAGACGAGCTGGCGCAAGCAACCGATTTTCATCCGCAACCTTGTTCCGGCTGAAATCGAAGCGGCAAACAAGGTCGACGTCGGTTCGCTCCGCGATCCGCAAACGCTTGCTGAACGTACGCAACCGGGCAAGGAAAACTGGCTTGTCACGCTGGGCGTGTGCACCCACTTGGGTTGCGTGCCTCTTGGCGCTGCTTCCGGTGAGGTAAAGGGCGAATATGGCGGCTATTTCTGCCCGTGCCACGGGTCGCATTATGATACCGCTGCCCGTATCCGCAAGGGTCCGGCTCCGTTGAACCTGCAGGTTCCGGATTATTTATTTCTATCCGACACTGTCGTGAAAATCGGTTGAGGAGCTAGAGCAAGATGAGCTTTCCCTGGGCAAAAGAATATGCACCGCAGGGCGTTGTTACCAAGTGGGTAGACGAACGCCTTCCCTTGCCGCGCTTGTTCTACAACGCCGTCGGTGCCGGCTATCCGGTCCCACGCAACCTCAATTACTTCTGGAATTTCGGCGTACTTGCCGGCGTTGCTCTGATGATCCAGATCGTAACCGGCATCGTACTTGCCATGCATTATTATGCCAGCGTCGACGGAGCCTTCAACTCGGTTGAGCATATCATGCGAGATGTGAATTCAGGCTGGTTCATCCGGTACGCCCATATGAACGGGGCGAGCTTCTTTTTCATCGTCGTCTATATCCATATTTTCCGCGGACTATTTTACGGTTCGTACAAAGCTCCGCGTGAGATGATTTGGCTGTTGGGCGTGGTGATCTTCCTGCTCATGATGGCGACCGGCTTTATGGGTTATGTGCTTCCGTGGGGCCAGATGAGCTTTTGGGGTGCGCAGGTTATTACCGGCTTTTTCTCGGCTATTCCGCTGGTCGGCGAGCCCTTACGCCAGTGGCTTCTGGGCGGTTTTGCGCCTGACCAAGCAACGCTCAACCGCTTTTTCTCGCTGCATTACCTGCTGCCATTCGTGATTTTGGGGGTTATCATCCTGCACGTATGGGCGTTGCACATCCCCGGCTCGTCGAATCCAACCGGCGTCAGCGTCAAGGGCGAGCAGGACACCGTTCCTTTTCACCCTTATTATACAGCGAAAGATGGTCTTGGCCTCGGCGTGTTCCTGACCCTGTTTGTTGTGGTCACCTTCTTTGCGCCCAACATGCTTGGCCACCCGGACAATTATATTCCGGCCAACCCGCTTTCGACGCCAGCGCATATCGTGCCCGAATGGTATTATCTGCCCTTCTATGCGATCCTGAAGGCGTTCACCGTAGACTTCGGCATTCCGTTCACGGGCATCACTATCATCCCTGCAAAGTTGATGGGCGTGCTGGCGATGTTCGGCTCGATCCTGCTGCTGTTCTTCCTACCGTGGCTTGATACTTCGCCTGTTCGTTCGGGACATTATCGTCCATTGTTCCGCAAATTCTTCTGGTTCGGCCTGATCCCAAGCATCGTGATTCTCACATATTGCGGAGCGCAGCCGCCTTATACTCAGTGGGTAATCCTCAGCCAGATTGCAGCAGCCTATTATTTCGCCCACTTCTTGATCATCCTACCGATCGTTTCGCGTATCGAACGGCCACTGCCGCTGCCCAATTCGATCACCGAGGCCGTAACCGGCAAGCCGCTCGCAGCAGCGACGGCGTAATACAGGGAAAGCTTTAATCATGGTTCGTCTTATAGCTTTTTTGGTCGGGATATTTTTCAGCGGAATGCTGCTTCTCGGCCTTGGTGACACTATCGTAGGTGCAATCAAGGAACCCGCGACAGCAACCGTAGAGAGTAAATTTCTCGAGCACCCGTTGCCCGAGAAATTCACATTCGATGGTCCCTTGGGCAAATATGATCGGGGTCAGCTCCAGCGCGGACTAAAGGTCTATAAAGAGGTCTGCTCGGCCTGCCACAGCCTTAAACTCGTCGCATTCCGTGATTTCACGGCGCTTGGTTACAGCGAAGACGAAGTAAAGGCGATTGCCAAGGGTTGGACGACCGAAGTCCCGTCAATCAATCCCGAAACCGGAGAGCCGGCAACGCGTCCTGGAATTACAGCGGACAAGATCCCCTCGCCATTCGCAAACGAAGTCGCCGCGCGAGCCGCCAACAACAATGCCTTGCCGCCCGATCTCTCGCTGATTACCAAAGCGCGCGAGGGTGGCCCCGCTTATGTCTATTCACTGCTGTTGGGATACCGCGAACAGGTCGGCTACAAGAATGAAGAAGGCAAGGAACTGCTGAAGGAATTCCCCGAAGCCGCAACGCCTGCTGGCCTCAACTTCAACCCGTGGTTTGCCACCCTGAACATTGCGATGACCGAACCAATCGGTGCCGATGATCAGGTGACCTATGACGATGGCACCAAAGCGACCAAGGCACAGATGGCGAAGGACGTTTCCGCTTTCCTCGCCTGGACGGCCGAGCCGAAGATGGAAAACCGCAAGAGCGCAGGCTGGGCAGCATTGGGCTTCCTCATCATCTTCACGGTGCTGACTTGGATGTCATACAAGGCGATCTGGGCCGAGAAGAAGCATTGATTGCTTCTCAAAGAAAATAGAACGGGCCGCTTTTGCGGCCCTTTCTTTTGAAACGCAGGCGTTGACGCATTGCACGCATGATGGCAATAGCGGCGGCGTTCGCAATGAGCGGGTATAGCATAGTGGTAATGCACTAGCCTTCCAAGCTAGCTAGAGGGGTTCGATTCCCCTTACCCGCTCCACCTTCCCTGATACACTTTGCGACAAAGCAGCGTTTGCGCTGACAAAGCGTTGCGACATATTGATCCTATATGATGTGCATCCGGTAACCCGCCGGAATGCAAGATCAAGGAACGATAAAATGAACAGGACCCATATCTTTGGCGCGGTTATAGCGGTATCACTCACCTCCGCTGCCTTATACGCAGCCCCCGCTGCAAAGCCTGATGCAGATGGCAATGGCGTTGTGACCAAGGCAGAAATGCTTGCCGCCGCAGACGCCCGCTTTGCAAAGATGGATGCCAATAATGACGGTACCCTCAACGAAGCCGACAAGGCGGCTATGGTCGCCAAGCACTTCGCCACTATGGACGCCGACAAAAATGGCTCGCTGAGCCAGGCCGAATTCGTTGCCGCGCATGAAGAGCGTGCCGAGAAACGCGAAGACCGCCGCGAAAAGCGGATGGGGCGCGGTGGCCCCGAAGGCGAACGTGGCGGTAAAATGGGCCGTCATGGTGGTCGCGACGGCGGCGGCATGAAAATGCTCGCGATGGCCGATACCAATGGCGACAAGGCAGTTAGCCAGGCCGAGTTCCAAGCAGTAGCCGAAGCCCGGTTCGCGAAAGCCGACGCAAACGGCGACGGAACAATATCGGCTGATGAGCGCAAGGCTGGTCGCGGCAAATGGCGCGATCGCCAAGTTACACCTGCTGACGCCGGTTAAACAAGCTTTGCTGGCGCGGTCTTCCCTCCCCTTTGGACCGTGTCATAACTGGCCGGAGGAGTTTCCCCTCCCTTCTCCTCCGGCCTTTTTCTTGCCTGCGGCAAGATAAGCAGCAAGAAGCTTTTCCTGAATGAATAAAACCCGCCCTCACCTTTTGCTTGTAGATGACGAAGCATCGATCCGTGATCCGCTGGGCAAGTATCTTGAGCGGAAGGGTTTTCGCGTCACCGACGTTGTCGATGCCGCCACTGCACGCTCCGCGTTGCTATCCTATGATATCGACCTTGTGTTGCTGGATATCATGATGCCCGGCGAAGATGGGCTTAGCCTTTGCCGCCATATCTCGGCCACAGATGGCCCGCCGGTCATATTGCTCACTGCGAAATCCGAAGAAACCGACCGCATTATCGGATTGGAAATCGGCGCTGACGACTATGTCGTCAAACCATTTTCCCCGCGCGAACTTGTCGCGCGCGTCAAGGTGGTCTTGCGGCGCATCTCGTCGGGCGCACCCAAGCCTGAGCGGATGGGCGAAAGCTATCATTTCGCGGGATGGACACTCAATACCGGCGAGCAGACGCTCCACGATCCCGAAGGCGTTTTGGTGCCACTGTCTTCTGGCGAACACCGGATGCTCGAAGTTCTCGTTGCCCGTGCCGGGCAGGTGCTGTCCCGCGACCAGTTACTCGACTTGACCCGAGGCCGGGAGGGCGGTCCGTTCGACCGCGCCATCGACAATCAGGTTAGCCGCCTGCGTCGAAAGATTGAAGTCGATGCCAAAGATCCGCAACATATCAAAACGATTTGGGGCGGCGGCTATCGCTTCTCAACTGAAGTGAAGCGGATATGACCAAGTTTTGGCCGTTCCGCATTTTTCCCAAGAGCCTGTACGGACAGATATTGCTCGTAGCGGCGTCCGCATTGCTGCTGGCGCAAGGGATTAATGCCGCGTTGCTACTCGCGGGTACGCGCAGCCGTGCGGTCACCGAAGCGACTACAATGGTCGTAACCCGCGTCGCCAACCAGATCGAACGGCAGCAGGAGCGCGGTGGTGAGTTCAAGGGCGACTTGCCCGAAAGCGTCTTCAAGGATGGCCCGCGCCGCCGTAGGGGGCCGCCGGTGACTATCGACTACGCCGCAAGTCCGTTGGTCATCGCCCGCTATGATTTTGAGGACGAGCTAACCGGCAGAGCCAACGAGTTTCTGTCCGCGTCAAATCTTGGCCTGTCACAGGTCAGGATAAATGTCGGGTCGGTGAAGCTCCTGCCCACTGAATTGCGTGAGCCGTTGATGCGGCGCTTCATGCTGTCGAAAATGCGGCAGAACCGGCCCGAGCAGCCCCGCTTCGCCGTGCTGATGACGGCGCGCACTGCCGATGGCCAATGGCTCAATGCGGCCGCTTTGGTCAGGCCAACGGAGGCAGGTTCGCTGTTGGCCCTGATATTGCAAACATTGCTGCTGTACATAGCAGTGCTAATTCCGCTGGCGCTTGTTGCAAGGCGGATCGCGAAGCCGCTCGGTACCCTGACCGAACGCGTCCGCCGCGTCGGGCTCGCCGAAAAAGTCGAACCGATGCCAAGCGAAGGTCCGAACGATGTGCGCCAACTCATCGATTCCTTCAACTTAATGTACGCGCGCGTTTCAACCCTGCTGGACGAAAAGGATGTCATGCTAGGTGCTATCGGCCACGATCTCAAAACGCCGTTGGCTTCCTTGCGTGTGCGGGTGGAGTCGGTCGAAGACGATACCGACCGCGAAAAAATGGTCGGAACTATCGACGAAATGGTCACCATATTGGACGATATCTTGATGCTGGCCCGATTGGGCAAATCGGGTGAGGCGATGCAATCGGTGGATATCGGGGCGCTTGCAGAATCGATCGCAGGCGAATTTCCGGCAGCGTCCTTTACAGAGACTGACGACCGTATCGTAGCGCAAGTTCGTCCCGTGCTATTGCGCCGGGCGTTGCGCAACCTGATCGGCAATGCGGTGACTTACGGCAAAACGGCCTCCATCGCTGTGCATCAAACAGGACCCACGACACATGTCGAAATTTGCGATGATGGCCCGGGTATTCCCCAAGAGTTGATGGAAGGCATATTCGAACCATTCACCCGTACCGATGCCTCGCGCAACCGCGCCACCGGCGGATCCGGCCTTGGTCTTAATATTGCACGCGCAATCGCACGTAGCCATGGCGGCGATGTGATATTGGAAAATCGTAGCGAAGGCGGTCTTCGCGCGACCTTATCGTTCAGGACGTAAAGACAAACCGGTCCCCAGAACGCAGGGATGTGGGACTGCGTCCGGAGACCGGCATCTTCGAGCATAGCGGACAAATCTGCCAACCTCTGCCGACCGCGCAGACAGCCATTTCAGATGGACCAGTATCGCAGCTTGCGCCGCTCAAGAAATGGCCGTCCAGCCGGTCTGTCTGATAGTACGGCAGTTAGGCAAGATGGTTTAGCCCGTCGGCTGCGCTTTCCAGCTGCCGCTGGTTTGATATTCTGGTTTGATATTGGTCGCGTGTGGAAGCCGTTCGCCACCATAAGCCGCTTCGCCCCCAGCCTTGCGGGCTTCGCGCGAGTAATCGGGTGCCGAATAGCTGGCCGCCGCGCCTTGGCGTGCTGGCGCGATGTCGGCGTAAGGCGATGGCGGCACAAGCGATACAGCCGCACGGGCTTCGTTCTCTGCCCTCAATCGGGCTGCGGCAAATTCCCTCTCATAGCGTTTCTGCAACTGGATCGGGTCAAGATCGTTGGTAGGCACTGGCGTCCAGACGCGCGGTTTTGGCCCGGGGAATGGCTCGCGACCGGCATGGCTGCGGAAAAATGCCGACTTACGTCCCGCGCTACCCTTCCATGTATAGAAACGATGCGCGCCGATTGTACCGACGAAGTTCAGGCTGGGTGCCCAATAAGGATAGACATAAGTCGCATGATAATGCGTTGCCATGCCAACGGGTGCATAAACCGAACCTGCCAGTGCTTGCGCGGCCACCCGGCCTGCGCGCTGCCATGCAGCGCCCGCAGGAATGCGCGCCATTGATCCATCGCAGCTGTAGCTAAATTGGCAACCGGAGGCGCGTTCAGAACCCTGATAGATCACGCCGCAGACGCTGTTCGGATAGGTCGGGTGACGCATCCGGTTGAGAATGACCTGTGCGACAGCGCGCTGGCCAGCATCGGGTTCGTTAGCCGCCTCGTAGTAAATCGCGTCAGTCAGACATTTTAGCGCCCGGCTATGCTCGACCGATCCCGCGCGCATGACAAAGGGCCGAGCCGCGCCGCCATTGGCGAAATCGATAGGCGCTTTGGCATCGTCAAATGGCGCATCACCCACTAGCGCATCGATATCGCCTTGGCCCGTTTCGTGTTTAACGGGCGGGATCGAATAGTTCTGGTCCAGATAATAGAACGCTGACCCGGGAAAATTCTCGGCGGGATATTCGGCGTCCCATTTCAACTTTGTCGCTGGTTGCGCCTCGTTGGTGCGGCTGAACGGTGAAATCTGCGCAACGGATGGAACCACTGCCAGCAGCGCGAAAGCGATCAGTACCAGAAGGATTTCGCGCGTTCCGATCCACCGGCGGTGAGGGACCGCCTGCTTCCCCCGTTTACGGGGCTTTATCGTTTCACTGAAATGTTCGTGAATCATGCCGCGCTTTGCAATCAGAGTATCTGGAAACCTTACGAAGCGGCGCTTTACACGAAAGTTAGACGACCCGCTCCACCGTTTTTTGCCCTGTACCAGCATGGGACGCGACTTCGACGAGATGTTAATAGTGGTAAAATCACCATATTTTTGAGATGGTTATTTTCTTGTCTACTTTGAGGTAATGAGTCGTTGCGTATCGCCCTTTACCAACCCGATATCGCCGGAAATGTCGGTGCCGTTTTACGAACTGCTGCCTGTTTTTCCGTGCCCTGCGACATTATCGAGCCATGCGGTTTTGCTTTTTCCGACAAGGCGTTGAAGCGCGCGGGGATGGACTATGCCGCGCAGGCACAGATCGAGCGTCATCCCGATTGGGCTTCGTTTCTCGATACGCTGAACGGGGCACGTCTCGTACTGATGTCCAGCAAGGCATCCGCACCGATATCCCGGTTCGTGTTTCAACCCGACGACGTCATTCTGATGGGATCGGAAAGCAGCGGTGCGCCGGCGGAAGTTCATGACCGTGCGGAAGCACGTGTATATATTCCGATGGCCGCCGGATTTCGGTCCTTGAACATTTCCGTATCGGCTGGCATCGCCTTGGCTGAGGCCTTAAGGCAGACGGGACAATTTCCGGGAGATGATGCTTGACTCTTACCCTTGACCCCCGCCAGCAGTCCGCGCGCGACTGGTTTGAATCCTTGCGCGACCAGATTTGCTCCGCTTTTGAAGCGATTGAGCGCGAGTCGGGCTCGGACGCATCGTTCGAATATACGCCTTGGGACCGCAACGACCATGACGGATCGCCCGGTGGTGGCGGTTTGCGCGGCGTCATGAAGGGAAAGGTGTTTGAAAAAGTCGGCGTCAACGTCTCGACTGTCGGTGGCAGCTTCAATCCCGAATTTGCCAAAACCATCCACGGTGCCGCGGAAGACCCCAATTTCTTCGCCACCGGCATCAGCCTCGTTGCGCATATGGCCAATCCGCACGTGCCTGCTGTGCATATGAACACACGCTATCTGGTCACAACCAAAAGCTGGTTCGGCGGCGGTGCCGACCTTAACCCACCCATACCGTATGACGAGGATACCGCTGACTTCCACGCCCGTTTACGCGCCACCTGCGCGCCTTATGGTCCGGATGTGTACGAACGATACCGGGCATGGGCTGAGGAATATTTCTGGATTCCACACCGCAACGTCCATCGCGGCGTCGGCGGGATTTTTTATGATCACTTGGAAAACACCAGCGACGCCTTGTTCGAGCAGAATTTCGCTTTGACCCGCGACGTTGGCAAAGCGTTTCTCGACATTTTCCCCAAATTGGTCCGCCGCCGGATGAATCAGCCGTTCACCGCTGAAGAAAAGCAGGCCCAATTGCGCTGGCGCGGGCTTTATGCCGAGTTCAATCTTGTTTACGATCGTGGCACGACATTTGGCTTGAAGACCGGCGGCAATGTCGACGCGATTTTGATGAGCCTGCCGCCCGAAGTGGCGTGGGACTGAGTATCGATGGCGTTTAGCCCAATTGCCCAAGGTGAAATCGGCGCAATTGTCACTTCGCTCGAAATGAAGTCACGCCCCGCGTTGCGCGCGATGCCCGCGTCAGATTTGCGGCTTGAGCGCTGGAACGCGCCGACGCCCGAAAAATACCGCACGCTATACCGTCGTATTGGCGAGTCATGGCTTTGGTTTTCGCGGCTTGAAATCGACGATGCGGCTCTTTCTGCGATTATCCATGATCCCAAAGTGCGAATCTGGGCAGTGCTGGACCGACGCGGGATCGAAGTCGGTATTCTCGAGCTCGATTTCCGCGAGGCCGGACAATGCGAGATCGCCTTTTTCGGACTGGTGCCCGAGCTTGCAGGCAAAGGTTATGGAAAATGGCTAATGGCATTGGCGCTTCAGGCTGGATGGGCCGAACCCGGCATTAAGCGGATGTGGGTGCATACTTGCACGCTGGACGGTCCAGGAGCGCTCAACTTCTACATCAAATCCGGCTTTGCGCCTTACCAACGTCAATTGGAAACTTTCCCAGATCCAAGATTATCAGGATTGATACCACGGCAGGCAGCGCCGCAAATTCCGCTTATTGAATAGCCGTTTGCGGCGTGAGTTGCCGATAGATGGCAACAATCAAAACGACAAAAACGACTGCCTCAATCGAGACAAAGGCAGCGGCCACCCCAGTTTCAAGCAACGGGATTCCGCCTTCACCGGCAACCGACCGGGATACCAAACTGACGACTGAACCCAATACGCCCGAAACAAGCCGCATAAAGATCGCGACAAACAGCATCAAAATCAGGATCGCCCATCCGCAATCACGGCTGATTTCCCAAGACCGTCGGATTGATCCTGCAATGCCAAGCCCCGGCTCTCCTGCAATGACCGCAGGCAACAGTGCCAGTCGCCCGGTCAAATAAAGGCCCGGTAACAACAGCAGCACAAACCCGGCAAACGTTGCCCATCCGACGAAAATGCTGGCCAAGAAATAGGGAATGAATAAAGCTAAGGCACCCGTCAGTGCATCGCCAACTTTCCTAACGCTTTGCCCAACGAGAAGTACATAAACAGCGAGCCCGCCATACATCGTCGTCAACATGGTCGGCAAAAGAACCTGCCAATTTGCTTCGAAAAACTCTCTCAAGGCTGCAATCGTTGCAGCGATGTCGCCGACATTACCGACAGCGATTTCCGGCAAAAGATTGGCCGATAGCCAATTCACCATAAAGATGAAAAAGCCGGCAATGGCGATAATTGGTTCGGAATGGGTCTTGAGAAGATCACGCGCATCTGCGCCGACTAATCGGTAATCGAGCTTTTTCGGCATGGTGCCTCCCTTGGCTTATGCCCGGTAGTGGCAGACATATGCGGTGGCAAGCCGCTTGCTACCTGCTAAAGACCGCGCATGATGTTCAATGCCGATATTGACTGGGAAATAGCCGAAGGCCTGACGCCTTATCCGCAAGCGGTGGCGCGGATGGAGGCGCTTCAAACGGCAATCCGCGATGACGGTACGCGCGAACTGATCTGGCTGCTCGAACATCCGCCATTATACACCGGCGGTACGAGTGCCGACCCTGCGGAATTGCTCAGCCAGCAGTTTCCGGTTTATGACACCGGTCGTGGCGGACGCTACACCTATCACGGCCCCGGTCAGCGCGTTGGCTATGTCATGCTTGACCTCGCCAAGCGTTGCAAAGACGTGCGCTGCTATGTCCATGCGCTTGAAGGCTGGGTTATCGAGGCTCTCTTGCAGTTCGGCGTCGAAGCGCGCCGCGCCGAGGGGCGCATCGGCATTTGGTGCGATACACGCAGCGGCGAAGAGGCCAAAATCGGCGCGATCGGAGTGCGCATCCGTCGCTGGGTGACGATGCACGGCTTCGCCGTCAACGTGTCACCCGACCTTGCGCATTTCGGCGGAATCATACCCTGCGGCATCGCTGAATATCCGGTCACTAGCCTCGCCGACCTGGGCATCGACGCAACGCTCCACGATTTCGACGACGCGCTTGCTGCCACGCTGCCCCACTTCCTCAACGCGCTTGCCAAAGCAGGCGGAGGATGTAGGGTCGCGGCCAGTTGAGCATTTGGAGGAATAATGCGCGCCGCCCACCTAAACATAGCCCCATTCGCTTTTGCCCTGCTCGCGCTCGCAGCCTGCGGTAGCGCCAAGGAAGACAATCAGGTCACCGAGACGCGGATGGACGACATCGACAGCCTTGAAGGTACGATCAGCGACGACGCTATCAATTTGGACGCTTCGACCGACGAAGCGCCGGTCGAAGCCGCGCCGGCCACTACCGATACGCCAAAGGCCAAGCTCGACAAGGCGGAAGCTAAAGAAACCGGCGGTCCGGACAAGGTCGAAATCAAGGCCGACGAACCGCCAACACAATGAACCTCGCCCAAACGCTGAAACTGCCCTGCGGCGCTGTGCTGCTGAACCGCATCGGCAAGGCTGCGATGACCGAAGGGCTCGCCGATACCGAAGGCCGTCCGACCGCCGATCTTGAGAAGCTTTATGGCATCTGGTCCGATGGCGGCGCGGGACTGTTGCTGTCCGGTAATATCCAGATCGATGGCAACCATCTTGAACGGCCGGGCAATGTCATCATTGACGCAATGCCGAATGAGGACATGCAGACGGCACTAAAACGCTGGACAGCGGCAGCCACGCGCGGCGGCGGCCATTTCTGGGCGCAGATCAGCCATGCGGGGCGGCAGACAATGAAGGCGGTCAATCCGCACCCGAAGGCACCATCGGCGGTCAAGGTTGGCCTTCCCGGCGGGCAGTTCGGGATGCCCGTCGCTTTGACCGAGAACGAAATCCTCAACCTGATCAGCCGATTCGGACAAGCCGCAAAGGCGTGTCAGGATTGCGGCTTCACCGGCGTACAAATCCATGCCGCGCATGGCTATTTAATCTCGCAGTTCCTTAGCCCGCGCTCGAATCAGCGCGACGACCGTTGGGGTGGAACACTTGAAAACCGTGCCCGATTCCTTCTGTTCACGGTCAGCACCGTGCGCCAACTCGTTGGGCCGGAATTTCCAATTTCGGTCAAACTCAACAGCGCCGATTTCCAGCGTGGTGGTTTTGGGTTCGAGGACAGCCTGCAAGTAGCGCGCTGGCTGCAGGAGGCGGGCGTAGACCTCATCGAAGTATCGGGTGGGACTTATGAACAGCCCAAGCTGCTCGGTATCGAGGGGCTGGAGGCGGAAGAGATGCAAGCGGTCGCCGAAACCACCTTGGCTCGCGAGGCGTATTTCGTCGATTTTGCCAAAGCGATGAAGAGCGAGCTTTCTATACCGCTGATGGTGACCGGCGGCTTCCGCACTGCATCCGCGATGGAACAGGCGTTAAAGTCAGGCGCCGCCGACGTTATCGGCCTCGGTCGTCCGCTCTGCGTGATGCCCGAGGCGCCGAAACGCCTCCTTGGTGGCATGGCGATGCTGCCCCGGACCGAAAATCAGTTGAAGCTTTTCCCCGAATGGCTGGCTGGCCTGCGAAAGATCAAAATGATGCGCGGCCTAGAAGGCTTCGCCGTGCAATATTGGTATTACAGCCAGCTATATGCGCTAGGCCGGACGGGCCGCACCAAGCTAGATATGACGGTATTCGCCGCGATGCGCGAAGTTGAAAGCTATCAAAAACAGTGGCTGAAAGAACGGCGCTCAGCCGGTCTTTAATCGCCTTCGCCGGGCTCAGCGCTGAAATATTTGTCGAACTTGCCTTCTTCGCCCTTATGTTCATCGGCGTCAGCGGGCGGTTCGCGGCTTGATGTAATGTTCGGCCAATCCGCGCTATAAGTAGCGTTCAGTTCAAGCCACTGTTCCAATCCGCTTTCGGTGTCTGGCAAAATTGCTTCTGCAGGGCACTCAGGCTCGCACACACCGCAATCGATGCACTCGTTGGGATTGATGACGAGCATATTCTCGCCCTCATAAAAGCAGTCGACCGGGCAAACCTCGACGCAATCCATATATTTGCACTTGATGCACGCATCGGTCACTACATAAGTCATCGGCAACACACTCCCAAAACTGTCCGCCCCAAACCTGCTCAAAATGCGGCGCTCTCCATTTGCTGCCTATTGCTAGGCGGCTGTCCAAGTCAACGGGGGAATATCGCTGTACGATAATTTTTATTCGAGCAGTTGATAGCAAAGCTGCGCCTCGGATGGGGGACCACGCCGGACAGGTATCGACAAAAGCTTGATCGCCAGCACCGCCTCACCCCTTGGAAGTATGATGACGTCCCCGGTGTTCACGGTTGCACTGCCCTTTTCGATCCGTTTGCTGTTTACCCGGATATAGCCCGCCTCCGCCCAATTTTGCGCGAGTGTCCGGCTTTTAGCAATACGAAGGAAGAATAGCAGCTTGTCTATCCGCAGTGCTGAATGCGGCATGTCTGCTACAGCTTGAGGCCCTTGAGCGCTGCCAACTGAAGCGCCAGCGCCGATGGTGGTGAAGCCAGTTTGGGTGGTGGCGGCGTGCGGTCAGGCTTGCCATTGGGTTTTGCGCTTGCCGATGGCTTTCGCTGCTCAGGCCGGGCACGTTGCTGGCGCTGTTCGGGCGGGCGCGGTTTGGGCAAACCGATCCAGCGCCAATGGGTTAGTAACACCGATTGAGGCGCAGGGGTTTCAACCGGCACTGGAGCGTCAGGCGATTCGTCTGTCGCCGCCGGTTGTGTGGCCGGCTCTTTTGCATCAACCAAAGGTGCCTTTTCAACCACAGGCGCTTCTGCGGCAACAACCGTTTCGGTCTTCTCTTCGAGCTTTTCGACTGGCGGGTCGGTCGGCCTAAACCCGGCGTCGCGCATCAACGCCTTCAGCCCTGTTTCGCTGATCCCAAGAGAGGTCGCAAAAGCCATGTCCATGCCGAACATATTCCCTTGGCCGCGTGCTTCGTGCGCCTTTTTGATCACCCGCTCGGCAAGGTCGATGCGGACATACTCGTCGCCAATCCGGCGATATCCGGCGTTGCGCGCTTCGGAAGGATTGGCGAATTTCCATTCCTTCAAATGCACCGCGCTTTCGGGTGGCAGTTCGGGCATGGCGCGTCCGTCACGCGCGGCAAACAACGCCGCCCGCCACTTGGCAGCCGCGGGCTTCAAAGCAGCGTGATGATAAATATCGAGCGCACCAAAGACGATCCCGCCCTTACGCGCCGCACCGCGTGCTTCCTTTGGCAAGGCAGCAATCGCATCTGCCAGATAATGACGCCCCGCAATCCCGCCTTCATCGGCCAGCCGCACCGCCAACGCGCGCACATTGCCATCGATATCGGCCTGTTGCGCCAATTCCAGCAGGCCGACGATGCCGCCCATCGCCCTAGCCAGTTGCGCCCCAATCCAGGCCTCGGCGCGCGTGGTAATTTCGCGCAAGGCATCGCCTTCAAGCCCCGCCACGGCTTTCACTGGCGCAAAAGCCGGTTGCATCATCGAACGACCTTTTGACAAAGCGCCGAGCATTTCGCCGTTCCAGAAAATCGCTGGCTTGCCTTCGCCATCGGCGGCCAGCGCGAATTCGCTATCTTCTGCCATGCCTACGTCCCTTGCCTTTTGTCTTAAATGTGCCGCCAGATGCCGCTGCGCGGCGGCCAATAATAGCTTACGGTCACCCGCTTTGGTGCCTGCGTCAACCCGAAACGCAAAGCCATGTAAAGACCCGATGTCCTCACCATCGACGAGAACGCGTTTATCTGCCCCGATTTCCACAGGTAACAGCCCAATGTCGGACGCACCTTTGCGCAACAACATCGAGGTGCGCTTGTCGACAAAACGTTGGCGCAACGCATCATGCAGCGCGTCGGACAATTTCTCTTCGAGCGCCCGCGCACGTTCGGCCATCATCGCCGGATCGGCCAGCCAGTCGCCGCGATGTGCGATGTAGGTCCAGGTCCGCACGCCCGCGATCCGTGCCGACAGCGTATCGACGTCGCCTTGGATGTTATCCAGCCGCGCAAGCTCGCTGGCGTACAACGATTGCGGGAGGACGCGGTCGCCTTGCCCCAGATGCTGCCACAGCGAGGCGACGAAACGGCTATGATGCTCTTCGCCCATCTGCCGAAAATCGGGCAGGCTGGCGACCTCCCAAAGCCGTTTTACATCGACCTGGTGTCGGATGAGTGCGGTTACATCCGGCATTTCGGCCAGCCGTTTGAGAACTGCCAAATCAATGGCCTTCGGCGCGGGTAGCAGGCCGGGGCGGTTGGGCTTGGTTTCCAGATCGGCAATCAGCGTGGCCACTGTGTCGAAACGCGGCTCGGCTTCACGCCAGTAAAGCCAGTCCAGCTTAGGGAAATCGTGATTCTCGATGGCCAATACTTCTTCAGGCGTAAATTCGCTGCCTTCGCCTGCTAGCGTGCCAAAGCTGCCATCACGTTGATGCCGCCCAGCGCGTCCGGCAATCTGCGCCATTTCAGCAACGGTCAGCCGCCGCCTGCGCGATCCGTCGAATTTGGACAGGCTGACAAAGGCGACATGCGCGACGTCGAGATTTAGCCCCATGCCGATGGCGTCTGTTGCTACTAAATAATCGACCTCGCCCGACTGGAACATCGCCACTTGGGCATTGCGGGTGCGTGGGCTGAGTGCGCCCATCACCACCGCCGCTCCGCCGCGCATCCGGCGCAGCGTTTCGGCGACCGCGTAAACCTGCTCGATTGAAAAGGCGACGATGGCGGATCGTTTGGGTAAGCGCGATAGCTTCTTCGCGCCCGCATAGCTTAAGGTCGAAAATCGCGGGCGAGAGATGATTTCAGCATCGGGCAAAAGGCTACGGATCAATGGACGGAGGCTTTCGGAGCCGAGAATCATCGTCTCTTCGCGGCCACGCGCATGCAATATCCGGTCGGTAAAAATATGCCCGCGCTCGGGATCATAGCCCAATTGTGCCTCATCGATGGCAACGAAGGCGAACTCCTTCTGGATCGGCATCGATTCCACGGTGCAGCAATACCAGCGTGCCTGCGGCGGCTCGATCCGCTCCTCTCCGGTTATCAGCGCAACCTGACGCACGCCCTTGATCGCGACCACTCGATCGTAGATTTCGCGCGCCAGCAGCCGCAGCGGAAATCCGATCATCCCGCTCGAATAGCCACACATCCGCTCGACGGCGAGATGGGTCTTGCCGGTATTTGTCGGGCCAAGAATGGCCGTCAGGGCGGAACGGGTCTGGGGCAATTCTTTCTCAGGCGGCTGTGATGTTCGCGGCGAGTTCTTTCAATGTCACATTGGTGTCGGCCAGTTGCTCTGCCGTGGGGGCAAGGCCCTCCACAACGAACGCCCTCCCCTGCACATAATCTTTGGTCGCGTTGACGCAATCGAGCGCTATAACTTTGCCTTGTTTAAGATAGATAACCGAGAAACTGCGTGTATCCGGTTCGCCGCGCACGATAGTCGCATCATAATCAACCGACAATCCGACAGTCTGCAGCCGCAAATCATACTGGTTCGACCAAAACCACGGTACTGCATGATAGGTCGTGAGTTCGCCAATAACGCTCTTTGCTACCGCGTTCGCCATATCATTGGCATTCTGCACCGATTCAACCCGCATCACCGTGCCGCCTGCAAAGGCATTGGCGTGCGCAGCGCAATCGCCGATCGCAAAGATATCGGGTAAAGATGTGCGGCAATATTCGTCGACATCTACCCCTGCCCCGCCAGCCGCACCCGCAGTCAGCAACGGGCCAACCGCCGGAATGATCCCGATACCAACAATCACCATCTGCGCGGGGATGACTTCACCATCTACCAGCCGCACGCCAGAAGCGTGGCCATCGCCCTCGATAGCGGTAACTTCGACACCGAGCCGCACATCGACGCCATGCGCGCGATGCTCGGCCTCATAAAAGCGCGATAGCGGCTCGCCAGCAACGCGTGCCAGCACACGGTCCATGGCTTCGAGCACGGTAACTTTCTTGCCCATTTTGCGCAGTACCGCTGCGGCTTCCAGCCCGATGTAACCGCCGCCGATTATGGCAACTTCGGCCACGTCATCAAGGCCATCCAGCATCGCATCTACATCGGCGCGCGTCCGGACGACATGAACGCCCGGCAGATTACCGCCTTCGCATTGCAACCAACGCGGGCTGCCGCCAGTTGCCCAGATCATTTTGCCATAGCTGATCACATCACCATCAGATGTGGTCACGCAATAAGCGGCGGCGTCGACAGTTTCGACCCGCTTACCCAGCAGCATGTCGATATGGCGTTCGGCCCAAAAGGCAGCCGGACGAATCATGATCCGTTCGAACACCTTGTCGCCTGCAAAATAGTCTTTCGACAGCGGTGGGCGTTCATAGGGATATTCATTTTCGGCGTTCAGTACGCCAATGCTGCCTTCGAATTTCGCCTGACGTAGCGCAATCGCGGCCTGCGCACCGCCATGGCCGCCGCCGACAATCAGCACATCATATTGCAGCATCGCAGCGATCCTTTCGTTCAAAGGGCATGACGCTGCGGTAGGCAAAAGCACAGCGCCTGACTAGTCCCAATGCTTGCGAACGCGATGGATAGATGGCAGGGAGGCGGCATGAGCACTCATATGACATTGGACTTCGGCCTTGGCGAAAATGCCGAGATGATCCGCGACACCACGCAGCGTTTTGCCGCCGACAAAATCGCACCGCTCGCGGCGAAAATCGACGCCGACGACTGGTTTCCTCGCGATGAATTATGGCCCGCGATGGGCGAGCTCGGGTTACACGGGCTAACCGTCGAAGAAGAAGATGGCGGGCTTGGCCTTGGCTATCTGGAGCATGTCGTCGCGGTCGAGGAAGTCAGCCGCGCATCGGCATCGATTGGCCTTTCTTATGGAGCGCACAGCAATCTGTGCGTCAACCAGATCCGCCGTTGGGCCTCGCCCGAACAGAAAGCGAAATATCTACCCAAGCTGATTTCAGGCGAACATGTCGGCAGCTTGGCGATGTCAGAAGCAGGCGCTGGTTCCGACGTGGTCTCGATGAAACTGAAGGCCGATGCCGTTCAAGGCGGCTATGTCCTTAATGGCACGAAGTTCTGGATCACCAACGCACCTTATGCTGACACACTGGTGGTTTACGCCAAGACCGCACCTGAAGCTGCATCGCGTGGAATCACCGCATTCCTGATCGAAAAAGACATGGATGGTTTTTCCATCGGCCAGAAGATCGACAAGATGGGCATGCGAGGATCGCCTACCGCAGAACTCGTATTCAATGATTGCTTTGTCAGTGAAGAACAGATCATCGGCCCGCTGCACGGCGGCGTTGGCGTGTTGATGTCGGGTCTCGATTATGAGCGCGTGGTGCTTGCCGGATTGCAGCTCGGCATCATGCAAGCCTGTCTCGATGTTGTTTTGCCTTTCGTCCGCGAACGCAAACAGTTCGGTAAAGCCATCGGATCGTTCCAACTAATGCAGGGCAAAATTGCCGACATGTATGTCGCGCTCAATTCGGCGCGCGCTTATACCTATGCAGTAGCGCGTGCCTGCGATGCGGGGCAAACAACGCGGTTTGATGCGGCCGGCGTGATCCTGTTGGCGTCGGAAAATGCGGTAAAGGTCGCGGGCGAAGCCATTCAGGCGTTGGGCGGAGCTGGTTACACCAAGGATTGGCCGGTCGAACGGCTGTTCCGTGATGCAAAGCTGCTCGATATCGGCGCGGGAACAAATGAAATCCGGCGGATGCTCATCGGGCGCGAACTCATCGGGGCGACATGAGCGCACGCCCCGTCCTCGGTATAATCGCCTGCAATCGCATGGTTGGCACCGAAGGCGCGCAAGCCGTCATGGATCGCTATATCCGTGCCGCAATGACCTATGCTGACGTGGCAGCTTTGATCGTGCCATCTCTCGCCGATCTGATGACCGCCGCCGAAGTCGTACCTCGACTGGACGGCATTTTGCTCACGGGCAGCCCGTCGAATGTAGCCACCCCACGCTATGGCGAGGATGGGGGTGAAGGCCCGTTCGACGACGCACGCGACGAAATTGCGCTGTCGATGGTCGACCGCATGATCGATGCACAAAAACCGGTGTTCGGCATTTGCCGTGGCTTTCAGGAAATCAACGTCGCCTTGGGAGGCACCCTCCGCCGTGACACTAGTGCCAGCGATGACCTGATCCGCCACCATGCACCCGATGGAGTAGCTTTCGACGCGATGTTCAGCCACCGCCACCTTGTTGAAATTGCCGAGGGCGGAATGTTGGCGGCGGCTTATGCCAAACCGGCGATGGACGTGAATTCGGTTCACTACCAAGGGATCGGCCAACTCGCCGACGGCTTGTCGGTTGAAGCCCGCGCACCTGACGGTTTGATAGAAGCCTACAGCGCCCGGCCCAACGGCGCGCCTTTGCTTGCGGTGCAATGGCATCCCGAATGGGGAACCGAAAATGACCCCGATTCTCAAACCTATTTTCACCTGCTCGGAAAAGCATTAAGAGGCGAATTATGAACCGGTGCGTCACCCGCTTTAATCGCTATCAGGCACGGATTGGCTTCTCGCCCTGATTTCCTTTTGAATCACGCAGAGGCGCAGAGGACGCAGAGTTTTGAATCTGTACCGACTCCCTGAACACTCTGCGTTCTCAGCGCCTCTGCGTGAAATTATTCAAAAGGATGACCTTATGCCCCGCAATTACGATATCGCCGAACTCCGCCGCCTCGACATCGCGCATCATTTACCTGCCCAGGCCGACTGGCAAGAAATCGAAGACTTAGGCGGCAGCCGGATCATAACCCATGCCGATGGCTGCTATATACACGACGGCGATGGCAATCGCATATTGGACGGCATGGCGGGCCTGTGGTGCGTCAATGTCGGCTATGGCCGTGCGGAACTCGCCGATGTCGCCAAAGAGCAAATGCTTGAGCTGCCTTATTATAACAGCTTCTTCAAAACCGCGAATCCGCCTGCGGTCATGCTCGCTGACAAAATTGCCAGCCTTACCGGCGGCCGTCTCCCTCATGTGTTTTTCAACAGTTCGGGTTCAGAAGCCAATGATACCATCCTGCGCATGGTCCGCCATTATTGGCAAGTAAAGGGTGAGCGCACTCGCACCATCTTCATCAGCCGTCACAACGCCTATCACGGTTCAACCGTTGCTGGCGTCAGCATGGGCGGCATGAAGGCGATGCATGGCCAAGGCTTCCCAGCCCCCGGCGTCTTGCCACTTGCTGGTATCGAGCATGTCCGCCAGCCTTATTGGTATAATGAAGGTCGTGACATGACCCCGGAAGATTTCGGCACCGCTTGTGCGCAGGCGATTGAAGACAAAATCCTCGAAGTTGGCCCGGAAAATGTCGCGGCATTCATCGGCGAACCGGTCCAAGGCGCGGGCGGGGTAATTATCCCGCCCGCCAATTACTGGCCGCAGGTCGAAGCGATCTGCCGCAAATATGGAATCTTGTTGGTCTGTGACGAAGTGATCTGCGGCTTTGGTCGCACCGGGAATCAATGGGGCCACGAAACGGTAGGCGTCAAGCCTGACATCATCGCAATGGCGAAGGGCCTGTCGTCCGGCTATCTTCCCATCTCCGCCGTCGCCGTTAGTGCGGACATTATCAAGGTAATGAAAACCGGCGGCGATTTCGTCCATGGCTATACCTATTCAGGCCATCCGGTCGCTTCGGCCGTGGCGCTGCGTAACATCGAAATCATGGAGCGCGAAGGCCTGGTCGAGCGCACGCGTAGTGAAACCGGGCCGTATCTTGCCAAGGCATTGGCGACCTTGAACGACCACCCGCTGGTCGGAGAAGCGCGCTCCGTCGGCCTACTCGGCGCGGTCGAAATCGTTGCAGATAAAGCCACGGGCGCGCGCTTTGGCGGCAAGGAGGGCACTGCAGGTCCAATGGTTCGCGATCACTGCATTGCCAATGGCCTGATGGTCCGTGGCATCCGCGACAGCATCGTCATGTGCCCGCCGCTGATTATTACAACCGCGCAGATCGACGAACTGGTCGGCATCATCCGCAAGTCGCTCGACGAAGCAGAGCCCAAATTGCGGGCGATAGGCTAGACAAATTGCGACCAATCTTTACCGAGAGTTTCATGAAAATCATTACCCTCAAACGCGCAACCGCCGCACTCCTAAGCCCTGCCCTGCTGCTTGGCGCAATGCCTTCATTTGCAGCAACACCAAAGGCGATCAAGGCCAAAGCGCCTGTCCTGACGTGCAAAACCGCCGCAGCCGAGGGGTTGACTTATACCGTTATTAAAGCAGGCAAAGGCGACAAACCCGGCGCAGATTCAAAGGTGAAGGTGGACTACAAAGGCATACTGACATCCGACGGCAGCAAATTCGACGAGGGGAAAGGCGCGGAATTCAAAGTCGGCGGCGTCATTCCCGGTTTTGCCCAAGGCCTGCAACTCATGCAGGCCGGCGGCAGCTATCGCCTTTGTATTCCGTCGAAGCTTGGTTACGGTGAAGCAGGCACTGGCCCGATACCGGCCAACGCCGACTTGGTGTTCGAAGTCGATTTACTCTCTTTCACTACGCCGCCGCCCAAGCCAGTGATCGCCGAGGCGGATCGTACCTGCGCGCAGACCACGCCATCGGGTCTTGGTTATTCGATAATCAAGTCCGGAATAGGGCGTGTGCCCGCCGACAGCGACATGGCACTTGTCGACTTCACCGTTTTCGATGCCAAAACTGGAGTGGTGCAGGAGAAGCGCGAGTGGGAAAAAATTCCGCTCAGTCAGGCCACTGCCATTTTTGCCGAGGGTCTGAAGATGATGCAGATTGACGCTACCTATCGCTTCTGCATGCCAAAGCCGACTGACCCCCAAGCTGTGCCAGAGCCTGAAAGCAACATCATTGTCAGCTTGCTCGATTTACGACCGGCACCAGTCGCACAAGACTGATACCTAGCTGAGCAACACCACCGGACTGTCCGCGCGCCAGTGCATGCTGACCTTGTCGTCCCATGTAAAATCTTCCTGATCGTGACGTGACAGGTTGGGGCGCGAAACGCGGATCATCTGGCCGCCTTCGAGCTGTATTTCAAAAAGCGTGATGTCGCCTAGATAGCTCATGCCCTTAATGGTCCCCCGCGCGAGATTGTGGTCTTCGGGTGCATCCTGTGCCGCGGCACGGATGGCTTTTCCCTCGCCGGGGACGTGGAGGTAGATTTTCTCCGGCCTAAGCGCGACCCATACATCGGCACCGTGCGGACCGGTGACGCCGTGGTTGAGATAGACTTTGCCGAGGCCGGGGCAATCGACCGCCGCCTTGTCGGGTTCGTCCAAGGTGAGCTTGCCTTCGAATATGTTCACTGACCCAACGAAATCCGCAACAAAGCGGTTTGCGGGATATTCGTAAAGGTCCGAAGGCGGGGCCAGTTGTGCAACCTCGCCCTTGTTAATAACGGCAACGCGGCTTGCCATCGACAGCGCCTCATCCTGATCGTGCGTAACGGTAACGAACGTAATCCCGACCTTGTCCTGCAAATCGGACAGTTCGAACTGCATCTGTGCGCGCAATTTGGCGTCGAGCGCCGACAACGGCTCGTCGAGCAGCAATACCTTGGGGCGCATCACAAGGCTTCGCGCCAGCGCCACGCGTTGCCTTTGGCCGCCTGACATCTGGTCAGGCATCCGGTCCTCGAACCCGCCGAGTTTCACCAGCTCCAGCGCCTCGGCCACGCGATCGCGGATTTCGCTTTTGGCTACCCCCGCAATCCGCAGACCATAGCCAACATTGTCAGTGACATTCATGTGGGGGAATACGGCGTAGCTCTGGAACACCATATTCACAGGCCGCTTATTGGGCGGGACCATGCTCATGTCCTGCCCGTCGATGATAATCTGACCTTCGGTTGGCATTTCGAAGCCAGCGATCATCCGCAGCAATGTGGTCTTGCCGCAACCCGATGGACCGAGCAGGACGAAAAACTCGCCTGCCAATATATCGAGACTGACATTATCGACCGCTGTTACCTTGCCGAAGCGTTTGGAGACGTTGCGAATCTGGATTATGGGATGCTTGGTTTCTGTCATTAGTGGGTTTCTGCAATACCCTTCACGCCCTGCAATTTCAGTGCGATGAAGGTGAGGATGACGGTCAGGAGGATAAGGATTGTCGAGGCCGCATTGACCTCGGGCGTGACCGAAAAGCGGACCATCGAATAGACCTTTACAGGGAAGGTGATCGTGTCCGGCCCGCTGGTGAAGAAAGTGATGACGAAGTCGTCAAGGCTAAGCGTGAATGCCAGCAACGCGCCCGCGACCAAGCCCGGCTTGATGTGGGGCAACAGGACATCGCGGAACGCCTGCCATTCGGTCGCGCCTAGGTCCTTCGCCGCTTCTTCTTCCTCTTTGTTGAAACTCGCCAGACGCGCGCGGACGACCATTGCGACGAAGGGGAAGCAAAAAGTGATGTGCGCGATGGTGATTGCGGAAAGATTGAGCGGCCACGGCAAGTCTGTCGGCCAATTTACCTTCGCAAAAAAGATCAGGAAGGCGACACCAAGGCAGATTTCAGGAACGATGATAGGCAGCGACATGGTCCCTTCAACCAGCCCCTTGAACGGGAATCGAAAGCGCCACAGCATCACCGCCGCCAATGCGCCGATAACGAGGCTGACTATCGTCGCCAAAAACGCAATCGTCAGCGAATTGACCATCGCTTCAACCAAGCTGTTGTTATTCAACGCTTTTTCGTAATATTTGAGTGTGAAACCCTTCCACACGACATTGCGTTTGCTGTCGTTGAAGCTGAAAATCATCAGCACGAGCAGCGGCGCGTAGAGGAACAGCATCGTCAGCCCGACCCAGCTGCGCATCCATAATTTGCGGGTATATTCTAGCGGGGCGATGGCGGTGCGGTTGAACATCAGCGCACCTCCTTCACTTTATTTGCCCGCATCGATTGCAGCGCAATCAGGATGAACATCGCGTAGATCAAAAGGAAAGACAACGCCGCACCGAAGGGCCAATCATTTGCGCGCTTGAACTGGCGTTCGATAACATTGGCGATCATCTGGCTGTCGGTGCCGCCCATCAGATCGGGGGTCAGATACGCGCCCAATGCTGGGATGAGGGTTATCATTACGCCCGCTACGATACCCGGTGCGGCGAGCGGAACAACAATCTTCATGAAGGTCTTGAAATGCCCCGCCCCCAAATCGAGGCTGGCTTCAATGAGGCTCTTGTCCAGCCTGTCGAGCGCCGAATAGAGCGGCAGCACCATGAAGGGCAGATGGACATAAACCAGCCCAAGCACGACCGCGAAATTATTGTAGAGCAATTGCACGGGCGTCCAAGCCTCAAGCGGCTGCATCCCGACCAACGTCCGCAGCCAGCTCGTACCTTCCCAAAGTCCGCCAAGGCCCTTGTTCATGTAGCCGTTAGTGCCCATCAGCGCCATCAGCGCATAAGTGCGGATCAAGAGGTTGGTCCAGAAGGGCAGCATTATGCCAAGCAGCAACCAAGGCCGCCACTTCGGCGCGGCAAAGGTTATCGCCATTGCAACGGGAAAGCCGATGATGAGGCAAATGAACGTAGTAAGTGCCGCGACCGCGAGGCTTTTCAGGAATATCGAGAGATACAGCCACTCGGTCGCGCGCTTGTAATTGTCCAGCGTGCCCGAAATATCGATGCTGGCGGGGCCGACATTCTCTCCAAAACTGTACAGCCAAACAATCGCCATTGGCGCGACGAAGAACAAGGCCAGCCAGAATACCGGTGCCGCCGCAACGGCGGCAAACGGCTTCTTCTGGCTTTTCCAGTCCTGCAGCGCGCTTGACACTTCTAGGCCGCCCGCACGCGGGTAAACGCCTCCTCATATTTCGGCTGAAGTTCCGGGTTGAATTTCGCATATTCGCATTTTGCGAGCACGTCCACCGGCGGGAAAATGACGGTGTTGTTCTTGTAATCCTCAGGCATCAACGCCTTTGCCGCTTCATTCGGCGTGGGATAGAGAATCGTTTCGGTTATCTTCTTCCCCGCCTCGGCATCGAGCAGATAGTTGATGAACGCATGCGCATTTTTGGGATGCGGCGCGCCTTTCGGGATACACAGATTGTCCGAATTGAGCTGGCTGCCTTCTTTGGGAATGACAAACCCGATATCGGGATCTTCGACCATCGCCTGCGCGATATCGCCATTATATTCGAGCACGACATCGACCTCGCCTTTCAGCAGCAGGTCCTGGCCGTTATCTTCGTGGAAGGATTTGATGTTAGGCTTTTGCTTGATCATCATCGCCTCGATGGCTTTGAGATCAGCGTCGGTCAGGCCATTGACCGACTTGCCCATATATTTGCCATAAAGCCGGAACATATCGCCTGCCTCGGACAGTACAGCAATGCGGCCCTTATACTGGTCGCTATCGAACAGCACTTTCCAGCTATCGGGCACGCCCTGCACCTTCGATTTGCGATAGCCGATACCTAGAGCCAGCCAAGTATAGGGCATCGAATATTTGCGCGCCGGATCATAAGGTACGTCCTGATAATCCTTGGCGACATTTTTGAAGTTCGGAATTTGCGCCTTGTCGAGTTCCATCAGCATGTCCGCTGACGCCATCCGCTCGACAAAGTCATTCGACGGCACGATTACGTCATATCCTTGGTTACCGGCACGGAGCTTGGCGAACAGTTCGTCATTACTAGCAAACAATGTCATGTTCACATCGACGCCGCCCGCGTCCTTATAATCTTCAAGCGTCGTTTCGCCGATATAGGTGTCCCAATTGTAGAAGTTCAGCTTGGCCTCTTCGCCATTGGCGAGTTTCGCCGCTTCCTTCTCGCCGCACCCAGCGAGCGCGCCAGTCAGTGAAAACCCGACCGCTGCAATGCCCATGCCCTTGAGCATCGCGCGGCGGTTGGCCCCTGCTTGCAAATATGTCTTGAAGTCCATCGCTTTACCCTCCGATTGTTCTAATTCCCAGTGACATGCTGGACCAAAAAACGCCGCTAGAAAAGCCCTTTTCGCAGTCGCAATATAGTTGCCGAAAACTGATATTATTTGGCGGCTTTTTTGGCCTCATTATCGATGGCAAGTTGTACCTGTTTATAGAAAATCGCCCGCTTTTGCGCCTGGTCGCCACCCTGCCGGTCGGTGGCTTGCGGCCAGTTGCTGTTCGATGCGATCACCAGCTTGCGCTTCGGGTCAATGAAGATGCCCTGTCCGAATATGCCCTGGGCCGCGAAGTTTCCATCGTCCATAGTCCACCACTGATAACCATAGCCGGAACCCGGCTCGCCGATATCGGCCTGTTTAGTGGTTGCTGCCTCGATCCAGCCGTCGGGCAGAACCGTCTTGCCGCCAGCGACACCGCCGCCAAGCATAAACATCCCCATGCGTGCATAATCGCGCGTCGAGGCCTGAATACAACAGCCGCTGATTTCATGGCCGGTCGAACCCAAAAGCCAACTCGCGTCCTGCTCCATCCCGAATGGCGCCCAGATTCTTTCGGACAGATAATCCGACAGTTTCTTCTTGGTGGCCGAACTGACCAGCACGCCAATCAGATTGGTCTCACCGGTCTTGTAGACCCATTTTGTCCCCGCCGGTGCTTCGCGCGTCAATTTGCGCATATAGCTGACGGTGACATCGACGCCAGATTCTGCCTTGTGCGTATTGAATAGGGCAACATCGGATTTGGGATCGCCATAATCCTCGTTCCATTTAACGCCCGAGGTCATTGTCAGCAGTTGCTCGATCGACACATCATCATACACCGAGCCCTTTAGGTCGGGGATGTACGCTGAGACTTTGTCGTCGATGCTCTTAATATAGCCATCTTTGACCGCCGCGCCGACCAACGTCGAAGTGAACGATTTGGCGACCGAAAAACTGGTCCACTTGCCGTCGCCGCTAAAATCCAGACCGTATTTTTCCAGCCGAATTTTGCCATCCTGAACAATGACCAATCCAGCGGTACGCTGCGCCTTCATATAGGCATCGACATCGGTGCCGATGGTGATGGGCTCACCCTTGGGAAGCGGATAAACGTCATCGCCCGCCTCGATGATATTGGCTTTGGCCATAATCGGGATGCGGTCCATCGTGCGGAAGGCGGCGTCGCGTTGCGGGATACTCCAGAACAGCACGTTAGCGTCCGTCGGCATGCTGGAGACAAGGGCTTTCATATCCTTGTCGGCGGTTACCCAGAACAGGCCGGCGGCACCTGCAACAGCCAATAATATGCCCAATAACCATTTTTTCATTACGCCCCTCCCAGAGCCATTTATCTTTTAATCAGAGTTACCTGCGCGACATTGATACCGCCGCCCCTGAATCCGCCTTCGCAATACATCAGATAATAGCGCCAGAGGCGAACGAATTTTTCGTCGAAGCCGGGTGGCAACCGCCCTTCCTCCACTGCCGCATCGAAACGCCCACGCCAGCGCTTTAGTGTTTCGGCATAATGGAGACCAAAGTTCTGCTGGTCTTGCCATATCAAACCGTTCGCTTCGGCGAGCATGCGAAACCTGCTTTCCGAAAGCAGCATGCCGCCAGGGAAGATGTAGCGCTGAATGAAGTCGACACTGCGCGCATATTGGTCGAATATATCGTCTGCAATCGAGATCAGCTGAATTGCCGCCCGTCCGCCGGGTTTCAAATTGCGCGCGATGGTTTGCAGGTATGCTGGCCAATATTCCTGCCCTACGGCCTCGACCATTTCGACGCTTGCTATTGCATCAAAAATACCATCGACATCGCGATAGTCGGTCAGCATGAATTCCGCACGACCGTCGCCATCCATCCGCGTGTCGGCATAGGCCTTTTGTTCTGCCGATAGGGTTATGCCATGATAGCCAATGTCGGCCCGCTTCAATGCCTGCTCCGCAAGGCTGCCCCAGCCACAGCCGATTTCGAGCAAACGGTCGCCATCTTTCAAGGCTAGCCGACCAAGTAAAACATCTATTTTGCGCGCCTGCGCCTGCTCCAGCGGCTCGTCGTTATTTAGTGGCTCGGCAAAAATCGCGCTCGAATAGGTCATGCTTTCATCGAGCCAGCATGCGTAAAAATCATTGCCCAAGTCATAATGGAATTCGATATTCCGTCGCGCGCCTGACTTGCTATTGCGCCTGAGAAAATGGAACGCTCGCGACGCCAGCCGCATGGGCCCTTTGGCGCGGGCGCTGTTGCCTAGTGATCTGCGGTTTTGCACGAATAATGCGAAAATCTGGACAGGGTCAGGACTATCCCATTCGCCCTTTTCCCAGCCTTCATACAGCCCGATCGAACCACTCCACGCAATTCGGCGGAGCGCGTGCCAGCTTCGAATGTTCATTTCGGCAACAGGCCCGGCGCGGCGCGCGCCCAATATCCGGCGACTGCCGTCGGGCAATTGCCCTTCGATTGAACCTTCGTCGAGTCCCGCGTCGATCCGGTCGAGCAGTCGGTTCAGACCGCGCACCAAAAAACCGCCACTGCCCGCTTGGAATTCCGTTTCACGGGGCAAATGGCGGCCGATATTCTGGTTCGAAGCGTTCATCGCATGCGCTATGCTATAGCCCCGAAGGCAATGCAATCACCGCCTTCAACCGAGTTCGCTAACAGTCATTTCTTGCGGAGTTCATCACGGATTTCGGTAAGCAGATCGACGTCTGTCGGACCGGCGGCGGCTGGTGGCGGCATGACCTTATTTGCCTGACGCACAATCATGAAGATGACAAAGGCCAGAATAAGGAAATTTATCATTGCCGTAACGAAGCTACCCCATGCCAGAACATTTGCCCCTGCAGCCTTTGCCGCAACGAGCGACATGCCAGCAGTCACTTTTTCAGCGCCACCGAGAACCACATATTTACTGCTGAAATCGACGCTGCCGCCGGTAATTAACGTAATGATCGGCATCAGAAAATCTTCGGTAAACGAAGTAATGATTTTCCCGAATGCCGCACCGATTAGCACACCCACCGCGAGATCGAGCACGTTGCCTCGCAGCACAAACGCCTTGAATTCACTTAACATCTTAACTCTCCCGCATTTAATCCCTTTGATTAGATGACATATTTTCATGACAATCGATAGCAATCATTGTGTAAATTCTGGCGCGCCTTATATACCTAATACACGTTTTCATATGTGTAGGTTTTTTGGGGCATGGTGCCTCAACGGAGGAGTGATTGCGATGCGTAGCGATTTTGCAAAATTTCTTTTGGTTCCGGTGGCCGCGGCTTCGCTCGCAGGTTGCGGTATCAATAGCGTGCCGACCGCGGAGGAAAATGCGAAGGCAAAATGGGCCGATGTGCAGGCCGCATTTCAGGAACGCGCGAACTTGATCCCCAACCTTGCGAATGTCGTGAAGGGTGCCGCCGCGCAGGAAAACAAGACGCTGACAGAAGTGATTGAGGCGCGTGCACGCGCGACCGCGCCGAATATTCAAGTCAATCCCGACGATCTCAGCGATCCTGCAAAAATGGCAGCGTTCCAATCGGCACAGAATCAGTTGTCGGGCAGCCTCGCGCGACTGCTCGTTTCAGTCGAAGCCTATCCGCAGCTAAAAAGCCAGGAAGGCTATCTGAAGCTTCAGGACCAGTTGGAGGGTCAAGAAAACCGCGTCCGCATTACGCTGCGCGACTATAACGAAGCAGTGCGTGGATATAACACTACCATCCGGACCTTCCCCGACATCATCGGCGCGAAAATCATTCACGGCGCAAAGCCAATGATTCCATATCAGGCAACAACCCCGGGCGCCGAGGCCGCACCGACGCTCGATATGGCACCTACGTCGTAAAGTCCTTTTTCGGGAAACCAAAATGAACAAGGCCATCGGCCTTCTTATTGCGGCGCTGCTGGTCCTGACGGGCCAGTCGGCGTTTGCACAAACTTTCCCCAAACTGTCGGGACGTGTGGTCGATCAGGCAAACCTGCTCGACCCGGCCCAAGAGGCTGCGTTGACGGCCAAATTGGAGGGGCTGGAAACGCGCACCAACCGGCAGCTAGTGGTGACGACACTTAACAGTCTCGAAGGTTACGAGATATCCGATTACGGGTACCGGCTAGGCCGTGCTTGGGCGCTGGGCCAAGACGGTAAAGGCGAAACCGAAAAGGATAATGGCGTCATTCTGATTGTCGCGCCGAACGAGCGCAAGATGCGGATAGAGGTTGGTTATGGGCTGGAACCGATCCTGACCGACGGGTTGTCGTCGTCGATCATCCGCAACGATATCACGCCCGCATTCAAGGCAGGTGACTTTCCGGGAGGCATCAACGCGGGCGTTGATCGCATCGTAACACAGCTTGAACTTCCAGCCGACGAGGCCGCAAAAATCGCGACATCAGCCCAGCAGAGCCGGCAGCAGGATGAAGGCTTCCCGCTCGGCGCAATAATCTTCATGCTTTTCATCCTATTTTTTGTCGTTTTACCGATTATCCGTTCGTTGAACGGTGGCGGGAAGAAGCACCGACGCGGCGGCTATGGCGGCCCGGTCATTATTTGGGGTGGAAACGACTGGGGTGGAGGCGGCGGCGGTTCCTCTTGGGGCGGCGGCGGTGGCGGCTTTGGCGGTGGCTTTGGCGGCGGCGGCGGCAGCTTCGGCGGCGGCGGTGCTTCGGGCGGCTGGTAGGAATAGCAAATGTCAAAAGTCGATCATGTGGACGAGGCCGATCACCTGTTGGTAACCGCTGCAGTTGCCGAGGCCGAGCGTCACACAAGTGGCGAAATCGTGACAATTGTTGCCGATCTTTCTGACCATTATGAGGATGTTGGCGTGGCATGGGCAAGTGCTGCGGCTGCCCTTGCCCTTTTCTGTTATATGCTGTTTCCCGATTTTTACCTGGGGATCATCGACCGGATGACCGGTGGATGGGCGCATGAATATAGCACCCGCGAATATCTCGCACTGCTGCTTGCCGCGCTTGGGTTCAAATGGTTTGGTACATGGCTGATCCTTAAATGGATGCCGCTTCGAATGGCGCTGACCCCGAGACATATCAAACTCGCGCGTGTTCGCGGCCGTGCCGTAAGCATGTTCAAGGTTGGGACCGAAGCCAAGACCGTCGGGCGCACTGGGGTGTTGCTCTATCTTTCGATGAAAGAACATCGCGCCGAAATCGTCGCCGATGAAGAAATTGCAAAACTGGTAGCACCCGAAGTCTGGGGCGACGCGATGGTGGCACTGCTCGACCGGGTTAAGGCTGGCAAGCCCGGTGAAGGCATGGCCGAGGCGGTGCGGCAAATGGGCATTGTCCTTGCCGAGCATTTCCCTAAGGGCAGCGAAAACCCCAATGAATTGCCAGACCGTCTCATCGAACTATGACGGTGGATGACGAACCTGAAGAGGTGATGTGGCAGGGCCGCTTCATCACCGCAAAGCGTCGCGGTAAGTGGGAATATGTCGGACGAGCCCGCGGCATCAAAGCTGCGGTCATTTTGGCGGTTGAGGACGGCCACGTTCTTCTGGTCCAGCAATATCGTGTGCCGCTCGGAGCCAACTGCATCGAACTGCCCGCGGGCCTGATCGGCGATCATGATGATAAAGAGGACGCGCTCACTTCAGCAGCGCGCGAGTTGGAAGAGGAAACCGGTTACCGCGCCGACAACATGGAAATCATCGGCGAGTTTTTCTCTTCACCTGGAATGGTCAGCGAAAGTTTCACGCTCGTTCGTGCCACCGGCCTGACAAACGTGGGTGATGGCGGCGGGGTGGATGGCGAAAACATCATCGTGCATCGGATCGCCTTGCTAAACCTGCCATCGTTCCTCGCAACGAAGCGCGACGAAGGATGCGTTGTCGACGTCAAACTGCTGATGCTGCCGGGAATGGCGGGGCTTTAACGGAAATTGTCGGCGTAAGCCTGAAGCTTCAACATTTTTGGCGGTGTCGGAATGAAGGTCGCCGCGATGCCTTTTTTTGCCGCATATGCGCGCGCCGCTTCTTGCGTGGGAAAGCAAAGTTCAACCTGAACCTGCGTATCGCCCGAACCGGCCCAGCCCATCAGCGGATCGGCCTTACGCTGCTCGCTCGGAACAAACTCGAGTACCCACTCGTCGGTGCGGGCCTTACCCGACTGCATGGCATTTTTCGGACGTTGATAGATACGGGCTGTCATGCCCGTTCCTTGCGCCAGATACGTCAGATTCGTCAAGCGTCGCGTGCCTGGGCCTTCTTGGTCTTTAGGCTGGCGACGCTTTCCCACGGAGCGTCGGGCCAATTATGCTTAGGGTAGCGCCCCCGCATTTCCTTCGCGACATCACGCCAGCTTCCCCGCCAGAATTCGGGTAGATTGCGCGTTGTCTGAATAGGGCGACCTGCAGGAGAAGTCAGGCTGAGTACTAAAGGAGTGCGATCGACACCAACGACCGGATGACTATCCAGCCCGAACAGCGCCTGCACACGCAATTCAACCGTCGGCCCTGCCTCGGCGGTGTAATCAATATTATGAGTGGTTCTTGCAGGACTGGTGAAAGCTGCGGGAGCGATCTGTTCGATACACTGCTTGCTATCCCACCCGAGTAGATTGTCGAGCGCGTTGGACAAGCCGGATTTGGAAATGTCCCGTATCCGGTTAACGTCTTCCATTAGCGGTAAGAGCCAATTCTCCAATGAAGTGATTAGCGTCGCATCGGATAGTGCTTCAAAACCGATAAAGTTCGCCCGCTGACGAAGAGCGATGGCGGCTTCCGACCACGGCAGCGAAGAAAGCCCCTGATTGTGGACAGCGGACAGCAATGCTTGCGCCATAGCCTGCCGATCAGGGTGGGCCGATACTCCCTCCGCCAATATGATAGCGCCCAGCCGTCGACGCTGGCGCGCTTCAACCCGGTCGGCCTCAGCGTCATAGCGCACATCGGTGGTGGTTTCGATTCTGGCACCAAAATGCACCAGCACTTCCGCCTCGGTCAATGCGGCTGCCGACAGGATGCGTGCGCCGGACGCTGCACCCTGCAAATCCGCAACAGCCAGCCACTCTGCATTGGTCAGCGGCGACGCCGGATCAAGCCGTAGCCCGCGCCCCATGGCGCTGATCCAGTTCTCCCCTTTGGCATCGCGGCGTTTGGCAATCCGGTCTGGATACGCAGTAGCAACCAGAGCGCCAATCGACATCGGTGGCGCATTTCCATCTCCGGAAGCTCTCTTCGCGATCCGTCTTGCAAGCGACTTCGCCGCATCCGCTCGCCCGCCCCGATCGCTTGAGAAGCGTTCGAAGCGCGCTTCGATTTCTTCCCCCTGCCCACCCAATCCGCGTTCTTGAAGAAGCAGCGCCAACATGGCGGCGGCTTCGCCTTGCCCGCTGTTTGAGGCAACAACCACCATATGCGCCAAGCTCGGCGGCAATGGCACGGTTGCCAGCGTCCGGCCGTGCGGTGTGATATGCCCGTTTTCGTCAATCGCTTCCAAGCCGACCAACGATTTGCGCGCCTCGTTAAGTGCCGCCGCGGGAGGAGGGTCGAGCCAGCGTAAGTTGGCGGGGTCGCTCTCACCCCATAACGCACATTCAAGCACCAATGGCGCGAGGTCACTCTCCAATATTTCGGGCGGGTCGAATGGAGGCAGCCCGCCATTGCCCGCTTCCTCCCACAATCGGTAGGTAACGCCCGGCCCTTGCCGTGCTGCACGCCCGGCACGCTGTACAGCCGCCGACAGACTGGCACGTTCGGTTACCAACCGCGTCACGCCCGCCGCTTGATCGAACCGTGCCCGGCGGGCCAAACCGCTGTCGATCACTATCCTCACGCCATCGATAGTCAGGCTGGTCTCGGCAATGTTGGTCGAAAGAATGATCTTCCGGCGGCTCTCCGCATCGGGCCGCACCGCCAGCCTTTGCGCCGCAGGTTCGACCTGCCCGTGGAGTTTGTGAATGACGCACCGGCCATCAAGTCCGCTCAGCGCGTCCGCAGTCCGATCGATCTCCCGCGTGCCGGGGAGAAACACCAATATGTCGCCCTGCTCTTCAGACAATGCCTTCCGAATAACTTGCGAGACCTCTGTCTCAATAGTTTGCTCGGCACGCCGTCCAACATAGCGAAGTTCCATCGGCCAGCTTTTGCCGTCGCTTTCGACAAGTGGCGCATCGCCCATTATTCGGGAAAATCTCGCGCCGTCGAGCGTCGCCGACATGGCAACCAAGCGCAAATCGGGCCGGAATGCAGCCTGCGCCTCCAATGCGAGAGCGAGCCCGAAGTCGCTGTCAATGCTCCGCTCATGCACCTCATCGAACATTACCACCGAAACGCCTGCCAATTCAGGATCAGCGATAATTCGGTTCCGGAATATGCCCTCGGTCAGCACCAATATCCGCGTCGCTGATGACTGTTTGCTGTCCATCCGTGTCGCATAGCCGACCAGCCCCCCTACTGGCTCACCCAGCAATTCCGCTATCCGCTCAGCCGCCAACCGCGCGGCCAAGCGTCTTGGCGACAGCAGCAATATCTGCCCATTACACCACTGCTCCTGGAGCAATGCCGGCGCGACCATGGTTGTCTTGCCCGCACCCGGCGCGGCAATCAGTACAGCGTTGCTGGACAGTGTTAAGTGTTCGAGCAGTTCGGGCAAAACTGCTTCGATGGGCAAAACTGCCAAATCTAACCTCAATATGCCCGTGCGATGGCGAACTCGACAGCTTCGGTCAACGCGGCTTTCGCCTCGCTGCCGTGAAAATGGGCAATGGCATCGATGGCGCGTTGTCCGTAATGCCGCGCACGGTCAATCGTATCGTCGATCGCTCCATGCTTGCGGAGAAGCTGCGTTGCATGCGCAAGATCATCGTTCGAGACCCGGTTACCCAGCATCGCTTCATGCCAGAATTTCCGATCATCGGCGGTGCCTCGGCTGTAGGCCAAAATCACTGGCAAAGTTACCTTACCGTCGCGGAAATCGTCGCCGCTGTCTTTGCCCATTGTCGCGCCGTCGGAAACATAGTCGATGGCGTCGTCAACAAGCTGGAACGCGATACCAAGATTGCGGCCATAGGCGTCGAGCGCCATTTCCTGCGCCTCGCCGCTTTCTGCAACAACGGCGGCGATACGGCACGCAGCGGCAAACAACGCGGCGGTTTTCGATCCGATTATATCGAGATATTTTTCTTCGCTTGTTGCGATCTGCCGCTGGGCGGTCAACTGGTTGACTTCACCTTCTGCAATAACCGCTGAAGCATGACTGAGGATTTTCAGCACTTTCAGCGAACCGTCTTCCACCATAAGTTCGAACGACCGGCTGAACAGGAAATCGCCAACCAACACCGCAGCCGGATTGCCGAAAATAAGGTTTGCAGCCGTCTTACCACGCCGCATGTCGCTGCCATCGACAACATCGTCATGCAGCAATGTCGCGGTGTGAATAAACTCAACCGCCGCCGCCAGCTTGTGATGGCGATCACCGGGATAATCGAGCAACCGCGCACAGGCCAAAGTCAGCATAGGCCGCATGCGCTTGCCTCCACCGGCTATCAAGTGCCCCGCAAGTTCCGGAATGAGCGGAATTTGCGACTGCATGCGGTCAAGAATTACGGCGTTGACCCGATTCATCTCCGGCACAACCAGCTTAAGCATCGGTTCGAGCGAGGGTGCGCGGTGGCCGCTTAACTGGTGGATTGTTGCCGTCATAACCCCCCTGCTGTGCCAAGGCATACGTGCCAAGGCAAGTGCAATCGCCGCATTTCCGCTTGTCCAGTCCGCGCAATCGCGGCAGAGGGGGCCGGATGGGCGATGACAATATCCTTTCCAGCTTTCGCGATAGCATCGACAATATCGACGCTGCGCTGGTATTCATGCTTGCCGAGCGCTTTAAGATCACGCAGGCGGTGGGTGAATATAAAGCTAAATCTTCGCTGCCGCCCGCTGACCCCGCGCGCGAAGAAAGACAGATAGAACGACTTAGGCAACTGGCGCGCGACGCAAAGCTCGATCCGGATTTCACCGAAAAATTCCTACGTTTCATCATCGATGAGGTTATTCGACATCATCAGCAGATCAGGGATGCCGGTTAGAAATTTATTTACCCAACGGTAATGGGCCGTCGGTTAAACCGCTGACATGATTATAGTTCAAGGTTTCATGAAGGTTCAACCAGAGGATTTTGCGCTGTATAAAAAGCGCATTGTTCTGCATGCGGCGCATGTTCAAACTTTGGAAGGTTGCCTGCAATACAGTCTTACCGAAGACCCCGGCATTCCGGGCCTTATCTGGGTAGCCGAGCGCTGGCGGGACAAACCGGCGCAGGCGTTGCATTTGGCGGGCGACCATATGGGCCGTTTCAACGAATTCATGAAACACATGCCGATTTCCGCCGCGCATATCGCCGCTTATGAATGTGAAGGCGATGGCGATGGCGATGGCGAGTGGCTAATGCGGGTGGGTAGTTCGAGCATTAGCTAAGCAATCAGGTGGCAGCCTTTGGCAACCTGAGGCGGACCAATAAACCACCCAAATCTTCGCTTTCTTCGAGTGCAACCGTACCGCCGTAAATCTCTACTACGTCGCGCACGATGGCAAGCCCGAGGCCGGTTCCGGGTTTACCCGTGTCCAACCTGACACCCCGGTCAAAAATGCGCTCCCGTTCAGCTTCGGGTATTCCTTGTCCGTCATCTTCGACCAGCATTTCGACAAAATCACCTGCGTCTTCGACAGTGACGAACACGCTGCCGCCGCCATATTTTGCAGCATTTTCAATCAGGTTCCCGAGCATTTCGTCAAGATCCTGTCGCTCAACCCTCGCCGCTATTGTCTTGTCACCCGCCATATCGAGGCGAACATGGGAATAGAGGCGGCTGACGGCGCGCTCGACCGATTCGAGGCTGTCCCAAACCTGCGCGCGACTGTGGCTGTGGCCACGGCGGCCGACTGCACGGGCGCGTGCCAAGTGGTGATCTACCTGCCGCCGCATCGTTGTTGCTTCACGGATGACAGTTTCGTCAAGGTCTGGCGCTTTGGCAGTCGCGCTGTTCATAATTACCGTCAGCGGTGTTTTGAGCGCGTGTGCCAGATTGCCAGCATGCCGCCGCGATTCCTCCGCCTGTTTTTCATTATGATCGAGCAATGCATTGAGTTCGTTGACCATTGGCATGACTTCATCGGGCAAAGCGTCGGTCACCCGGCTTTCCCTTCCGCTGCGCATTTGGGCAATTGCCTGTCGGACAGCGCGTAACGGCCACAGACCATAGAAAGTCTGCAGCGCGGCCAATATGATTAAGCCTAGCGCCAGCAAAAGGAAACTGGTCACTAGGACCGAGCGCAATTCCTGAATTTGCGCGTCCAGACTATCGCGGCTTTGCGCGACCATGAAAGTCCAGCTAATTTCAGAATCAGGAAGTTTGATAGAACGCTCCGCAATCCGCAGAGCTTCGTCTGCGAACTCGTCGCTGTCGCGAAAATGAACGGCCTGATCGTTGTGACCTGCCGGGGGGCGAAGTGCTCGGTCCCAAAGCGAACGAGATGGAAACGGGATCGCGCCATCGCCGGTTATTTGCCAGTAAAGCCCGCTATTGGGTTCCAGAAACCGCTGGTCGCCCAAGGGCCGGTTCATCCGGATTTCGCCATCGGGGCCGATCTCCGCCGAGGCAATCATCGCGGTCAGGACGTATTCGAGCTGGTTATCGAAGTTCTGCTCAACCGAGTTGGTTAGAACGCGATCGAGCGCCGCACCGCCACCTAAAAGCAAGATCATGATCCACGCCGCAGCAGTCAAGATCATGCGGCGGGTAAGCGAGCCCGTACTCTGGAACTGGCTCCGCCAAGACGGCGCTTTTACAGCCGTATTGATGGCGGCAGGCGGGTTCAGCTGACGGGTTCCTCAAGACTATAGCCTAGTCCGCGGATGGTCGAGATGACATCTTGGCCCAATTTCTTGCGGATGCGGGTCACGAACACTTCAATCGTGTTGGAATCGCGGTCAAAATCTTGGTCATAGATATGCTCTATCAGTTCGGTACGCGACACGACCTTGCCCTTGTGGTGCATGAGATAGGACAGCAATTTATATTCCTGTGCTGTAAGTTTTACCGGCTGGCCGTCGAGCGTTACACGGCCCGACCGCGTGTCGAGACGCACATCGCCGACCATGAGTTCCGACGAAGCATTTCCCGAAGCACGACGGATAAGCGCCCGAAGCCGCGCAATCAGCTCTTCGGTCTGGAACGGCTTGGCGAGATAATCATCGGCACCTGCATCAAGACCCGCGACCTTGTCCGACCAACTATCGCGCGCGGTCAGCACGAGCACGGGGAACTTACGCCCTTCCTTGCGCCAACGATCGAGCACCGTAAGTCCGTCAATTTCCGGCAAACCCAGATCGAGGATCACCGCGTCGTAATTTTCGGTCGAACCCATATAATGGCCGTCTTCGCCATCGACCGACAGGTCGACGGCGTAGCCGGCACCTTCCAAAGTCGATTTCAGTTGTTGGCCTAATGTGGGTTCGTCTTCAACGATAAGGATGCGCATGCTGTCCCCTTCTGTATGCTTATTTTGTCGGGATAAGGGCTAGCAGATTAGCGCCCCCGCGCAAATTCCAATCAGCGTTGGCGCAACACGCCGCCCGTCTTTCCATCGATATCGACAAAGATGACGCGATTGCCATTAATGAATTTCAACCGATAGACCTGTGCGGTCGAGTCATATTCGGGGCCGAGATACTGCATACCGCGCATCCTTGGCACGACAGTACCTTCGATTTCGCGCAACGATTTGACTTTGCCTTCGGCCGAATCCTGACGCGCGCCCTGCTGGTCGTCACGGCGTGCGTCGACTGGATTTGCAACCATCATTACGGCTAAGGCAAACGCCGATAGAAAATGGGTCTTGTTCAACATCACCTCCGTCTAGCTCCCACGCGTTGAACATAAACTGAATGGGGCATCAACCTTTTGGAAAGGATAATGCCCCTTATTCATTGATTACTTCACCATTTCAAAAGTGAAGGAAAGCGTGGTGCCAATGCTCAGTTCGCCTGGCGAAATCGGCGTCGACTTTTCCGATGCGTCCATTGCCCGCGCCATCATTGGCGTCGGATAACCGCCGCCCTGATTGTTGGCGTCCTCGACACGGAGCACGCGCACGTCGGTATAGCCAGCCTTGCGCGCCATCGACTTTGCCCGCGCCATCGCGGTCGCCCACACCTTGTCGCGTGCGGCCTCCATGAATTTGCTGTCATCGTCGATGCCGAATGTCGGGCCGTTGAAATTTGTTGCGCCATCGACCGCCAAAGCATCGAGGAATGCGCTCAACTTTTTGAGATCGCGCAGCTTGGCATTGACCATGTTAGATGCTTGGAACCCCTTGAATATCTGTTGTCCGTCACGATAGTCGAACTGCTGGTTCAGGCTGATTTGCGTGGTCTGGATGTCTTTGTCTGCAATGCCCAATTTCTTCAGCCGCGCCACGACCGACGCCATTTGCACATTGTTCTGCCGCACCGCTTCGCTCGCGGTCTGTGCCATTGTCTGCACGCCAGTCGAAAAAGTCGCGATGTCGGGTTTCGTCTCGACCGTCTCGCTGACTGTCAGATCGATAACCGGATTGGTCGCCGCAATTGTTACCTGCGTTGCCATTGCTTCTCCCGCTGTCATGCTGCCCGTCGCCAGTAGAGCTGCTAAAACTAATTTACGCATTTCTTATTCCTTCGCAAAATCACGCCATCAAATTGCTGTACTGCGCGCCCATTCGATATAGGCTTTGCGAAGCTGAATGGTTGCCGAACCGGGTTTGCCATCGCCGATGATCTTGCCGTTGATCCGAACAACCGGCATCACAAAGCCAGAGGCCGAGGAAACGAAGGCTTCGGCGGCTTGTTCCGCTTCGGCGACGGTGAAGGGCCGTTCTTCGATGGTTTGCGAGACCATCGGCAGCACGGCAGCGCGGGTGATTCCGTGCAAAATCTCGCGATTGAGCGGGTGGGTTACCAGAACGCCCTCTTTGGTAATGATATGCGCGTTCTGCGCGGTTCCCTCGGTCACGACACCGCCGCGCTCCATCCATGCATCATCCGCACCATGAGCGATGGCTTCATTTTTCATCAGCGAAGCATACAGCAATTGCGTAGTTTTGATGTCCGCCCTGCCCCATCGCAGATCCGGCAACGTCACCACGCTGATGCCGCATGCCGCTGCTGGATTATCGGCAAGAGACCGAGACTGAGTAAAGGCCAAAACCGTTGGTGCTGTGTTTTCAGGGGGAAATACGAAGTCACGGTCTGCGGGCGCTCCGCGCGTCACCTGCCAATAGATCATGCCTTCTTCGACGGCGTTTTGCGTCACGAGCTCGCGGCAGATGGCCAGCCAAGCATCTGCATCCGGCGCTCCCTTGATGCCAAGTTCACCCAGCGAGCGTGCAAGCCGGCGGACATGGCCGTCAAAATCGACGAGTTTGCCGTCAAGAACGGAAACGACTTCATACACCGAGTCAGAAAAGAGGAAGCCACGGTCGAAGACGGAGACCTTGCCTTCGGTTTCAGGTATGTAGCTGCCGTTTAGATAGATACTGCGCATGGACGGAGCTTTGCGCGATGGGTTGCGCAAGGTCAACCTTCCCCCTATCCGACCCCCAATATGTCGCAGCCCCCCATTTTCGCTTTTGAGAAACTCGCTCTCCAGCAAGGCGGTGGATGGCTGTTTCAGGATATCGACTTGTTTATCGGCGCGCGTGATCGGTTGGCGCTCATCGGGCGTAATGGCGCGGGCAAGACCACGCTGATGAAGCTTGTCGCTGGTACCGTCGAAGCCGACAAAGGCAAACGTGTCGTTGTTCCGGGCACCAATATCGTGATGCTCGATCAAGACCCGGATGTGGCCTCGTTTGACCGGCTGGTCGATTTCGCAGTTCATGGCGACAAAGGCCCCCCCGAATATGCGGTGCGCGCGATTGCCGATCAACTCGGCATCGACCTCGACCGCGAAGCCAAAACCGCGAGCGGCGGCGAAAAACGCCGCGCCGCGATTTGCCGGGCGCTGGCGAGCGAACCTGATCTGCTGTTGCTTGATGAGCCGACCAATCATCTCGACCTCGCCGCTATCGAATGGCTTGAAGACTGGCTGACGCGGTATCGCGGCGCGTTCATGGTGATTAGCCATGACCGGACATTCCTTACCCGGCTGACCAAGCAGACCTTCTGGCTCGACCGGGGATTGCTCCGCCGCAACGAGATCGGTTTTGGCGGATATGACGCATGGACCGAGCGGGTCTATGCCGAAGATGCGCGCAATGCGGACCGACTCGATGCCAAGCTGAAAATCGAAGCGCACTGGCTCGAACGCGGTGTGACTGCGCGGCGCAAGCGCAATCAGGGGCGTCTGGCGAAATTGTGGGAAATGCGCGCCGCGCGGGCGGCGATGATGGGGCCTCAGGGTGTAGCGAAACTTGGGGCGTCGAGCGACGACAGCAAGACCAAGACCGTGATTGCTGCCGAAAATGTCGGCAAAAGCTTCGGCGAACGCACGATTATCAAGGACTTCACGCTGCGTATCCAGCGCGGCGACCGCATCGGTATTGTCGGGGCCAATGGCACCGGCAAGACGACGCTGATCCGCCTGCTGACCGGCGAGACTGCGCCCGACACCGGCAAAATTACGCTGTCGCCTACGCTCACTGGAATCGTCATCGACCAGCAACGAAAATTGCTTACGCCTGAAAAACGTGTCCGCGACGTGCTGGCCGACGGCAGCGACTGGATCGATGTGCGCGGGGTGCGCAAACATGTTCAGGGCTATCTGAAGGAATTCCTGTTCAATCCCGAATTGATCGAAGCGCGCATCGGCACGCTGTCGGGTGGCGAGCAATCGCGGATATTGCTTGCGCGTGAATTTGCCCGCGAAGCCAATTTGCTGGTGCTCGATGAGCCGACCAACGACCTGGACCTCGAGACACTCGACCTGCTGCAGGAGGTGATTGCCGACTATGACGGCACCGTGCTGATCGTGAGCCACGACCGCGACTTTCTTGATCGCACCGTGACTTTGACGCTTGGATTGGACGGTTCAGGAAATGTCGACATCATTGCTGGCGGCTATGCCGATTGGGAAGCCAAACGCGACCGGCGTGACCGGCCGGAAACGCGCACAAACGTCAGTAAGTTCACGGCAAACCCACCCCCTCCAAATCCAACAAGTAAGCGCCCCGCGAAACTGTCCTACAAGGACCAGCGCGATTACGACTTGCTACCCAAGCGGATAGAGGCAATCGACACAGAGATTGCTGCTGCGGAAACCGAGATGGCAGATCCGTCGCTGTACACACGCAAGCCAGACCGCTTCGCTGAATTGACGGCAAATTGCGATGCCTTGCGCGCCGAAAAAGCCGCAGCCGAGGAGCGCTGGCTTGAATTGGCAATGTTGGTCGAAGAAATGGCGTCCTAAACTGGAAACCGGTAAAATCCCGCCAATCTATCCAGTGCTATCCGCAACACCAGCTTACCCGACCGCACCGGCCACGCCATTTCGCGTTCGGCAACTGGCATGGCTTCGCCAGCGCAAATCACCCGCCAAGCAATATCGGCAAGATCCGGCCCCAGCGCCACCAGTGCTTCATCAAACCGCTTTTTGGCCGAAATCATCCTTTCGGTCTGGTTCAATCCCGAAGGAGCCCCCCTTTTCTGCCGCGCTAACGGCACATTTTCCCAGCGCATCGTAATATGCGGGCCCATAGCCGCCGCTTCATAATCGCCGCGCAGCTTCTCTCCGGCAAGCAATTGCCGGTCGGTGAGATGCCCGCGCGAATGGAGCCATGACAGCGGAGATTCCGCCAGATTGATAGTTACGCTGCGGGTCATTGAACGTCCGCGTTTGCTTTCGCCCGGTTCGTGTATCGGGCGCTCGCAAAGCGGTCTCGGGTCAGAATATTTGAGTGCGGCTGGCATTTTGCGGGGCATTGGCGGTTCTCCATAACTAACGAATCACTATTGCCATGCGGTGATTATTGTAGGAAAGAAAAAACCTATCTGGTAATCGGAGTGAGACGATGCAGAGCCGAATACGCGATGTTCGCAAGGCAAAAGGACTGACGCTGGCCGACGTCGCCGACCGCTGCAAACCCAAGACCACCGCACAAACAATCGGGCGCTTGGAAACGGGTACGCGCGTATTATCGCTGATCTGGATCAACCGCATCGCCGATGCGCTTGGAGTGGACTCAAGCGATCTGGTAGCCCTTCCCGACCAGCGATATTTGCCAGTCGCGGCAGTGCTTCACGATGACGGCACCCACGCGCCGACCAAAGAAGAGCGGATCATGGTGCCCAATGTCTCAGGCACGATGGTCGGATTGCGGATTGCCGCTGCAATCGGCGAATACCGGCGCGGGGACGAGCTTTGGATGGAGCAGTTGCAGCCGGAAGCCTATGCTTCGGCGCTCAATCTCGACGTCCTCGTGCCACGGCCAGGTGGGCGTTTCGTCTTCGGGCGATTGCTGGGTCGCGAGGACGGCAAGCTGCACATATTACCGCTGGAAGCAGGTGCAAAGCAGCAGGTAGTAACCGACCCGGCATGGATTGCCAAAGCGGTTCGGTTGGTTCGGGCGCTCTAGGCGCAAACCTTGCGTATCCTGACGCTCTCGACGCTGTTCCCGGCAACATCACGCCCAAATTTTGGCATATTCATCGAGCGTCAGACGGCCGCCTTAACCGCAGTGCGAGAATGTGCGGTTACCGTTATCAACCCCATAGGCATCGCGCCCTGGCCGCTGAGCCTATTCGGCGAAACGGCAAAGCTCAGCGACCTCCACAACGAAGTATGGGGCGAACTCGATGTGTATCGCCCCCGCTTTACGGCTATTCCGAAGATAGGCGGGCGACTTAACCCGGGCATGATTGCACGCGCGGTCCTTCCACTGGCAAAACGTCTCCACGCCCAAATCGGTTTCGACCTGATCGATGCTGAATTCTTTTATCCAGACGGTCCTGCCGCGATGCAGTTGTCGAAAGCACTTGGTATCCCTTTCACGATCAAGGCGCGCGGTGCTGATATCCATCACTGGGGCGGGCAGCCGGGTTGCAGAGAGCAAATTATCGAAGCCGCAGACAAGGCAGCGGGTTTGCTGGCAGTATCAGGCGCGCTCAAAGCCGATATGGTCGCGCTCGGCATGGATGCCGACAAGATCATCGTCCATCACACCGGCGTCGACCAAGCGCGTTTTGTCCCACGCGACCGCAATGTCGAAAAGGCTAAGTTGGGCATCACCGGGCCGCTTATCCTGAGCGTTGGGGCGCTGATTCCGCGCAAGGGCCAGGACTTGCTGATTGCCGCCTTGCCTGCGCTGCCAGACGCTACACTTATGTTGGTGGGCCAAGGCGGAAGCGATCGGGATTATCGCGAACTGGCCGTTAAACTGGGCGTCGCCGACCGTGTCAGCTTCATGGGCAGCATGCCGCATGATGATTTGCCGGCATTGTTCGCCGCTGCGGATGTCATGGCGTTAGTGTCCGCGAGCGAAGGACTTGCCAACGCTTGGGTCGAGGCGCTGGCTTGTGGCACACCCATTGTCGCCAGCGATGTCGGCGGTATCCGCGAACTCGTAAAAACTCCCGAAGCCGGTCGCATCGTCGAGCGCACGCCCGACGCAATTGCCGCGGCGATCACTGACATCCTCACCAACCCACCTTCACGCGAAGCGGTTGCCGCTAATGTCAGCGCATTTTCATGGGACGAAAATGCCCGACAATTGGCGGCATTTTTCCGAAGAGTCGTGGCTTAAGGTTGAGCGCCAAAGCCTTCGCTTATTCGCTCACCCTTCGGTGCAGAACCTTGATTTTCGCTTGGCACAAAGCTGTGCGAACCAACTTTCAGCCAGATCAGGATCGGCGCAGCCTGATAAATCGACGAATAAGTACCGACCACGATGCCGAAGAACATGGCGAGACTAAATCCGTAAATCACATCGGGACCGAAAAACACCAATACCAACAGCGGCAGCGAAATCGATACGCTGGTCATAACGGTCCGCGACAAAGTCTCGTTCACCGACAGGTTCAGCAATCCGACCATATCCATCTTGCGGAATTTCATCAGATTTTCGCGTATCCGGTCATAGACCACAACGGTATCATTGAGCGAATATCCGATAATCGTCAGCAAAGCCGCGATGATGTTGAGGTCGAATTCCATGCCAGTCAGTGAAAACAGCCCGAAGGTCAAAGTGACGTCGTGCAGCAGAGACCAAATCGCCCCTACCCCGAACTGCCATTCAAACCGGATCCAGATATAAAGCGAAACGCCCGCCATTGCGGCAAGGAGTGCGAGCATCCCCTTGCTGAACAGTTCCTCCGACACTTTCCCCGACACCGAATCCACCCCGTCGATCCGCACGCCGGGATAATCGGCTTTCAACTGGCCGGTAATCTTGGTCGCCATTGCGTTTGAAAGCTCGGGGTTCTTGTCCGCGCCATCGGGTAACTTCATGCGGATCGATACCTGGTTTTCCGCACCGAACCGCTGGATAGTGGGTTCGCCATAGCCCAGTGTCGCGACTTTTTCACGCAGCTCGGCAACAGGGGCAGCTGCAACTTGGGTAAAGGTCGCGCGGATCATCTGACCGCCGATGAAATCGACACCGAAATTCAGGCCCTTTGTCGCAACCAGACCGACCGACGCCGCCATCAGCAACAGGCTGATGATAAATGCACCGACGCGCCATTTGATAAAATCGATATTGGTATCGTCGGGAACAAGCTTGAGCAGTTTCATGGGCTTTTCCTCAAATCGTCAATTCTTGCGGGCGGGTGCGCTTGACCCATCCGGCGACCCACATGCGGGTCAGTGTAACAGCGGTGAACACAGATGTGACGATACCGATCATCAAAACCACGGCAAAGCCACGGATCGGCCCGGAGCCGAAAATGAAGAGCAAAACGGCAGCAATCACGTTGGTGCTGTTTGCATCGAAAATCGCGCGACTGGCTTCCTTGTAACCGAACTCGATGGCCTGCACGATCCGCCGGCCGCGTTTGAGTTCCTCGCGTATTCGCTCGTTAATCAGCACGTTGGCATCCACCGCCGCACCGATGGTCAGCACGAAACCCGCGATCCCCGGAAGCGTCAGCGTCGCATTGGCGATTCCCATCACGCCGAGAATCAGCAAGATGTTGATGACCAAAGCAGCATTGGCATAGAGCCCGAAGCGCCCATAAACGAGCCACATCAGAACCAGAATGGCGGTGGTGCCGATAGCCGCCGCAAGTACGCCACGTTCGATCGAATCCTTGCCGAGGTCGGGGCCGACCGAACGCTCTTCGACAATCTTCAGATCAACCGGCAACGCACCCGAACGCAGGGCAATTGCCAATTGGTTTGCACTTTCCACAGTAAAGCTACCCGAAATCTGCGAGATGCCGCCGAAAATCGGTTCCTTGATCTGTGGCGCCGAAATGACCTGCCCATCAAGGATAATCGCAAACAGCTTGCCGGTATTCTGTTGAGTCATACGGGCAAATTTCTGCCCGCCTTCGCCATCGAACTGGATCGTGACCGCTGGCTCATTTGTTTGCTGGTCGAATGTCGGATCGGCTTTAACGAGCTTGTCGCCAGCGATTCCGCCCAGACGCCGCACCGCAATGTTGGGAAGACCGGTTGGGTTCGACGGATACGGCAACACTTGACTGCCGACGCGCGCCACGCCTTTGGCGGTCTGGTCAGGGTCGGCCTGCTCGTCGACCAGCTTGAATTCAAGTTTGGCGGTTTTGCCGATGAGCGCCTTCAGCGCTTCCGGGTCGTCAAGGCCGGGAACCTGAACCACGATGCGGTTATCGCCCTGACGGATGATCGTAGGCTCCAGCGTGCCCAATGCGTTGATGCGGCGGTCGATGACGTCTTTGGCCGTATCCATTGCCTGGTCGAGCGCGGTTTCGTTTCCGGAACCAGCAGCCGTCAGGATGATTCGATTGCCGTCATTGACCCCGATATTCCAGTCGCGTCCGCCCGTCGCGTTGCTCGTCACCGAGAGCAATGCCTCGCGCGCCGCGTCGATTTGCGAACTATCGGTAACGGTAAAGCTCAATTCCCCGTTGGAACGCGAGACATCATCGATAGCAATACGAGGCTCGGCGCGGCGCATAGCGGAACGGACACCGTCCTCGAGCGCCTCTAGCCGCGTTTGGGCAAGTTGCGATGTGTCTGCTTCGAGCAAAATGTGGCTTCCGCCCGCCAGGTCGAGGCCCAGATTGATCGTCGGCGTCGGCAGGAACTGCGCCACCTGCGAACGGATATTGGTCGGCAACACACTTGGAATGGCAAGCAATACGCCCGTGATAACGAGAATGTTGAGCATCCAGACGCGCCAACGGGGAAAATCTAGCATAGGGTATTTCCGAACGGAATGGAGAAACGAGATTTGGGGTCAGCGTTCGCTCGCTTCAACCCCGGGGCATCAATCATTGGCTGCTTTTGATCCGCGCGGGGTGACGTTGACCAGCGTCGATTTCACCGCTCTCACACGTACGTTCGGGGCGATTTCGACTTCGACATGGTCATCGGCGACCTTAGTCACCTTGCCCATCAAGCCACCACCGGTGACAACTTCGTCGTTCTTCTGCACAGCGTCGATTTTCGCCTGATGCTCCTTCGCGCGCTTCTGCTGCGGGCGGATCAGGAAAAGGTAGAAAACAACGAAAATCAGAAGCAGTGGAAATATCTGAACTAAAAATGCCGAGCTGCTTGCGCCGGCAGGCGCAGCCAAAAATATAAACGAATTCATGCGATAATCCCCGCGACTTTATTATGAAGGTGCCGCGATTATGGTGGCACCGTGAAACAATCGAGCGCGATTATCACCTGCACCCCATAGACGCAACGTCAAAGCGCCGAGACCGCCCTTGCTTTTACCAAAGCGCCGCCATATAGGCGCGCTTCCAACGGGTGCAGCGCGCCCGCTGGCGGTCGGGACGTAGCGCAGCCTGGTAGCGCATCACACTGGGGGTGTGGGGGTCGCAGGTTCGAATCCTGTCGTCCCGACCAATTTTACCACATAAAAACAGCCACTTATGCGCCACCGACCGCCGCCAATTGGTGTTCTGTGCGCCGCTGTCTAGCGTATTTCTAGCTGCTGCACGCTCTTCCGCAGCAATGGGCTTTTTGACCCTTCACTATTTCGGTGATGCTACTATCTTTCAGAGATGAAAGGAAAAACGATGAGTGATGAATTTACTGTGGGCGACCTGCGCAGCCAACTAGCGTTTTGCAAAGATAGCGATAAGTTGACTTTCAGCGGAGGACTTACGTTCTACCGCGTCAAAAGCTACGGCGACGATGAGGTCAATATCGAGTTTAATGAACCTCAAGCTTATCTGGATGAGCAATTCAAAAAGCGAAACCCGAACGTGAAGGTGGCTTTTATAAGAACAGACAACATTGAGTGGAACGAAGAAGGCACGCTTGGCGGGCCGGTTGACGTTTCAGTCCGATAACTTCAGCTCCACGCGACTCCTAGTTTATCTTAGACGCATCGTATTTTGCAGTGGCGCTTTCCAAGTCGTCTGCGGCACTGTCCATCTGCGATTGACAAAGTTCCCTGCGCTCATCGAGCGTTAGTCCCTTTTCTTTGGCTACGCTTTTGCCGCTAATTCGGCCCTCTTCCCGCGTGCGCACCATGAGACGCCTTAAGCTTTCAGGCCACTTTTCTAGCGCCGGTCCATACGGGTCAAACTGTGCTTCCCTTTGAGGAGCAATAAATCCGTCGCACGCACCAAGAGCAAAATAGACGGACAGATATGCTTCAATGACTGCTTCCAATTGCTTACTTATTTGCGGGGTGTTGGCGGGTTCAGCAGCGCTAGCGGTAGCACTCAACGTCAATGGTGCAGCCAGCGTTAGACCAAACTTCAACGCCTGACTGGACATTCTTTTCAAATTGCGGGTCATGGACTGCCCTCCCTTCATCGTCACCCTTGTATAATTCAGAAGTTAATAGGGACTATATTCCCTAGAGAATATATGCTCGATCGTCATGCGTCTGCGGATGCAGGATTGGCGCGCCATCGTCGGAAACAATGTTAGGAGGCTGCGCCAGCAAGCCCAGCTAACCCAAGAGCAATTGGCATTTGCGGCGGAGATCGACCTAACATACGTCGGTGGCATTGAGCGCGGAAAGAGAAACCCGTCAGTGCTAGTGCTTGCGCGCATTGCTCACGCGCTGAACATCGAGCCTGCCGAACTGCTGTGCATTAGCTAGCAGCGTCAGTAAGCATGAGCGCGGTCCCAAGTGCCATCCGTTTCCCAAAGGCGCAGCACCGCAATAATGTCCACCATGTCCAGCGCGTCTAGCTTCCCGTCTGCAATTTCGAGCATGACATGCCGTTCGATATAAAGGTCAATCGACCCGAACCAGATCGCAAAGGGCGAAGGGCGGGCCATTGCGGCGCGCTCCAGTTTGACCACACGCTTCTGTAAGGCGCGCAATGCCATGTGATTATCCGTTCACGACGCGAAGCTTGACCAGTATGTCAAAGCACTCAGCTCGAAGTTGGCGGTCGTCACAGTCCCGCATGACCGAGGCACAAGCGGCAATGACGACCTGCCGCATTTCACCGCGCTGTTGGTCGTTCATACCGCGCAGGGCGCGCTGGACGCGCTGCTCGTGACGGCGCAGGAACGATTCACCGCCAATCGCCGCAATGATGACAGGCGACTTCATTTGGTCCGCTATTTCCACCGCCCAATCTAGCGCTTCCTGCCAATGCGTAATTGGCTGAACGAACAAGGTGCGATAGACATTGCTACCGTCGTTTGGACAGGTCAGCGTTTCAACAAACATATCGTGTTGAGGCTGCGGCTCGAACACGCGAACCATGTTCCGCTTCGTTCTTATGATGGTCATGCCCCTGCCCCCATGTGGTCAATCTTGCGGTTAGCGGTCGTATCCGGCGTCTTTTGAGCGAGCGACAAAAATTGCGAGTTGTGTTCACCCACGGCTTGCGTCCTCCAATGCCAGAATGCGCTGCTCAAGCTCCTCACCGGCCCGCACCGTTGCCAAGCTGCTAATGGCGTCGATGATCTGGCGGCCTACATCAGGCGCGACAACACCGTCAGCGATAGCGGCAAGGACCATTTCAACCTGCTTGCTGACAGGTGCATCCGCGTCAAAATCGAATTGCACCTTCTCCGCCTGTGCTTTTATGCTGGGGAGGACGCGGCTCAAAATGAGGCTGGCTGAATTGCTGTCACCTTCAAGTGCCTTGGCAATAATGGCGTCAACAATACCTTCCGCATCGTCCAGCATCCGCTGAACCAGCTTCGTTTTCTTGTCAGTTATGCCACGCGGGCGACCGTTCGGGTTTGGCGATTCCATGCCTTTGAACCAAAGGGGGTTGCCAACTGAAGTGACCACACCTTCCGGTGGCGGTGTTGGTTTCCACCCTTGCATCCACGGCGGCGTTTCTAGGTCGCTCATAGGTCAAATCCGATTTGATATATCAGCCACGGTTCAAGCATCACGCCGCGATACAGCCGCTTCCGCTGCCAGCTTGGCTGCCCGCATTTGGGCAATCTTGTTAGCTGGGGCGCCGACAGCTTTGCTGCTCTCGAGCAAAATAAGCGGTTTGCGTTCGGCGATCAGATCGAGCGCGCCCTTGGCGGCTTTCAGCCGTTTCGCCTGCACAGGCTGATGCTGTTCGTGAAACATACGGGTCAGCACTTCCTGCATTTCTGCGGTCAGACCTGACAGGTAGCTGGGCGCGCCTAAAATCGCGGTCGCCGTTCGCTTGTCGTCTGAAAGGATAGCGGCGCGAACAAAACCAAACCGCTCTTCATCCTTCATGGCTTTCACGTGCGCTCGTATTTCCGTAGATACCAACCCGCCCGCACTATTCTCGACGGGCGCGGTCAGTTCCTGCTCAATACTGGTGACCACATTTTGCAAATTGGCGGCGGCGCTATCGAGGCGACCAGTGATCCGTTTGACCTGTGCCTGCGCAAAGTCATCGACCTGCACAAGTTGCTGCGCCTCCGTCCATGTCGGGTTGGCAGCGGCTTTTATGCGGGCGTCATGTATTTCAGACAGACCCTGATATGCTTCGGCAAACGCGCCTTCGGTGATGCCAAGAAGCGTTTCAGTTTCGGAATCGTAACCGTCAAGCTCACGGACATTTATGGGATGAAGGGAGGGACTGACCCTCGAATCGATGGGTTCGGACATTTGTAGGCTCAACTTTCGGATCAAAGTTATGATGGGCTTACAGGCTACCAATTTCGGTTATGGGTCCGCAAATGATATAAGCAATAACAATTACTTAGGTCAGTTCAGACGCGCTAGGCCTTCAAACAAGGTATTTGTAGGTCACCACAATGGCCGACCAAATATGGCAGCCGCTTTCCCCCTTTTTCCCTTTTCCCCCGTGCCACCCTATGTCGCTGGAAATGGCGCTAACAACTGAGTGCAGGTAAAAAGGGGGGAAAGGGTATTAACCCCTATTCCAACAGTTTGCGCTGTGGGGCCAAGCTGGGGGTAAGGGGGAAAAGACTTACCGGAACTACGGTCGATTCCGCGACTAATCGTCATCTGATTTTTGAAGGCTGTATAGGTTCGCCGCTCTCCCGTTTGTGGTAACGCTCTTTGAGAAGATACGCGGCGGCGATTCCCGTTGCAGAAGTTCGATAGCAACCTTGACGTCCTTGGCGAGCGGCCAACGCTTCTGATACTTGTTTGTGACCTTGTTTGCGACGTCACTATGCGAAACATCGCGTCCACCCAAAATGGCGATCACATCAACAATGTCATTTTTAAGCGCACCCATCTTAATGGCCTGCTCGTTCTTCTCGCCATTGGAAAACACAAACAGGGTCGTCGCCTCCCAATAATCAACCCATGCACGCGACGCCGTTAGATGGTCGGGGCCAATCTCCTTCTCTTTGTTCAGCAATGCCAGCAACGCAGCAAAAATAAGCGTGTAGGTGCTTTGCCGAGCCAGAAGAGCTGCCACGTCAGAAGGATGCGCCCGCTCTTCAAGATCGGTGTAAATGAATCGCCAATAATCCCGAGCTTCGGCGGTCATGCGAACTTCACCTATCGCGGTCGCACCATACATCGCCCCAGCAATGTGATTAGCAAATTGCTCCAGAAGGACGGGGTCAGTAGGTTTCGGGAATGGCAACGATTTCGTCCGAACGGAATAGAACATGGGAAATCGGTTCGCGAGACCGTTCGTTATGTCAGTGCTTTTTAGCGTCGAAACAATTTCGGTTTCCGGCACCGAACCGATAACGACAATATGCGTATCGGTCGCTTGATTGAACGAGGTCTTGGTTGGAATCGTTAGCGTCACGCCGTCGAACGCATCGCGCAGAACAACACTGATAGTCGCCCCCTCTCGACGGGCCTGCGCCAACACCCCTGCAAACTCGCTGACATTGCAAAGCAGCCGCTTGTCTGAGACGCCAGCGTCCAGAAGCTTTCCTTCATGGTCAAAGTAGGGATCCCGAACCTGATGGATTAGACCTTCGCCAGTTGCCAAAGCGGTTAGCACCTTCACGGGCAGAGCATTAAAACTCAGCTTATCATCGACCAACTTAAACAGACGGCGCGGCATCTCCGCGCTCGTGCCTTTTCGACCTTTGGAGGTTGGACCGACTATCAAAGCGTTCATACGCAGATGACGCTGCTCATCGCCGATATTGATGTAGGCCGTTCGACCTATCGTAACGGCGAAGCGAGCAAGTATATGCAGAGCGACCGTTGACGGGACTGCTTCCGAGTGCTCGCAAGCGGCATTGACCATATCGCGCAGAATACCGTAGAACGCGACGTCGTGCAGTTCGGGTCGCGGCACTACATACTCGCTGAACTCTCGTTCATCATCTGGTTGAATGCGGCGTTGGCGTTTGTGCGGTCCGGGCGCGCTTTGGGCAGCCAGCTTAAAGAAGCGGTCTAGGTCGTCGCCAGTCACAGGAGAACCACCTGCTGGCTGGAATTGTGTCAAGTCAGCCATTGGACGCCCCTACCCCTAAGTCAAGTAAATCGTGTAAGCGGTCGCATCCGAATTATTTTTCCCGCGCGACGATTTTGCTGAGTTTGCATTCGGCGAATTTTTCGCCACTTGCGGACCTTCAACGAGGCCAGTTATGCTTTGCATGGTGCTATTCTTTCGATGAGGTAGCCACTTCGGACGAGCGGCTGGGTGTTGTGGCATCTGGCCGCTTTTCACGACCTGCTATCAGGGTGGCTCACGGTCGCGGCGCTGGTGCTGTCAAACTTGCGCGCAGCTTTCCAAGCTTCAATATCAGCAGGGTCATAGCGGACCCCTGCCCGCTTTGAATTTGCCAGCTTTGTGAAGCGCGGGCCGCGTCCTTTGCAGCGCCAGTATTTGAGGGTGTTCGGCGATATGCCAAGTGCTGCCGCAGCGGCACTGTTATCGAGTGCAGTGGTCACAAACTTACTCCCTGCGCCATTGCCCTGACGCTTTGGGAGTTTCAGCCGAAGCTGGGTGAGATTGAAATAACGGCCCGCCCTATCAGAGACGAAGCGGGCCGTGCTGGTATGTTAGCACAAGTATATGCGCCGGTGTTTGATAAAATTATGCAGCTAGTGCATCGAGTCTTTGCGGCGAACTTACTTCGTCGTTTCTGAAGTATGTAACCCCAAAAGGCTCGCTTTCATTAAGCCGAAACGCCATTATCACAGTCAGCGACGGATCATTTTTCAAAGCTTCCAGCTCCGACCGCGACGCTTTTACATGCGTATATTTCGACTGTTTATCATCAGACATATTATGAGCTCCAATTGATGCACGGTCGCCGGACATAAAAATAGGCAGGCTAACGAGCGGTTGCTAGTTGACGCCTGCCTTGCGGCTGTTTCCTACACCTGATGGCGTATGGCATTTGGGTGCCGGAGTCGTATCAAAGTCAGAATGCTAGTGTAAAGGTGAAAATTTTTGAGGACCCGAAATGAGACGCTCGCTACGGGGCGACGTGGGGCACGAAAAGCAGCTTGCCGCCCTTACACCGGCGGCGGGTAGCGAACAGCGCTGTGCCGGTGACAGTGCAGCCCGCGCCATACGTCATGCTCGTTGCGCTATGGGGACCACGTTGGCACTGGCTGCGATAGCGGCTTGCTGCTCAATCCAGTCACCGATCTTTTGCACTTCGGGTTGCAACCAGTCGAGGTGCGCAAGGTCGAGGTAGTTGCGCGATGTAGTGTCCTCTTGCGCTGGCTTGTGGCCAGTCAAAAGGTCTGTGCGAAACTTCTCAATGAGGCATTCGCGCATTGATATGTTCGTAAACGTCCGCCGCATGTCATGCAGACTTAGGTGCTTACCAGCTACCTCGCCAACAGCCTCAATTGCGGCTCTTGGGTCG